>JAIUPA010000040.1 GCA_020161665.1 Pseudomonadota bacterium | reverse complement strand
CCTTGGCAAGGTTGTGCTCTACCCCTGAGCTACACCCGCTCATCAACTGCCGGTTCGGGGTAGAATGCTGAACCGCAGGTCGGCGCGTTGCGCTGACGGGGGGCTATATGGCCCAAGCCTTTTTCAAATGCAACAGGGAAAACGAAGCTGGATGCAGATTTTCCCTGCAAGCCACGAGAAAGATAGCACATTCATCCATAAGTTCCGTCGAATTCTATCGTCGGCGAATACCGGGCCAAACGTAAAGATGATGGGAGATCGAGCGTGACCTGCCCCCTGATTTCCTGGAATTCTGGGTGCCTTGGTGGCAGTCTCTCGCTCATAGCCATATCTTCCCGAAAATGGGTACTAATCAGAGATCGCATTCTTCCATCGGTCACTCCCATGTCAGCTCAGTAACCTTGCTGCGATGGGTGACACGGAAGGTCGGGCATGGCATAGGGAGCCTTCGTTTTCACAAGGCCGCCGTCCATGATCCGCATCGAGAACATCAGCAAGTCCGCCAGCCACCGCATCCTGTTCATTGAAGCGTCGGCGGCGTTGAACCGGGGCGAGAAGATCGGCCTCGTCGGGCCGAATGGCGCGGGCAAGACGACGCTTTTTCGCATGATCACCGGCGAGGAGCTGCCCGATGAAGGTCAGGTCTCCGTCGATAAGGGCGTGACCATCGGCTACTTCAATCAGGATGTCGGCGAAATGTCCGGCATGAGCGCCGTAGCCGAGGTGATGGAAGGGGCAGGCCCCGTCAGCGAAGTGGCGGCGGAATTACGTTCGCTGGAAGCGGCGATGTCCGATCCCGACCGCATGGACGAGATGGATGCCCTGATCGAGCGTTATGGCGAGGTGCAGTCGCGCTACGAGGAACTGGACGGCTATGCGCTGGAAGGCCGGGCGCGCGAAGTGCTGGCTGGCCTCTCCTTCAGCCAGGAGATGATGGACGGCGATGTCGGCAAGCTTTCGGGCGGCTGGAAGATGCGCGTGGCGCTGGCCCGCATCCTGCTCATGCGTCCCGATGTGATGCTGCTCGACGAACCGAGCAACCATCTCGATCTCGAAAGCCTGATCTGGCTGGAGTCGTTCCTGAAAGGCTATGACGGGGCGCTTTTGATGACCTCGCATGACCGCGAGTTCATGAACCGCATCATCGGCAAGATCATCGAAATCGATGGCGGCTCTCTCAACTCCTATTCGGGCGATTATGCGTTTTACGAGGAGCAGCGGGCGCAAAACGAGCGTCAGCAGCAGGCGCAGTTCGAGCGCCAGCAGGCGATGCTTGCGAAGGAAATCAAGTTTATCGAACGCTTCAAGGCCCGCGCCTCTCATGCCGCGCAGGTGCAGAGCCGCGTCAAGAAGCTCGACAAGATCGACCGCATCGAGCCGCCGCGTCGCCGTCAGACGGTGGCCTTCGATTTCCTGCCCGCGCCGCGTTCGGGCGAGGATGTCGTCAACCTCAAGGGCGTCCACAAGGCCTATGGCAGCCGCACGATCTATGACGGGCTGGACTTCATGGTGCGGCGGCGCGAGCGCTGGTGCATTCTGGGGGTGAACGGGGCCGGGAAGTCGACACTTCTGAAGCTTGCCACCGGCGCCAGCCAGCCGGACAAGGGCACGGTCAATCTCGGGGCCAGCGTGAAGCTTGGCTATTTTGCACAGCATTCGATGGATCTGCTCGACGGCGAACTCACCATCCTGCAATGGCTGGAAGAGCGCTTTCCCCGGGCCGGGCAGGCACCGCTTCGCGCGCTTTCGGGCTGTTTCGGCTTTTCGGGCGATGATGTCGAAAAGCGCTGCCGGGTGCTTTCCGGCGGCGAGAAGGCGCGGCTTGTGATGGCGGCCATGCTGTTTGATCCGCCGAACTTCCTTGTGCTGGACGAGCCGACCAACCACCTTGATCTCGATACGAAGCAGATGCTGATCAAGGCGCTTTCGGCCTATGAAGGCACGATGCTGTTCGTTTCGCACGACCGTCATTTTCTGGCCGCCCTTTCCAACCGCGTGCTGGAACTGACGCCGGACGGCATCCACCAGTATGGCGGCGGCTATACGGAATATGTCGAACGCACCGGGCAGGAAGCGCCCGGCCTGCGCTCCTGAGGCGTTTCGCCAAGTTTATTTGATCCAAAACCCGATCTCGGGCGTTAAGCATCAGACACGTTCTTTCACCAGATGGGAGGTCGGTTTTGATGCGCGCTCGTATGACGGTGCTTTCTTTTGCAGCTTTTATGATTGGTCTTTCGACGGCCCATGGGCGGGATCTGGAAGGGCCGGATATCAATACGCTGATCGGCGGCAAGACGGTTCGGTTGAACACGCCGCTCGGCATCCAGCTGCCACTCAAATATCGCTCGAACGGCGTCGTGGCCGGTGATCTTACCGGCTTCTCGATGGCGAGCATGTTTGCTCCGAAGGAAGAGGGACGCTGGTGGGTGGATGGCAAGCGCCTCTGCCAGAAATGGCCCAGCTGGTATCAGGGCCGCACCTTCTGTTTCACGCTCAAAAGCACCGGCCCGAATAAACTCAGTTGGGTGCGCAATGACGGTGCCAAGGGCACCGCTGTCATTCTCGATTAAGGAGGCTTGCTATGGCGTATTCCCCAAAGAATGCCGCGAAAACCGCGTGGATCATCGGGGCCAGTTCCGGCATCGGGCGGGCCTTGGCGCTTCGGCTTGTCAAAGACGGCTACCGGGTCGCGGTCAGTGCGCGCCGGCGCGAAGTGCTGGAGGCGCTAAGCCGCGAGGCCGAGGGCCAGATTCTGGCCTTTCCGCTGGACATTTGCGACCGCGATGCCGTGCATCGGGTGACGGGTGAGGTTCGCTCCGCGCTTGGGTCGATTGCGCTGGTCGTTCAGGCGGCGGGAACCTATCAGCGCGATACGCCAAGCCGCTTTGACGCGAAGGCGATGCGCCAGATGGTCGATCTCAACCTCATGGGAACGGCGCACTGCCTTGAGGCGCTGGTGCCGTTGATGCGGGCCGATGGCGGCGGGCAGATTTCCCTTGTCGGCTCGGTGTCCGGCTATGCGGGGCTCCCCGGTGGTGGTGCTTACGGCGCAACGAAGTCGGCGCTGATCACGCTCGCCGAGGCTATTCATCCTGAACTGGTGCGTCACGGCATTCATGTCAGCGTCATCAATCCGGGTTTTGTGGAAACGCCGCTGACGGCGGCCAATGACTTCCCGATGCCGTTCATGATCAGCGCCGAGAACGCGGCGGAGCGCATCGTTGCCGGATTGAAAAAGGGCCGTTTTGAAATTGCCTTTCCGAAGCGGATGGTCTTTGCCCTGAAGTTGCTTCGGCTTTTGCCCTATCCGCTGTTTTTTGCCCTGACGCAGCGCATGCTGCGTCAGGGGTAATCGTCAGGCCTTTTCCAGCGTGAACTGGACGACATCAAGGCGTCCGGTGCGGAAGCCAGCCGCGCAATAATGCAGGTAATAGCGCCACATGCGGTGGAAGCGGTCGTCAAAGCCCAGCGGGCGAATGCGCGACCAGTTGGTGATGAAGGCGCGATCCCAATCCAGAAGCGTGCGTTCATAGTCGCGCCCGAACCGCAGGCGGTCGCTGACGCTCAGCTCGGCTTTTCCGGCGGCCTGTTCGAAAGCCGTCACGGACGGCAACATGCCGCCGGGGAAAATGTAGGTCTGGATGAAATCCGCACCCCGGCGATAACTGTCGAAGGTTTCCTCATCAATGGTGATCACCTGGATCATCGCCTTGCCACCGGGGGCAAGCAATTCGCGCACGCGCTTGAAGTAGACCGGCCAGTTTTCCTCGCCCACCGCCTCGAACATTTCGATGGAGACGATCTTGCTGAACTGCCCTTTGACGTCGCGGTAGTCTTCAAGGCGGATGTCGGCCTTGTCGCGAAGTCCTGCCTTTTCCAGCCGGTCGATGGCAAAGCGGGCCTGTTCGGTGGAGAGCGTCAAGCCAGTTACCTTGCAGCCGGTGCGGGCAATGGCGCGTTCGGCAAAGCCGCCCCAGCCGCAGCCGATTTCCAGCACATGGTCGTCCGGGCCGATGCCGAGATCATCGATGATCCGGTCGTATTTGGCGTCCTGTGCTGCTTCCAGCGACAGGTGCTCCTGCCGGTAAAGGGCGGAGGAATAGGTCATCGTCCGGTCGAGCCAGGCTGAATAGAAATCATTGCCCAGATCGTAGTGGAAGGCGATGTTGCGGCGGCTGCCGGTTTTGGTGTTGCGGCGGAGCATATGGCGAAAACGGGCAAACAGGCGGCTGAAGACCGGGGCCTTCATCACGTCGCGCAGGCGGTTTTCGTTGACGAGCGCAAGCTCCAGAAGATCGGCAATTTCCGGGCTTTCCCAGTCGCCATCCATATAGGCTTCGGCAAAGCCAAGGCTGCCGCCATTGACGAGCTTCCACACGGGACGAGCGGAATTCAGCCGCAACGTTGCAGAGGGTCCCGGCTCGCGTCCGGTTGCGGTGAATTTCTGCCCATCGGGGAAAACCAGCGTCAGGCGACCGGCAGAGATGCGCCGCGCCCAGCCGCAAATCATGCGTTGCCAGAGCGGCTGCGAGCGAATGAAAAGGTCATTCGTCGAATGTTCGGCATGGCTCATGTGCGTTCTCCTTTCATGACGTTGCCGGTCACAACGGCGGTACTGGCAAGGGGTGTGGCGGCCTTCTTGTGTCGGTAAACCGGGACGCCCTTCAGCCACAGGCGCAATGCTTCCCAGTGAATGGCCCCCATGATCTTGAGCGTCATCAACGGGTAGGCGAAAAGCGCCTTCAAAAGCGTCTTGTCGGAGAGCGGCTGATGCTTTCCGGCAAAGGATGCATAAAGCAGCGGTCCGTCGCGGTCGGATTCATGGATCGCGACTTGAACCTCCTCGTCCGGCGGAAGGATGCGAAAACTGTAGCGGCAGTCCATGGGCACGAAAGGCGAGACATACATGTCCTTGGCGCATTCGTGGCGCACGACCTTCTCTTCGCTCGCATTCACCGGAATGACATAAGCGTGGCGCTCGTGGAACGTGTTGCAGACCTCATAAAGAATGGCCTGCAACGTGCCGTCCCCGGAACGGCAGAAATACACAGTCAGCGGATTGAAAACATAACCGAGAATCCGGGGGTAGCACAGGGCCGAAATTTTAAGCCCTTCGCTCTCGATTCCCGCCTTGGCCAGTTCGGCTTCAATCCATGGGCGCAATCCGCCCTCGACGCCCGGACCATGGTCGGCATCGTGGAAGCTGAAAATGCCCCAACGATTATGGGCAAAAAGCCTGAGGCTCTTTCCGAGGCTTCCCACTTCGTCGAGGTCAAGCAGCAGTGAGAAGACCTTGTATCGCAGGCTATGAACCTTCGGTCTTTTCCGGTGATGGACGACTTCGCCCGCAAACAAGGCTGAAACGTTGCTCATTCTGCTGCCACTTTCAACGCGTCACAGAAAATGCGGCTCGACGGATTGGCAACGTTCCAGGGGCGGGCGATGCCGCCCAATTGCTCTGCGACCGCCAGACCGGCCTGCAGACCGTCTTCGTGGAAGCCGCTGCCAAAATGTGCGCCACAGAACCATGTATGGCGCTGCCCCTGCAGCTTCCAGATCTGGCGTTGCGCTTCTATGGCGGCGGGGTCAAACAGCGGATGTTCGTACTGGAAGGTGCGGTGGATTTTGGCCGGATCGATCTCACGGGCCGGGTTGAGGGTCACGAAGAGCGGCTCATCCGAGACGATGCCCTGAAGGCGGTTCATCCAGTAGGTTACGCACAGCGCATCCTCACCCGTCTCGCCCTTGCGGCCGATGTAGTTCCAGCTGGCCCAGGCGGCCTTGCGCTTCGGCATCAGGCGCGGATCGCTGTGGAGCACGGCAAGGTTCGGCGTGTAGCTGAAGGCCCCGAGAACGGCCTGTTCCTCGGATGTCGGCTCAGCCAGCATGGCAAGCGCCTGATTGGCGTGGGTGGCGATCACCACCTCATTGAAACGGTCGGTGTGGCCATTGTCGCACAGCACGGTGACGCCGAAATCATCGCGGTTCAGCGCGACGACAGGTGCCCCGTAGCGGTGTGTCCCCCGGAAATCGTCGAGAATTCGGCGGACATATTCCCGACTGCCTCCCTGAACGGTTCTCCAGACCGGGCGGTCCTTCAAGAGCAAAAGGCCGTGGTTTTGAAAGAAGCGGATGAAAGCTTCCAGGGGATAAGAACGCATGTCTCCCGCCGTCGTGGACCAGATGGCCGCTCCCATCGGCAGAAGATGGTCATCGATGAAGGCCTGGCTGTACCGCTCGCGGGCGAGATAATCGCCAAGCGTCAGGGTCGCCGTATCGGCGCGCGAAAGCGCCAGCGGGGCCTGTTTGTAGAAGCGGATAATATCCGAAACCATCGACCAGAAGCGCGGCTTCAGGGCATTCGTTTTCTGGCTCAAAAGACCGGAAAGACCCGAGCCGGAATATTCGAAACGTCCATCGTCCAGCGAGGCGGCGAAGGACATGTCCGACGCATGGGTAGTAACGCCCAGATGCTTAAACAGGGCCACGAGGTTCGGATAGGTGTGGTCGTTGAAAACAATGAAGCCGGTATCGACCGGGATCGGTCCGTTTACGCCCTCAACCTCCACGGTGTTGGAGTGACCACCGGGGCGGTTTTCCGCCTCATAGAGGGTCACATCCATCGAGCGCGACAGGAGCCAGGCCGCCGACAGACCTGAAATTCCGGACCCGATCACCGCCACACGCTTGCGTGGCACGCTTGTATCTCTCCGGCTCAGGCTGTCCATGTTGCGCTCCGTTCTTCGTTGTTGTGTCAAAGTCTACGAAGGCAGATCGCCGGTGGATTGGCGCTCAAGAATTTTTTTCTGGCGATTGATCCATGGCGTGTGAGACGGCGTTGAACATCGCATGACAATCACCGTTTCAAATTTGGCGCCCGGATGCCACTATGGCACCATTCAGAGCTTTCCCTTGCTGCGTCCTGCGGCCAAGAGAAAGCCTGCCGTGACGTCGCGCATGTGTGGAATGGTGATGAGTGAAAACCCGGAAGATCTGGCCCGGCTTATGGAAAGCGTTGCGCTTCGTCGCGATGTTGCGGCCTTCGAGGTTCTGTTCCGGCATTTTGGACCCAAGGTTAAGACTTACATGCTGCGGCAAACCCGAAATCCGCAACTGGCTGAAGAACTGATGCAGGAAACCATGATGGCGGTCTGGAACAAGGCGAGCCTGTTTGACGCTGGTCGCGGAAATCCATCGGCGTGGATTTTTACCATCGCCCGCAATCTGTTCATTTCCGCCTATCGCAAGCAGAACCGCCCGGAGTTTGATCCAAACGACCCGGCCTTCGTGCCAGAGACGATTGAGCCTGCCGAAGTCGTTCTGCAGGGTTTGCAGGAGGCCGAGAGCCTTCGCGCTGCGCTCAACGAACTGCCCGACGAGCAGCGTGAACTGGTTTCCCGATCATTCTTTGCCGATGTGCCGCACAGTGCACTGGCAGCCGAATATGGGCTGCCGCTTGGAACCGTCAAATCGCGCATCCGCATGGCACTTGCCAAGCTGCGCAAGAGTATGGAGGGCGGACGATGAATATCCGTCACCACGTCAGCGATACGCTTCTCGCCGCCTATGCCACCGGCGATCTGGCCGAAGGCTGGAGCCTAGCGGTTGCCACCCATCTTTCGCTTTGCCCGGAATGCCGAAAGCGCCTGGCGAAGTTCGAAGCCGTTGCCGCCGATATGATGGAGGCACTGCCTGCCGAGGCCGATGTGAGCGGATCGTGGGACGCGATGAAGGCGCGCCTTGCCGGTTCCGATGCCGGCGTTGCCTTGCCCCCCGAAAAGACCGTTTCGAAGCCTGTCGCCAGTCCCGTTCTGCCGGAGCCGCTTCGCTCCTATGTCGGTGGCGATGCAAAGGCATTGAAGTGGAAGCCGCTCGGGCGCGGCGCCTATCAGGTGCAGATTCCCACGCGTGATGAGGAAACCACGGTCCGCCTGCTGCGCATTCCGGCGGGTCGCCCGGTGCCGGAACACAGCCATGGCGGCCGCGAGTTGACGCTGGTGCTGGCGGGCAGCTTTTCCGATGAACAGGGTCGCTTTGCCCGGGGTGATCTGGAAGAGGCGGACGAGGATCTGCAGCACCAGCCCGTTGCCGGAAGCGAAGAGGATTGTATCTGCCTTGCCGTGACGGATGCGCCGCTGCGCTTCAGCAGCCGCTTCCTGCGCATTGTTCAGCCCATTCTGGGTATTTGAGGAGGTTCAAGCGATGCAGACTGCGTTGATCGCCTATATTTCCGCTGCCCTTGTCTTCTTCGGGCTTGATTTCGTCTGGCTGAGCCGTGTTGCCATTGGCTTCTATCGCTCGCAGATTGGCGAGACATTGCGAGACCGCCCCAACATGTTGGCGGCAGGGCTTTTTTACCTGTTTTACATTGCCGGCATCGTCTATTTCGCCGTCCTGCCGGGCCTGCAGAAGGACAGCCTTGCCGTGGCTTGCCTCAATGGCGCGCTTCTCGGTCTCATCGCATACGGAACCTATGACATGACCAACCTCGCGACCTTGAAGAACTGGTCGCTGAGTGTCAGCATCGTTGATATGCTGTGGGGCACGGTTTTGACGGCCCTTTCGGCTTCCGCGGCCTATTGGGTGGTGTCGAGGTTCGCCTGAACGGGTTTTGGATGAAGTGGATTGATCTGGTATAAATATAAATATTACAGATATTTAATGCAGGATTAGAAGTTCGTAATATTGATCTATGTCACATGATGTTTTTCATATGTGGCGTTATTCTCTCCTCAGCGAACACCAAGAGGAGACACGCCATGAACAAGACCCTGACTGCCCTGATCCTTGCCGCCACGGCTTTTGCAACCCCCTATGCCGCTCAGGCCGCAACGCTTGAAAAACCCGCACAGGACGCGCTTGTGCGCGCTCTCGAGGACGAATATCACGCCGAAGCCTTCTATGATGCCGTTATGGCAAAGTTTGGCGACGTGCGCCCCTTCGCCAACATCATCCAGTCCGAGCGCATGCATTCGTCCATGCTGGCGGATGTGATGAAGAGCTACGGCATGGACGTTCCCAAGAACACGCAGCTTGGCTCTGCCGAAATGAAGGCTGCCGTTCCGAAAACCCTCGGCGAAGCCTGCAAGATGGGTGTTGAGGCTGAGATCGCCAACCGTGATCTCTACGTCAAGAACCTGATGCCTGCTGCCGACGGCCATGCCGATATCAAGGCCGTCTTCGAGCGTCTGAGTGCGGCTTCGGACCAGAACCACCTGCCCGCCTTCGAACGGTGCGTGGCCCGTAACTGATCCCGTTCCGGATGAACGCAGGCGCATGGGAAAGACCCGTGCGCCTGTGCCCACCACACGCCATCCAACCCAAGGATTTTTATATGATCTCTCGTAAACTCACGGCCACGGCTGTTCTGATCGCATCGCTTTTCGGCACGGCGGCCTTCGCCGGAGAAGTGGCCGATTTCGAGCGCGACATGCGCACCGCCTATGGCAGCTACCGCTCGGCGCTGTTCATGACCAATGCCAACAAGCCGGATGAGGCTGGCAAGGCCGTCTCCGCCTTCAAGCAGCAGTGGAGCGCGCTCGCCGCCAAGCCGGTTCCGGCCCAGTATGCCGATGATGCCCAGTACAAGACAACGCTCGATGCCGTAACCAGCATTGCTGAAAAGGCTGCGGAAGAAGTTTCGGCGGCCAAGCTTCCCGAGGCCCATGAAACGCTTGAAAAGATCCGCGACGAGATTTCGGCCCTGCATGAGCGCAACGGCATGATCGGCTTCTCCGACCGCATGAATGCCTATCACGCCAAGATGGAGCAGATTCTCGGCAAGACCTATGGCGGGTTCGATGCGGCCGGTTTTGGTGAGCTGCGCGAGGATGCGGCCGTTCTGGCGTATCTGGCTGCCGATATTGCCGCCCATCCGGCTGCCGAGGCTGAGGATGCTGCCTACAAGCCGCTGCTGCAGGCCGTGGAAGCCAGCTCTGCCGAGCTCGTGAAAGCAGCGCGTGCAGGCGATGCAGATGCGGCCAGGAAGGCGGTCGGCGCGCTGAAGGTGCCCTATTCGAAGTTCTTCCTGAAATTTGGTTGAACCTTCTGTCATGGCGCGGTGATCTATCGCGTTCATGATGCTTGAGGACATATCTCCGGTTGACTTCTGGTCACTGCCGGACGCAGTATGAACCGGGCCTTGCGAATATGCTTCGCGGGTCCGGTTCTTCTGTTTTCTGGATGCCGCTCCCAAGGGCAGAACGGAAAATCTATCGCCTTTTCAAGGAATGACCATGACTGCTCGCCGTTGCGCAACGCTTCTTTCTCTCACCCTCGCCGTTGCCACTCTTGCTCTTCCCGCTCCCGCTCTACGGGCAGAGACGCTGTTTGATACGCTCGTCAATCGCCTTCGTGGCACGACGGATGACACACGCTTTGCCAATTCCAATGGCCGGATCGAGGCGCAAACGGTTGATGTGGCCGGGAAATATGCCGGGCGTCTGGTCGAGGTTCTGGTTCACGAGGGCGATGTGGTCGAGGCCAATGCCGTGATTGCCCGGATCGATGACCGCGACATGCAGACCCAGCTTCTGGGTGCCGAGGCCTCGGTCTTGCAGGCGAAAGCCGCGAAGGAGCAGGCCCTGGCCGCCGTGATGCAGACGGAAAGCACGCTGTCGCTGGCCCAGACCAGTTACGACCGTGTCGTGAAGCTCAATAGCGGGCAGGTAGCCTCGGACGCCTCTCTGGAAGATGCCCGTAACGGCCTTCATGTGGCGCAAGCGGCGCTTGCCACCGCAAAGGCGCAGGTCAGTAGCACGGATGCGCTGATTTCGGCGGCGGAAGCCAAGGTGGCGCAGGTTCGTGTTGCGCTTGATGATCTGATCATTCGCGCGCCCATTCGTGGTCGCGTTGAATACCGGCTGCGCGAACCGGGTGAGGTGATTGCCGCCGGAACGCCGGTCGTGACCCTGCTTGATCTCACCGATGTCTACATGAACCTTTATCTCGGTGCGGATGTGGTGGGGCGGCTTGCCTCCGGCGACGAAGCGCGCCTCATTCTTGATCCGGCCAGTGACTATGTGATCCCGGCGCGTGTGACCTTCATCGCCCCGGAAGCGCAATTCACGCCAAAGAGCGTTGAAACGCAGGAAGAGCGTTCGCAACTGGTGTTTCGGGTCAAGCTGACCATTCCGCGCGAGCTTCTTTCGAAATTCGAAAACCGGGTGAAGGTCGGCGTGCGCGGCATCGGCTTTGTGCGGACCGATCCCGCGGCCCCATGGCCTGCCGATCTTCAGGTGAAGCTGCCACAGTGAAGGGCGGATCATGAACTTTGCCGCAGACCTTCGCCATGTCAGTCACCACTACGGGCGTGTTGCATCACTTGATGACGTATCGCTGTCCATTCCCGCAGGCTGCATGACCGGACTGATCGGGCCGGATGGCGTCGGCAAGTCCACGCTTCTGGCGCTGGTCGCCGGTGTGCGACAGAAGCAGACGGGTGACATCAGCGTGCTGGACACCGATACGTCTTCGGCCAAAGCCCGCAAGGCCATCGCGCCACGCATCGCCTACATGCCGCAGGGGCTTGGCCGTAACCTTTACCCGACGCTTTCGGTGCGCGAGAACCTCGATTTTTTTGGACGCCTGTTCGGGCAGGGGGCAGGCGAACGGGCAGCCCGCATTCAGATGCTGCTGGAGGCGACGGGCCTTGCGCCCTTTCCGGATCGCCCGGCAGGCAAGCTTTCCGGCGGCATGAAGCAGAAGCTGGCGCTTTGCTGCGCGCTGATCCACGACCCGGACCTTCTCATTCTCGATGAGCCGACGACCGGCGTTGATCCGCTGTCGCGTCGTCAGTTCTGGGAACTGATCGACCGCATTCGCGTGCGCATGCCCGGCATGAGCGTGATCGTGGCGACCGCCTATATGGAGGAGGCGGAGCGCTTTGACTGGCTGGCGGCGATGAATGACGGCAAGGTGATCGCTTCTGGCAGCCCGGCGGAGCTATTGGAAAAGGCAGGGGCTGCTACGCTTGAGGAAGCCTTTGTTGCGCTGTTGCCGGAGGATGTGCGGGCCGGGCATCAGCCGGTTGAAAAGCGGGAGCGACCGCAGGCGGCCTCACCGACCCCGGCCATTTCGGCCACCCATCTCACCAAGCGGTTCGGCGATTTCGTTGCGGTCAATGATGTGAGCTTCGAGATCGGTGAAGGCGAGATTTTCGGCTTTCTCGGCTCGAACGGGTGCGGCAAGACCACCACGATGAAGATGCTGACCGGCCTTCTTGATCCCACGGAAGGCGAAACGCGACTGTTTGGCGAAAAGCTTGCCAATACCGACATGCAGGCGCGCCTTGGCATCGGCTACATGTCGCAGAGCTTCTCGCTCTACACCGAACTGACGGTTCGCCAGAACCTCGAACTCCATGCCCGCCTTTACCGGGTATCGCTTCACCGGGTCGATGAGGTGCTCCGTGAATTCGAGCTGGATGACGTTGCCGAGACGATGCCCGAAAGCCTGCCGCTCGGCATTCGCCAGCGTTTGCAGCTTGCCGTGGCGACCATTCATGAACCCCGCATTCTCATTCTCGACGAGCCGACTTCCGGGGTTGATCCCGTGGCGCGTGACGTCTTCTGGCGCAAGCTCATTTCGCTTTCCCGCGACAAAGGCGTGACGATCTTCATCTCCACCCATTTCATGAACGAGGCGGAGCGTTGCGACCGCATCTCGCTTATGCATGCAGGCCGGGTTCTGGCGGTCGGTACGCCGGCGGAACTGGTGGCCGAGCGGGGGACACCATCGCTGGAAGCGGCGTTTATTAGCTGGCTATCGGAAGAAATGCCGGAGCCGGAACATGGCGATGCCGACTTTGTTGCCGAGCCTTCCAGCCACCGCACCCATGCGGGTCTGGGCAGGCTCTGGGCCTATAGCTGGCGTGAGACGCTGGAGCTTTTTCGAGACCCGATCCGCCTGTTTTTTGCCTTTCTCGGACCGATCATTCTGGCGATGACCGTTGGTTACGGCATTTCCTTCGATGTCGATCACATCAAGTTTGCCGTCTACGATCAGGACCAGACGACGGAAAGCCGCCGCCTGACGGAGCAATTCACCTCCATCCGCCAGTTTTCCGAACAGCCCGCGATCACCAGTCCGGACGATATTGCCAACCGCATGGGGCGAGGACAATTGACCATCGCGATGGAAATTCCCTCCGGTTTCGGGCGAGACCTCAGGGCGGGTCGCGTGCCGGAAATTGCCATGTGGGTGGATGGGTCGATGCCTTTCAGGGCGGATACGGCGCGGGGTTATGCGCTGGGGGTTCTCGCCGCTTTCCGGACGCAGGTGGCAGGCGAGCTTGGCCAGACCAGCGCCGCTTCGGCGCTCTCCATCGAGACGCGGTTCCTGTTCAATCAGGCTTTCAAGAGCGCCAATGCCATTGTGCCCTCGGTGGTGATGCTGATCCTCATGCTGATCCCGGCCATCATGGCCGCCATTGGTGTCGTGCGTGAAAAGGAAACGGGAACGATTGCCAATTTCCTTTCGACGCCGATTACCCGCGTCGAATTCCTGATTGGCAAGCAGTTGCCCTATATCGTCATTGCCTTCGGTAGCTTCTGGTCGCTATACGTGCTGGGCCGGGTTCTGTTCGGGGTGCCGTTTACCGGCAATCTGGCGCTGCTGGCGTTGGCATCGCTGCTCTATGTGGTGGCGACGACGGGTCTCGGGCAGTTCGTTTCGACCTTTACGCAGACACAAGTGGCCGCCGTCTTTGCAACGGCCATCATCACCATCATTCCAGGGGTCAATTTCTCCGGGCTGATCGTGCCCTTTTCATCGCTGAAACCCATGGGGCAAATTGCCGGAAGCGTCTTTCCGGGCGCGTGGTATCAGGAAATATCCGCCGGAAGCTTCGTCAAAGGCTTTGGCTGGGACGATATCCGTTTCAACATTCTGGTGCTGGCGGGCTTTGCCGTTGCCTATCTGGTGGCGTCGGCGCTCACCTTGCGCAAGCAGGAGCGCTAGACATGAATTCCATTGTCAATACGCTTCTTCTGGCCGTCAAGGAGCTGCGATCCATCCGCAGCGACAAGGTCATGATGTTCCTGATCTTCTACGTCTTCACGGTGGCGACCTATGTGGTGGCCGATGCCATTTCCACGGAGGTCGTGAACCTTTCGACCGTGGTCGTTGATGAAGACCACAGTGCGCTTTCGCAGCGCCTCACCCAGACCATCCGGGGTCCGCTCTTCAAGGCGCCCGATGAGGTTTCCGCCAAGGTGGCCGAAAACGGCCTGACCTATGGTGCCTACGTTCTTTCCGTCACCATTCCCCCGAATTTCGAACGGGATCTGCGCTCGGGTAAACGTGCGACACTCTCCATCGAGGCCGATGCCACAGCGATTGCGCTGGCCGGAAACGGTGCCACCTTCATGCAGCAACTGATTGCCGATGAGGTGACGAAGTATTTCGCGCGCGGATCAGGTCAGGCAAGCCTCGTCAATGTGGTCTTCCATAATCAGTTCAACCCGAACCTTACCTCGAAATGGTTCTCGTCCGTGATGCAGCTGATGAATTCGGTGACGATCATCACGCTCATTCTTTCGGGCGCTTCGATGATCCGGGAGCGCGAACGCGGCACCATCGAACATGTGCTCGTCATGCCGGTCAGGCCCCATGAGATTGTCTTTTCCAAGATTCTCGCCAATGGGGTCGTCATTCTTGTTTCGTCGATCTTCAGCCTGATCTTCGTCGTCAATATGTTGATCGGGGTACCGATCAACGGTTCGCTTCTGCTGTTTACGGCAGGCACGGCGCTTTACGTGGTTTCCGTTGCGAGCCTCGGGCTGATGCTGGCGAGCTTCACCCATTCCATGGGGCAGTTCGGCCTTCTGGCCATTCCCACGATTATCGTGATGATCCTTCTTTCCGGTGGCATGACACCGCTTGAATCCATGCCCGGCTGGCTGCAGGGGCTGATGACGGCGATCAGCCCGGCCATGCATTTCGTGCGCTTCACGCAATCGGTTCTTTATCGCGGCAGCGGGCTTGATCTGGTGGCGGGCGAGATGCTGGCCATGGCGCTGATGGCATCGGCAGCCCTTGGCATTGTTCTGGCGCGTTTCCGAAAGGTGCTTGCAGGCTAGTCTCGCGCTTGGCGGCGGCCTGTTGCGGTGCAGCACTTTACCGTGACAGAGCATGATGGCACTCTATCCTTGATGAAAACCAAGGAGTGGCGATGCGCGTTACCGTTTACAGCACCAAGCCCTATGATCGCCACTTTCTGGATCGGGGCAAGGACATCGGTCTTGAGCTTCGCTACTGCGAGGCGCGCCTTTCCAGCGATACGGTGAGCCTGGCTGCCGGAGCGGACGCCATTTGCGCCTTCGTCAATGATGATCTTTCAAGGCCCATGCTGGAACAACTGGCCGGGCTTGGCGTGAAACTGATCGCGTTGCGCTGTGCCGGTTTCAACAATGTCGACCTTGTGGCGGCGCAGGCGCTGGGTCTGACCGTGGCGCGCGTTCCGGCCTATTCGCCTTATGCCGTGGCTGAACATACGATGGCGATCATTCTGGCGCTCAATCGTAAAATTCACCGGGCCTATAACCGGGTGCGTGAAGGCAATTTCGCACTTGAGGGGCTTTTGGGCTTCGATCTTCATGGCAAAACCTTCGGCATCGTCGGCACCGGCAAGATCGGGGCGGTTCTGGCGCGCATCGCCAGCGGCTTCGGCTGCACCGTGCTCGGCCATGATCTGGTGCAGAACCCGGAATGTCTGGCGTCGGGCATGACCTATGTCGACCGCGAAGAGATCATGCGGCGTTCGGATGTTCTCAGCCTCAACTGTCCGCTGACGCCCGACACCTATCATATGATCCGATCCGAAACGCTGCCGCTCCTCAAGCGCGGGGTGATGATCATCAACACTAGCCGTGGCGCGGTGATCGATGCGCGCGCGGCGATTACCGGGCTCAAGGATGGTACGATTGGTGGTCTTGGCCTCGATGTCTATGAGGAAGAGGCTGACCTGTTTTTCGAGGACCTGTCCAACACGGTCTTGCGCGATGATGTGTTTGC
This sequence comes from Pseudomonadota bacterium, assembly GCA_020161665.1. Lineage (GTDB taxonomy): Bacteria > Pseudomonadota > Alphaproteobacteria > Rhizobiales > Rhizobiaceae > Ectorhizobium. The sequence continues at coordinate 272 of JAIUPA010000040.1, read as the reverse complement.
CCGGCTTCTGACCTTCCCGAATGTTCTGGTGACGGGTCATCAGGCCTTTTTTACTCATGAGGCGCTGGAGAATATTGCCGATACGACGATCGGCAATATCGAAGCCTTCCGGCAGACAGGACAGCCGAACCGTAAGCGGCAAGGAGACCCCATCTGGCGCTGCTGATGCTGGGCAGGGTATTTCGGACATACGACTTCTCTGAATGTGAGGATCTATGTCTAGACCTGCGGCTAGCCTTGGATTGATGCGTATGATCGAGGCGGTGCCCGAT
>JAIUPA010000039.1 GCA_020161665.1 Pseudomonadota bacterium | reverse complement strand
GACATTGCCGAATTCTTCACCGGTCGCGATGTCGCCGGCAAGAAGGTCTTCGGCCATATGGACTACGGCAAGAAGGACCCGTCGCTCGGCTGGCGCTTTACCGACGCCTGGCTTTCCATGGCGGGCAATGGTGACAAGGGCCTGCCGAACGGCCTGCCCGTCGACGAATGGGGCATCAAGGTCAACGACAAGTCGCAGCCGGTCGGTTCTTGCGTGGCGCGCGGCGGCGATACTAACGGCCCGGCCTCCGTCTACTCCATCGAGAAGTATCTCGAATGGCTGAAGAAGTATGCCCCGCCGGAAGCTCAGGGCATGACCTTCTCCGAAAGCGGCCCGGTTCCGTCACAGGGCAATATCGCCCAGCAGATCTTCTGGTACACCGCCTTCACCGCCGATATGGCCAAGCCCGGCTTGCCGGTCGTCAACGAGGATGGCTCGCCGAAGTGGCGCGTGGCACCCTCACCGCACGGCGTTTACTGGAAGGACGGCATGAAGCTCGGCTATCAGGATGTGGGTTCCTGGACGCTGATGACCTCGACGCCGGACAAGAACGCCAAGGCGGCCTGGCTCTATGCCCAGTTCGTCACCTCGAAGACGGTTGACGTGAAGAAGAGCCACGTGGGTCTCACCTTCATTCGTGACTCCACGATCCACCACAAGAGCTTCACGGATCGCGCTGCCAAGCTCGGCGGCCTGATCGAGTTCTACCGTTCGCCCGCCCGCGTTCAGTGGTCGCCGACCGGCACCAACGTTCCGGACTATCCGAAGCTTGCCCAGCTGTGGTGGCAGGCCATCGGTGATGCATCGTCCGGCGCCAAGACCGCCCAGGCGGCCATGGATTCGCTTTGCGAAGCCCAGGAAAAGGTTCTGGCCCGCATCGAGAAGGCTGGCGTGCAGGGTGATGCCGGTCCGAAGCTCGCCGAGGAGCACGACCTCGCATACTGGAACAAGGATGCCACTTCGAAGGGCAACCTTGCGCCGCAGCTGAAGATTGCCAACGAGAAGGAAAAGCCGATCACCGTCAATTATGACGAGCTGGTCAAGAGCTGGCAGAAGTAAGATGTAAGACGACAACAGCCGGGGCGGCGCTTTGGCGGGTATCTTCACCGATGCCCCCTGCTGCTCCGGCTTCCACCATGATGTGAGGGAGTTCGGTTGATGAGCGGTTACATTCTGGCGATAGATCAGGGAACGACGTCCACCCGGTCCATAGTCTTCGACCGCAGCATGCAGGTTGTCGGACGGGGGCAGCGCGAGTTTCCGCAGTATTTCCCGGTATCGGGCTGGGTCGAACACAATGCCGAAGACATCTGGCAGAGCGTTCTGGAGACAATCCGACTGGCGTTGGCCGATGCGGGCATTCCCGCAACCGGCATTTCCGCCATCGGCATCACCAATCAGCGGGAAACGACCGTCGTCTGGGACGCGGTAACGGGTGAAGCGCTCTACCGCGCCGTTGTCTGGCAGGACCGACGCGGCGCGCAGCTCTGCGACAGCCTGAAACAGAGGGGACTGGAACCGCTCTTCACCGAAAAGACCGGGCTTCGGCTCGATCCCTATTTCTCCGGCACCAAGCTTGCCTGGATGCTGCAGAACGTCGACGGCTTGCGGGCGCGCGCCGAAAAGGGCGAGGTTCTCTTCGGCACCATCGACAGTTTCCTCATCTGGCGACTGACGGGTGGCAAACGCCATGTCACCGACGCCACCAACGCCTCGCGTACGCTCATCTACAATATCGGCACCAATGACTGGGACGACGCGTTGCTGTCGATCCTCGATATTCCGCGCATCATGCTGCCGCAGGTTCTGGACTGCGCCGCCGATTTCGGCGTCACCGACGAGGCGCTGTTTGGCGCGGCCATCCCGATCCTCGGCGTGGCAGGCGACCAGCAGGCCGCGATGATCGGCAATGCCTGCTTTGCGCCGGGCATGATGAAATCCACCTATGGCACGGGTTGCTTTGCCCTTTTGAATACGGGCCCCGACCGTGTGACCTCCACCAACCGGCTGCTGACGACCATCGCCTATCGCCTGGAGGGTGAAACGACCTACGCGCTGGAAGGCTCGATCTTCATTGCCGGGGCGGCAGTGCAATGGCTTCGCGACGAGCTGGGCTTCATCCGCGTCGCGTCGGATGTCAGTGCGCTGGCCGAAGAGGCCGACCCCAACCAGCGTGTCTATCTGGTGCCGGCCTTTACCGGCCTTGGCGCACCCTGGTGGGACACAGAAGCACGCGGCGCGATCTTCGGCCTGACGCGGGGAACCGGACCGGCTGAATTTGCCCGCGCGGCCCTCGAAAGCGTTGCCTACCAGACCTTCGACCTCCTGGAAGCCATGCGCCATGACTGGGCTGGCGACAACGGACAGACAGTTCTTCGCGTTGATGGCGGCATGGTTGCCTCCGACTGGACGATGCAGCGGCTGGCCGACATTCTGGCCGCGCCCGTCGACCGTCCGGTCTTCCTGGAAACCACAATCCTTGGCGCTGCCTGGCTTGCCGCCTCGTGTGCCGGGATATGGCCCGCGCGCGAGGACTTTGCGAAGCACTGGCAGCGCGACCAGCGGTTTGAGCCGGGCATGGATGCGGACACGCG
>JAIUPA010000038.1 GCA_020161665.1 Pseudomonadota bacterium | reverse complement strand
GTCTAACACCACATCGAGCGCCATCAACACCGGCACCGCCGCCCTTGCCGAACTCGATCTTTCGCTTGTCTCCGGTGAAGATACGAGCCTGATCGGCGCGGAGCTTGCCGCTGGCGGGAAGCTTTCCGTCACCACCGGCGGTGACTTCTCGGTTCAGGCCGCCTTCGACATCGGCGGCAAGACGAGCCTCTCACTCTACGATTATGCCGGAACGGACGGCGAGGCCCCGCAGAACCTCTATCCGGAGGAACTGCTGGCCATTTAGGGGCTTGAGCTTCTCAAGGTCTCGCTGGCGGATGAGTATTGTCTGCGACAAGCCGGTGGCGCTTTCCAGTAGGCGAGCCTAAATTCCCGCGTCGCGCTAAGAAACCGCTTCACACCCCTGCCCCAAATACTCTAACCATGAGGAAAATAGAAAATACCGAGGGTGCCCGATGAAGTCCGATTTCCTGTCCCGCAGTTCGCTTCCCCGTCCGGATGTCTCGGCTGAAGAAGCGGCGACGCTGCTCTTCGAGCGCTACGGGTTGTCAGGGCCGATCATCGAACTTGGCAGCCAGCAGGATCGCAATTTTCGCATTTCGTCGGATCAGGGCCGCTTCGTTTTGAAGCTTTCCTCCGCTGCCTATGCCGCGCCGGAGCTTGAGGCCCAGAACGCTGCCTTTGGCTGGCTGGCCGGACGCTTGTGCGACGTGCGCCTGCCGCGCGTGGTCAAGGATCTCGAAGGCCGCGAACTGGGCGAAGTGACGCTTCGCGGTCAGGCGTTGCGTTACCGCCTGCTCACCTATCTGGAAGGCGAGCCGCTGACCCGTCGGCGCTATCTGGCAGAGGATACGGTTGCCGCCTTCGGTCATCTGGCGGGCTCGTTGTCGCGAGCGCTTGAGGATTTTACTCATCCGGGTCTGGAGCGCGAACTTCAATGGGATATGCGCCTTGCCGAAGCGGTGGTGCGGGGTCTTCTGCCCGCAATTGCCGGGGCGGATCGGCAGGCCTTTTTCGCCCGGATTCTGGATGCGGCTTCAGCGCGGCTTGGCCCCCTCAAGGCCAGCCTGCGCATCCAGCCGGTCCACAACGACATTACCGATGACAATGTGGTGACGGCCTATGCCCGCCCCGATGGCGTGATTGATTTCGGCGACCTCACCCATGGCTGGCTGGTGGCCGAACTGGCCGTCACGGCCTCCGCTTTGCTTCATCATGGCGATCCCTTCATCATTCTGCCCGCGGTGCGCGCCTTCCATGCGGTTCGTCCGCTGAACGACGCCGAAATCGCCGCACTCTGGCCGCTGATTGTGCTGCGTGCTCTGGTTCTGGTGGCCAGTGCCGAACATCAGGCAAGCTTTGATCCGGATAACGACTATATCGCCGGGAATGCCGAGCATGAGCGCCGCATTCTTGAGGTCGCGACCTCGGTGCCGTTTGAACTGATGGAAACGGCCATTGTCGAGGCGCTGGGCAAGCCTTTGGCCGCGCCAGAGATTTCGGCCGTACCGCTTCTTGCCCAGACCGATCCGGCCCTCTTCCGCCCGGTTCCGCTGGATGTGACAAGCGACCTGCTGGATGAGATTTTCGACCTTTCTCCCGCCACGGAAGAACACCTTCTGGCGGAGGAGGCGCTTGGCACCGGCCATGCGGCAACGCGCTATGGCGAATATTGCCTGACGCGGGTGAAGCGCCTTTCGGCAGACGCTGCGGAAACGTTCGCACTGGGTGTTCGCCTAGTGCTGCCAGATGGAGCGGCGGTGTCTGCCCCGTTTAACGGTGTCTTGCGCCGCAGCGAAAGCGGCCTTGTGCTGCAGGGGGATGCGCTTTCGCTGCATCTGGGCGGAGTGGAAACCGGCCTTGCCGAAGGTGAGGTGCTTGAGGCGGGCCAGCCGCTCGGTTTTGTCGGGGCGAATGGTCGTCTTTCCGTTCAGCTTTGCACCGTTGCGGGCCTCGTGCCGCCCGCCTTCGTGCAGCCCCAGATGGCGTCGGCCTGGGCGCATCTCTGCCCCTCCCCGCGCCCGCTTCTGGGCTTTGATTGCGACGCGCCCAAGCCGCGAAACGATGACCTGATGGCGACGCGGCGCAAGCATTTCGCCGCCACGCAGAAGAATTACTATGCCCATCCGCCGCAGATCGAGCGCGGGCGCGGCGAACATATGTTTGATGTCGAGGGCCGCAGCTTCCTCGATATGGTCAATAACGTGTCGACCGTTGGCCACGGCCATCCGCGTCTGGCGGAAGCGGTATGGCGGCAGTGGTCGCGGCTCAACACCAATTCCCGCTTTCATTACGGCGTGGTCGCCACCTTCTCGGCGCGGCTGGCGGAACTGGCCCCGGAGGGGCTTGATACGGTCTTCCTCGTCAACAGCGGCTCGGAAGCCAACGACCTTGCCATTCGTCTGGCCTGGGCGGCATCGGGTGCGCGCAACATGGTCTGCCTGCTTGAAGGCTATCACGGCTGGACGGTAGGGGCGGATGCCGTGTCCACCTCGATTGCCGATAATCCGGCAGCGCTTACCACCCGGCCCGGCTGGGTGCATCCCGTGCTGTCGCCCAATACCTATCGCGGCCCCTATCGTGGACCGGAGAGCACAGCGGCCTATGCGGGCGAGGTGCTGAAGGTCATCGACGCCATCGAAGCGCGGGGCGAAAAGCTCGGCGGCTTCATCTGCGAGCCGGTCTATGGCAATGCCGGTGGCGTGCCCTTGCCGCCCGGCTATCTCGCCAAGGTTTATGAGGCGGTGCGCGCGCGCGGCGGCATCTGCATCGCCGATGAGGTGCAGGTGGGCTATGGCCGCATGGGCCATTACATGTGGGGCGTGGAACAGCAGGGTGTCGTTCCCGATATCATCACCATTGCCAAGGGCATGGGCGGCGGGCATCCGCTGGGCGCGGTCATCACCACCCGCGCCATTGCCGATGCGCTGGAAAACGAGGGCTATTTCTTCTCGTCGGCGGGGGGCAGCCCGGTCAGTTGCGCCGTGGGCCTTACCATTCTCGATATTCACCGTGATGAAGACCTTTACGGCAATGCGCGCCGTGTGGGGGATCACCTGAAGGCGCGGCTCGAAGCGCTCGGTCAGCGGTTCCCGCTCTTGGGCGCGGTGCATGGCATGGGGCTTTATCTTGGTGCGGAATTTGTGCGTGATCGCGTCACGCTGGAACCGGCCACGGAAGAGACGATGGATATCTGCAATCGTCTTCTGGAACTCGGCGTCATCATGCAGCCGACCGGCGATTACCTCAACGTGCTGAAGATCAAGCCGCCGCTGTGCCTCACGCAGGAAAGCGCTGATTTCTTTGTCGATATGCTGGAGCGCGCCCTCGTTGAATACGGCACGCCCCGCGCCTGACGCCTGCTTTTGAAGGAAGTGAATTCTGATGCCCCGCTATAATCCGCTGGTTGAACGCCTTGCTCCGCCCCCGATCCCTTCGGTTCACGCCTGGGCGCGCGCCTATGATGGATCGCGCGGCGCGCTGATTGACCTGTCGCAGGCCGTTCCCGGCTATCCGCCCCATGCCGATATGCTGAAATGGCTGGGCGAGGCCTCGGCCTCCACCGCCTCCACCGGCTATGGGCCGATTGAGGGGGAAACGGCGCTGCGGGCCGCCTATGCCACCCATGTGGCCGGGCTTTACGGGGCCGGGTTCGCCACCGAAAACATCCAGATCACGTCTGGCTGCAATCAGGCCTTCATCGTGGCGGCCTTGGCGGTTGCCGGGGCAGGCGAAAGCGTTCTGGTTACCAACCCCTTCTATTTCAATCATGAGACGACGCTGTCCATGATGGGCGTGAAAGTGGAGCTGACGCCCTGCGATCCTGAAAACGGCTTTCTGCCGGATGTGGCGGCGTTGAAGGTGGCCCTTCATTCCGGCATCCGGGCGCTGGCGCTCATCACGCCGAACAACCCGACCGGGGCGGTCTATCCGCCCGAACTGGTGGCCGAGATTTTCGCGCTTTGCCGGGAAAAGGGTGTGTGGCTGCTGCTTGATGAAACCTATCGCGATTTTCTGCCGGGGGATGGCGCACCGCACGGCCTGTTCAGCCTGCCGGGTTGGGAGGAAAACCTCATCGGGCTTTACTCCTTCTCGAAATCCTTCTGCATTCCCGGCCATCGGCTGGGGGCGATCACGGCGGGGGCGGAAACCATCCGCCAGATCGCCAAGATCATGGACAATGTGCAGATTTGCGCGCCGCGCGCCGCCCAGATGGCCCTGACCAAGGCTCTGCCCGCGCTTGACGACTGGCGTATGGAGAACCGGGCTGAAATCGCCCGCCGAACGGAGGCGCTGAAGACGGTTCTGGGCAACGTCGAGGGCTGGGAGATCGGTGCGATTGGCGCCTATTTTGCCTATATCCGCCACCCGTTTCAGGGTGTCTCGTCGGAAAAGGTGGCCGAACATCTGGCCCGGCAGGCGGGTATTGTCTCCATCCCCGGCACCTATTTCGGCGAGGGACAGGATGACTATCTGCGCTTTGCCTTCGCCAATGCCGATGTGGCCACCATCGAACGGCTGGAAGAGCGGCTGAAAGTCTTTGCCGGGCCGTGATGCCTCGATAGGGCATCCCCTGACAGGATGGTTGCATAACAGTCGAAAGTGTGTATTGATACACACATGAAAAGTGGCGACATTATCTCGGCCCTGAAGGCAGACGGATGGGCTGAGGTTGCCACCAAAGGCAGTCATGTCCAATTCAAGCATCCGTTTAAACCGGGTCGCGTGACGGTGCCTCATCCCAAGCGGGACATTCCTCTTGGAACGCTGAAGAGCATCGAGAAACAATCAGGTCTGAAACTGAGGTGAGCGCCATGCGCAATTATATCGGATTGATCCACAAGGATGCGGAGAGTGATTACGGCGTCTCCTTTCCCGATTTTCCGGGCGTGGTGACGGCTGGAACGGATCTTGATGATGCGCGCCGTATGGCCGAGGAGGCGCTGGCGCTCCATGTCGAAGGCATGGTCGAGGATGGAGAGGCTATTCCCGAACCCTCTAACCTCGAAGCCGTGATGGCTGACCCTGATCACAAGGATGGCGTGGCGATCCTCGTATCGCTGAAGGCGGATGCCCGCAAGGCGGTCCGCATCAACATCACCCTGCCTGAGGATGTGCTGCGGGAAGTGGATGCCTTTGCAGAAGCCGAAGGGTTGACGCGATCCGGCTTTCTGGCCCGCGCCGCGCGAGCGGCCATGCAGGCGAAAGACCAAGCAGCGGCCCATGAGCCGGATGTGTCCGTCAGTCTGAGATGGAAATGCCCTGCCCCATGAGAATGAGGCAGGGCTTATTGTCGGTCAGGTGAGGTCGAAACGGTCGGCGTTCATGACCTTGACCCAGGCGGCGGTGAAGTCATTCACGAACTTTTCGGCGCTGTCGTCCTGGGCGTAGACTTCCGCATAGGCGCGAAGGATGGCGTTCGAGCCGAAGACCAGATCGACGCGGCTCGCCGTCCACTTCACGGCACCCGTCTTGCGGTCGCGGATTTCATAATGGTCGCCCGCCTTGGCCCAGGTGTTGGCCATGTCGGTGAGGTTCACGAAGAAGTCCGTGGTGAGCGCCCCTTCGCGCGCCGTCAGAACGCCGTGCTTTGCACCGCCATGGTTCGCGCCGATGACGCGAAGACCGCCGAGAAGCACGGTCATTTCCGGTGCCGTCAGGCCCATCAGCTGCGCCCGGTCGAGAAGCAGTTCTTCGGGGCTGACGACGTAATCCTTCTTTAGCCAGTTGCGGAAACCGTCATGGATCGGCTCCAGTGGGGCAAAGGATTCGGCGTCCGTCTGCTCGGCGGTGGCGTCACCCCGGCCCGGCGCAAACGGCACGGTGATGTCGAAGCCCGCCGCCTTGGCGGCCTGCTCGACGCCGACATTGCCGGCCAGAACGATCACATCAGCAAGGCTGGCTCCGCTCGCAGCCGCAATCGGTTCGAGAACCGAAAGCACACGGGCGAGACGGGCGGGCTCATTGCCTTCCCAATCCTTCTGCGGCGCAAGGCGAATGCGTGCGCCATTGGCACCGCCGCGCATATCCGAACCGCGGAAGGTGCGGGCGCTGTCCCAGGCCGTTGTCACCATATCGGCAAGCGAGAGACCGGAGGCGGCAATCTTCGCCTTGAGAGCGGCCACGTCGTAATCCGTGCGGCCAGCCGGAACCGGGTCCTGCCAGATCAGGTCTTCAGCCGGCACATAGGGGCCGATGTAGCGGGCCTTCGGGCCCATGTCGCGATGGGTCAGCTTGAACCAGGCACGGGCAAAGGCATCCGAGAAGGTATCGAAATCATTGAGGAACTTCAACGAGATTTCACGGTAGATCGGGTCCACCTTCATCGCCATGTCGGCATCCGTCATCATCGGATTGTGACGCTGCGACGGATCGGAGGCATCAATCGGCTTGTCCTCGTCCTTGATCGAAACCGGCTCCCACTGCTGGGCACCCGCCGGGCTGCGGCGCAGCTCCCATTCGTGGCCGAACAGCATTTCAAAGAAGCCGTTGTCCCAGCGCGTCGGATGCGTGGTCCATGCGCCCTCAAGGCCGGAGGTCACGGCGCGGCTTGCCTTGCCGTTCATGTTGGGGTTCGCCCAGCCAAGGCCCTGATTTTCAACATCGGCGGATTCCGGGTCAGCGCCAAGAGCCTTGGCGTCGCCATTGCCATGGGTCTTGCCCACGGTGTGGCCACCGGCGGTGAGTGCCACCGTCTCCTCGTCGTTCATGGCCATGCGGGCAAAGGTTTCGCGCACCATGGCCGCCGTCTTCAGCGGATCGGGCTTGCCGTTCACGCCTTCCGGGTTCACGTAGATGAGGCCCATCTGCACGGCAGCCAGCGGGTTTTCCATGGTCTTCGGGTCGTTCACATCGCCATAGCGGGCGTCGGACGGGGCCAGCCATTCCTTTTCAGCACCCCAATAGGTGTCCTTTTCCGGATGCCAGATATCCTCGCGGCCAAAGGCAAAGCCGAAGGTCTTGAGGCCCATGTTTTCATAGGCAACGGTTCCGGCCAGAATGATGAGATCGGCCCAGCTCAGGCGGTTGCCATACTTGCGCTTGATCGGCCACAACAGGCGGCGCGCCTTGTCGAGCGAAACGTTATCCGGCCATGAGTTGAGCGGTGCAAAGCGCTGGTTGCCCGTGCCGCCGCCGCCGCGACCATCGGCGATGCGGTAGGAACCGGCGGCGTGCCATGCCATGCGGATGAAGAGACCGCCGTAATGACCCCAGTCCGCCGGCCACCAGTCCTGGCTGTCGGTCAGAAGCGCGTTGAGGTCCTTCTTCAGCTCCTCATAGTTGAGGGTCTTCACGGCTTCGCGATAATCAAAACCTTTGAGCGGATTCGTCTTCGTGTCGTGCTGGTGGAGAATGTCGAGGTTCAGCGCGTTCGGCCACCAGTCGGTGTTGGACTGCCCGGCCACGGTTACAGCGCCATGCATGACGGGACATTTGCCCGTCTTCGTCACATGCTCGTTCATCGGTTTTCTCCTTTGTTGTTCCTCGCCCATGGCATCGCTCCAGGCTCCTTCAAAAGGACAGAACGCGCCATCCGGCCCGCCGGTTCCGGCTGCCGTTGAAGGAGTCGTAACAAAGAAAAATCATAAAATATAATTGCATTTTCTTACTGGTACGATAGGTTATTCCAATGATTGGTATTTCCATGAAGCACCTTCGCTATTTCGATGCGCTGGCCCGCCTCGGGCATTTTGGCCGGGCGGCGGATGATTGTTCCATTTCCCAGCCCGCCCTTTCCGTGCAGATCAAGGAACTGGAAGACCTGCTCGGCGCATCGCTGGTGGAGCGCAGCGCCCGGCAAATCCGACTGACAACCTTCGGGGAGGAATTCGCGCTGCGGGTGAAGGAAATCTTGCGCTCCGTTGATGAGCTGGGTGATCTGGCGCGTGCCTCACAAGCGCCGCTGGCCGGTCGCTTGCGCATTGGCGTGATCCCGACGGTCGCGCCCTATCTGCTGCCGGATGTGATCAAGCAACTGACGCTGCGTTTTCCCGGCATTGATCTTCGCCCGCGTGAGGCGGTAACGCAGAAGCTGATCGAGGACCTGCTCGAAGGGCGGCTGGATGTGGCGATTGTGGCGTTGCCGGTGTCGGAACCGGCACTGTTCGAAACGCCCCTTTTCAGTGAGGAATTTATTCTCGTGCGCCCGCCCGAAGATGCCGACAAGCCTGTTCCCAACCCGGAGATGTTGCAGGAAATGCGCCTGCTGCTGCTGGAGGAAGGCCATTGCTTCCGCGATCAGGCGCTGTCCTTCTGCAATCTGTCGGGCACGGTGGCCCGCAATATGATGGAGGGCAGCTCGCTTTCCACGCTGGTGCAGATGGTGGGGGCCGGAATTGGCGTGACCCTCATTCCCGAAATGGCGGTGCCGATTGAAACACGTTCGGCCACCGTTTCGGTGGCGCGCCTGCCAGCGCCGCATCCTTCGCGCACTATTGGCATGGTGTGGCGCAAGACCAGCCCGCTCGACGGGCAATTCGCCCGCGTCGCCGATGTGGTGCGCGAGGCGGGGCAGCGTTGCGTTTCGCCCAAATAAAACGGTGCGAGCGGCGTAACCATTGAGGTTCAAGGCACGCCTTACAACGCTCTCTTCCGTCATCCTCGGGCTCGATCCGAGGGTCCACAAACCCAAGGGTGTATGGATGGTCGGGTCAAGCCCGACCATGACGAAAGGAGAGGTTTCGACCTTTGTTCGTCCGACGGCCCGCTCAGAGGCGGGCCATCTTCGTCTTGGGAAATGTTGGTCTTAAGGCTTGCAGGCCTGAACGGCACCCGGCAGCTTGCTCCATTCGCCATACCAGGCGTCGAAGAGCTTCAACTGGGCTTCCACATAGCCGCGCTGGCTGTCGGAGAGCACGTCCGTCTCGTTGAAGTGCAGCGTGTATTCCGGGTTACCCTTCACCACCATCATGTGCTTGAAGAACAGGACGAGGTCCGGGCCTTCATCGAAGGAGGAGAGAACGGCGAGCGCCTGTTCCAGCTCCAGCGCGCGAACGCGGGCATCCGCATCGCCCTTGGCGGCAGCCTGCGAAAGCTTGCACAGATGCAGCACTTCCTTCGGCAGCACATTGCCGATGCCGGTGATGGCACCCGTGGCCCCGCAATTCACATAGCCATGGAAAACGGCGGTATCGACGCCGATCATCAGCGTCACTTCGTCGTCACGGCTGGTGATGTTTTCCGCGGCGTAACGCATATCAGCCGGACCGCCGAATTCCTTGAAACCGACGAGGTTCGGATGCTCGGCGCGCAGCGCGAAGAACAGGTCGGCGCGGGTCGCAAAGCCATAATAGGGGCTGTTGTAGATGATGGCCGGAAGGTCCGGGGCGGCAGAGAGAATGGCCTTGAAATGGTCCTTCTGGGCGGCAATCACCGAGCCACGCGACAGCACGCGCGGGATGACCATCAGGCCCTTGGCACCCACTTTCTGGGCGTGCGCGGCAATGGCCGCCGCCGACTTGGTGTTGATGGCGCCGGTGCCAACCACAACCGGAATGCCAGCCGCCGTCAGGCGGGCAACACCTTCCATGCGCTGCTCATCGGTCAGAAGCGGCCAGTCGCCCATCGAGCCGCAATAAACGACCGCCGACATGCCGGCGGCGATCAGATCCTTGGCCTTGGCGACCAGAAGGTCAAAATCTGGCTGGCGGTCTGCCGTGCAGGGGGTCATCAAAGCCGGGATCACACCCGTGAAGATTTCGGCTGCCATGTCGCGCTCCTTGGCGTTTGACGAGGACAAGACGCCACGCGCCGCCTCGCTTCAAAATTCATGAAGCTCTTTTACTCTCTTGTATTTTATTTGTCGACAAGAAAAATGCAGAGCTACAGGGCTATCTCGAGACGCCCTTCGCGCACCAGCAATTTACGCACCTGTTCGACAATCTGCTCGGCATGGATGCGGGCCAGACGCTCGGATAAGCCAAGGTCGCGGGCGGCGATGGCCGCGATCATTTCGTCATGCTCGTCGACGAAGCGTTGTGGCAGACGATCCTCATAGGACTGGTAATAGAGGCGCAAGATGCGCCGCCCCTCGTCCAGAAGCCGCTTGAAAAGTCCGGTAAAGTAAGGGTTTTGCCCGGCCTCGGCCACCGCCAGATGAAAGTCCGCATTGGTGGCGATCATCGCCAGCGCATCCTGTGCCTTCACGGCAGCGGCAAACTCCGCCTGCCGGGCGCGGATTATGGTGAGGTCTTCCGCCCGGTGATGCCGCGCGGCAAGCTGCGTTGTGACGCGATACATCAGCGTCAGCGCATCGAAATAGGTGTGCATGTTGAGGAAATCGATATTCGACACCATGGTCGAGCGATTGGGCAGCGTATCGATCAAGCCTTCGCCGGAAAGACGCACCAGCGCTTCACGAATGGGCGTGCGCGACATGCCGAAGCGTTCGGCCAGCTGCACCTCGTCCACCGCGCTGCCGGGGGGCAGAACCAGATCAAGAATCTCGTCGCGCAAGATGTCGTAGACCATCTTCACGCCGGAGCCGCGCTTGCGTTCATTCACCGGGGTCTGTTCCGTCTCGGCCATGCCATTGTCCTTAAAGTTTGTCAGGGAAAAGTGGGAACCGGTTTTCCCGAAAAGACAAACGAAAACGAAGAGAGCATTTCCAGAAAAATGGGGAATGCTCTGGTGTCGACATGGAAAATACGGGTAGGCGACAGGCAATGCAATTGCCTGCGCCGCTGTTCAGCCGGGATGTCCCCGCTTAAGCCTTCCACAGGTCGTGAAAGTGGTGCACCGGGCCGTGACCGGAGCCGACGGAAAGCTGCCCGGCCTCGGCAATAGCGCCAGCGAGCCACGCCTTGGCGCGGGCGACCGCCACTTCCACCACACAGCCCTTGGCGAGTTCCGCCGCGATGGCGCTCGAAAGCGAGCACCCCGTGCCATGCGTGTTGCGGGTCGCGGTGCGTTCGGCCTCGAACCACAGGCTGCGGTCCGCTGTTGCCAGAAAATCCGGGCTTTGCGGCAGGTTCAAATGCCCGCCCTTGACCAGCACCGCTTGCGGGCCGCGCTCCAGAAGGGCGCGGGCCTGCGCTTCCATTTCCGCCCGGCTTGTGGCTTCCGGCGCGTCGATCAGGGCCGCCGCCTCCGGCAGGTTCGGCGTGATGAGCGTCGCCAGTGGCAGGAGCCGTTCGCGAACAATCGCCACCGCTGCGGGGTCGAGAAGGGCTGCCCCGCCCTTGGCGATCATCACCGGATCGAGAACAATGGGAACGCCACGATGCGGCGCGAGCGCATCGGCAACAGCCTCGGCAATCCCGGCATTGGCGATCATGCCGATCTTCACGGCATCGACGCGCACATCGGCAAAGACCATACGGATCTGTTCGGCCACAAAGTCCGGCGGCAGGGTTTGGACGGCAGAGACGCCTTGCGTGTTCTGGGCGGTCAGCGCCGTCAAAACCGCCATGCCGAAGGTACCGCGCGCCGAAAAGGCTTTGAGATCGGCCTGAATCCCAGCGCCGCCGGAAGGGTCAGAACCGGCAATCGAAAGAACATTGGCAATCATGGCTGGATGCTCCTGATCATCTGCGAAAGGTCGCGGGCAGCCTTTTCCGGGTCTGGCGTGCCGCAAATCGCGGAAACGACGGCGATGCCCTGTGCCCCGCATTGGAAGACAGCTTCGATATGGCTGTATTTCAGGCCGCCAATGGCGACCACGGGGACTGGAACGGCGCGGATGGCCGTCGCAAGCCCGTCAAACCCCATCACCGGCGCATGATCCGGCTTCGTGCCGGTGGCGAGAACCGGGCCGATGCCGAGATAGTCCACGGGCGCGGATGTCGCCGCTTCTGCTTCGGCAAGGCTGGTGACGGAAAGGCCGAGGATCATGTCCGGGCCGATCCGTTGGCGCACAGCTGCCGCTGCCATATCCCCCTGCCCCACATGCACGCCGTCTGCGCCGCAGGCGATCGCCGCCTCCACATCGTCATTGATGATGAGGGGAACGCCGCTGCCCGAAAGCACCTGCTTCAAGGCCCGCCCGGTCTCGATCATTGTGGCGGTTGAGGCTTTCTTGTCGCGAAGCTGCACCATGGTCGCACCACCGGCCACCGCAAGGCGCGTGGTTTCCACCATGCCAAGCGGTTCACATAAATCGGGGTCGAGCACGAGATAGAGCGAAAGGTCGAAAGCGGGTCTCATGCGGGCAAAATCCGCGCCTGTTCATCCAGCGTCGCCGCATCGATGAGCGACAGCGCATCAAGGAAAAGCGGCTGGAAACTGCCGGGACCGGCAGCTTCCCGGGCCGCGGCCTCCCCCGCGACCGCATAATGGGCGCACGCCGCCACCGTCGCATCAAACGGGTCGGCGCCCTCAAGCCCGACATAGCCCGCGACCAGCGAGGAGAGCGAGCAGCCGAGCGCCGTTACCTGCGGCATGAGCGCAGAGCCGCCGGAAATCCAAACGGCGCGCACGCCGTCAGTCACGAAATCCGTCTCGCCGGTGACGGCAACAACGCAGTCTGCATTCCGCGAAAGCATGCGCGCCGCAGCTTCCGCCGCCGAAACGCTGTCGCGTGCATCGACGCCCTGCGCCGCACTTGCGCCACCGGCCAGCGCGATGATTTCGGAAGCATTGCCGCGAATGACGGTGGGCTTCAGCGCCATCAGCTTCGCCACGGTTTCACGGCGAAAGCCGGTGGCGAAATGCGCGACGGGATCAAGCACCCACGGCTTGCCCGCCGCCTTGGCACCGTTCACCGCCGCCAGTATGCCCTCGACCCAGGCGGGTGAAATCGTGCCGATATTGATCGACAGCGCATGGGCGAAGGCGGCAAATTCGCCCGCCTCTTCCGTGGCATGCACCATGGCGGGCGATGCACCCGCCGCCAGAAGCACGTTGGCGGAGATGTTCATGGCCACGTAATTGGTGATGCAGTGAACGAGCGGCGCGGTGTTGCGCAACGCATCCAGATGGGAACCTGGGGTGGTGAGGGTCATTGGCTTGCTCCTTGTATCGGGCGGAGCAAGTGGCGAGGAACAGGCGGCAGGAAGACGAAGACCAGAGCCGGTGTTCCGAGCGACTCCCTCCGCCAGCATTATCTGGTTCAGGTTCGAAGGGTGCTTCTCAGCCCGTCTTGCGACGAACGCCCCTGTCTCTCAATGCGGTCTTTATGGCAGGCAAATGCGGCGCTGTCACGCGTCGCTATTCAGTTTTTTAGGATCACGCCGCGTAGCGTTGGCCGGTGGTTGGGCCGCCCAGCCGGAAGCGCTGCAGAAGATCGGCCAGCCGGTCGCTCTGGCTGGCAAGTCCGGCGGAAGCGGCGGTCATTTCCTCCACCATGGCGGCATTCTGCTGGGTGGTCTGGTCCATGTTGTTGACAGCGGAGTTGACCTCGGCAAGACCCGATGACTGCTCATGCGCGGCGGTCGTGATCGCTTCCATATGCTGGTGCATGGTCAAGACGCTGCGTTCGATCTCGTTCAGGCCCGCGCCGGTTTCCTGCACGAGGCGAACGCCATCGCGCACCGCATGGTCAGAGTTCTCGATGAGCGCCTTGATCTGATGAGCGGCCTGCGCCGAACGCTGGGCGAGTTCGCGCACTTCCTGCGCCACGACCGCAAACCCCTTGCCCGCATCCCCGGCGCGCGCGGCTTCAACGCCCGCATTCAGCGCCAGAAGGTTGGTCTGGAAGGCGATCTGGTCGATCACGCCAATAATATTGCCGATTTCAGAGGAGGCTTTCTCGATCTTCTCCATCGCGTCGATGGTGTCTCGCACCACCTCGCCCGAGCGGATGGCCCGGTTCTTGGCTTCCTGAGCGACGTTCAGGGCGTCGCTGGTGCGGCGCGATGTGGCACTGACGATAGCCGTAATCTCCTCAAGGGCTGCGGCGGTTTCTTCCAGCGATGCCGCCTGCTGCTCGGTGCGGTTCGAAAGATTGGCGGAAGCTTGCGAGATTTCGGCGCTGTCGCTGTTGACGCTGGAGGCCGTTTCGCTGACCGTGATCAGCACGTCGCGAAGTTTCGTGACGGAACTGTTGAAATCATGACGCAGCGCCTCGAACTGCGGCGCGAAGGCGTCGTGGATTTCGCAGGCCATATCACCGGCGGCAAGGCGCTTCAGCCCTTCGGCAAGAGCGCCGGTTGCCTGATTGAGGCGACGTTCGGCATCTTCCTCGGCCTTGCGTTGCAGGCTTTCGCGCTCGCGTTCGCTGTTGCGGCGGGTTTCTTCCGATTGCGCTTCCAGTTCGCGATTGCGAATGGCGGCCAGACGGAAAATCTCGACCGACCGCGCCATGGCGCCGATTTCGTCGCGGCGCTCGGTGTGACCGACATGGGTTTCGGTATCGCCATGGGCCAGATCATCCATGCGCGTGGCGATGGTGCGGATGTTCTTCGACAGGGTGCGCATGACGATGACGGCAAAGATCACGACCAGAACGAACATGATGCTGACGGCAGCAAGGAAGCTGTAGAACTGGCTTTGGGCCTGTTGAAGTCGGGCATTGATCCTGTCGAGCATATCCTGCCCGCTTTGGGCCACCAGATCGGAAACCAGAACGCGCCGCGCTTCGTTGGCATTGCCCCAGGCGGTCACCTGATCCTTGGAAGGCGTCACGGTGGCATTCATCAGCATGACCTTGCGCGTGGCTTCCAGAAGCTTGCCATCCGCCGTCTCGAAGAAGGCGTTGTAGCGCTTCAGGATCGGTTCGGGCAGGCTTTCGCGCACCACCGGCAGGTTTGCGGTGATCTGAACTTCGTTGCGCAGCACCAGATTGAACTGGTCCGGCACCATTTTGCCAGTCGAAAGGAAATCACGGCCTGGCTTGTTGACGCTCTGATAGCCGTCGTTGAGGCGCATCAGCGCGTAAATCCCGGCAATAGCTCCGGCGGCATCCGGGTCGCTGACGAGCATGCCCGTGCGGCGCGTCAGGTCCGCACTGATGGCGACGATGGGCTGCGTGGTCTGCTGACCAATCAGCGACGAGGCCGTGCCAGCGTCCTTCTGGCTGCGGTAGTTTTCAATCCGCTTGACGCGCTTGTCGAATTCGTCGTGGAAGGCGTTCAGCGTCGGATCGTTGAAGCCTTTGGCAAGACTGTCCGCATAGGCAGAGCCCAGCCCTGAAATCGCCTGATCACTGGCCGCGCGTACCGCGGTCTGGTCCTTGTCCGTGTTCAGTACCTCCGCCGGAAGGGCGGACGAAACCGCAATCGCCGCATTGGCCAGCACGACAAGGCTGCGGGTTCGCTGAAGCGCCAGCGTATCGTGATAACTCTGCACGCTCAGCAGGCCACCGAAACCCATGGCCGCCAGAAGCGGAAGGGTCATCATGACGAGAAGCATGGTGCGAAACGATAATTTGCTGAACATTCCAGCCAGTCCTCTTCAAGCCGGATGAACGTTTCCGGCTGCAACGGCAGTTTCCAATACCGTTTGCGAGAGTGAGGGTGTTTTAGTGAAGTCTTTATTAAAAGGCCGCGAAACGATTTAATCGTGCTTTCTGGGGGTCGGTAATTGCGCTTCGTCAAGCGCGAAAGCCCGGCAGTGCGGTGGAACGCGCTGCCGGGTTATTTCGGTTGCGGATAGGGTAGTCCTTACCGCTGGCGGGCGAGGAATTCGCCGATTTCGCGGCCGATTTCTTCGTTGGAAACCGGCATCGTCACCTTGCGGGCCGCAAGGTAGATCGGTTCCGGCAGCACCGTCCGTTTCGCTTCGGTCAGGTTCTCGAAGAAGACGGGCGTAAACTCCGGATGCGGCTGGTAGGACAGGCCCCAATCGCCGTAACGCAGCACGGCGTAACGGCAATTTTCGCTTTCGCCCACCACTTCGGCGATGGGTGGCGGCACGATCACCTGATCCTGATGGAAGGCGAGGGCCGTCAGTTCCGCGCCGGTATCGGACCGCGAATAGGTTCGCGTGCCGACGCTCCAGCCACCCTTGAACTTCTCCACGGTGCCGCCCAGTGCCTTGGCCATCACCTGATGGCCGAAGCAGATGCCGACCATAGGCACCTGAGCGGCATGTGTCTGGCGGATGAAATCCTCCAGACGGCGGATCCACGCCAGATCCTCATACACGCCATGCTTGGAGCCGGTAACGATCCAGCCATCCGCATCGTCGGGACTTGCGGGGAACTCACCTTCAACCACCGTGAAGCGCTTGAAGGTGAACGCAAAGTCACCCAACAACGTGGCAAACATGTCGGCAAAGGTGCCGTAGTCCGCAAGAAGCTCATCCGGCGTATGGCCGGTTGTGAGAATGCCGATTGTTTTCATGCCTGCAATATCCCTGTCCGGTCGATCAGGCGCTCTTTTCGAGCGCTGCCTCGATCGACTGTTCGAGGATCGTCATGGCCTCGTCGAGCTGATCGAAGGGGATCGTCAGCGGCGGCAGAAGGCGCACGACATTGTAACGCGTGCCGCACGACAGAAGGATCAGGCCGCGGGCTTCCGCTTCGGCAACGATGGCCTTCGTCAGGTCGGCATTGGCTGCAGCCGTATTGTCGGCCATCACCAGTTCGAAGGCGTTCATGGCGCCGAGACCACGCACATCGCCAATCACCTGCATGCCCTGGCGACGGGCCAGTTCATTGAGGCGACCGCGAATGATTTCGCCGATCTTGGCCGCGCGTTCGCACAGCTTTTCGCTTTCCACCACGTCGAGAACGGCGTTGGCAGCGGCAATCGCCAGCGGGTTGCCGGCATAGGTGCCGCCGAGGCCGCCCGGGTTCGGCGCATCAACGATATCAGCGCGACCCGTGACAGCCGAAAGCGGGAAGCCACCGGCAAGGCCCTTGGCCATGGTGATGAGGTCCGGCACGACGCCTGCATGGTTGACGCCGTACATCTTGCCCGTGCGGGCCATACCGGCCTGAATTTCGTCCACGATCATGACGATGCCGTGGCGGTCGCAAATCTGGCGCAGCGCGGCCAGGAAGCCGAACGGTGCGATGTTGAAACCACCCTCGCCCTGAACCGGCTCGATGATGATGGCGGCAACGCGCTCCGGATCAACCGAGCTGGCGAACAGTCGCTCGAGATCGGCAATCGCGGCTTCTTCGGTGACGCCGGTCATGGCGTTCGGGAACGTGGCGTGCACGACTTCCGGCGGCATGGCGCCAAAGCCCTTCTTGTAAGGCGCGACCTTGCCGGTCAGTGCCATGCCCAGCAGCGTGCGGCCATGGAAGGCGCCCGAGAAGGCAATGATGCCCGAACGGCCGGTAAAGGCGCGTGCCATCTTCACGGCGTTTTCAACGGCTTCGGCGCCTGTCGTGGCAAACATCGTCTTCTTTTCGAAGTCGCCGGGCGTCATCTTGTTGAGGCGCTCGGCAAGGCGGATGTAGCCTTCATAAGGTGCGACGTGGAAGCAGGTATGGGTAAAAGCCTGGGCCTGTTCGGCAACGGCGGCCATCACGGTCGGGTGGCGGTGGCCGGTGTTGTTAACGGCGATACCGGCGGCGAAGTCGAGGAAGCGGCGGCCTTCGGCATCCCAAAGCTCGGCGTTTTCAGCGCGAACGGCATAGATTTCACGGGTGGCAACGCCGCGCGATACGGCGGCGGCCTTGCGGGCGGAAAGAGACTGGCTGGTGGTCATGATGAGAACCCCTCATTATTTATTGCGCGAATTTTATGGCACGGCTCAAAATTTTGAGCAATACCTATTTCCAATTGATGACACGCTTGTGAGCCTCTACAGTTCACTGCAATGCAGCGGAGATAGATGATGGATGGTTTCGACGTAGGCGGCCGCCTGAAGGAAATGCGTTTGGCCTCAGGCCTTTCCCAGCGTGACTTGGCGAAGGCTTCCGGCGTGCCCCATGGCCAGATTTCCATGATCGAAACGAATAGAAGCAGCCCCTCCGTTGCATCTCTGCGCAAAATCCTTGGCGGGATGAACGTGACCATGTCCGAATTCTTCGAACCGGACCGGACGCAAAGCAATGCCGTGTTCTTCAAACCGCAGGATTTGCGCGATCTTACCACGCGCCTTTATTCCATGCGCGAAGATACGCTGGGCCGCATCAGCCTGTCCCAGGTGGGTGATGCGCGGGCGCACAACCTGCAAATTCTGCACGAACGCTATGATCCGGGTGCCGATACCGGCGAGGCGATGATCGAGCATCCGTCGAGCGAGGGCGGCATTGTCATTAGCGGTGAAATCGAGGTGACGGTGGGCCAGCAAGTGGCCATTCTCAAGGCCGGTGACGCCTATCTGTTTGATTCTTCCGAGCCGCATCGCTTCCGCAATATTTCGGACCGGGAAGCCATTGTCGTTTCGGCCTGCACGCCGCCCTACCTCTGATCCGGACATTCTTCTTTTCCGGGTCCGATGACTTTCTGCAGAAAATGATGCGTTCTTGCAGCGATATATCGGTCCGGACCAAATGCGACTTTTTAACGCGCTGAAAACAAAGGATAAAAATTCGCGCAAAGCTGGCACGGCACTTGCTAAGAATATTTTGAGCGTCCGTTGCTGTGAAATTGGACACTTTTACGAACCGCCAAAAGAAGCGGTCGGATGAACTTGAAACCACAACGCCAGAAAGGGAACAAAATGACGAAAGCTTACGGTCGTAGCCGCGCGTGGCTGCCTCTTCTCTCCGCAATCTCGATCGCCGCCCCCTCGTTTGCCAATGCTGCCGAGCTGAACATTCTGACGTGGGAAGGCTATGCCGATCCGTCCTTCATCGAAAAGTTCGAGAAGGCATCGAGCTGCAAAACGACCTCGACCTATGTCGGTTCGAATGACGACTTCGCCCCGAAGCTCGCTGCCGGTGGTGGCGTTTACGATATCATCGTGCCGTCCATCGACACGATTGGCCTGATGCGTCAGGCCGGCTTTGTCGAGCCGATCGACACCAAGAAGATCGAAGGCTTCTCGGATGTGTATCCGGAATTCACCAAGGCGACCGACGTGGTGGCCGAAGGCGAAACCTGGTCCGTTCCGCTCGTCTGGGGTTCCATCTCGCTGATGTACCGCCCGGACAAGGTTGAGGGCAAGCCGGACTCCATCGGCGTGCTGTTCGACAAGAAGTATGCCGGCAAGATCGCCATGTGGGACGACAAGTCCTCGATCTACTGGGCAGCCCGCCTGCTCGGCTTTGAAAATGTCTACGACCTGACGGACGAGCAGCTTGAAACGGTCAAGGCCAAGCTCATCGAGCAGAAGCCGCTGATCCGCAAGTACTGGGCAACGGCTGGCGAACTGACCGAGCTTTATGCCAACCAGGAAGTCTGGCTCTCCAACACCTGGACTGGCTTGCAGAGCAAGGAAATCAACAACCTGAAGAAGGGCTTCGAGGTTGTTGAATTCACGCCGAAGGAAAAGGCTGAAGGCTGGATGGACTCCATGCAGCTCGTCAAGGGCAGCCAGAACACGGACTGTGCCTACAAGTTCTTCTCCTTCATGCTGGGTGCCGAAGGCCAGTGCGGCATCGTCGGTTCGACGGGCTACTTCCCGGTCAACCCGAAGTCGGTTTCGGGCTGCCTGAAGGGCGAAGAAGCTGAAGCCAAGAAGGTCGACAACATCGAGTTCGTGAAGAGCCTCGTCATGTGGCAGCTTCCGGCCCGCCTCGACAAGTATCTGGAAGTCTGGAACGCCGTAAAGGCCGCTCCCTGACGGCTTGACCAGACGCGGCCTTCGCATCATCGCCGGACCCCTGCTCCGGCGGTGGCAAGCCGCGTTCGCATGTCGCCGGGCACAGTCCTGTCTGTGCCCGGCGTCTCGCCCGCGAAGACGCATATCCAGAATCCAAGGACCATACCAATGGCGCTGCAACCCATCGTAACACTGGAAAACGTGGCGAAGGCCTACGGAACCTTTACCGCTCTCCACAGTATCAACCTCGAAATCGGCGAAGGCGAATTCGTCACCCTTCTTGGCCCCTCCGGCTGCGGCAAGACCACGACGCTGCGCCTGATTGGTGGCTTTGAAACCGCCGATTCCGGGCGCATCACGCTGGCCGGTGCCGATGTGACCCAGGAGCCGCCCTATCGCCGTGCCGTCAACACGGTGTTTCAGGACTACGCCCTTTTCCCCCACATGACCGTTGCCGAAAACGTAGCCTACGGGTTGACGGTGCGCGCCGGTCGCAAGCCCCCGGCGGAACGCGCCGCCCGCGTTCAGGAAGCCCTTTCGCTGGTCGGTCTGGCTGATAAGGCTGGCCGCATGCCGCAGCAGCTTTCCGGGGGGCAGCGCCAGCGCATCGCTATGGCGCGCGCGCTCGCCCGCCAGCCAAAAGTTCTGCTGCTGGACGAGCCGCTTTCCGCGCTGGACGTGAAGCTGCGCGAAGCCATGCAGGTGGAACTCAAGCACCTCCACCAGAAGCTCGGCATCACCTTCCTCATGGTCACGCATGACCAGCAGGAAGCGTTGGTGCTGTCGAACCGCATTGCCGTGATGAAGGGTGGCCATATCGCCCAGATCGGCTCGCCGTCGGAACTCTATGATACGCCCGCCACGCCTTATGTTGCGGATTTCATCGGGGCCGCGAACCTTCTGCCCGCCACCTATCTCGGCTCGGATGGTGCCTTTGCCCGCATTCGCCTGCCCGATGGCGCCCAGCTTTCGGGCGTGGCCATCGGCTCCGGCAAGACGCTGAAGGAAGGTGACGCCGCGCTTATTGCCATTCGCCCGGAACGCCTGAGCATCGGCGAAAGCCAGAACGGCGCGCCGCTTTCGGCCACCGTGGCAGACCAGCTTTTCCATGGCGGTCGCTTCCAGCTTGAGCTGCGCTTCGACAATGTCGACAAGCCGGTCTTCATCGATGTGCTGCGCTCGAGCGTTGCCGCCGATGGTTCGGTTCCGCAGCAGGGCAGCCGCGTGTCGCTCTCGGTCGCGGCGCCCGACGTCATGGTCTATGCGGCGGAGGCGGTCGAATGACGGCCAAAACCCGCAAGGCGCTCACCTTCTGGCTCCTGTTTTCGGTGCCTTTGGCGTGGACCATCGTCTTCCTCATCCTGCCCTATGGCACGATGGGTATGATGAGCTTCTGGACCCGCAAGTTTCCGCTCTTCGTGCCGGACTTCCAGTTCGGCAACTACGTGATCCTCTTCACCGACCCGCAATATTCGACGGTGATTCTCAGAACGCTGAAGATCGCCGCCCTCGTTACCGCCTATTCGGTGGCGCTTGGTTATCCGCTCGCCTATTTTCTGGTTTTCACCATTCGCTCGGAAAAGCTGCGCACGCTGCTTTACATGTGCGTGGTCGTGCCGCTGTGGGTGTCCTACCTGCTGCGTGCCTATACCTGGAAGATCATTCTCGGCACGGATGGCGCGCTCAATTCGGCCCTGTTGTGGCTTGGGTTGATCAGCGAGCCGCTTGATATCTTCCTTTATAATCAGGCGGCGATGGTGATTACGCTGACCTATATCTTCATCCCCTTCATGGTGATGCCGATCTTCACCGCACTGGAACGCATTCCCGCAAACCTCATCGAGGCGTCGCAGGATCTGGGGGCCGGACCGCTCGAAACCTTCTTCCGGGTGATCATGCCGCTTTCGACCGCCGGTGTGATTGCCGGTGCCACAATGACCTTCTGCCTGTCCTTTGGCGATTTCGTCGCCCCGGTTCTGGTGGGTGGCCCGAGTGGCACCATGGTGGCAACCGTTCTGCAAAGCCAGTTCGGTGCCGCGCTCAACTGGCCGCTTGGTTCGGCGCTCGCCGCCATCATCTTCACGCTCGTCCTCATCGTCTTGCAGATTTCCAGCAAGCTCGATCGGTCGGGCCGCGTATCGATGGGTTAAGGAGAAAGCCATGCACAAGCTCGTCTGGTGGCAGAAAAGCCTCGTCGGCGTGGCCATTGGAACACTTCTGTTCCTCTATGTCCCCGTCGCCATCCTCATTCTCTTTTCCTTCAACGACAGCCCGGTGACCTCGTTCCCGCTTTCGGGCTTCACGCTCGACTGGTATCGCAAGGTCTTTGCCAATGCCGCGCTTTTGAACTCTCTGGTCAACAGCCTGATCGTCGCGGGCGCCGCCACGTCCCTGACGGTGATCATCGGCGTGCCGACGGCGCTTGCCCTCGACCGCTTTGAGTTCATCGGCAAGACATTGTTCCGCAACACGATTTTCCTGCCGCTTTCGCTGCCGGGGATCGTGACTGGTATCGCCATGCTGAACTTCTACAAGCAGATCGGTCTGCCGCAGAGCCTGGGCGCGGTCATCATCGGCCACGCCACGGCGCTGCTCGGCATCGTCGTCAGCCAGGTTATGTCGCGGCTTGAAAAGCTCAACAAGAACCTCGCCGAAGCCAGTTCGGATCTGGGTGCCACGTCGCTGGAAACCTTCCTTTACGTGATCCTCCCCAACATCCGCACGGCCATCATCGGCTCGGCGCTTCTGTGCTTCACGCTGTCGTTCGATGAAATTCCGGTGACCTACTTCCTCACCGGGCGCGACATCACGCTGCCGATGTACATCTACTCGACGCTGCGTCGCGGCATCACGCCGGAAATCAACGCCATTGGCGCACTCATCGTTCTCGTCTCGCTGGCGCTGATCCTGAGTTCCGTCACCATGCTGCGCGAAAAGAAGTAAGCGCCACAGAACCCCTTGCCTCTGCCCGTTCGCGGGCAGAGGTGCCCCATCGGTCTGCCTTTACTTGCGGACCATGCCTACGGCCCAGTGATAGCCGTCGGCAACGAAGGTCACGGGCTTGCCGACAAGGCCCATCACGCCCTCCTTGGTCGGAACAAGCGATTTCGCCCGCTCCAGCGCGCGGCACGCCAGACCTTCTTCAGCAGCCGTCTCTTGCCTGGTCTTTTCCAGAACTTGCGGTGCGGCAGGCGCTTCCGGCGTCAGCGTCTTGCTGTTTGCAACCTCCGGCCCGTCCGCCTTGCAGACGGCGACCAGCGTCGGATAGGCGCTGGAGTTGGTGTAGTTGGCGAGCGTCTTTTCCGTATCCAGCTTGCAAAGCTCGACACTGGTCCATTGGTGCTGCTCGGTCGCCACGTAATGGCATTGGCTGGCCGTGTCGTCGCAGCCCAAGATCGTCATGACAATCAGCGCAACCTGCATGGAACGTTCCTTTCGTGAGGACAAGCGTAGCGCATCATGCAGGCAATTGAAGCCGAAATATGAGTGTCAGTTTAAGGATCGTATATCCCGTTGACATATCCCGTCTTGGTTGCCATTTTAGGGATATACGCAAGGGATATGTCGAGGGTGAGGCTATGGAGCAAGGTGCCGTTTTTCAAAGCAACCGCAGTCAGGCCGTTCGCTTGCCGAAGGCGGTGGCACTGCCGGATGATGTGAAGCGTGTCGATATCGTGGCTGTTGGCCGTACCCGCATCATCGCTCCGGCGGGGGAGGTCTGGGACAGCTGGTTTGCGGGCGATGCGGTGACTGCTGATTTCATGGACGAGCGTGATCAGCCGGAGATGCAGGAACGCGAGGCGTTCTGATGATCAAATACATGCTGGATACGAATATCTGCATCTTCACGGTGAAGAACCGACCTGAGCATCTGCGCGGTACATTCAATCAGCGCCATGGGCAAATGGGCATCAGTTCGATCACCTTGATGGAATTGATCTACGGTGCGGAAAAGTCTGCGGCACCGGAACGCAACCTTGCCGTGGTCGAGGGTTTTGCCTCCCGTCTGGAGGTTCTGACCTATGATGAGATCGCGGCCGCGCATTCCGGGCAGTTGCGTGCCGAACTTGCCCGCAACGGAACGCCGATCGGTCCCTATGACCAGCTGATCGCGGGCCATGCGCGTTCGCGCGGACTGATCCTCGTGACCAATAACCTGCGCGAATTCAACCGCGTACCGGGCCTCAGGGTCGAGGACTGGACGGCGGCGGAATAAGGCTTAATCCCCGCTGCGATTGGTCTTGCGCACGATGGTGGCGATGTCGACGCCGAGTTCCTTGGCGGCGGCGCGCTTCGAGCCCAAGCGGTCCAGCGCCTCATTGATGATCTTTTCCTCAAAGGCCCGGGCCATGTCCTTCAGCGACATGGTTCCCGGCGTGATCTCCGGCAGGGCAATATCATCGGGCAAAAGGCTGGCAGCCGCGGCTGCGCGTTCCGATGGCTTGGCCTTCATTGATGGCGGCAGGTGGTCGGGTGTCGCCACCCCTTCCGCGACGATATCCATATAATCGACGATGCTCTTCATCTCACGCAGATTGCCGGGAAAGGCGTGGTTCAAGAGAATCGCGCGGCAGGCGGAGGAGAGTTTCAGCGGGGCACCACGCGCCAGGCTGGCGCGCTCCAGCATCATCTCCAGGATTTCGGCCTTGTCGGATCGATCCCGAAGCGGCGGAATTTCCACTGGGAAGGTGGAGAGGCGGTAGAGCAGATCCTTGCGGAAGCCGCCGCTCTTCGTCATTTCGGAGAGATCGCGGTTGGTGGCGGCAATCACGCGCGTTTCGATCTTCTTCGAAACGGCGGAGCCGACCGGCTGGATGGTGCCATCTTCCAGAAATTTCAAAAGCTTGGGCTGTGACGAGAGCGGAATTTCGCCGATTTCATCGAGAAACAGCGTGCCGCCCGCCGCACTTTCAATATAGCCGCGCTTGCCCGCCTGCAACGCGCCGGTAAAGGCGCCGCGCTCATAGCCGAACATTTCCGATTCAAACAGCGTTTCCGGGATCGAGCCGCAGTTCACATGCACGAAGGGACGACCCTTGTCGCCGCCGCTCAAGTGCACATGGCGGGCAATGGCGGTCTTGCCGACGCCGGATTCGCCCAGCAGCAGAATGCGAAAGGCCCGCGCATAGGCCCGCGTCGCCTGCTCGATTTGCAGTTTCAGGTTTTCCGGAAACAGAAGTCGAGCGCTTTCCTTCTGGTCGGTGGGCGAAATCGCCCGACCCGGCACGCCGCGTCGCGTGCGCTCGGCGTTTTCAGGATCGCGCAGGATATAGAGCGAAAAGCCGCCGGGCGTTCCTGCCGCCATCAACAGGCGGCGATTGGCCTGATAGATATGGCCCGAGGTCTTGGCGCGCACCAGCCCCTGCGTATGGCCGCGTTCGACCGAGGCCAGAAACTCGTTCATGTCGAAATCGGAAAAGCGCTGGAACGTGGAAAGCGACTGCGGCTCGAAGGCTTGCGAAAGGCGGGCGGCGCGTTCAGCGGCGACGTTCAGAAACACCACAACCCCATCGGGATCGACGATGATCATCAGATCGGGCAGAAGATTGGCGAAGGCGCGGAAGGGCGCGCTGAGAAAAGTCTGCTCCCACGCTTCGCGCGTCAGCGCTTGCGTGCCGCGCACGCCAAGATCGAACTGCGGAATATCACCCGGCGTGATCAAGCTTGTCGTCTCATGGGTTGGCGCGCCAGACGTTTCGGCCCGGACGGGGGTTTGTCGCCGCTGCGTTCGCGAATGGTCAGGACACTCCAGCTTTCGCCGTCCGGTCCTGCAATCTTGCGGCAATGGATATCATAAAGGCTTGCCCCGCCCGTGCCATTGGCATGGCTCAACAGCGACCAGCCAAATGCAGCCCGGCGCATGCGGCAATGGGCAACGATCTGGCCTTCCAGCGTGCGGCTTTCGGCAAAGACGGCGGCGCAGGCCTGGTTGCGACCGGCAACCCGTCCGGTGGAGTCGAGCAGAAGAACCGGGTCCGGCAGGCCATCCAGCGTGCGGATCAGCAATTTGAAACCGTCTGTGCGCTTGTCATCGGCATTGTGCTGCGCCGTGACATCGCGGCAATTGCCCCACAGTCGCAGCAGGAAGCCATCGACGATTTCGGCACGCACGTCGTTCAGAATATATTGCAGCGTGCCGTCATGGCGGCGGTCCACGCTCAAGGCGTCATTGATCGAGTAATCGGAACTGATGATTTCTTCGACGAACTGTTCGTTGGCAGCGCTGCGCGGCCAGTAGAGACGAACTTCCTGTTCGTTGAAATCCACCGTTTCCGGAATCTGGTAGACGCGGGCCATGGCCTGATTGCAGAAACGCCAGACCGACTGGTTTTCAAACACCTGACGCACCACTTCCGGGCGCGGCAGGGTCGTGTCCACGGGTTCGAGAAAGACGATGCTCCAATGCGCCTCGCTGGAGGTTTCGAGCACGGAGTTCAGCATGCGGAAGTCATCTTCCAGCCGCTTGTAGCGATTGCCAACCGGGCCGTAATCCATCTTGGCAAGGCGAAGCGCCATTTCGCCGCGAAAGCGAACGAAACGCGCCCGCGCCAGTGTGCGCACGGGCCGTCCGCCGGGGGCGAGCAACGTCAGCTCCAGCGTGGTCGCATGTTCGGTGCGGCTGCGGTGGCGCAGCAGGTGCTCGATCTCGCCAAAGGATTCCGGCGTGTAGAAGGCGCTCGCATCATAGCCGCTGATCTCGCGATCATAGGTGCCGATGCGTTCGGCCTGAAGATCGTTCAGCCACAGAATGCGCCCATCGAGCGAAATGACATCGACCAGCAGGTCATCGCCCAGCGCTGGTCCGGCATCCGGTGCAAAGCTTTCGGCAATGTCCTGAAAGTCGTTCATACCAGACCGTTGCCCTGAATATAGTTGCGGATCATGCCTTCGCAGCCCGGAATGAAATTGTAGCGCGCGCCCTGAGCCGGATCGAGTTCGGCCCAGCAGGTGGCCATGCGGTCGCAGGTGGTTTCCGGGTGGAACTGCACCGAAACCCAGTTGCCGCCATGGTCGAGCGCGGCGGCCGGCAGGTTGGGCCGCGTGCCGAGAATGGTCGTTCCTTCCGGCACCTCGATCACGCGGTCGAAATTGCCGAAGAAGAAGCAGGAATTGTCATCAAAGCCATCAAACAGGAAATGCTCACGCCCGGCTGCCGTGCGCGTCACCGGCAGGCTGCCCACTTCCGGCCCGTGTGGCGAACGCTCCACCCGACCGCCGAGCATCGTGGTCATCAACTGATGCCCGCCGCAAATGCCCATCATCGGTTTGCCGGTTTCGCGCCAGCGCGACAGCCAGCCCGAAATCCGGCGCTGCCATTCGTGATTGTCAGCCACGGAGGCAAAGCTGCCGCCAAGGATCACGCCATCAATGGCGTCGAGATTGTCCGGCAGAGGCTCGCCCTGATGCGCCTTGATGCCGATATAGTTCAGCCGGTCGAGCATATCGATGGAGCCGAGCAAGGTGCGCAGCGCCGCGGTCTCGTCATCGCCATCCTGCACGCGTCGCCAGGTGGACGGCGACCATGTTCCGGGGTGGGCGAACTGCGAGATAAAGAGAAGCGTCTTCTGGCTCATGGTCTGTCTGTCATTCTGCTTTTCAAGTTGAGGCGGACTGCCACAACCAGAGCAGCAAGAACCATGCCATAAGTTGACAATTGAAAATCAACGACTTGGCCGGTTTTTCGCAGAATGACGCTGCAATTTTGCATTATCAACCCCAAAATTGCATCAATCCACGATCTGCCTTCGTATTCGCACGGCAAAACGCTGCCCTTGGCTGCTCTGTGACAGCGATGCGGTGAATGCTGCAGGAATGCAGCCAAATCCCGTAGCGAAAATGCATCATGGCCGATGTTACGTTGACCTGCCCTGCGGCTTCGAAAAATTATATCAATAAAAACAATACGTTGTGAAATCGCGCCAAGCTGGCACGGCGTTTGCTGCTTATCCTTTCAAAATGGCAAAGCCAGAGGGGATGACGATGAATGAGCATGTGAAGATCGAGATGGATCACCTTCCCTACCTCGATATGACCGACCCGAATTTTTCGATCCGTTCGGATGATGTGAACGCGGCGCGTGAGGCCAGCTGGTGCGCGCGCACCAATTACGGTCTTGCCGTTTTGCGCTATGACGAAGTGCACAAGCTGATGCGCGATGCGCGCCTGCGTCAGGGTTCCTATGCGTGGCCGAAGCTGAACGGCGTCACGGGTCACTTCGCCAACTGGTGGGAAAACATGCTGCTCTCGCAGGAAGGGGCAAACCATGCTCGCCTGCGCCGTCTGGCCAACCCAGCCTTTTCGCCCAAGCTGGTCATCAGCCTGCGCCCGGCCTTTGCGGCGCTCGCCAACGAACTGATCGACAATTTCGTCGAAAAGGGTTCCTGCGAATTCATGGCGGATTTCGCCGAGCCCTATGCGACGCGCGTGATCTGCATGCTGCTCGGCCTGCCGCACGACAAGTGGCGGGCGCTGGCTGACCTTGCGACCGACATGGGTCTGGCGCTCGGTGTCACCTTCAAGCAGGACCTGGCAACGGTTGAAGCCGCCACTGAGAAGCTCTTCGGCTATGTGATGGCGCTGGTCGAGGAAATGCGCGCCAAGCCGCTCGGCGAAGACTTCCTCTCCATGCTGGTGAAAACCAATATGGAAAGCGCGGAAGCGCTCTCCGATCAGGAACTGTACGACATGATCGTGCTCGCCATCTTCGGCGGCATTGATACGACCCGCAACCAGATCGGTCTGGCGATGGAGGTGTTCTCGCGCCATCCCGCCCAGTGGAAGATGCTGGGCGACAACCCGGAACTTGGCAAGGCCGCCGTTGAAGAAGTTATGCGCCTTCGCCCGACCATTACGTGGGTCACGCGCGAAGCGGTGGAAGACTTCACCTATCAGGGTCTGGAGATCAAGGCAGGCACCACGGTGCACCTGTTCAGTCAGGCGGCCACGACCGATCCGCGCGCCTTCCCCGATCCGTCCTTTGACATCACCGCCGAACGCAAGCCGCATTTCGGCTTTGGTGGCGGCGCGCACCACTGCCTTGGCCACTTCATTGCCCGTGGTGACATGACGGAAGCGCTGGCGATCCTTGCCCACCGCGTCCGCAATGTGAAAATTCTCGACGGCGCCCGCTTCCTGCCCGATAGCGGCAATACCGGCCCGATTGTCATGCCGATCAGCTTCGACAAGGGCACGAAAGAGGCGTTCATTCCGCCAAGTGCTGCCGCCCCGGCAGAAGGTGCCGCAGCCGCCACCGAGACCGGCCCCGCCGTTTCGCTGACCATTCTTTACGGCACCCAGACCGGCAATGCCGAGCAGATGGCGAGCGACATTGCCGGGATTGCCACGGGCAAGGGTTTTGCACCGCGCGTTCTCTCGCTCGACAGCATCGCCATGGAGGATCTGGCCGGTCTGAAGCGCCTGCTGATCGTGACCTCCACCTATGGTCAGGGCGAAATGCCCGATACGGCCCGCAATTTCTGGGATGCGATCACGGCAGACGATGCACCGGACCTTTCGGGCCTCTCCTACTCGCTGATGTCGATGGGTGACTCCGGTTACGAAACCTTCTGCGCCGCCGGTCGCCTCATTGACGCCCGTCTTCAGGCGTTGGGCGCGAAATCCATCGAAGCCCGCATTGATTGCGACGTGAACTACGCCGCCATTGCCTTCCCCTGGGTGGAGCGGGCGCTGACCGTCATCAAGACCGTCGAGGGTGAGGAAGCCGCCGTCGAAGCGACGACGGAGACCGCAACCCGCGCCAAGTGGAACCGTCGCAACCCTTACGCCGCCGTCATGACCGCAAACCGCCGCCTTTCGGGGGACGGTTCCGCCAAGGATACGCGCCACATCGAGATTGATCTCGGCGACAGTGGCCTGACCTATGAGGCAGGCGATTGCATCGGCGTGATCCCGGCCAATGACCCGTCGCTCGTCAACGCCATCATGGCGGCTTTTGGCACCTGCGCCCACCAGCCGGTGACGGGCTTTGAAAAGCCGCTCGGGACCCTGCTTTCGGAAGGGTTTGAGCTGGGTGCACCGTCGCGCGAACTGGTGGCGAAGGTCGCAAGCCTCACGGGCGATGCGGAACTTGCCCACATTCTCGAACATGGCGACAAGCAGGCGCTTGATGCCTGGACCTATGGCCGCGATGTGCTCGATCTCGTCAACATGGTGCCGCGCGGCCGCCTCTCGCTTGCCGACTTCATCACCCTGTTGAAGCCGTTGCAGCACCGCGCCTATTCCATCGCGTCCAGCCCGAAGGAGCATCCGGGTACTATCCACCTGACGGTGGCCGCCGTGCGCTACCATGCCCATGGGCGGGATCGTGGCGGCGTGGCCTCCACCTGGCTCGCAGACCGCGTGCGTGATGGCAAGGTGGCGATGTTCCCCTCGCCAAACCGCGCCTTCCGCGTGCCGGAAGATGATGCGGCCCCGGTGATCATGATTGGTCCGGGCACCGGCATTGCCCCCTTCCGCGCCTTCCTGCAGGAGCGCCGCGCCCGCGCTGCCAAGGGCAAGAACTGGCTGTTCTTCGGCGACCGCAACCGCGCCACCGACTTTCTCTATGGGGATGATCTGGCGGCGTTTGAAAAGGACGGCGTGCTGACGAAGCTGTCGCTCGCTTTCTCCCGCGATCAGGCCGAGAAGATCTACGTGCAGCACCGCATGAAGCAAGAGGCTGCCGAGCTTTACGCCTGGCTGCAGGCTGGCGCCTACGTCTATGTCTGTGGTGATGCGAGCCGCATGGCCGCTGACGTGGAAGAGGCACTGATTGCGATCATCGCGTCTGAAGGCGGCATGAGCCTTGAGGCAGCCGGCGATGCACTCGAAGCCCTTCGCCGCGAAAAGCGCTACCTGCGCGACGTTTACTGACCGGACCTTACGACACGCCGCCCCGCCGCTGTCGTGGCGGGGTGTTTATCCCGCCAAACCCCGGAGTGCTTCATGACCGATCTGAAACAACTGGCCGAGCGCCTTGAAAAGGAAGGCATCGACGTTCTGCATGTCGGCCTGTTCGACTATGCCTCGAGCTTCCGCGAACGCCGCCTGCGCCGTGACCAGTTTCTGGCCTGGGCGCGCGATCCGCGCTTTTCCAACACCCTGCCCTATTGGGACAATTCCGATAACCTCTTCGGCGGTGGTCCCTACCTGACGGAAGCGCTGAAGCTCGATTTCGCCTCGCTGCGTCCTTACGGTTTTGAGCCGAATGCGGCGACGATCATCGCCGAATATGCAGGCGACAATAAGGGCCTTCTGCCGCGCGACGTGCTGCGCAAGCAGATTGAACGCGCCGATGCCATGGGCTTTGAAGTGCGCGCCGCCTTTGAGTTCGAAGTCATCTTTCTGGAGGAGAATGCCGCAAGCCTGCGCGAAAAGGGCTTCGCCAATTTCACGACCTTCATGCCGGAAAACAAGTGCTGGTCCGGCCAGACGGCTGCCGATCAGGCCGAGTTTGTGGCCGATCTGGAGCAGACCATTCTCGACCACGGCGTTTCGCTGTTCGCCGTTGCCGGTGAGCTGGGTCCGGGCTGCTTCGAGGCGACGCTCGCCGCCGAAACGCCGATGAAGGCTGCCGATGACGCCGCCTTCTTCCGCATCGCCGCCCGCTCCTTTGCCCGCAGCCGCGATATGACGGCAAGCTTCATGGCCTCCATGGGCGCCCCCTTCCCCGGCATTGGCGGCCATGTCGTGCTGTCGCTCTGGGACAAGGCAACCGGCAAGAACATCTTTGCCGATCCGTCGGCCACGACCAACGCCAAGGCGAAGAACTTCATCGGCGGCATGGCGCGCCTGACGCCGGAAGCCTTTGCGCTGGCCGCTAATACGGTCAACGCCTACCGCCGCTTTGCGCCCGGTTCCTGGGCTCCGAAGTCGGTCACATGGGCTGAATACACCTTCACCACGGCAGTCCGGTCTGTGCCGAGTGCTGAGGACAGCGCCCGCCTCGAATTCCGCCTGCCGGGGGCCGATTGCAACCCGCACCTGACGCTGGCGCTGGCGCTCGCCGGTGGTCTCGACGGGATCGAGGAAAGCCTGACGCCGCCCGATGCTACGCCTTTTGGCGGCCCGGATGACATTCCGCCCGGTGCCACCCGCCTGCCGCGCGACCTGAAGGATGCCGCCGATCGCCTGCGCGCCAGCAAGCACGCCGCCAAGTGCTTCGGGGAAACCTTCACCAACCACTTCGCCCATGTCTGCGAGGTCGAGCATGCAAGTCTCGCCAAGGCCGTCAGCGCCGCCGAACTTGCCCGCTACCTCGAAGGCTGACCCTTTCAACCGCCAACCTGAAAACAAGAAACCACAAGAGGAGAACCGCCAATGTCCATGAATCCCAACTGTGATCTTTACCGCGAACTCAACGACCCGAAGCGCGCCGAACGCGTTGCCCGTGTCTCGGAAAAGATCAAGTCGCTTGGCGTTGAATATATCTATTACCAGTATGTCTCGATCACTGGTCGCGTGCTGGGCAAGGCCGTTCCGGCCCGCCATTGGCTGACCAACGCCCGCAAGGGTGTGCAGACCTGGATGGGTGGCGTCACCAACGTCGACACCGACATGAACGGTAGCCTTTACGGCTTCTCCGCCAATGACGGCGAAGTGCTGGCCCTGCCGGACCCGGAAACCTTCTGCCAGCTGCCGTGGGACAAGTCGGTGGCGCGCGTGTTCTGCACGCTCTTCTACGGTCTGGAAGACGCCAAGAACCCCGGTGGTTACTTCGAATGCGACGTGCGTGGCAACCTGAAGCGCTTCGACCGCGAATTCCGCGAAAAGCACAACGGCCTGCATCTGCGCGTTGGCATGGAGCCGGAAATGCTGTGGCTGAAGAAGAACCCGGAAGGCTCCTCCGTTCCCTATTCCGGCATCACCGAGCCCTACGCCTACCATATCGGCCAGTTCGAATCCGCTCGCCACGTCTGGAAGCAGGTTTATGAATATGCCCACGCCATGGGTCTCGACATGATCCAGGGCGACGTGGAAGACGCTCCGGGCCTTCTGGAACTGAACTTCGCCTTTGACGATGCCGTTCGCACCTGCGACCGCCTGACGACCTACCGCCAGATCTGCAACGAAGTGGCCCGCCAGCATGGTCTGATCGCCTGCTTCATGGCCAAGCCGATGATGGGCGTTCCCGCCAATGGCTGCCACCACAATTGCTCCATCTGGTCGGGCGGTGAAGCGCAGGTCCAGCACCTCGTTTCCGGTGAGCTGCCGGGCATGGAAGAGGTGTTCACCTACACCAAGGGCGGCGTCAACGAGTTCGAAAACAAGGAAGGCGGCTGGCTGCCGACCGAACTCGGCCACCATGCGCTGGGCGGCGCGCTGAAGCATATCGGCGCTCTGACGGCCATCGGTGCCTCCACCGTCAACTCCTACCGCCGCTTTGCCGATGTGGGCCTCTGGGCTCCGATCGGTGCCAACTGGGGCCTGCAGAACCGCTCCTGCACCATCCGCATCTCGGCTCCGGACCGTTTCGAGTTCCGCGCCGTCGATGCCATGGTCAACCAGCACCTGTTCTGCGCCGCCCTCATCAAGGCGCTCGATGACGGTCTCACCAACAAGATCGACCCCGGCGCACCGGAAGATCGCAACGTCGTCGAAGTCATGAAGGCGGGCGGCCACGTCGACCTCATCCCGCTCAACCTCAACGAGGCGCTGGATGCGCTGAAGGCCGATGACCTCGTGCTGGAAGCCATGCCGGGCCGTCTCTACGAACTTTATGATCTCATGAAGCGAGACGACTGGAAGCGCTTCCTGAAAGAGGTTACGAATTGGGATATGGATCGCTACATGGACTATCTGCCCTGAGCGAAGCCGATCAGAAAGCGGGTGGCGAAAGCCGCCCGCGGACAATCAGAATCAAAGCATAACAGAGAGGAACTATGTCCAATCATCTGAAGTTTTACATCGACGGCGCCTGGGTCGATCCGGTCATTCCCGCAACCCTCGACGTGATCGATCCGTCGACGGAAGAGGCCTATACGAAGATTTCCGTCGGCTCCAAGGCTGACGTGGACAAGGCCGTTGCCGCCGCCAAGGCCGCCTTCGTCACCTTCTCGCAGACCCCGTTCGAAGAGCGCCTCGCGCTTTTGAAGAAGATCCTCGAAGTCTATAACAAGCGCTTCGAAGACATCGCACAGGCCGTCAGCTACGAAATGGGCGCGCCGATCACCTTCGCACGCGAAGCACAGGCCTGGGCCGGTCGCGCGCATCTGGAATCGACGATTGCCGGTCTCGAAACCTTCAAGTTCACCGAAAAGCGCGGTGCTACCACCATCGTCAAGGAGCCGATTGGCGTCGTGGCGCTGATCACGCCGTGGAACTGGCCGCTGAACCAGATCGTCTGCAAGGTCGCTCCGGCCATTGCAACGGGCTGCACGGTCGTTCTGAAGCCTTCGGAAATCGCTCCGATCTCCGGTATCGTCTGGGCTGAAATCATGGAAGAGGCTGGCGTGCCGAAGGGCGTGTTCAACCTCGTCAACGGCACCGGTCCGGATGTCGGCCAGATCATGGCTGGCCACCCGGATGTGGACATGGTGTCGTTCACCGGCTCCACCCGCGCCGGTATCATCGTTGCCAAGACGGCGGCGGATACGGTCAAGCGCGTGGCGCAGGAACTCGGCGGCAAGTCCGCCAACATCATTCTGCCCGATGCCGATCTCGAAACCGCCGTGCGCAAGGGCGTGCAGGGCTGCTTCGGCAACACCGGCCAGTCCTGCGATGCGCCGACCCGTATGCTGGTTCCGGCGGATCGTCACGAAGAAGCGCTTGGCTATGCCAAGTCCGAAGCGGCCAACTTCACCGTGGGCGATACGCGCGACGAAGCCACCATTCTCGGCCCGCTCGTTTCGCAGCTGCAGTTCGACAAGGTGCAGCGCCTGATCGAAGCCGGTATCAAAGAAGGCGCGACGCTCGTTGCCGGTGGCCTTGGCCGTCCGGAAGGGGTCAACCGTGGCTACTACGTTCGCCCGACGGTTTTCGGCGGCGTGACCAACGACATGACCATTGCGCGCGAAGAAATCTTCGGCCCGGTTCTCTCGATCCTGCCCTACAAGGACGAAGACGAAGCCGTCGCCATCGCCAACGACACGGTTTACGGTCTGGCCGCTTACGTCCAGTCGGAAAACCTGGAGCATGCCCGTGCAATCGCGCTGAAGATGCGCGCCGGTTCGGTCTACCTCAACTACCCGGATTGGGACACGATGGCCCCGTTCGGCGGCTACAAGCAGTCGGGCAACGGTCGCGAATATGCCGATTGGGGCATTCACGACTTCCTCGAAATCAAGGGCATCGTCGGTTACGGCGATTGATCCGTGTGATCAGACGGATCAGAACGGCGCGGATAACACCGCGCCGTTTTTGTTTGCTCAACGAGATGGCTAGCCATCATGTGCCATCTTGATGGCTGTTTCGATCACCGCTATAATTTCTAGCAAAGGAGAAACCCATGGCCGAACCACAGCTTTCTGTTCGCAGTGCCCGAGCGCGTGATCTCGCGCACCGTCTGGCGCGACGTGAGAACCGCTCAATCGCCGACATCGTCGAGCGGGCGCTGGAAGCCTATGAGGTGCGCGAGACAGGTCGCGAACCTGCCGCCGATTTCTATCGGCGCGTTTCGCAAGCCTATGGCGAGGAGATTGATCTTGAGGTGGTCATCCGCGAGAGCCGCACGCCGCATTCGGGTCTCGACCTGTGATTTTCCTCGACACCAATGTCATTTCGGAAACACTGAAAAAG
Organism: Pseudomonadota bacterium; assembly: GCA_020161665.1. GTDB lineage: Bacteria > Pseudomonadota > Alphaproteobacteria > Rhizobiales > Rhizobiaceae > Ectorhizobium. The sequence goes on along the minus strand of JAIUPA010000038.1, from coordinate 167,866 downwards.
GCGCCTGATGCCAATGTCATCGACTGGCTGGTGCGCTTTGACGCAGAACTGGCCCTGTCGACCGTCGTCATTGCCGAGATTGCCTTCGGTATTCAGAAAATTCGCCCGGATGAACGTGCGAACCGGCTGGATCTGAGCCTTGCAGATTGGCGTCGCCGTTTCGCGGGGCGCATTTTCGGCCTGACGGAAGAGGCCGCACTGGCCTATGGCGAAATCATGGGAAGGGCTGTGCGCAAGGGGCATCCCATGTCGGCGCAAGACGGCATGATCGCGGCCATCGCTGCCGTTCATGGCGGGCGTCTTGCCACGCGCAATACGCGGGATTTCGCGCACACCGAGCTTGAGTTGATGGACCCCTGGCAATTTTGAGATCGGCGCGGGAAACTGCGCCGTTTTTGTTTTCTGATGCCATTTTTGCCTGCATTATAACTTGACAATAATAATCATCATTACGATACAGACGTATCTTACCGTCTGGTCAAAACGTCATGCATTTTCCGGTTTCTCTGTCAGGGCTCTGTCTTCTTTCATGCAGGAAAGCCATGCCCCATGTCTGACAGGATCAGCGTCCTCGATCACGGTCATCCGGTGACCGTCACCTTCTCCTCCATCAATACCTATCACGGCGGTGCTTATCCCGATGGCATTGCCCATGCGCTGAAAGCGATGCAGGCGGCGTTTCCGGTGCTGTCCGAACGCCCGTTGGAGCGGCGCGAGGTTCATGTCCTGACCGCCTATTCGGGCGCTGGCGGACGTGATGCGCTGGAAATGGTAACGCGGGCGGTGACCGGCGGGCGCATCATGACGGATCGTGCCATCGGCGGTGGCGATGTGCTGTCTGATCCGCCCGGACCTTACGTGTTTCGCTTCACCTATCGCGGCAAGACGGTCGAAGCGTCGCTGAGGCCCGGCCATGTGACGGAAGAGTTCGTGGCGCTGGAACAGGCGAGAGACAAGTCGCTCGACGATATTGCCCGCCATGAAGAATTGAAGGCAGAGCTTGCCAACCGCTTCCTGCGCCTGTCAGCCGCCGATGTCTATGCGGTGCGCCTTATCGAGGGATAAGCCGCGCTTTGGCCCATTTTCCGGTTCCCAACTTTGCCTCTTTGGGCATAGTGGCAGGATATGCCACGGGGAGCGATGGATGGAACGGGTGACGATCACCGTCGAGGAAGAGCTTTTGGCCGAGATTGACGCTCTGGCCGAAAAGCGTGGCTATAAAAGCCGGTCCGAAATTTTCCGCGATATGGCGCGTGAGGCGCTGGCCCGTGAAGCGATCAACCCGGCAGAAAATGTCGCCGGAGAACTGCCCTGCTACGGCACACTGACCTACATCTATGATCACGGCATTCGCGATCTGCCGATCCGCCTCACCGATAATCACCACGCCCACCACGCGCTTTCGGTGGCGACGACACATGTGCATCTGAACCACGATAACTGTCTTGAGGTTTCGATCCTCTCCGGCACGGCGAGCGATCTGCGCAAGTTTGCCGATAGCGTGACCAGTCAGCGCGGCGTTCGCTATGGCGGCCTGCATATCATTCCGCTGGGCCGCGATGAGACTGGGCACCATCATCAACATGGTCACGACCATAGTCACGATCATTAAGTAGTCGGCTTATGTCATTTGACGTAGGGAGTATGATCATTTTCCGTTTCATCTTGCGGTTGACCATTCCTGTTTAATGTATGATGTTTTTGGAAATTCTCATACACACGGAGTTTGCCATGAAGAGCCGCGCCCTGCCCCGCCTTTCTTGTGCCGCCGCGCTTATGGCCATGACCGCTCTGCCCGCGTCGGCCCATTTTCAGGAAATCATTCCTTCGGCGGATGTGCTGCCGGACGGGGGCAAGGTCTCGCTTGATCTCGTTTTCACTCACCCCTTTGAAGGTGGCCCGGTGATGGAGATGAAGCGCCCTGCTTCCGTCAACGTGCTGTTTGGCGGCAAGTCCACCGACATCGGTGACAAACTGGTCGAGGCACCCAAGGGCGGCGTGACGGCTTGGAAGCTCGACTATGATCTGACAGAGCCGGGTGCCGCCATCTTTTCCGTGATACCGCAGCCTTATTGGGAACCATCGGAGGGCAAATACATCGTCCATTACGCCAAGGTGGTGGTGGATTCCTTTGCCTCCGGCGAAGGATGGGATGAACTGGCGGGCCTGCCGGTGGAAATCCAGCCGCTCAGCCAGCCGACGGCGCTGTGGACGGGCAATCTCTTCACCGGCGTGGTGCTGAAAGCGGGCAAGCCCGTGCCCTTTGCCGAGGTCGAGGTAGAGTTCATCAACGACGAGGGCGTGAAGGCCCCCAACGATGCCTATATCACGCAGGTCATCAAGGCTGATGCCAATGGCACCTTCCACTATACTATGCCAAAATCCGGCTGGTGGGGTTTTGCCGCCCTTCTGGAGGCCGATCAGCCGATGAAATCGCCGGATGGCAAGGATGTGCCGGTGGAAGAAGGCGCGCTGATCTGGGTCAACGCCAAGGATATGGGACACTAAAACATGGCGCATATACCGGATGGCGTTCTCTCTCTGCCCGTGCTGATTGGTGGTGGCGTTGTCGCGGCCATGGGACTTGGCCTTGCGCTGCGCGCAATCGATGACCGATCCATTCCGCGCATTGCCATCCTCGCCGGTGTCTTTTTCGCCGCCTCTCTCGTTTCCGTGCCGATGGGGCCGTCCAGCGTTCACCTGCTGCTGGCCGGTCTGATGGGACTGATGCTGGGGCCGGGCATTTTCCCGGCGGTGCTGGTGGCGTTAGTCCTGCAGGCGGTACTCTTCGGCTTTGGCGGGCTGACGACGCTCGGTATCAACACGGTCAATATCGCGCTGCCGGGCTATGTGGCGGCCTTTGCTCTGGGGCCTGCCGTCCGTGCCACGAAGTCACCCTGGCGGGCCGGGATTCTCGCCGCCATTGGCGCGGCCTCCGCCACCTTTGCCACGGGTGCGCTGGTGGCGCTGTCGCTGTGGTATTCCTCGCTGGATTTCGTGCCGGTCGCCAAGGTGCTTCTGGTCACCTATTTCCCGCTGGCGCTGGCAGAAGCGGCGATCACCGCCACCGTCATCGCCTTTCTGGTCCGGGTGGAGCCAAAAGCGCTTCACCCTCGGCTTGTCCGACCGGAACTTTAAGCCATGCGTCGCGTGCTCTTCCTTTTGCTGGGACTTCTCATCGCAGCTCCGGCCTGCGCCCACAGCTTGCGCGTCTTTGCCAGGGTCGAGGGGCAGACGGTCAGCGGCTACGCCTTCTTCATTGGTGGCGGCAGGCCGGTCGGGGCGAAGTGGTCGGCCAGAATGGGCGCGGCCTCGATCGCCAGTGGCACGACCGCAGAGGGCGGCACTTATAGCTTCACGGCCCCCTCGCCTGTTATCGATGCCATCGCGGTGAAAGTGGATACGGGCGAAGGGCATTTCGCCACCGTGACGCTCGGTCCCGAACACTTTGGCGCATCGCCCCCTGCCGTGGGTGCTGCCGTATCGGCACCGCAGGCTTTGGCCCCCGCCGCGCCGGATGCGCAAGCGACTGCCCACCTCGTTGAGGCCGCCGTGGAACGGCAAGTCGCGCCACTTCTCGAACGCATGGAGGCCATGGATGCGCGTATGCGCTTCACCGATATTGTCTCCGGCCTGTTTCTGATCATCGGTTTGGCGGGCATGGCGCTGTGGGCGCGCGGGCGAAGGTCATGAAGCTTTGGCCGCAGGAACTGCGCCTGCGTCTCGTCTCTTCGTTCGTTGTGCTCTTGCTGCTGACGGCGCTCAACGCGCTGACCTCGGCCGTTGTTGTCCTCGCCTTGGTGCTGGCGCTCTTCGGGCTCACCGGAAAGCCCCTGCCGTGGCGGAGGCTCGTTCATCTCGAAGGCTTCCTCATTCTTCTCCTCGTGACGCTGCCCTTCACCCTGCCGGGAGATCCGCTCTTTGTCCTCGGGCCGCTGGTCGCCAGTGTCGAAGGGGCAAGGCGCGCTCTGCTTCTGGCCCTGAAAGTAACGGCCTCTGTTCTGCTGCTCGCCCTGTTCTTTGCGGATGTCGAGCCGCTACGGCTTGGCAATGCCCTGCGGGCGCTCGGCGTGCCGGAACCGCTGGTGCGGATTTTCATCACCGCCACCCGAACGCTTGGCGTTATTCGGGATGAGTTCGCCCGCTTGCAGGACGCCATGCGGGCACGCGCCTTCACGCCGGCCACCAACCGTCATAGCTGGAAAAGCTATGGCAACCTGATTGGCATGGTACTGGTGCGCGGGTTGGACCGGGCCGAGCGCGTGGAGGAAACCATGCGCCTTCGCGGCTATCAGGGGCGGTTTCTGCACAGTTCCGAGGCCGCCCCAAAGCCCGCCGACTGGATGGCCTCGCTGGCGCTGGTTGCCGGAACGGCCTTTCTTCTTCTGGGGGAACGGCTATGACCCCGTTTCCCATTGAGCTTGATCACCTGCGGGTGGAGCGTGATGGCAAGACTGTGCTGCAGCGCGTCAACCTTGCGCTGTCGCCGGGTGAGAGGCTGGCGATTGTCGGGCCGAATGGCGCGGGCAAGACAACGCTGCTGCGGGCCATGGTGGGGCTGGAAAAGCCGGTCTCGGGAACGGTTACGCTGTTTGGCGCGACCTGTCGCAAGGAAGCGGAGTTTCGCCGCGCCCGCCCGCGCATCGGCTTTCTCTTTCAGGAAAGTGACGACCAGCTTTTCTGCCCGAGCGTGATTGAGGACGTGGCGTTCGGTCCGCTGAACACCGGCGCGGATGAAGAAACGGCTCGTGCGCGTGCCGCCCGCACTTTGGAAAATCTCGGCATCGCCCACCTTGCCGAACGCTTCACCCATCGGCTTTCGGGCGGGGAGAAGCGCCTTGTTTGTCTGGCCGGGTTGCTGGCTATGGAGCCGGATGTGCTTTTGCTCGATGAGCCGACCAACGGGGTGGATGGCGAAAACGGCGCACGGCTTCGCGCCGCGCTTCTGGCTTTCAAGGGCGCGATGATCCTCGTGTCTCATGATGATGGCTTCGTGGCGGAGATTGCCACCCGCGCCATGGTGCTTTCCGCCGGTCATCTGCACGATGCGGAAATCCATGACCATGTGCATTCGCACCGCCATGCCCATATTCATCGGCGGGAACACAGCCACGGTTGAGATCGTGCCGTGCCGTTCAGCGTTTCGTTAAAATTTTAGACTTAAATCAGACTCAATTGACGCACAGGTCGAAACCCGTGAAGGCGGGTGCTGACCTGTCCCGGTGCCTGCCGGTTCAACGACGAGAGTTTGAAAATGGCAAAGACGCATCTCCTCATCGGACTTCTCACCGCAACGGGCCTCCTGTCGGCCTCCATGGCCGCAACGGCGGCGGAACCTGTTCCGGGCTGGCTTGCCGCCAATGTGGGCGAAGGGGCGGGCCAGATTGCGCCGGTCGTTCTGGAGCGGGCACGCGCGCTCTACCAGCGCAATGTGGCGAGCGGCAAGGTGAAGAACGGCTGCTATTTTGCCATGGACGCCACGCGCCCCAATGAGCAGACGAGCAGTGCCGCAGGCGGTCGCTTCTATATGATCTGCGAGGACCGCCAGTTCTTCCGCGCCATTTCTTCTGGCCATGGCAGCGGTCGCAACCTGCCGGGTGTTGCCAATTTTGCCAACGGACGCACCTGCGCCAAGAATTTCGGCAATGCGCAGGATTCCGAACTGACCACCGGCGGGGCCTATATGACGAGCGAGATCAAGACCTCGTTCAAGGGGTATTATCGCCTGCCGGGGAACCGTGCCACGACGCTGACGCGCTCCTTCGTGCAGTTCGATGGCATTGGTGAAACGGCCAATGCCCGCGCTCGCGCCATTGGCGGCCATGCGGCGGCGCGTCTGGGCGGCGTCTGCATGCTGAAAAAGCCGAACAGCCCGCATGCCAACAAGGATGGCTTTGTGCCGCTCGGCAATCTCGTGACCTATCCGGGCGGGCGCAGCAACGGCTGCACCAGCTGGGCACCGGAAGACGTGCCGCAGGTGTTTTCGATTATCAAGGATAGCCCGAGCACGGTCTATATCTACCCGGAATCGAAGGACATCAATGCGGTGGCCAAGGCGGTGAAGGATCGCCAGTCGCCCGCCGACAAGGGGCTTTACTGGAACGCCTCGTGCCTGAAAGACATCGGCGCGCCGGTCTTCTGGCCGAAGGAAAAGCTGGAGGCCATGATCGTTCAGTACAAGAACGACCACCCGGCCCCGCCGCCGCAACCGCTGCCGATCTGCAAGGACTCCCCGAAAGATTGATCTGAGCGCAGGTTGACGCCCTTCCTTGCGCGCATGGGCTTGACAGGATCGGTTTATGTAATGTTATTACATTAGTGTAATAACATTACGCGTCGCCTTGCGATGTGCTAGCCGGAGTCCGCTCACATGTCCTTTGAAAAACTTCCCGTCACCGTGCTGTCCGGCTTTCTCGGCGCCGGAAAGACCACGCTTTTGAACCATATTCTTGCCAACCGCGATGGCCTTCGCGTGGCCCTCATCGTCAATGACATGAGCGAGGTGAACATCGATGCGGCGCTGGTGCGCGATGGCGGTGCGAACCTGTCGCGCACCGAGGAACAGCTGGTGGAAATGACCAATGGCTGTATCTGTTGCACGCTGCGCGATGATCTTTTGAGTGAAGTGCGCGCACTCGCCGAACAGAACCGTTTCGATTACCTGCTGATTGAATCGACCGGCATTGCCGAGCCACTTCCCGTGGCCGCCACCTTCGATTTTCGCGATGAAAACGGCCAGAGCCTTTCGGATGTGGCCCGCCTCGATACGATGGTGACGGTGGTCGATGCCGCCAATCTTCTCGCCGATTACGGGTCCGCCGACTTCCTGCGCGACCGCGGCGAAACGGCGGGCGAAGAGGATAACCGCACCATTGTCGATCTGATCGTCGAACAGATCGAGTTTGCCGATGTGGTGGTTCTGAACAAGATCGGCACGGCGACGCCCGAAGAGCGCGATGCGGCCCGCAAGATCGTCGTCGGCCTTAACCCGGATGCCAAGATCATCGAGGCCGATTTCGGACAGGTGAACCCGAAGGAGGTTCTGGGCACGGGCCGCTTCGATTTCGCTAAAGCAGAACAGCACCCGTTGTGGTTCAAGGAGCTTTACGGCTTCAAGGACCACATACCCGAGACGGAAGAATATGGCATCCGCTCCTTCGTTTATCGTGCCCGCCGCCCCTTCCACCCGCAGCGCTTCAAGCAGTTTCTTGATCAAAGCTGGCCGGGCGTGGTGCGCGCCAAGGGCTTCTTCTGGCTGGCAACGCGCCCGCATTATGTGGGGGAAATGAGCCAGGCAGGCGCGCTGGTGCGCACCCAGAAGATGGGTCTGTGGTGGTCAGCCGTGCCGAAATCGCAATGGCCGGATGATCCGGGCTTCCTCAAGATGATGCGGCCCTATCTCGATCCGGTCTGGGGCGACCGCCGTCAGGAAATCGTTTTCATCGGGGCCGACCCGATGGACGAGGCCGAAATTCGTGCCGAACTCGACGCCTGCCTTGTCGATGCCGAGGGCTACACGCCGGAACGGTGGAAGGCGCTGTCCGATCCCTTCGCCAGCTGGGCTCCGAAAGCGGCGTGATGGACGGGACAGCTTATTCGGATAGCAGGCGTGACAGCATGTGTCGGATGTGATCCTGCGCACCGTAGAAGACAGCCGCAACAAGGATTGTGTGGCTGTCTTCCAATGGCAGGAACCAGACCGCCGCCTTGTCACGGCGCAAAAAGCGAATGCCCGGATAAATGTCAGGCCGCAAAGTGCCGATATAGGGCGTCTCGGCGAGCCGGTTGATTTCTCCATGCAATGAACGGACGCGCAGAGCCGCACTTTCAACAGCTGTCTGCGGGTCGTCCCCCAGCTCGACATAGGCCGAGAACAGGTGATCGAAGATCAGCTCGAAATCACGCTCGGCTTGCGTTGAATATTCAACGATCCACGCCAAGAGCCAGCCGCTTCCGTTCAATCATGGCCGCAACGCGCGCTTCCATCTCGCCTGCGCTGACGCTGGGCGCTTTCAGGCGCTGCTCGACCAGTTCACGCAGGGCCGCTGTTTCTGCGGCCTCGATTTCGGTCTTTTGACGCAACAACTCCAAACCCTGCTGGAGAACAGAACTCATGCTCGAATAGCGCCCGCTTTCCACGAGCGAACGGGCAAAAGCATCCTGCTGTTCGGTCAACGAGATCGAAGATTTGATACTCATCGGATCATCTCCTTTGATCCAAATTTGCTACCCAGTAGCACCAATGTCAATCCGCAGGCCCCGAAAGCGGCGTGAACCGTCTTGCGCTTTCGATGTGGGGCGTGGAAAAGGAGAGTAATCCTGCGCGGCCCAAAGGGGCGGCGCTTTCCGCACTGAAGATCGCATGACGCTCACCCTTGCCTTTCTGGCGCTCCTCATCGAACGCTTCGCCGGTTATCCCGACTGGCTTTTTGCCCGCATCGGCCATCCTGTCACGTGGATGGGAGCGCTGATTTCACGGCTGGACAAGGGCTGGAACCGCGAGACGGAAAGCTTCGCCCAGCGCCGGTTTGCGGGTGTCACCGCACTATTCGTGCTGCTCGGCATCACCATCATGCTGGTGATTTTGGTTGAGCAGTCCCTTTTAGCCCTGCCCTTTGGTGTTCTGCTGGTGGCGGTGCTGGCCGCCAGCCTGCCCGCCCAGAAAAGTCTGGAACAGCATGTGGCGGCGGTAGCGGAGGCGCTGGAAACCGGCGGCGTGGCGGCCGGTCGTCGCGCCGTTTCGATGATTGTCGGGCGCGATCCCGAACAGCTGGATGAAGCCGCGATCTGCCGGGCGGCGATTGAAAGCCTGGCCGAAAACTTTTCCGATGGGGTTGCGGCCCCTGCCGTCTGGCTTGGCCTTGGCGGGCTGGCGGGCGGCGCGGCCTATAAGGCGATCAACACGGCGGATAGCATGATCGGCCATAAAAGCCCGCGTCACCATGCCTTTGGGTGGGCGGCGGCGCGGCTCGATGATCTGGTGAACCTGCCCGCTTCGCGCCTGTCGGGCCTTCTCTTTCTGGCGGCGGCGCTTCTTCTCCCCGGTGCTTCGGCCCTGAACGGCTGGCGCGCCATTCGCCGCGATGCGCATCAGCACCGCTCGCCCAATGCCGGATGGCCGGAGGCGGCGCTGGCCGGTGCGCTTGGCTTTGCGCTGGCCGGGCCGCGTTCCTATGGCGGGCAGATGATCGAGGCAAGCTTCATGGGCGAAGGCGGTCGTCGTGATCTGACGCCTGCCGATATTCGCCGTGCGCTGACCCTCACACGGATCGCCAGTTGGCTGATGATCGGCCTGTTCGGGGTTCTGGCGCTCGCTATCGTGCGAGCCTGAGCAACGCATCGAGATCAAGATGCGCCTCCATATGGGCGGCGAGCCGGTTCAGCACATCCTCGACGCCCGCTTCATAGTCAAAGCCGGACGCCCTGCCGCCGAGCCGTGCCAGCCACGCGGCGCGCTGCGCATCATCGGCAAAAAGCCCGTGCAGATAGGTGCCGGTGACGCGACCATCGGCGGAGCGCGCCCCTTCCGCCTGCCCGTTGATCATTGCGAAGGGGCGAGCGCAATCCGGGCCTTCCGTCACGCCCATATGCATTTCATAGCCCTTCAGCGGTGCGCCATCGAAGCTTTCGCCCCTCACCTCCTCCAGCCTTTTTTCGCCGGAAAGAACGGTGGTCACATCGAGCAACCCAAGACCTTCGATAGAGCCCGGAGCGCCCTCGATACCTTGCGGGTCGGCAAGGCGGGTTCCGAGCATCTGATAGCCACCGCACAGGCCGAGAACATGGCCGCCGCGCCTGAGATGCGCCCGAATATCCACGTCAAAGCCTGCCGCTTTCAACACGGCAAGATCGCTGATCGTGGCCTTGGAGCCGCACAGAAGGATGAGCGCGCAATCGCCGGGGATGACCTCGCCCGGTCGCACGCGGATCAGTTCCACATCCGGCTCGGCGGCGAGCGGATCAAGATCATCAAAGTTGGAAATATGTGGCAGGATCGGCACCGCGATGCGCAGTCGCGCGCCGGGCTTTGTCTCCTGCGGTCCGGCAAGCCCCAGCGCATCCTCGGCGGGCAGGCGGATCGCATCATGAAAATGCGGCAGAAGACCAATGGCCTGCCAGCCGGTTGCCTCGGCAATCATCCGCATGCCGTCATCAAAGAGGCGCGGATCGCCGCGAAAACGGTTGACGATGAAAGCCTTGATGAGGGCCGCGTCGTCGGGATCAACTACGGTTTTCGTGCCGACAAGACTTGCAATCACCCCGCCGCGCTCAATGTCACCAATCACCACCACGGGCACATCGGCGGCACGGGCAAAGCCCATATTGGCAATGTCATTGTGGCGCAGATTGATCTCCGAGGCGCTGCCTGCCCCTTCGACCAGAACGAGATCGGCTTCACCTTTCAGAATGGCGAAGCTTTCCAGCACGCGCGGCAGAAGACGCGCCCGGTAATTCTGGTATTCGGCGGCCTCGGCCCGCCCCTCAACCTGACCCTGCACCACGACCTGCGCGCCGACATCGCTTTGCGGCTTCAAGAGCACCGGGTTCATGTGAACGGAAAGCGGCGCACGGGCTGCACGCGCCTGAAGCGCCTGTGCCCGGCCAATCTCGCCGCCCTCCACCGTCACGGCGGCATTGTTCGACATATTCTGCGGCTTGAATGGCAGGACTTTGAGGCCGCGCAAGGTAAAGGCGCGGGCCAGCCCCGCCACCATCAGCGACTTGCCGACATCCGAGCCGGTGCCTTGAAACATCAGGCTTTTCGCCGCCATGGTCTGTTCCTTTGAAGGGTGGATGGCCCGGCCTTAGCACGATCCGATGGACAAGAATACCGCCCCTCGGCTGCCCGCTCAGTGCAGCCCAGCCATGCGCTGAACTTGTTGACTGTCAATTTTGCTGTGCGATGCTGATTTCGCAACTGCGAAATGGAGTGATTCATGACAGAGAACTGGATGGATATCCTGGCTGCCCATGAACTGACCGCCAGGACCAAGCAGCAAACGGCCCGCCACATGTTGAGTGACGGGACAGCAACCCACGAGGCCGTGTCCCGGTTTGGTGACGAAGTTGAGGCCTCGTTCAGCGCCTTTTCCAGCGTTCGGCGCAGCATGAACGACCAGTGTTTTCTCGACCACGACATGCACAGCAAGAGCGAGGAGATTTCCGAGCGCTTTCTGCGGCTGATGTCGGCGGTTCGCGAATATGTCGCGTCGCTTTCGGGAAGGGAACCCGAGGCGGAACGTGCCTGATCTGTCTGCGGGAGAACGGATCATCCAAATCAGGAAAGCCGGGGATCGCTCCCCGGCTTTCGCATTTTTATAGCTCGGCGCCAGAGGATGGCGCGCTTAACTCGCGTCATTCAGCATTTTCAAACGGCTGACCAATGCGCTGCGGATATGATCGCGCGCGGCCGCCTCGGCGGCATCCGGGTCGCGGGCGGCGATGGCATCGAGAACCCGACGATGTTCGTCGGCTGCCGGTCCCGCGCGTCCGGTAACGGAAAAGGTTGTTGATCCAAGGAGCGCCAGAAAATCCTGGAGTTCTTCCAGCGGGCTGTTGAAGAAGCGGTTTCGAACCGCTCCGGCAATGGTGTCGTGAAACTGCTTGTTGATACGCGCCCAGTCCTGCGGGTTGGTGGCGCGTTCAAAGGCGGCCTGAAGATCGGTCAACAGGGTGATTTCCGTGCTCGTCGCATTCTTGGCCGCGAAGCGGGCAGCCGTGCCCTCCATGATCTCGCGCATTTCATAAAGCTCGAACACCTCGGCGCGGGTCAGGCGGCGGATCATCATGCCCCTGCCGCCCGAGATTTCCAGCAGGCGGCGCTCGGACATGCGGCGCAGGGCATCGCGAACGGGCGTGCGGCTTACCGAAAAATGCTCAGCGATCTCTTCTTCCCGCAATCGATCCCCCGGCTGGAAGGTTCCGTCGCGCAGCGCCTGCCTGAGAGCGGAGAAGATGGCATCACCCAGACCGGCACCTTGCGTGCCGTCGACCGGGAGAATGCGCGCCAACCGAGAGGCGGACGAATCGGTGTGAAGGGTCATGAATGGGACTCATGTTGTGTTCGGCACCCAAGATAATGCCCTTCATCGCGAAAAACCACCAATGCGCCTCACAGAATCTTATTGCATTCTACTGTATACAATAATATGCAATGAGAACGGAAGCTGCGATATGTCTCGACCCGCTTTCGCAAGGGAGGAAATGATGAGTTTTTTGAAGCACCCGGCCCTGCGCCGGTCTCTGCTGGCCTTGATGGCCGCGACGATGCCGTCTCTCGCCACCGCAGAAACACCGGCCGGTTATCCGGCTGACTATGCACAGACCATTGCCAAGGCCGAGGCGGAGGGCTCGGTTGTGGTTTATGCCAACACGGAACATGCAGCCGTGGAACCGATCCTGGCGGATTTCCAGAAGGCGTTCCCGAAGATCCGTGTCGACTATATCGAGATCAAGGCCGCCGATCTTTTCAGCCGCATCAGCAGCGAGGCCGCAGCCGGTGCGCTCAAGGCCGACATGGTGTGGTCGTCGGCCATGGACCTGCAGTTCCAGATGGTTGAGGACGGCATTGCCGCGCAATACACGTCTGCGGAAAAGGCCGCCGTACCCGAATGGTCGAACTGGGGCGACAAGATTTACGGCATCACCTATGAGCCGGTCGTCATGGTCTATAACAGCAAGGTCGTTTCCGACGCTGAAATGCCCACGACCCGTGCTTCGCTCGCCAAGTGGCTGCAGGAAAACAAGGAGCGCATGAAGGGCAAGGTGGCGACCTATGATCCGGAACGCTCCGGTCTTGGTTATTTTGCCGTCAGCGCCGATGCAAGGAACAGCGATGACCTCTGGCCGCTCGTGACCGCCTTCGGTGCCGTGGATGCCAAATTCTACACCTCGACCGGCACCATGCTGGAAAAGATCAGCGCGGGCGAACACGCCATCGGCTACAACATCATCGGCCCTTATGCCTATCTGCGCGCCGAACGTGACCCGAACGTCAAGGTCGTCGTGCCCAAGGATTACACGGTCGTTCTGTCCCGTCTGGCTATCGTCACCGAGCAGGCCCAGCACCCGAATGCGGCAAGGGTTTTCCTCGATTACCTGCTGTCGAAGCGCGGCCAGACGGTCGTTGGCAATGAGGCCCACCTCTTCGCCATTCGCCCGGATGTCACCGGCAAGGCCACCATTGCCGGCCTCAGCGCCGAATATGGTGATGTCCTGAAGCCGGTCGCCATTGGCCCCGATCTCATGGATGCCATTCAGCCGATGCCGCGGATGGATTTCTTCCGCAAGTGGGCTGATGCGCTGAAAGCGGGCAAGTGAGCCGATGCGGAACGACTTCTGGCGAACCGGCGTTGTCCTGGCGGCGGCGCTCTTCATCCTGGCACCAGTCGGCCTGATCGTCTGGCAAAGTTTCCTGACGGACGCGTTTTTCAGCGTCCGTGCCAAATCGACCGTGGACACCTATGGTTTTGTCTTGTCGGACTCCGGCTTCTGGAGCGCCTTGAAAAACACGGTGATCCTCTCGATCGGCATGGTTTTGTTTGCCGTGCCGCTCGGGTCCCTGCTCGCCTTCCTCATGGTTCGCACAGATATGCCGGGCCGCAAGTGGATTGAACCGGCGATCTTTCTGCCGCTGTTCATGTCCCCGATGGTTCTGGCGTTTGGCTACATCGTGTCGATCGGCCCATCCGGCTTCTGGTCTGTATGGTGGGAGCGGCTCTTCGGAGCCGTCCCCTTCTGGAATGTCTATTCCATGCCCATGCTGGTTGTGGTGGTCGCACTGACCCACGTTCCGCACGTCTACATCTATGTGTCGACGGCCCTTCGCACGGTGCCGTCGGATCTTGAGGAGGCCGCGCGCGTTGCGGGCGGCTCTCCCCTGACCGTCGCGACGAAGGTGACACTTCCGTTGGTCTGGCCGTCCATCGCGGTCAGCGCGGTTCTTGTCGCATTCCTCGGCTTTGAACTGTTCGGTCTTCCCTATGTTCTGGGCGATCAGGATGGCCGTCTCGTGCTGGCGACCTACCTCTACAAATTCAACACCCTGCTTGGCCGTCCGGCCTATCAGATGATGGCCGTGGTGGTGATCTTCATCATGCTGATCACGTTGCCGCTCGTCATTCTGCAGCGGCGCATGCTGAAGTCGGCCCAGCGCTATTCCACGATTGGCGGCAAGGCGACGCGCTCGCATCTTGTGCCCTTGGGTAAGTGGAAATGGGTGGCGTTCGCCGGTGTTCTGGTCTGGCTTTATGCGGTTGTTCTTCTGCCGCTTTCGGGCGTTGCGCTGCGCTCGGTCGTCACCACATGGGGGCCGCTCGTCGCCATTCGGGATGTCCTGACGCTCGACAATTACCACAAGCTGGCCGACCTGCCGCTGATCCGCAGATCAATCGTCAACACGCTCCTTCTGGCCTTTGTCGGCGGCTTTGCATCGCTGTGTGTCTACGCGCTGATCGGGCTGGCGAGCCACCGCTCCCGTTCCGAAAGCACGAAGGTTCTCGACTTTCTCGTTCTGTTGCCGCGCGCCATGCCGGGAATTGTCGCGGGTCTGGTTGTGTTCTGGATCTTCCTCTTCGTGCCGGTTCTCAAGCCCTGGGTCGCGTCCCTCGGGGCGATGTGGGTGGCCTACACCCTGGTCTGGTTGCCATTCGGCCTTCGGCTTGTCTCGAATTCGTTCAGTCAGGTCGGTCGCGAACTGGAAGAAGCGGCCCATGTCACGGGTGCCGGACAGGCCCGCGTCGCAAAGGACGTGATCCTGCCTCTGGCCAAGCACGGCCTTCTGGCGGCCTGGCTTCTCTCTTTCCTTCTTTACGCCCGTGAATACTCGACCGGCATTTTTCTGATGGGTCAGGGTAACGAGGTGATGGGCACCATGCTCGTCAGCCTTTGGAACGGCGGCAACATCGACGTGGCCTCATCGCTGGCCGTCGTCAACACCATTGTCATCGCGGGCGGCATTGCGCTGGCCCTGCGCCTTGGAGTGCGTCTCGATGCCTGAACTCGTAGTTGAAAATATCCATCTGAAATATGGTGCTGTAGAGGTCCTCAAGGGCGCTTCCTTCAGCGTCGACAAGGGCCAGATCGCAGCCCTTCTGGGGCCGTCCGGTTCCGGCAAGACGACGCTTCTGCGCACGGTCGCCGGGCTTGAGCGCGCCTATATGGGGCAGATCACCGTCTCAGGCCAGCGCGTTCTCGACGGTGAGAACAAGCTGGACATGCCGGCTGAAAAGCGAGGCCTGGGCTTCGTGTTCCAGTCCTATGCGCTCTGGCCCAATCGCACGGTCTTTGAAAACGTCGCCTATGGCCTTCGGCTGCGCAAGGTTGGCGAGGCGGAGATCAAGCGCAAGGTGAATACGGTGTGCGAGGTTCTGGGCCTTGGCCATTTGCAGCAGCGCTTTCCCGCGCAGCTTTCAGGCGGCCAGCAGCAGCGTGTCGCCATTGCCCGGTCGCTGGCCTATGAGCCGGCGGTGCTTCTCCTCGATGAACCGCTGTCGAACCTCGACGCGAAGCTTCGCGATGAAGCCCGCGCCTTCCTCAAGGAACTGATCACCCGCGAGGAACGGGCGGCGGTCATCGTTACCCACGACCAGATCGAAGCGCTGGCGATTGCCGATACGATTGTCCTTTTGAATGGCGGTGTCATTGCACAGGAGGGCAGTCCCGAAGACCTCTACAATCGGCCCCGGACGCTGTTTACCGCCGACTTCATCGGCAACAATGTGCGCCTGTCCGGCAAGGTCGTCGAGGCTGGGGACGGCTTCGCGACCATTGACTGCAACGGTCTGCGTGTGACCGGGCGTATGGGGCAGCCGAAAGCCCCCGGCGAAGAGGGCACGGCGGTCTGTCGCATGGATCGCTTGTCCCTTGCGCCCTCGATTGGCCCGGACACGGTCGAGATGCATCGCTCGACATCGATGTTCCTCGGTGAGAAGTGGGAGCATGTCTTCCGGCTTGGCGAACACTCGCTGCGGGTCTTGACCGAAGGGCCGGTTGATCTGGCCACCGCGCCGATCCGCATCCCTCGTGAAAGCGTCTGGGTGTTCTGACATGGAAACGCCTGTGAACTTCGACCATCCCTACGACGTTCTCGTCGTAGGCGGTGGCAACGCGGCGCTGTGTGCCGCCATCGCCGCGCGTCGTGCCGGTGCGAGCGTCGCCATCCTCGAAAAAGCACCGCGATTTTATCGCGGTGGCAACACGCGCCACACCCGCAACATGCGCTGTGCCCATGATACGGCCACCGAAACGCTGTCCGGTCCCTACACCGAGGACGAGTTCTTCGATGACCTGATGCGCGTGACGCAGGGGCAGACGAACCAGCCCCTCGCCCGCATGATGATCCACAAGTCCAAGGACATGTTGAACTGGATCACCGAGCAGGGTGTTCGCTTCCAGCCTTCGCTGGGCGGCACGCTGAGCCTCGGGCGCACCAACTCGTTCTTTCTCGGCGGCGGGCGCTCGATGCTGAACGCGCTCTACCGCACGGCCGAAAAGCTTGGCGTGCACATTGCCTATGAAGCGGACGTGACGGATATCGAAATGGATGGCCAGCGCTTCGTGGCGGCGCAGGTGTCGACCGCCGATGGCCCCCGTCGCCTCGCGGCCAAAACGCTGGTCGCCGCCGCCGGTGGTTTCGAAGCGAATATCGAATGGCTGAAGGAAGGCTGGGGCGAGATTGCCGACAACTTCCTGATCCGTGGCACCCCGTACAACCGGGGGACCTTGCTGCGGACGCTGATTGCCAAAGGCATGAAGCAAATCGGTGATCCGACACAGTGCCATGCGGTCGCCATTGATGCCCGTGCGCCGAAATTCGATGGCGGCATCATCACCCGGCTGGATTGCGTTGTCTTCGGCATCGTCGTCAATAATCGGTGCGAACGCTTCTATGATGAAGGCGAAGACATCTGGCCGAAGCGCTATGCCATCTGGGGGCGGCTGGTGGCCAGCCAGCCCGACCAGATCGCCTACATCATCTTCGATGCGCCGTCGCTGGAACTGTTCATGCCGTCGCTGTTTCCGCCCGTGACCGGCCAAACCATCGAGGAACTGGCAACGAGGCTCGCGCTTGATCCCGCCGCGCTGCGCGCCACGGTCGACACCTTCAATGCCGCGGTTCAGCCGGGCGAATTCGATGACAAGATTCTGGACGGCTGCCACACGCAAGGGCTGACCCCGCCCAAGACCAATTGGGCACGGCAGATCAGGACCGGCCCGTTCTACGCCTATCCCGTTCGCCCCGGCATTACCTTCACCTATCTCGGCGTCGAGGTGGATGATCAGGCCCGCGTGCAACTGGCGGCCGGCGGTGCGGCCGAAAACATCTGGGCGGCCGGTGAAATCATGGCCGGCAATGTCCTCGGGCGCGGCTATGCCGCCGGAATCGGAATGACCATCGGCAGCGTTTTCGGGCGTCTTGCCGGAGAAGGAGCGAGCCATTATGCAAACAGGTAACGCCATGTCGGCCGCAAGCCACGCCCGGTCCGTGACCGAAATCCAGCAGGCCCACCTTGATGAGGCAGAACGGCTGATGACCGTCTGCAATTCGTGCCGTTACTGCGAAGGGCTGTGCGCCGTATTCCCCGCCATGGAAATGCGCCGTGCTTTCGCAACCGGCGACCTGACCTATCTCGCAAACCTCTGCCACAACTGCGGAGCCTGCAATTCCGATTGCCAGTTCGCGCCGCCGCACGAGTTCAACGTGAATGTGCCCAAGGTGCTGGCCGAGGTTCGAAATGACAGCTATGCGCGCTATGTCTGGCCCGGTTTTCTGGCGCCGGTGTTCCATCGCAATGGCCTGATGGTGACGTTGATCGCCTCGCTGTCTGTCGCCGCCTTCTTCTTCGGTTTTGCCGTCTGGCACGATCCCGACGTCATGTTCGGCGTGCATTCAGGCCCGGGTGCCTTCTACCGGATCATGCCGCACAACGCGATGGTGGCAGTTTTCGGCGTCGCCTTCTTCTGGGCCATTCTTGCGATCATCATGTCCTGCGTTAAATTCTGGCGGGATATTGGTGAGCCGTCCGAAACGCTGCGCGATCCCAAAGCCTTGGCCGGTGGCGCGCATGATGCCGCAACGTTGCGCTATCTCGACGGTGGCGGTGTCGGCTGCATGAACGAGAGTGACAAGCCCGACGACAATCGCCGCCTCTTCCATCACCTGACCTTCTACGGCTTCATGCTCTGCTTTGCCGCAACCACGGTGGGAACCTTGTGGCATTACGCGCTGGGACGGGATGCGCCTTACCCGTGGTGGGATCTTCCCGTTGTGCTGGGCACACTGGGCGGTATCGGCATCACCATTGGTCCAATCGGCCTGCTTGCCGCAAAATTCCGGCGTGACCCGCAGCTGATGGATGAAAGCCGCAAGGGCATGGACGTTGCCTTCATCCTCATGCTGCTGCTGACGGGGATCACCGGACTTGCCCTTCTCGTTTTGCGGGCAACGCCGCTGATGGGAACCATGCTGGCCCTCCATCTCGGCTTCGTGCTCGGGTTCTTCCTGACGATGCCCTATGGCAAGTTCATGCACGGCATCTTCCGTGGGTTGGCGCTGGTCCGATATGCAGCCGAGAAGCGCCGCCATCTCGGCTGAGTGAACGACCTCACCTCAGGGCTCTCTTCAACAAAAAAAAGCCGGGGATCGCTCCCCGGCTTTCGCATTTTGGGATCAAGCGCGACGCGCTTAGTGGTCGGAGGCAGCCGCAGCACCAAGGCCCGTTTCGGAACGGATGAACTGTTCCGCATAGCCTGCCTTGTCCTGTGCAGCCCGTGCGCTCTTGTCGGTGATCGAGAAGAACCAGATGCTGACGAAAGCGATCGTCATGGAGAACAGGGCATACTGTTCATACGGGAAGATCGGCTTTTCGTGGTGCAGCAGGGCCACCCAGACCGTCGGGCCAAGCACCACGAAGGTGATGGCCGAGACGAGGCCGAGGAAGCCGCCGATGAAGGCACCACGCGTCGTGAGGTTCTTCCAGAAGATCGACAGGAAGAGAACCGGGAAGTTCACCGACGCGGCCACGCCGAAGGCCAGACCCACCATGAAGGCGATGTTCTGGTTTTCGAAAGCGAGGCCGAGAATGATGCCGATGATGCCGATGGCGAAGGTGGCGATGCGCGAGACACGCATTTCCTGAGCGCCGGTGGCCTTACCCTTCATGATGACGTTGGCATAAAGGTCGTGCGACACGGCCGATGCACCGGCCAGCGCCAGACCCGACACCACGGCCAGGATCGTGGCGAAGGCCACGGCCGAGATGAAGCCGAGGAAGGCGTTGCCGCCAACGGCCTTGGCCAGATGCACGGCAGCCATGTTGCCACCGCCGAGCAGCTTGCCAGCCGCATCGAAGTAGCTCGGGTCCATGCCGATGATCGTGACGGCAGCAAGGCCGATGGTGATCGTCAGGATGTAGAAGTAGGCGATGAAGCCGGTTGCGTAGAACACCGACTTGCGGGCAGCCACGGCATCCGGAACCGTGAAGAAGCGCATCAGGATATGCGGCAGGCCAGCGGCACCGCACATCAGGGCAAGGCCCAGCGAGATGGCGTTCAGCGGATCAGACAGAGCCTTGGAGGGCTTCAGCATTTCCACACCACGCGGATGGTGATCGACAGCGCTCTGGATAAGGGCACCCGGATCAAAACCGAAGTGGTAGAGCGACAGCAGAACCATGACCGTGCAGCCTGCCAAAAGCAGGATGGCCTTGGTGATCTGCACCCAGGTCGTGGCGAGCATGCCGCCGAAGGTCACGTAAAGCATCATCAGCACGCCGACGAGCAGAACGGCATAGGCATAATCAAGGCCGAACAGCAGCTGGATCAGCTTGCCTGCGCCGACCATCTGGGCAACCAGATAGAACAGCACCACCGAAAGCGCACCGAAGGCCGAGAGCGAGCGAATGCGCGTCTGTTCGAGGCGATAGGAGGTGATGTCGGAGAAGGTGAAGCGACCGAGATTGCGCAGGCGTTCCGCGATCATGAAGAGGATGAGCGGCCAGCCGATGGTGAAACCGGCAGCGTAGAACAGGCCGTCGAGGCCGGTGCCGAACACCATGCCGGAAATGCCGAGGAACGAAGCGGCGGACATATAGTCGCCGGCAATGGCCACGCCGTTCTGGAAGCCGGTGATGCCACCGCCAGCGGTATAGAAGTCCGAGGTCGAGCGCGTGCGGCGCGCGGCCCAGTAGGTCAGAGCAAGCGTACCAGCCACGAACACGAAGAACATGATGATGGCGGTGATGTTGATCGGCTGCTTTTCAACCGGACCGTTGATCGTTTCGGTCGCCAGCGCGTTTGTGGCAACGAAGGCTGCGGCAAAGGCCGAAGACAGGAGAAGGGAAAGACGCTTCACTTCGTGGCCTCCTGAACGATGGTCTTGGTCAGCTTGTCGAATTCGCCATTGGCGCGCACCGTGTAGATGCCGGTCATGATGAAGGCGAAGGCCAGAATGGCGACGCCTGCGACAAGGCCCCAGGTCCATGCGGTTTCGCTGCCCACATGGGCGGCAAAGACGTCCGGCGCACCAACGCCGAGATACATGAAGGCGGTGAAGCCGATCAGAACGATCACCGAAAGCAGGATCGCGAAACGATTGCGCTTGGCGACAAGTTCGGTAAAGCGCGGGTCCGCGGCAATTTTTGCATAAGCGGGCTGCATGAGTCCTCCCTAAAAACAGTCAAAACGGTACGAATGAAAGCGGGGACGATGATGGCCATCCCCGAATGGCTATGCACGTATCGCGTCCGATCTCTTGGGCATGGGCCTCCCGGCATTCCTTCCCCCCCACAACAAAGAAAAGGGATGCGGCACCTCAAGGTCTGGACAGCCTCGTCCATAAGCATATTGCGACGCCAAATCCAGACCTTGCGGCGCGTCATGCCCGCGATAATGCAAGTTCGCTCTAAAACCTTAGGCTGCGACAGCCTGTCGCAGGTCGTTTGCAGCGGGTCAAAATTTGACGCGATCAAAAACGGAAGTCTCTGAAAATGATATTTTATCAATTGTTTATGGATCGCGCCACCCGATGCTCACCTTCATGGGGGCAGTGCCGCCGCGCTGGCGGGCAAGGGGCGAAAATGCGCGCGCGCAGCTGTGGAAAACGGCGGGTCGTGCCTTAAAATTGCTGCAACGCAAATTTGAGATCCGTTATTCCGGCGTCCCGGCAAAGGCGAGCGCGTCATCCAGACCCTGTTCGGATTCGAGAAGACCGCGACGCGTGCGCCCCAAAGCCGCGTTCTTTTGCGGAAAACGTCGCATTTTTGCGCCGGGGGTCGTGTGACAAGCGTTGCCGTCCGGTTTGGGTGCCATGACCTGCGTTGCGTTCCCGGCAAAGATCATGAAATAGTCGTTTCATCGAGCGGTTTGGGGGAACCGTTTTTCGCATAGGCAGGCCGGAGGAGCCGAAAGGCGGCAAGCGATGACAGAACGATTTTTCCCGCCTTTCGAGGAAGCGGCGTTTCGGCGCCGGGCGCTCGGCGAAATTCATGCCCGCCCCTTCATGCTCATCCCGCAAAATCGTGTAGTGCTGCAATTCGCCTTTCTGCGCGAAGACGAGGGCAATCTCGAACATGCCTTTCTGGGGCAGCTCTGTCTGGGGCGGGGCATTTCGCCACCCGATGCGGGGGCAAGCCTGCACCAGATGATCTGGGGCGGCGGAACGTTGCGCTGGGAACGCCACACCGAATTCAGCACCTATTACTGGCACGGCCCCGCGCCGGACGCCTTTGGGGGTCCGGTGCACGGCCATCCCTTTGGCAGCGATTTTACCCCGCCGGGCAAGCTCATTTCCGCCATCCGGCTGGAAGTCCGCGCCGGTGATGCGCTGCTGGAGGACGCGCTGGCGCAATTTGATCGCACCAGCCTCTGCCGCTCGTCGACCAAGGCGGGGCAGGCCGAAATCATCACGGATTTTCAACAGGACGGCGACGGCCTGACGCGCATTTTGGTGGTTGATCGCGGCTTGACGGATTCGGCACTGAGTGCCCTCGTTCAGCGTCTTCTGGAGCTTGAAACCTACCGCACACTGGCCATGCTGGGGCTTCCCTTGGCGCAGTCGCTTTCGCCTGAATTGCGCGCCATTGAAAACGCCTTTGCCGACATCACGGCGAAGATGACGGCCCCGGCACGCGGCGATGACGAAACACTGCTCGGGCGCATTTCAAGCCTCGCCGCCGAACTGGAGGCAGGTGCCGCGCAAAGCCTTTACCGCTTCGGGGCAAGCCGCGCCTATCACGAGATCGTTCTCGACCGGGTGCGCAACCTCGCCGAGGCGAGCATGATGGGTTATGAGACGCTCGGCTCGTTTCTGGAGCGGCGTCTGGGGCCTGCCATGCGCACCTGCAAATCGGTGGAGGAACGGCAGGGAGAGCTTTCGCGCAAGCTGTCGCGCGCCACCATTCTCCTTCGCACATGGGTCGATCTGCAATTGGAAAAGCAGAACGGCCAATTGCTGGCCTCCATGGACCGGCGTGCCCGGATGCAGCTTCGCCTGCAACAGACGGTGGAAGGCCTGTCGGTCGCAGCCCTTTCCTATTATATCATCGGTCTCATCGGTTATCTCGCCAAGGCGGCGGAGCATGTGATGGTGGATGTTGATCCGGTGATGATTACCGGCGTCAGCGTTCCCTTCGTCGTGGTTGCCGTGTGGATGGGCGTGCGCACCATCCGCAAGGGGCATTCGGATCACTAGGATTGCTCACCATGCGGCGCGGTAGATCGCCAGCGCATCGGCTTCCGTCACCGGGCGCGGATTGTTGACGAGAAGGCGCGTCTGGTTCATCGCATCCGATGCCAGCTTCGGCAGAATGTCTTCCGGAATATTCATGGCGCGCAGGTTGGGTTGCAGCCCGCAGGCGAGCGACAATTCCGCCAGCCGGTCGCAAAACGCGCTGGCGCGCGCCTGCCCTTCGAGGGCTGCGAGATCCGGGAAGACATAAGGGGCGATCTCCGCATAGGGCTGATGCGCCGTCACCATGTTGAAGCGTAGCACATGTGGCAGGACGAGCGCGTTGGAAAGCCCGTGCGGAATGTGGAAATGCCCGCCGAGCGGATAGGCCAGCGCATGAACGGCAGCCACCGGCGAATTGGCAAAGGCCTGCCCTGCCAGCATGGAGCCGATCAGCATATCCGCGCGGGCTTCGGCGTTTCGACCGTCCTTGACGGCGGTCAGAAGCGAACGGCCCATCAAGGTCAGGGCCTGTGTCGCCAGAATGCGCGATACGGGATTGTTGTTGGGGCTCGCCGAGGCGTAGGCCTCAATGGCGTGCACCATCGCATCGATGCCGGTGGCGGCGGTGATGTGCGGTGGCAGGCCATAGGTGAGTTCGGGGTCCAGCAGCGCGATATCCGGCAGGAGAACCGGCGAGACGACGCCCATTTTCTCATTCGTGCCCGTGGTGACGATGGAAATGGGTGTCACTTCCGAGCCGGTGCCGGATGTGGTGGGAATGAGGATGAGCGGCAGGCGCGGCCCCTTGGCCTTGCCGACGCCGTAGACATCCTTCAACTGTTCTGCGCCCTGGGCGAGAAGCGCCACAAGCTTGGCGACATCGAGCGACGAACCGCCACCAAGCCCCACCACGCCCTGTGCCCCTGCATCCCGCGCGGCTTGCGTGGCGGCCAGAACCACGCTTTCCGGCGGATCGGCCATCACATCCTTGAACAGGCTCACCTCGACACCGGCATTGCCGAGAATGGACAGCGCCCGCTCCACCATGCCGGTCGCCACCATGCCGGGGTCCGTGACCAGCATGACGCGCTCGCCGATCCGTTCGCGCACCAGCGTGCCGAGACGGTTAAGCGTGCCTGCGCCAAATTCGATCGAACGCGATGTATTGAAAACGAACGGGTTCAAGCTCTCCTCCCGGCCCGGCGCGCGACGGCGGTCACGCGAGGCTCCTCCATGCCTCATCAACCGGCCGCCCCTCCCAAGGCAAAGCCGGATAAGGGCCAAACCGTACCCACCCGTTCGCAAAGCGTCAAGCAAAGGGATGGGGAGGTGTGTCATCACCTCACTACCCCTGTTCAGGGGGGTGGTGAGACGCTTGCAGTTCCATCGTGGCGCGCATAGGCTTTGAGTCCCGGTGGCGTGCAAGACCCTGTGCTGCAACGCTTTTCAGATGACCCTAATGAGGCGCTCCAACCCGTGCCAAGCCGATTGACGCCTGTTGCCCTGATGCTGCTTCTGGCCGTGGCCGGTTTGGCATTGACCGTGCTGGTCACGATGGCCGCCACCCAAAGACCTTGGCTTGGCCTCAGCCTTTTGCCCGGCGAAAATGGCGAGACCGTCGAGATCGTCGAGATTGCCAAAAACGGGCCGGTTTCGCGCCTTTTGGCCCCGCTCACGCTGCAATCGATGGGCGCCGCCAACGGCCCGGACACGGCCCTATCTGCGCAGGACCTGCTCGAAGAGCCGGACACGCTGGAAACCTATGGCGATATGGCTGGCTTTTTCACCCGCCAGACGGCGCTTGACGCACTCTTGCGCTCCGGGCCTTTGACGCTGACGGTGAAGGATGCCGCTGGCGTCGAGCACCGCGAAACGGTGACGCCGCTCCCCGCCCGCCCGATGATGGACCTGCCGTCCGCCTTCTGGGTGCAGATTTTCGTCGGCCTCGCCGCCTATCTGATCGGCATATGGGTCTGGGCGCTTCGCCCGCGAGACCCGGCCACCATCCTCTTTGCGCTGGCAAGCTTTGGCATTCTGGGCTTCACGTTTCCGGCGGCGCTTTATTCCACCCGTGAGCTGGCGCTCGACGGAACGCTGTTTGCCCGGCTTTCCATGGCCAATCATGGCGGCGCGCTGTTCTTCGGCGCGGCCATGCTGTCCTTGCTGTTAAGCTATCCGCGCCCGCTGGTGTCCGGCTGGCTGCGCCTTCTGCCTTTCGCTGTCTTCGGGCTCTGGTGGCTTGGCGATACGCTGCGCTGGTTCGAAGGCCCACCCATGGGATCGCATATGCCGACCTTGATCGAGATGATCGGCATGTTGATCGCGCCTGTCGTGCAATATTGGCGAGCCGGAAATGATGCCGGTGCGCGCACGGTGCTGCGCTGGTTTGGTGCCACCATTGCCATTGGCGCTGGCAGCTTCGTGCTGACGGTGATCGCACCCAATCTGATCGGTGCTGAAGCGCTTTTGCCGCAGTCCTATGCCTTCACCTTCTTCCTGCTGATCCATGCCGGACTGGCGCTGGGCGTGTCCCGCTATCGCCTCTTCTCGCTTGATCGCTGGGCGTTCAACCTGCTCTATTACCTGCTGGGCGCCGTTCTTCTGGTGGTGATCGATGTGCTTTTGATCTCGCTGGTCACGGGGGAGCATGGCCCCATCACCTTCGGCGTGGCGCTTCTCGCAACGATTTTCCTCTATCTGCCGCTGCGCGACAGCGTTGGCCGCTGGCTTGCCGGTCGCCGGGCCGATGATCGCGAAAAATGGTTCCATGCCGCTGTCGATGTGGCGCTGGCCCCCGGTGTCAGCGAGCAGCGCCAGCGTTGGAACACCCTTCTGGAGCAAGTGTTTGCGCCGCGCTCGATTGCGCCCGCCGAGGACGTGCCCGCGCCGCGATTGCTGGATGAGGGCATGACGCTTGCCATGCCCGCGATTGGCATGTTGCCGGCCCTTCATCTCGCGCATGCACGCAAGGGGCGTCGCCTTTTTACCCCGCAGGACCGCAAGATTGCCGGGGAGCTCCACCTCATGGTCGCCAATGCCATTCAGGGGCGCGAGGCCTATGAACGCGGCGTCGCCGAAGAGCGCCGTCGCATTACCGGCGACATGCATGACAATATCGGCGTTCAACTGATGTCTGCCCTGCATAGCCCGGATGTGAGCCGCAAGGATACGCTGATCCGCGAGACGCTGTCCGATTTGCGCGATATCATTAACGACACGGCCAATCGCGGCCTGACGCTTGAGGAACTGATGGCGGATCTGCGCGTCGAACTCTCCGAATGGCTGGAAGCAGCGGGCATTGCCTTGCGCTGGGATGTGGCCGCCGATTTGCCCGATGCCTTTTCGGCCCGCGCGGTGCTGTCGCTGCGCTCCATTTTGCGCGAGGGGGTTGGCAATGCCGTGCGCCACGGCAAGCCGAAAACCGTCCACGTGCGGTTGACGCGGCAGGGGCGCGAGGCGCTTCTCGAGATCGAGGACGATGGCGCGGGCTTTGATCCCGCCACCATCAAGCCCGGCAACGGATTGTCCAACCTCAAAGGCCGGATCGAAAGCCTGCACGGCACGATGGCGATTGTTGCGCGTGCGCCGGGCACCGCCATCACCGCCCGTTTCCCGCTGGGAGAACCGTCATGATCCGGGTGCTGATTGTCGAGGACGTGGCTGAAACGCGCCGCTGGCTTTCCGGCATTCTCAACACGGCTTTCGAGGCGTGCGAAATCGTTGAAGCGGGCAATGTCCGCGATGGCGTGGCCCTGGGCACGCGGGAGGAATTTGATCTGGCCTTGATCGATCTGGGCCTGCCGGATGGATCGGGTCTCGATGTGCTGCGCCATATCCGCGCCGCGCGCCCGGCAACGTCCTGCGTGGTCACAACCGTCATGGGCGATGACGCCCATATTGTCGGCGCGCTTTCAGCCGGGGCCGGTGGCTATCTCCTCAAGGAGCAGATGCCGGAAAGCATCGGCCAGCAATTGCGCCAGATCCTTGATGGCGTGCCGCCGCTCTCGCCTTCCGTTGCGCGGCGCATCATGGATCACTTCCGCCTGACCGGCCCGAGTGCGGAGCCGGAAGAGACGCTGACGCCGCGTGAACGCGACGTGCTGGCCCTGATTGGCCGGGGGCTTCGCAACGGCGAGGTGGCCCATGAACTCGACCTCGCCGAAAGCACGGTCGCCAGCTACATCAAGGCGATCTATCGCAAGCTTGGCATCTCAAGCCGGGCGGAAGCCTCCTGGCACGCAACACGCCTTGGCCTCGCCACCCGTCCGGCGCGAACCGACCCGTGCTAATCCCGCTTTCGCGTTGTAATCGCGAAGAAATTGCCGGGTCTTTACCCTTCATTAACCATAAAAGGCGGAGTATTCGACAACCGGCGCATGTGGTTCGCGCCGTGATGTCGAGACGATGAGCGGCTCGCAAGCTTCGGAAACCGGATCATGCCGATCATCACCTTCGCAAATTCCAAGGGCGGCGCAGGCAAGACGACTGCGGTTCTGTTGCTGGCGACCGAGCTGGCGCGGCGCGGTTATCGCGTTGAGGTGATCGATGCGGACCCGCAGAACTGGTTTTCCCGCTGGTTTGCCACGAGCGGCGGCGCGGTGCGCAACATTGCCGTGACGGGTTACGTCAAGACGGAAGATGTTCTGGCCGAGCGCATGGCCGAAGCGCGTGAGCGGGCCGATTACACGCTGGTGGACCTGCCGGGCATGATGACGCCGCTTCTGGTGCGGGCGCTGAGCCTTTCCGATCACGTTCTCATTCCCGTTCAGGGTTCGGCCATGGATGCGCAAGGTGCGGCCCATGTTCTGGAAGTTCTGGGCTGGCTGGCCGAGAAGGCCCGCTTGCACGTGCCGCATTCGGTCGTGCTGTCGCGCGTCAACCCGCTGGTCAGCACCCGGGCGCTCACCGTGGTGCGCGCCCTTCTCGCCACCCGCAAGGTGCATGTGCTGGATACGCCGATTGTCGAGCGTGCCGCGTTCCGCGATGTGTTTGATCTGGGCGGTACGCTCGAAGAACTCGACCCCGCCCGCGTCAGCAATCTGGACAAGGCGCGCGAAAACGCCCGCGCCTATGCCCATGAAGTGCTGTCCCGCGTCTGGAGCCGTGAGGCCATGGCCCCGGCGGAACAGGCGGCAATCACCAAATCCGGTCGTGCCGCCTGAATTCTCTCTGCGTCAGGCCAGAATATCAAAGCCGGTGAGCACGCCGGATGCCTCGACCTCTGCCATTTTCGCCTGCACGGTTTTGATGCGCCCGGCATAATCAGCCTTGCCGATGGCCGAGAGCGCCTCCAGCCGATTGCCGGAGGACAGCGCCTTGGCGATCGTGCCCGCCCCTCCCCGACCATGATGGAGCAGGTCCATGACCCAGAGCGCCTCGCGCCAGTCCTTGGGGTTGAAAGCGGGAACCTCCTTCTTGATCCAGCGCAGGTTCTTGCGGGCCTGATCGATGAACACGGTCAGTTGCAAGAGCTTGGCCTCGTCATGGAGGCGCTGGACGTTCATCATGCGCGCCGCAAACGAGGCTTCGCTCGCATCCACCTTCATCTTTTCCGGGTTGATCCAGTGCATGAAGGCCGTCAGCTGGTGCTCAATGCGATGGGGCCGCTGTACCGGCTCTTCCGCTTCCATGTCTTGAAAGCCATCCTTGACCGCCAGATGCACGGTCGTCTTGCCCTTGCCATTGTCACGCAGGGAGAATTCCGGGAAATGCGCCGCTGCCCAGTCGGTGGCGAGCAGCCGGCGGAAATATTCGATGAAATTGGCATTCGGCGTGTGGGCGGCCAGTTGCGGCACGCCGAAGGTGAAGGCGGCGCGGTCATAGGTGTTGACGGCCCCGAAACAGCCATCGCCTTCCGCCGTCAGCGTCGGTGCGATGAAGTGTGCAATTTTGCCCAGCTTGCCGACGAAATCCTCTGCCTTGTAGGCCCCGAATTTCGCTTTGACATCTGCCGTGAGGCCTGACGTGAGGTTGACCAGCCCGCGCCGGGTCGGTGCCTTGGAGGGGTATCCCACATCACGCCCGATCTTGAACGTGAAACCGGAACTCGTCGTGGCCGTATAGACGCCGTTTTCCGCGCTGATCTTGGCAATGCCGTCGATGACGGCCGGCGGCTTCAGTGTGATTCCGGCAAAGGCGGCGGGTTGCGTCATGGCCGTATAAAGCGTGGCCTCCGCCGCAGCGGCGGTAATCGGGAAAGACAGGCCAAGTGCTTTGGCGGTCTGCGGGCCGACAATGCCATCGGGTGTCAGGCCCTTTTGGACTTGAAACGAAACCACGGCGGCATGCGTCTTGCTGCCGAACACGCCATCCGATGGGCCGGGATTGATGCCTGCCGCATCCAGCGCCTTTTGCAAGGCCAGAACATCGCTTCCCTTGAAGGGCGGCTTTTTCAGCCACAGGTAGCCCGGGCCGAAATCCACCTGCTTCGGCACGATGATGGCGGGCGGTTCCGCGCCGTAATCCACATCGGGCAGCAGGCAGCCGAAGCTCCACGGGCGATTGAGCGCCGAGAAGACATTGACGCCAAACTTCGATCCGCGCGCTTCCAGACTATGCTCGCCATCGCCCATCGAGATCGCAACATGACCGTCCTTCTCACCCTTGAGGCCGATTTTGCGAATGAGAATGGCACCCCTGACCTTCAGGGCATCTTCAAGGCTGATGAGCTTGGTATGTTTGATAGCCTGTGAATACCATGCGCCGGAATAGGGGCCCGCGTTAGCGATGTTTTTCACAGGCTCGAAGCCAAAGTGCATGCCATCATAGGCCTGATAGACGCACCAGGAGGCGAACTCGGCGCAATCCCACGGTCCTTTCCAATAGGCGTTGTCCGGCGGAACATTCGCGCCGTAATCATAAGTCTGCCCGACCTTGGTCAGGCCCACATCGAGTACATCCTTGCCCTTGAACATTGGTGGCTCCCCGTTGATGAAACCGGGCACAGAAAGACCGTTCGCGGCAGGATGCTGCCTCGTTGTCGCCTTTGGCCCATTCAGGTTGTTGCTGTGGTGGATGCAATTTCTGCGCGCTCTGGCAGTGAAGCGCAATTATTGATAAATGTAAATAGGAAATGCTCGCAATGCGAGTGATGATTGAATCGTTTGCACCGCATCGCGAATAACGTTATCCGAGAAGAGACGAGCCAGTTTCACCTCCCTTCCTTTCCGGACTAGAATGCCATGCAAAGTTCCGCTCCCGGCACGGCCTCGCCCCTTTCCATTGCGGCGATCATTTTATCCATGACCGTGCTGGCGCTCGGCAATGGCATCATCTTCACCTATGTGCCCTATACGCTGGCCCGTACGCCCGATACGCGCTGGGCGGCGGATTTTGCCATCGCCGCCGTGGCGCTGGGTGGTCTGGCGGGCAGCTTTTTGGCAGGTCCCCTCATTCGCCGGGCCGGGCACGCCCGACTGTTTGCCGTATCCTTTGCGCTGGTCATCGTTTCCGAAGCGATTATCGCGATGGGAACGAACCCGCTGGCCTGGGTGCTGGCGCGCGGCATTTTCGGCGCGGCGGGCAACATGAATTTCATCATTACCCAAAGCTGGATCAACCACGCCGCCTCCAATGACTGGCGCGGCAAGGCCATGTCGTTCTTCTACATGACCTATGTGATCGGCCTTGGTTTTGGCGCGCTCATCCTCGGACGCCTGCCGGAAGGCTCGAACATCGCGCCGGTGGTGGCCATCATGTTCTGCGCGGCGGCAATCATTCCGGTCAGCCTCACGCGCCTGCCCATTCCGCCCGCACCGGCCTCCGTGAAGGTTGATCTGCTGCTGGCATGGCGAAATTCGCCCGTGGCGTTCGTCGGCATTCTGGCCTCCGGGGCCTTGTCCACCAGCGTGCAGAGCTTCACCCCCGTTTATGCGGCGGTGAACGGCATTTCGCAGGAGACCATCGGCACGCTCATGTTCGTCATGGCGCTCGGTCTTCTCTTTGTCCAATACCCGCTCGGGGCCTTGTCAGACCGGATTGATCGCCGTCTGGTGCTCGTCCTAACCTGCGCCATCATCACGGTTTCAAGCTTCGTGGCGCTCGGTGTGTCCTTTGCCGCCTTCGTGACGTTGATGCTGGTGTTTTCGGTGCTCGCCGGGTCGGCGGAATCGGTCTATTCGATTGCCAATGCCCACGCCAACGACCGGGCGGACCCGAGCTATTTCGTGGCGCTTTCCTCCACGCTTCTGATTGCCTGGTCGATTTCGGCAACCATCACACCGCTGGCCATTGGCGCGTTGTCGCCCGTCTTCGGCCCGAAAACCTTCCTCTGGTCGGCGATTCTCGTGGCGGTTTCCTATGCTTCTTTTACGCTGATGCGTCTGCGCCAGCGCCCTGCCGCACCCGATGAACAACGCGAGGGATTCGAGATCCGCACCGCGCAAGTGCCCGATGCAGCGGCCTTGAGCCAGCCCGAGGCGCAGCCCGCACCTGAAAATCCTTAAAATTTTCCGGATAGCGGGCGCAAAGCGGCCTCTTTCCACTTTGCGGCGTTCTTCCCCCCTGCTATAGCGCGGGGCATGAGCACCAATTCGCGCACCCCCCTCGACCATATCCGCAACTTCTCGATCGTCGCCCATATCGACCACGGGAAATCGACGCTGGCCGACCGCCTGATCCAGACCTGCGGCGGCCTTGCCGAACGCGAGATGTCGGAACAGGTTCTCGACTCGATGGACATCGAACGCGAGCGCGGCATCACCATCAAGGCCCAGACCGTGCGTCTGCACTACAAGGCCAATGATGGCGAAACCTACGTGCTGAACCTCATCGACACGCCCGGCCACGTCGACTTTGCCTATGAAGTGTCACGCTCGCTGTCAGCCTGCGAAGGCTCGCTCCTGGTGGTGGACGCCTCTCAGGGCGTGGAAGCCCAGACGCTCGCTAACGTCTATCAGGCCATCGACAACGACCACGAACTGGTGACGGTTCTCAACAAGGTCGACCTGCCTGCTGCCGAGCCGGAGCGCATCAAGGAACAGATCGAGGAAGTGATCGGCATTGACGCTTCCGAAGCGGTGCTGATTTCGGCCAAGACCGGCCTTGGCATTCCCGATGTTCTCGAAGCCATCGTCCATAAGCTGCCCGCCCCCAAAAGCCCCGGCGGCGTCAATGCCCCGCTGAAGGCGCTGCTCGTTGACAGCTGGTACGACACCTATCTCGGCGTGATGGTGCTCGTGCGCATCATCGACGGCGTGCTGACCAAGGGCCAGCAGATCCGCATGATGGGCACCGGCGCGAAGTACGGCGTTGAACGCGTTGGCTTCCTGACGCCGAAGATGGTGCATGTGGATAGCCTCGGCCCGGGCGAAATCGGTTTCATCACCGCCTCGATCAAGGAAGTGGCCGATACCCGCGTTGGCGATACGATCACCGACGACAAGCGCCCGACGGCGGAAGCCCTGCCGGGCTTCAAGCCCGCCCAGCCGGTTGTGTTCTGCGGTCTCTTCCCCGTCGATGCGGCGGATTTCGAAGACCTGCGCGCCGCCATGGGCAAGCTGCGCCTCAACGATGCATCCTTCTCGTTTGAAATGGAAAGCTCGGCGGCGCTCGGCTTCGGTTTCCGTTGCGGCTTCCTTGGCCTCTTGCATCTCGAAATCATTCAGGAACGCCTTGAGCGCGAGTTCAATCTCGATCTCGTCGCCACCGCGCCCTCGGTCGTCTATCAGATGACGCTGACCGACGGCACGGAGAAGGAACTGCACAACCCGGCCGACATGCCGGATGTGGTCAAGATCAAGGAAATCCGCGAGCCCTGGATCAAGGCGACGATCATGACGCCGGATGATTATCTCGGCTCGATCCTCAAGCTGTGTCAGGATCGCCGTGGCATCCAGACGGAACTGACCTATGTCGGTTCGCGCGCCATGCTGACCTATGAACTGCCGCTCAACGAAGTGGTGTTCGATTTCTACGACCGCCTGAAGTCGATTTCGAAGGGTTATGCCTCGTTCGACTACAACATCACCGATTACCGTGCGGGCGACCTCGTGAAGATGTCAATCCTCGTCAATGGCGATCCGGTCGATGCGCTGTCGATGCTGGTTCACCGTTCGGCGGCCGACCGTCGCGGTCGCGGCATGTGCGAGAAGCTGAAGGAACTCATTCCGCCGCACATGTTCCAGATCCCGATTCAGGCGGCCATCGGCGGCAAGGTCATTGCCCGCGAAACGGTGCGCGCCCTTCGCAAGGACGTGACGGCCAAGTGCTATGGTGGTGACGCCACCCGCAAGCGCAAACTTCTGGACAAGCAGAAGGAAGGCAAGAAGCGCATGCGTCAGTTCGGCAAGGTGGAAATTCCGCAGGAAGCCTTCATCGCCGCCCTGAAGATGAACGACGAGTAAGCCATTGGCCTTGTCGGCGGCATGCGTTATTCTATGTCATGCCGCTCACGGAGGCTTGGATGGCTGATCGCAATGCTGCTCTTTCCCTTGATGAAGGGCTGGTCGAACAGGCCCGCTCATTGAACCTTGATGTGGCGAAAGCCGCCGAGGAAGGGATTGCCCGCGCGGTGAAATCCGAGCGGGAACGTCTCTGGAAAATCGAGAACGCCGAGGCGATTGCAGCGGAAAACGCCTACATCGAAAAGCACGGCCTGCCCTTGGCAAAATACCGGCAGTTTTGATGGCGCGGTTCAAGGTCTATGAGCTTGATGCGGCGGGCGTTCTTGCGGTTGATCTTTCAGACCATCGCGACAGGATTGTTGCTGCAACGGATTTCCTCTTTCAGGGCTTTTAAACCCAGCCGAAGGAGCTCGCGGCCAGGCTGACGGCGAAGGTCATCAGGAAGCTAGAGGCCACGCGGCAGAAGAGGCAGGGAAAGCGGCGGCTGGCAAAGCGCAGCACCGAGGCCCCCGCAGACAGCCAGAGCGCCGAGACCCCGAGAACGATTGCGGTGAAGATACCGAGGCGCGGCAGCGTTTCGATAAATCCCCCGTTTGGCAGAATGGCGATGCCGAAAATCAAGGCCTTAGGGTTCAGCATGGTGGTCACGAACATCTGCCGTGCTGTGACAAGACCTGTTTCGGAGAGTTCGGTGAGTGGCGTGAACCAGAGCTTGATGGCGAGTAGCGTGACCCACGCGGCGGATGTGAGCTTCAAAGCGGAAGCGAGTAGCGGATGTTCGGCGAGAAGCGGCCCGGCAAAGGCGACCAGTGGAACGACGGTGACGAGATAGCCAAGACATCCGGCCAGAAGAAGCGGTCCATTCCGGCGCGATGTGCCGGTGGCCCCGGCAATCGCCAGCAGAATGTTGGTCGGCCCCGGCGTCAAAAGCAGAAGGGCGATGGCGAGCATCAGGCTCAAGGTCATGGCGCTTCTCCTTTCTTTTTCCGCGCGGGAATCTGGTCTTCTCCGTGGTTCGACGGGTATTCTTGAAAGCCTCGCTATAAGCAAGGGAACGGTTTTCCAAATTTGTCCCGGTGTTCGAGCATGGTTTTCTTGCTGAGGGGTGCGGCAGGACGTAAACCTCAAGGATCAAGGGAGTTTGCCGTGACAGACGCTTCACGTGACCGCGAAAATGCCGCACCGCGCATCGAGATCACCTATTGCACCCAGTGCAACTGGCTTTTGCGGGCCGGATGGCTGGCGCAGGAATTGTTGCAAACCTTCGGGCAGACGCTGGGCGGCGTGACGCTGGTGCCGTCCACGGGTGGGGCGTTCCTCATTACCATTGACGGGGTGACGATCTGGGAACGCAAGGCCGATGGCGGTTTCCCCGGCGCTGCCGAATTGAAGCGTCGCGTGCGTGACGTCATCGAGCCGGAGCGCGATCTGGGTCATGCCGACCGCGCCCAGATGGACAGCTAAGGCCCGCTGTCTTCAGCCGCCCCGATGCCCTGTGTTTCACCCCAGAGACTGGAGAAGAACACCGCGCCAGCCGAGGCCCTGATAGGTTTCATAGCCCGGCGTCAGGTGGTGAGCGGTGAGCGTCTTGCCGTCACGGTCAATCGCCCAATTGCTGACCTCATCGCCGATCCCCATAATGCGCTCGGACAGCATGCCCTGCCCATCGGAAGCGGCAATGACGCGGTGGCTGCGATCAACAATGACGACACGGGTCCTTTCCCGTTCGGCTTCGGTGAGACGCACGCCTTTGACGATGATGTCGGCCTGCGTTTCCCAATCAAAATGAATAGCGAGCAGGCCAATCGGCTTGCCGTTGACGCGGCCTTCCAGCCGCACCGGCGTCACAAAGGTCGCAACCGTTGCGTTATCGAGCATCGGTTCGGTGGCCACATCTTCGGCGAGGAAATCGTCGCCGGTGCGCAGGCTGAGGCCCTTGCGAAACCACGGGCGGTTGGCCACGTTCTTGTTGCGCACATTGCGTGAGAAGTGACCGCGCGCCGATGCCACGACATTGCCGTCCATGTCGCAAAGCCAAAGGTCCGAGTAAACGGTGTAGGCGCGAATGATGGTTTCCAGCCGTTCCGATGCATAGTCAAAGGCGGCTGGCGACGGGCGGCTCAAGGCATCGACGAAGGCTGAATCGGTAGCCCACCAGCGCACATCGCAGGTGCGTTCATAGAGGTTGCGATCGACGATCTCGATGGCGTTCAACGCCAGATCGGTGAGCCTCTCGCCCTGACTGCCACGGTTCAGCTCATGCACCAGAGTGGACATGGCACCGATTTCTTCGGCAAGCTCCGTCTGTAGTGCCATGGAGAGCTTGTCGACCTCTTCGGAGATGTTGCGCACCTCCTGACTGACAACGGCAAAGCCTCTTCCCGCTTCTCCGGCGCGGGCCGCCTCGATCAGCGCATTGAGCGCCAGCATCCGCACACGGCGATTGATGACCCGGATTTGACCGACCTTGTTGAGCGTAATGTCTTGAACGGATTTGGACTTGTCGGAAATGGTATCAATCGAAACAGCCGCTGGGCGCATCGGGTCTGTCCTTGTTTCTGATATGTTTACCATATTCAAGAACGCTAATTAACAAATGGTAACTTGTTGCACCGCAAAATCATGGACGGTTTCCGAGTGTCGGCTCCTGCTGAAGACCTGAAGCGCTTGGCCTTAGGGCGAATAGGCATCCAGTGCCCGGCCAAGAGCCTGTGCGGCCTTGCGGAAATCTTCTTCAGCAAAACCCGAAAAGCCAAGCACCAGTCCGTAGTCTCGCGGGCCTGCCAGATACATGGGCGAAAGCGGGCGGAGCCCTGTTTCTCGGGCGCATGTGGCCTCAAGAGCGGTAGCCCGCTGCGGGTCATCGGTGGCAAAACGCACGACGAGATGAAGCCCCTGCTCGGGCGGGGCAAGGCGGATGCGCGCGCCACAGGCGGCCTGCAATTCATAGACAAGGTGATCGCGCGCCGCTTCGGCGCGCCTGCGTGCCCGCTTGATATGGCGGGCAAAGTGGCCCTCGCTGATCAGCCGTGCCAAGGCCCGTTCAGCAAGGCCCGGCGGTTGGCGGTCAGACGTTTTGCGAAGGGCGATCACGCGCTCGAAAATCCGTTCCGGCAGCACGGCATAGCCGGTGCGCAACCCCGGAAACAGCACCTTGGAAAAGGTGCCGAGATAGGCAACGGTGCCACTGTCATCCATGCCCTGCAGGGCGGCGAGCGGCGGCCCGGCATAGCGAAACTCGCTATCGTAATCATCCTCGATCAGGATGGCTCCGCTCGCCCGCGCCCGTTCGATCAACGCCAGACGGCGGCGCATGGTCATGGTCACGCCCAGCGGAAACTGGTGCGACGGCGTGATGTAAACCGCTTTCGCCGCCTCACCCGCAGCCGGTATGCGTTCCGGGTCCATGCCGTGTTCGTCCACCGGCACGCCCATGGCCACGCCGCCCGCCTGGCGAACGGCAGCCAGTGCCGATGGATAACAGGGGTCTTCGAC
The DNA here is from genome assembly GCA_020161665.1 of Pseudomonadota bacterium. Taxonomy (GTDB): domain Bacteria; phylum Pseudomonadota; class Alphaproteobacteria; order Rhizobiales; family Rhizobiaceae; genus Ectorhizobium. Next base: position 131,359 of record JAIUPA010000038.1, on the reverse strand, counting down.
AAGCACGGTTTCGCCGGGACTGGTCGCGGCCCGTAAGACGAGATCAAGCCCCTGCTGCGTGCCCGCTGTCACGATGATCTCTTCGGCGCTGCATCGCACCCCGCGCGCTGTTGAGAGATAATCGGCAATCGCCTGACGCAACTCGACGCCGCCACGCGGATCGCCGTAGTTGAAGAGGTGGAGCGGCGGGCGGGCGAGGTCCTGCGCCAGAAGCTTGCGAAACTGCGCAAACGTCACCGGGTCCGGCGTCGCGACCCCGAGCGCCAACGGGCCGCGATCTCGAACCGGCAGGAGCGCGCGCTTCGGCATATCCGCCTGCCCCTCCCCCATCCGGGGCACAGCGGCAGCCACGTAGGTGCCGTCGCCGACGCGCGCCTCGGTGAAACCTTCCGCCGTCAACCGCTCGTAAGCCGCTACAGCGGCGGCGCGCGAAAGCTTCAGCCGGCGCATCAGGTCTCGCGTGGGCGGCAGCTTGGTGCCGGACGGCACGCCCCCGGTCTCGATCAGGCGGCGCAGCGCGTCGTAAAGCGCACCGGCGCGGGTGCCCGCTTCCGGCAGCACCGGAATGAGCGCTGACCAGTCCGGCAAATTGGTCTTTCGAATATCCATGATATTGGTTCTTTCGCGATCCAATTGCAGGATGCACATAAGGGCGGCAGATCGCAAGCCGAAAGGAACCCCCATGAGCGACAACCGCACCGCCACCTATCCCGTTACGCCGCGCAGCAAGGTCAAGCGCATGTATGAACGCGGGGCCTATGATCGGGCGGCGGTGCATGCGGTGCTGGATGCCGCCTTCCTGTGCCACATCGCCTATGTCATTGATGGTCAGCCGTTTTGCACGCCGACGATCCATTGGCGCGAGGGCGACCGGCTTTACTGGCACGGCTCTTCGGCAAGCCGCATGCTGAAGCACGAGAAGAAGGGCGTTCAGGTCTGTCTGACGGTCTCGCATCTCGACGGGCTGGTGCTCGCCCGCTCCGGCTTCAACCATTCCGCCAATTATCGTTCGGCCATGTGCTTCGGCACGGCAGCGATTGTCGATGACCCGCAGGAAAAGGCGCGCGCACTGGAAGCCATCACCAATCGCTTCTGGCCGGGGCGTGCCGAAACGCTGCGCCCCATCGACGGGCAGGAGCTGAAGGCAACGACCGTTATCGGCATGACGATTGAGGAAGCGGCTATGAAGGCACGCGACAAGGGCGTCGGTGATGATGATCTCGACGATGCCGCCCTTCCCGTCTGGGCGGGCGTCATTCCGGTTTCGACGGTCATCGGCGCGCTGAAGCCAAGCCCGGTGATGGACCCCTCGATTGCTGTGCCGGAGGGTGTCGCGCATTATCGCGAAGGCCGCCGTCTGGACGAGGTGCTTCTGGAAACGCAGGCGCTTTACGAAAAGCGATAAGGGGCGGGTCAATACATTGTGAGCGAGAGCGGATTGGAAAGGAATCCCGTGATAGTCTTCCTCCCATGAATCTGCGCTGCCGGGAGGGCTGTCATGTCAGGATCAAAGCTGTTTTCGCCGATCAAAGTGGGTGGGCTGACGCTTGCCAACCGCATTGTCATCGCGCCCATGTGCCAATATTCCGCCACTGACGGGCTGATGAACGACTGGCACCTGCAGCATTTAGGCATGCTGGCGCAATCCGGAGCCGGGGCCGTGACCATCGAGGCGACTGGCGTGACGGCCGAAGGACGCATCAGCTATGCCGATGTCGGCCTTTATAATGACGATTGCGAGAAGGCCATGGGCCGCGTGCTGGAGGGCGTGCGGCGCTGGTCGAATACCCCCATCGTTATTCAACTGGCCCATGCGGGGCGCAAGGCGTCAAGCAACCTGCCCTGGAAGGGCGGCGGCCAGATCCACCCGGATGAAAAGGGCGGCTGGTATACGGTTTCGGCCAGTTCCGAGCCGGTGAATGCGGGCGACGAACAGCCGATGCCGCTGGATGAAGATGCCATGGAGCGCATCCTCAACGCCTTCGTGAATGCGGCCCGGCGCGCGGCGCGGCTTGGCATTGATGCCATCCAGATTCATGGCGCCCATGGTTATCTGCTGCACCAGTTCCTGTCGCCGCTCACCAACAAGCGGCGCGATGAATATGGCGGCTCGCTGGAAAACCGCATGCGTTTTCCGCTGGAAGTCTTTTCCGCCGTGCGTGAGGTGTTTCCGGCCGAACGCCCCGTGACGTTTCGCGTTTCGGCCACGGACTGGGCACCGGGCGGCTGGAATATCGAGGAAACGGTAGCACTTGCCCGCCAGCTGGAAATGCGCGGCTGCGCGGCCATTCACGTTTCGAGTGGCGGACTGGTGCCGCATCAGAAAATCCCGATTGGCCCGAATTATCAGGTGCCGTTTGCCCGCACGGTCAAAGCCTCGGTGCATATTCCGGTGGTTGCCGTGGGGCTGATCACCGAGCCGGAGCAGGCCGAGGCGATCATCGCCACCGGCGAGGCCGATATGGTGGCGATTGCCCGCGCCATTCTTTACGATCCGCGCTGGCCCTGGCATGCGGCGGCCAAGCTTGGCGCGCAGGTTCACGCGGCGCCGCAATATCTGCGCTGCCAGCCTTCACTCTACAAGGACCTGTTTATTCGCTGAGCGGCATCAGCCGCTGGTCAGCATATCCAGAACGGCAAAGTCTTCCTCATCGGAGACAATGCCGGGGTCGGACTGCATGACATAGCGCAGCACGTTGACGATGCTGTTGAGGTGGGCCTTCATAAGCCGCGCGGCTTCATCTTCGTCGCGGGCGGCAAGGGCGGCAAGCATGGCCTGATGCTCACGCAGCACTTCGTCGAAATGGCCCTGTCGCGGAAAAGCGCTGCGGCGCAGGCGGTCGAGCTGCCCCGTGGCATTGTGGATTGTCTGCCAGATGTTGGGAAAACCGGCGACCCCGCAGATCAGGCGATGAAAATCATTGTCGGTGGCAAAGGCGGCGTCGGCATCGCCCGCCTCCCCGGCGGCGCGCTGGCGCTCCATCAGGTCATCAAAGGCAGCGCGATGGCTGTCATCGAAATTGCGGGCGGCGAGCCGCACCATGCGCATTTCCAGCGCGTCGCGCACAATCTGCCCTTCGATGACATCGCGCACCGAGATCTTGTTGATGAAGGTGCCGCCGCTGGGGATGACGTTGACCAGCCCTTCCTGTGCCAGACGCAGGACGGCTTCGCGCATCGGCGTGCGCGATACGCCGAGTTCCGCGCAGATTTCGCGTTCCTGCAGCGTGGTGCCGGGCGCAAGCTTCATGGTGATGATGGCTTCGCGGATTTCATGATAGGCGCGCGCTGCCTTCGGCTGCCCGTCACTGCGTTCAATGGCCCTGAAACCCGTTTGCATGTCGCTATCCCCCGCTCGACTTGCCTTCGGGGGTTAGCGCCGTTTGTGTCATGAGGCAAGCGCAACCGGCGATATAACGCTAAGGCCTCGACGTAAGTCGGATAAAAAGGGGGTAAAACCCCGGCCTGCAAGGCTTTGAGGCGCTTGAGGCCGGGTTGTATTTCAGGCCGCTTTCAACGTCTTGTCGGCGCGCAGCAGCATGCCGAACAGGTCGCGCGGCTCGTCCGGATCGGCAACCATGTCGAGATCGACATAGTGGCCGGTCTTGCGGGCAAGATCGTAGACATAGGCAAGCGCGGAGAAATCTTCCGTGGCAAAGCCGACGCTGTCGAACAGGGTGATGGCGCGCTCGCTCTTGCGGCCTTCGGCTTCACCGGCAATCACCTGCCAGAGTTCGGTGACCGGCGCGTCGGCATCCAGCTGCTGGATTTCCCCTTCGATACGGGTCTGCGGCGGGTATTCGACAAAAATGTCGGAGCGCAGCAGAATGTCGCGCGAAAGTTCGGTCTTGCCGGGGCTATCGCCACCCACCGCGTTGATGTGGACGCCCGGTCCCGCCATGTTGTCGTTGAGGATCGTCGCATAGCGCTTGTCGGCGGTCACGGTCGTGATGATGTCGGCCCCTTCAACGGCTTCTTCCGCCGTCTTGCAGGCGGTGATCGTAAAGCCGAAACCCGACAGGTTCTGGCGGCACTTTTCGGTGGCGACCGGATCGATGTCGTAAAGGCGAAGGTGATCAATGCCCATCAGCGCTTTGAAAGCCATCGCCTGAAACTCGCTCTGCGCGCCATTGCCGATAATGGCCATGGTGCGGGCGTTCTTGCGGGCCAGATGCTTGGCGGCCACGGCGGAGGTGGCAGCGGTGCGCAGCGCCGTCAGAAGCGTCATTTCCGAGAACATCAGCGGATAGCCATTGTGCACATCGGCCAGAACGCCGAAGCCGGTTACCGTCTGGCGGCCTTCCTTCATGTTCTTCGGGTGGCCGTTCACATATTTGAAGCCGTAAAGCGTGCCGTCGCTGGTCGGCATCAGCTCGATCACGCCTTCGGCCGAATGACAGGGCACGCGCTCGCGCTTGTCGAACTGCGGCCAGCGGCGGAAATCGGCTTCGATGCGCTCGGCAAGACCTTTCAGAAACGGCTCGATGCCGATTTCAAGCACGAGCTTCATCATGTGGTCGACACTGACGAAGGGGACGGTGTTGAGGCTGGTGGCGGACATTTTGGTTTCCCTCTGGTTTTATCGGTTGTCGGATGCGGTTGGCGGCTGTCAACGCGTTGATTTCGTTCAGCCTGCGCGGGTCGGGCGGTCGAGCACGCTGCGGCCCATCAGGCTTGCGGCAAGGTCCACCATCAAAAGCGCCGTCTTGCCGCGTTCATCGAGGAACGGGTTCAGTTCCACGAGGTCGAGGCTGGTAACGAGGCCGCTGTCATGCAGCATTTCCATGATGAGATGCGCTTCGCGGAAGGTTGCGCCGCCCGGAACCGTGGTGCCGACGGCAGGCGCGATGGCCGGGTCGAGAAAGTCGACATCAAGGCTCACATGCAACAGGCCATGGACGGCCTTCACCTTTTCAAGGAAGGCGCGCAGCAGCACGGCCATGCCGTGTTCGTCGATGGCGCGCATGTCGTGAACCGTGGCATCCGTCTCGGAAATGGCGCGGCGTTCGGCGGGGTCGGCGCTGCGAATCCCCATCATGCACACATGAGCAGGTGAGACGGGATGCGGCACCGGCGGATAATAGCCGGAAAAGCCGGAGCGCCCGGTGAAATAGGCCACCGGCGTGCCGTGCAGATTGCCGCTGGTCGTCGTGTCGAGCGTGTGGAAATCCGTATGCGCATCAAGCCACAGCACGAAAAGCGGACGCGAAAGCGCTGCCGCCCGCGCCGCCATGCCGCGCACCGTGCCAGCAGACAAGGCGTGGTCGCCGCCCATGAAAATCGGCATGGCACCATCGCTTTCGCGAAATGCGACGTCGGAAAGGGCGTCGATCCAGCCGGTAATTTCCGGCAGGTGGTGAATGGCGCGGTTCGGGTGAATAAGCGGACGCGACGGCGACGGCGCGACGTTCCCCACATCGCGCACCGTATGGCCAAGATCCCGCATGGCGTCGGCAAGGCCAGCCACGCGCAGCGCAGACGGGCCCATCTCGCAACCGAGACAGCTTGCCCCTTCCTGAAGCGGTACGCCTACCAGCCGAACGTCCATGATCCACTCCGAAAAAATTGAATTTCGTCAGGCTATTGGACCATGGCTGAGTGGCGGTTTGAACAATAAATATTGGCAAATAACGCGAAATGACTTATCAAAATGGTCAATTCAATCGATCAGGTTGGCGGCCATGGATGAACTCGACACGCGTCTCATTACCCTGCTGCGCCACAATGGCCGCCGCAGCATCTCCGATCTGGCGGTGGAAACGGGGGCGTCACGCGCCACGGTGCGCGCCCGAATCGAGAAGCTGGAAAAGGAAGGAACGATCCTTGGCTACACCGTGATCCTCAGGGCAGACACGGTGGAACTGCCGGTGCGCGGCATCATGCTCGTGGAAATCGAGGGGCATGTGACGGAGCGCATCATCCGGGCTCTGGGCAATTTCCCGGAGATTTCCGAAATTCACACAACGAACGGCCGCTGGGACCTCATTCTGGAACTCGCCGCGAGCAGTCTGGCGGAGTTTGACGCCATTTTGCGCCGCATCCGCCAGATTCCGGGCATCACATCGAGCGAAACCAGCCTGCTTCTGTCCTCGCCACGGTCGGCCCGGGCGCGGCTTTAAACCCGCTTGAAATGATTGTGGCGGGCCAGCCAGCACCCGGCGGTCACACCCGTCACCCGGCCCTGCCCGTCGCGCTCAAACCGCAGCGTGAAGTCTCCGGGGGCTGGCGCATCCATGGAGCGGCGCACCGGCATCAGCCAGCAATCGGGTGACAGCGGATATAGCGGCTGCATCGCCCCTTCCCCAAGGAAGCCGTTAAAGGCCACATGCGGCAGGCCGCCATTGAGCGTGATCATGAGATCGGCACCAAGCTCGTCCGAATGATAGGTGCCCTCGATGGCGCTCGCATCCTGCAAGCCATCGCCTTGAAGCGCGGCGAGCGGCGTCAGCACCACGTCGAGATTGTCGCCCGCGCGCTGCATCCGCAATCCGCCCGCCACCGCCGTCAGCACGGTCTGGTCGTTGCACGCCGTGATGTCATCCGTCGGCGTCAGCTTCTCGTTGCCGGTGCCGTAGCGAAGATCGAGGCCACCGCCGGCCAGCGGGGTGAGCGTTGCGGAAATGCCGCCTTCGGGGTCCATGAAGTTGCCGGCAAAGGCCGCCCCCGCCGGACCGGGCGTAAAGCGGGCTGGTTCGCGCCCGAGTGCTGCATCGAGAACGGAGAAGGCGGCGGCCCGCGCATTGGCCTCGTGGTTGAACATCACCACAACGGAAAGCCGCTCGGCGGGCACGTGGACGCGGTGGCAGCGCCAACCGCGCAATGCGCCGCCATGGCCGATGGTGGCGACACCATAATGATCGGCATGCGCCAGCCCGAAGCCGTAATGGGCGGGTGTGCCATCCCGGAAGGTTTGCGGCGCGGACAGGTGGCTGTAGAGGCTGGCCGGATCGCCCATGGTGCGGTCGATGTGGCGCTCCCACGCAATCATATCGTCAAGGGCGGCGACCATCCCCGCGTCACCCGCCCACCAGATGCGGTTGACGGAAGGGAAGAAGCCGACGGCGCTGTTGCCCTCATAGCCGATGGTCGTGCCGGGGCGCTTGGCCGTGTCGGGCGCAAGGCGCGCGGTTTCCATGCCCGCCGGGGCCAGAAGCCGTTCGGTGAGCAATTCGCCCAGATCACGGTTCATCCGGGCGGCGAGCATTTCGCCGAGAATGTGGAAATTGCCGTTGGAATAGGAATAGCGCGTACCCGCCTCGAAATGGCCGGTGCGCGTACGGGTGATGAGTTCCCGGGCCTGCTTGGCGGTAAAGACGCCTTCGGCAATCGCACCATGCAAAATGGTCAGCGTCCAGTAATCGCGAAGGCCCGACTGGTTATGGGCGAGTTCCTTGGCGCTCGGGCGACGCCCCTCGAAACGCGGCAGCCAGTCAACGAGATCGGCGTCGAGTACCGACGGGTCCGGGAAGAGGTCGAGCATCAAGCCGCAGACAAACTGCTTGGTGACCGAGCAGATCGGCATGAGGCTTTGCGGCGTCATGGGAACACGCCGGTCGAGATCGGCATAGCCCCAGGCATGGCGGACCAGCACCTCGCCCTCGCGAAGGATGGCGACGGCGCCGCCCGGCCCGCGATAGGTGACGGGAAGCGAAGAAACGGCCTTGTCGATAAGGGCGGAAACTCGGGTCATGGCTCTGGTCCTGAATTTATAGACGCCCGTCGGGCGCGGCGAGCAGGCGCTCGACAAAGGCGGGAACGGTTTCGCTGGCACGGCCTTCGATGATCGTATCGAAATGCGCGCCGGAGGCTTCAAGGTTCAGTTCAACGGTCCAGGCCCCGGCTTCCTTGGCGAGCCGCACGAAACCGGCAGCGGGATAGACCGTGCCGGAGGTGCCGATGGAAACGAAGAGGTCGGCCATGGCGAGCGCATCGGAAATTTCATCCATGCCATAGGGCATTTCACCGAACCACACGACATCCGGGCGAACGGACCCCGCTTCCGCGCAGGCCGGGCAGACGGAGGCCGTTGTCATCTCCGCCGGGCCGGTAAAGCGTGCGCCGCAGGCAGCGCAAAGCCCGCCGGACAGCGTGCCGTGCATATGCAGAACGTCAGTCGATCCGGCCCCTTCATGCAGGCCGTCGATGTTTTGCGTCACGAGAAGAAAGCCGCCCGGCCATTCGCGTTGCAGGCGCGCAAGGGCGGCATGAGCCGGGTTCGGCGCGCATTTGGCGGCCTCACGGCGGCGCATATTGTAGAATTCGTGGACAAGATCCGGGTCGGCGGCGAAGCCTTCCGGTGTGGCGACACGGCGGTAATCGTACTTGGCCCAGATGCCATCGGGATCGCGAAACGTATCAAGACCCGATTCGGCGGAGATTCCGGCACCCGTCAAAATGACGATGTTTCGTTCGGTGAACGGTTGCATGCGGATGATCCCGATTTCTGTCAATCGGTGCGGACCATATACCGCGTCACCCGAAATGGGAATCAAGGAACCGCTTATGGACCGAGTTTTCCAAGCGTCGCCGAAAGCCGGGCAACGACGACAGGCTCGCCGCCTTCCGGATGCGCCTGCAGCGCATGGCCGGTGAGAAAGGCAATACGCCGCCCGGTGCGTTCGGCTTGAATGCGGATGTCCAGATCGCGGGGGCGGCCCGTTGCCAGAAAATCGACCGTGCTGTCGAGCGCCTTCAGCGGATCGGCCAGTGAGGCGCCATACCGTTCGGCGGCCGTATAAAGGGCGGCGGCAATCAACCCGCCATGCAGGGCGTTGCGGCTGGCATTGCCCATGAAATGCGCCTGATAGGGCAGCCTTCCCTGAAGGCCATTTGCCACCGGCGTCGTTTCCATGCCTTCCGGACCGAAGCGTGGATCGGGGTCGAAATCCACATGCAGCGGAAAATGCGTGCGGCCAGATACTGCCGTGTCTGAAACGTCACGCACCGCGATCATGCGGGCCTGTGCGGTCAAAAGCGGCACATCCGGGCGGTCCTCGGCAGCAATTTCCATGCTGACATGGGCGAGATCACCACAGCAGGAGAGAGTGCGTCCACGCCCGATCAATCCCTTGGCCGGTGGAATGGGTGCCAGCACCGATTGTTGCAGGCTGACTGTGGCGACCTGCTTCGTCCAGTCAAAGGCGGGAACGGAGGCCTGTCCGGCGATGACATCGGCCAAACCGGCGGCCATGCCCGGCGAGATCGCCCCGTCCGGCCCGGCAAATCGCGGCAGGAAGGGCATGAGCACCCGCACATCACCGCCTTCCGGGGGCAGAAAGCGCAAGGCGCACCATTCGCTGAAGGCAATGACACCGTCGTAAAGCGAAAAGAATCGGTGGCGTTGCTCTTCATGCATGGTGAGACGTGTTCTCCGGGAGGCTCGTTCTCTCATAGCCTTCCACCGGGCGCCCTGCAATTGGCCGGATGAGGGGGCTATCGATGCTGCAATGCGGCATACACATCCCCTAGTGTTGCGTTTATCCGACACATTGCCAGAGAAAAGTTTGATCTAGCGCAACAAAACCTGCAATTTCATATTGACCAGCAGGAAAAATTTATTCCTGATACAAAACTATAAGTGATCACGCAAAGTGAACCGACAGGTGGGAACATGAACATTATGAAAACGCTTCGTTACGCAGGCGCCCTCGCGGCACTGCCAACTCTGGCATTCGCACAGGATGCTCCGACGCCGACGCTGAACAGCGGTGACATGGCCTTTGTGGCCGCTTGCTGCCTTCTCGTCATGCTGATGATGCTGCCGGGCCTTGGTCTGTTTTACGCTGGCATGGCCCGCAGCAAGAACGTGCTGTCGGTGATGACACAGGTTTTTGCCGCTGCGGCCATGATCTGCGTCGTCTGGACCTTTATTGGCTACTCGCTCTACATGACCGATGGCGGTGCCTGGCAGTCGGTTCTCGGCGGCTTTGACAAGATTTTCCTGGCCGGTGTGACGCAGGAAAGCCTGGTTGGCACGATCCCGGAATATCTCTACATCATCTTCATGATGCTGTTTGCCGCGATTACGCCGCCGATCATCATCGGTTCGTTTGCCGAGCGTATGAAGTTTTCGGCCGTCATGGTGTTCATGTTCATCTGGCTGATGATCAACTACGTGCCGATGGCCCACATGGCCTGGGGCGGTGGTTGGGTCTTCAACATGGGCGTTCTTGACTTTGCAGGCGGCAACGTCGTGCACATGAACGCCGGTGTTGCCGGTCTGGTCGCGGCCATCGTTCTCGGACCTCGCCGCCGTGGTGCCACCACCGTTCCGCACAACATGACCATGACCTACACTGGCGGTGCCATGCTGTGGGTTGGCTGGCTGGCATTCTGCGGCGGCTGCGCGCTGACCGCTGGCGGCTTTGCCTCGCTCATCATGCTGAACACGCTGCTTGGCGGTGCTGCCGGTGCCTTGAGCTGGATGCTCGTTGAGTGGGTTCACCGCAAGCGTCCGTCCACCTTCGGCATCCTGTCGGGCGCCATCGCTGGCCTCGTCGCCATCACCCCGGCTTGCGGCTTCGTCAGCCCGGCTGGTGCCATTGCCGTCGGCCTGCTCGTCTCGCCGGTCTGCATCTTCGCCGTCGAAGTCATCAAGCCGAAGTTCGGTTATGACGACTCCTTCGACGTGTTCGGCGTGCACGGCACGGGCGCTATCGTCGGCGGTATCCTGACCGTTGTCTTCGCCTCCACCGAACTGGGCGGCACGGGCTACACGCAGGATCGCGACTTCATCTCCATGATGCTGGTCCAGGTTTCCATCATCGCCTTCAGCGGTCTGGTCTCGCTGGTCACGACCTACATCGCGCTCAAGGTAACGTCGCTTCTGACCGGCGGCCTGCGCGTCACGGAAGAAGAGGAATATGAAGGCCTCGACAAGTCTTCGCACGGCGAAAGCGGCTACCGCATGAACGACGAAATGTTCGGCGGTTCGGCTCTCTGATCCTTGGCCCCCGGGGCCGGTCCTGTACGGCCCCCGGTTTAAAGGCAAGACGCACCGGCTCAAGCGAGCCGGTGCGTTTTTTAGTTTCAGGGGGTTGGTCGCGTCATGGCGTCCAGCGTGCGGCGAAGCGCGCTGTCATCGGGCGCGTTGTCATCGATGAGATAGGCATACCACGCACCATCAGCGGCAAGGCGCACCACTTCCAGCGCCGGTGCGCCATCGCTCGCGTGATGGCGTTCCACCCGGGCGCGATACCAGTTTGCCCAAAGGCCGCGCAACATCGGGTCCGCCGTAAAGGATGCGGCCATGGCCGCCCAAACGGATTGGCGGCCAAAGGCCTGCTGATCAAAAATCGCGGCCACATAGGCGCGGGTGAATGCGCCATAGGCTTCGCCATCGCTTGCCATATGGGCGTCAATGGTCGCGTCGAGCTTTTCCAGCTGGTCGGCGAACATGCCGGCGACCAGTGCCTGCTTGTTGGGAAAATGGTGGAACAGGCCGCCCTTGGTGACACCCGCCGCTTTGGCCACCGACTGGATGGTGACAGCGGCAAAGCCTTCGTGCGCCGCAAGGCTTGCGGCACCGTCGAGCAACGCGCGACGCACCGCATCCGGCTCTTTGCGGCGGGCAAAATTGCCGTTCATCAGGAATGCCCGGCGGTTTTCGACAAGAGGTTCATGATCAGGACGCCTCCGAGAATCATCGCAATGCCCAGCATGCCATAGAAATCGAGCGGTTGTTTGAGCACGAACACGCCGATGCCTGCCGTCAGAATGATGCCGAACCCGCACCAGACGGCATAGGCAACGCCAAGCGGCAGAACCTTCAGCGAATGCGAGAGGAGATAGAAGGACAGTACGTAAAACAGAACCATGCCGCCGGTCGGCACCATGCGGGTGAACTGTTCAGACTTCTGCAGAAGCGTGGTCGCCGTCACCTCGCAGATGATGGCAAGGGCAAGCGACGCGTAGGCGTAAACGAGAGGCGACATTGGCGGGAACCTTTATTTCTTGGCAGGAACATACCAAACGGTCGGTTTGCGCGTCAAGGTCCTGAATGACCCTTGCCGTTGCCGCAGACGGTTGAGACATCCGTCAGCCTCCTGACAGCAACCCGCCAGTCGGGTAGATGTCGTGGTGCAAGATCACGATGGCGGTCATTCTGGCGGCATCGAACTTGGAGTGGCAGCATGCTTATTCAGAAAATCAGGCTCCAGCGCGGCTGGTCGCAGGAACAACTGGCGGAAATCAGTGGCTTGAGCGTTCGCACAGTGCAGCGCATCGAGCGCGGGCAAAGCGCAAGCCTTGAAAGCATGAAGGCGCTGGCTGCGGTCTTCGAGGTCGATCTCAACGAACTCATGCCCGTCAAGGAGGCTGAAATGCCCGCAGTTGTCGCCACCACCGCACCCGAGGCCGAAGAGGCGCTTGCCTTTGCCAAGGTGCGCCGCATCAAGCGCTTCTATATCCACATCATGCAATATGGCCTTGTCATTCTCATGCTGGCCATCATCAACCTTGTCACTTCGCCGGGTTATCTCTGGTTTCTGTGGCCCGCCTTGGGCTGGGGCATCGGCCTTGCCCTGCACGCGTTGCGCACCTTTGATCTGGTGCCGTTTTTCGGCGCGCGCTGGGAAAAGGAGCAGGTGGAGCGCCACCTCGGTCGCAAGCTTTAAGTGATGGTGCGCCCTATCGCAGCTTGCGCTCGGCCAGAGCGAAGAGGCCCTTGAGTTCCGGCTGAGTGACACGCCGGGCGGCCTCGCTGGCGCTCATCCACTCCACCTCACGCTGGCCTTTCTCGCGAAAGGCCGCGTCCTGGCGCTGCGTTTCGAGAAGATGCACCTCCACGGTGCACGGCACGGATGAGCCGTCATCATATGTTTTGAGATAGGTGAAATAGCCAAGCGGCTTCTTGCGCGCCTTGCCGCGCACGCCCGCTTCCTCGCGCGCCTCGATCTCGGCGGCGCGATGCAGCGTCTTGCCCTTCATCGGCCAGCCCTTGGGGATGATCCAGCGACCACTGTCGCGCGATGTGACCAACAAAAATTCGAGCGCGCCCGTCTCCGGATTGTGCCGGTAGCACAAAGCACCGCATTGGCTTTCGAACGGGTTTGAAAACAGCAGAGAGGGATCGGCTGCAAGTCTGCGAAGAAGACTTCTCTCCTCGCGCTTCATGTCCTTGTTGCGCGTCATGGCCGCGAAATGACCTCCCTGCCCGGCGAGTCGCGCCTGCAGGACAAGCGTTAAGCAGCCTGTACGTCAGGAATGTGACACTTTTATAACCTGCGACAAAACGTAAAAAACTGCTGGTTTTGCGCGTTCCCGGAATCTTTCTCCTGTCCTTCATGACAAATTTGTGACAGTGGAGGCAAGCACAAAAGGATTGATGCCATGCTGGGACTTTTCAGAAAGCTGCTTCCTCGCGAAGATGCCTTCTTCGAACTTTTTGCAAGCCACTCCGAACGCATCGTCGGCGCTGCACAGGCGCTGGAGCGACTGCTGGCGGGCGAAGATGTTGAAGGCAATGCCGCCACCATCGTCAAGCTCGAAGACGAGGCAGACGCCATTACCCGCGAAGTGCTGCTGGCCGTGCGCCGCAGCTTTATCACGCCGTTCGACCGCGGTGACATCAAGGATCTCATCCAGTCCATGGATGATGCGATCGACATGATGAACAAGGTGGTCAAGAGCGTGCGCCTGTTTGATCAGACGAGCTTTGATCCGGGCATGCAGGAAATGGGCAAGACAGTCGTCGAGGCTGCCAACATCGTGGCCGCCGCCATTCCGCTGCTCGACAAGATCAACACCAATGCGGCCCGCCTCTCGGCCATGGCCGAAGAAGTGACGCGCGTTGAAGGCCGGTCCGACCGCCTGCACGCCGAAGGCCTGCACGATCTTTATCGTCGCCACGGCGCGTCCAACCCGATGGCCTATATCATCGGCGCGCAGATTTATGGCGATCTCGAAAAGGTTCTCGACCGTTTCGAAGATGTTGCCAATGAAATCAGTGGTATCGTGATCGAGAACGTCTGATGGAAGCCACCCTTGCCTTTCCGCTGCTGGTGGCCCTCATCGGGGTTGCGCTGTTCTTCGACTTCTTGAACGGCCTGCACGATGCGGCAAATTCCATCGCCACCATCGTTTCGACGCGGGTGCTGAAGCCGCAATATGCGGTGGCCTGGGCGGCCTTCTTCAACTTTATCGCCTTCATGTTCTTCGGCCTGCATGTGGCCGAAACACTGGGCAAGGGCATCATCGACCCCAATATCGTTTCGCCTCAGGTGATCTTCTCGGCGCTGACCGGGGCCATTGTCTGGAACATCATCACCTGGCAATACGGCATTCCCTCCTCCTCCTCCCACGCGCTGGTCGGTGGTCTGGTGGGGGCCGGTGTTGCCAAGGCCGGTTTCGGTGCCATCGTTGCCAGCGGTCTTTTGAAGACGGTTGGCGCCATCGCCCTTTCGCCGATGATCGGCTTTCTTCTGGCCCTGACGCTGATCCTGATTGTTTCGTGGATTTTCGTGCGCCAGACACCCTTTGCGGTCGACCGCACCTTCCGCTTCATGCAGTTCGTGTCGGCCTCGATGTATTCGCTCGGTCACGGCGGTAACGACGCACAGAAGACCATGGGCATCATCGCCGTCCTGCTCTATTCGCAGGGCTATCTCGGCGGCGAATTCCATGTGCCGTTCTGGGTTGTCATCTCCTGTCAGGCGGCCATTGCGCTCGGCACGCTGTTCGGCGGCTGGAAGATCGTCCACACCATGGGCTCGAAGATCACCCGCCTCAACCCGATGCAGGGCTTCTGCGCGGAGACGGGCGGCGCACTGACGCTGTTCGGCGCAACGTGGCTGGGTATCCCGGTGTCCACCACCCACACCATCACCGGCGCGATTGTCGGCGTTGGGGCCGCCAAACGCACTTCGGCGGTGCGTTGGGGGCTTGCCGGAAACATCGTGATTGCCTGGATCGTCACCCTGCCGTCGGCAGCGCTGATTTCCGCCCTCACCTTCTGGCTCTCGGGCTTCTTCGGCTGATCGTTGAGAGGGCCGTCACCAAGCCAACAGGCGGCGGCCCGAAAAATACCCCGCGACCGTGACCATCAAAATGGCCAGACTGTACCAGACCGCCATGAAAAGCGGGCTGTCGTCCGGGCAGTGCCACGCGTAAAGCGCACTGGCCAGCCCTGCGGACGAGGCCCCGGCCACCGCACCGGCAAGGCCGGGCTCGGCAGGGGCGGCGTTTTTCAGCGCCAGCAAGAAGGCCATCAGCGGTGCCAACGACAGCACGGGAATGAAGAACAGGCAGAAGGTCGGGTGTCCACCCGTCATTCGCCGTATCCATTCCCCGCCCGGCACCAGGGCCAGTTCGCTGACGACGCCGACGATCAAGGTGATGAGCGGAAGTGCGAGCAGGCGCAGCCTGTGGCGCGGCGTGGCCTCCGGGCGACCGATTTCGAAAACGGCCCGGCAGGCCAGTACCGCAAACAGCGTGGTCAGTCCGATCTTGAACATCACCCGCCCGGTTTCGATGGCGCTTGCCATATCCGGTCGAATGCCGACGGTTGCCAGAAGCAGCACGGCGGAAAGGCCCGTTCCCGCCAGCAATGCGCTTGCCATCTGGCGGGTCAGCCCACGCTTGACCGGGGCATCCTCGGCCATCATGCGGATCAGTTCATCGGTTTTCATGCGCTTCACTCCGGTAAAGGGCTGCGAGCGTCTTGAGCGCCCGGTGCAGCGAAACGCGCACCGCGCCCTCGCTCATCATCAATCTCTGGGCCGTTTCGCGAATGCCTGCCCCATTCAGCGATATGGAGCGGACAATGTCGCGCTGCGGGTCTTTCAGCCGCGCCAGCATATGTTCGGCGTCCATGCGGCTCACGGTTTCGTCGGCGGCTTCATCCGCTTCCAGCGTGTCCATCACATCGTCAATCGGCACATTCACATGACGGCCGCGCCGCCTGAAGGCATCAATCAACTTGTTGCGCACAATGGCTGACAGCCATGGCCCGAGCGGCCGCGCCGCGTCCCAGGTATGGCGTTTCAGATGAATGGCAAGCAGAACTTCCTGCACCACATCCTCGATATCCGCCGTGGACCCGGAAAATGTTGCCACGCGCCGCCGCGCCAGCGCCCGCAAATGCGGTGTGACGCCCGTGAGGAAGCGCTGATAGGCCTGCGTGTCGCCAGCCAGCGACAAGCGCATCCACTCTGCCCATTGCTGTTCGTCTCTGGCCACGCGCGCTCCGCTACCCGTTCACACCGGCTTACGCACGGATCAGGCGAATTGTTACAGGTTCGGGCCTGAAAAATGCAAAAATAAATCTTTCGATCTTTCTGTAACGAACGGTAACGCCGCCGCGTAACTCCCTTTGCAAGCCAATCACGGCTGACCAAACAGGAGAAATCTCATGAACAAGAGCCTCACCGCACTGGCACTGGCCGGTTCGCTCGCTTCCGCCCTCGCCGCCGTTTCCGTTCCGTCGGCTGCCGCCGCCGCTGACAAGGAAAAGTGCTACGGCGTGGCCATGAAGGGCCAGAATGACTGTGCCGCTGGCGCTGGCACCACCTGCGCCGGCACCTCCAAAGTCGACTATCAGGCCAATGCCTGGAAGTACGTGCCCGCCGGCACCTGCGAAACCATGATGACCCCGAAGGGCGGCCACGGTTCGCTGAAGCAGGGCCCGGCCCCGATGTAACAGCGCCCCCCGCTGAAACATCCCCGGACGAACGGCGCCCGCCCCCCTCCGCGCCGTTCGTCCTCTCCTTTTCGCACTGGAGCACCGCCATGAAACCGTCCCATCTGCCGCCCCGTGCGGGCGTGGGCTTCAAGCCCGAACATTTCAGCGAGATTGATGCCGCGCGACAGCCGGTCGGCTTTTTCGAGGTTCATGCGGAAAACTACATGGGGGCCGGCGGCCCGCCGCACACGCGGCTTGCGCGGCTTCGCGAGGACTATGCCCTGTCGATCCATGGTGTCGGGCTTTCGATTGGCTCGATGCAGCCGCTCGACCGGGATCATCTGGCTCGCTTGAAGGTGCTTTGCGAGCGCTATCAGCCCGAGAGCTTTTCCGAACATCTGGCCTGGTCCAGCCATGACACGGTGTTCCTGAACGATCTTCTGCCGCTTCCTTATACGCAAGACACGCTTTCGCGTGTGGTCGAACATGTCGATCAGGTGCAGGAAGCACTCGGGCGGCAGATGCTCTTGGAAAATCCGGCGACCTATCTGCTGTTTGCCGAAAGCACGCTGGAGGAAACGGCCTTTCTGGCCGAGGTTTCGCGCCGCACCGGCTGCGGACTGTTACTCGACGTGAACAATGTCTTTGTCGCCGCCACCAACCACCATCTCGACCCTTACGATTATCTGGCCCGCTTCCCGCTGGATCAGGTGCGCGAAATCCATTTGAGCGGCCATTCCGAGGCGACCGATGATCACAGCGCGCCGCTTTTGATCGATAGCCATGATACGCCGGTCAAAGACCCCGTCTGGGCGCTTTACGCCCATGTGCTGGAACGCACCGGCCCCGTCGCAAGCCTCATTGAATGGGATAATGACGTGCCCGCGTGGCCGGTGCTGAAGGCCGAGGCGGAAGCCGCCAACACGCTTTTGGCCAAGGCTCGCCAGAGGAGTGCGGCATGATGAACCCTGAACCCGGCACGCAGGCGCAGTTTGCCGCCGCCCTTCGCGAGGCCGATTTGCCGATGCCGCAGGGGCTTTGCGCCTGGAACGGCCCGGACCCGGCCCGCCGTTTCGAAGTCTATCGCAACAATGTGCGGCAGGGGCTTCTGGGCGCCTTGTCGTCGCGCTTTCCGGCGGTGGAACGCATTGTCGGGCGCGATTTCTTCACGCTCATGGCGTCGGAATTCATCAGCGTAAACCCGCCGCGCTCGCCGGTTCTTCTGGCCTATGGCGAGGCTTTTGCGGATTTTGTCGCACACTTCGAGGCGGCCCGGTCGCTGGTCTGGCTTGCCGATGTCGCGCGGTTGGAATGGGCGCGCGGGCAGGCCTATCACGCCGCCGATGCCGAACCGCTGGCCGCGACAGCCTTCGCCGCACTGGCACCGGAAGCCCTGGGCGACGCCGTTTTGACGCCGCATCCTTCGCTCTCCCTGCTTTCGTCGCCTTTTCCGGTTGCAACACTCTGGGCCATGAATGCCGACGAGATGCCGCTTGCCCCGATTGCTGACTGGTCGGGTGAAGACGCCCTGATCGTCCGCCCTCACGGCTTGGTGCGCGTCTATCGCCTGCCGCCGGGCGCGCACGCCTTCTTTTCAGCGTTGAGCGGCGGCGAAAGCCTCGGTGAAAGTGCCGAAACGGCGCTCGCCGCCATGCCCGATTTCGACCTGACCGCCGCCCTTGCCCTTTTGATCGAGGCCGAAGCCTTTATCGCCCTTCATGTTCGGGAGACCTCCGATGCACGCTGACAGCCTGTCTTTTTCCACAGTACGGGATCGATTTCTCAAGATTTGCGCAGCGGTTCCACCGGATCTGATTGCCGTTGTGGCTCGCCTGTCAATTGCCGCGACCTTCTGGCGGTCTGGCCAGACCAAGGTAGAGGGCTGGCACGTCACCGATACGGCGATCGCGCTGTTTGAAGAGGAATACCGCCTGCCGCTTCTCGATCCGTGGTGGGCGGCCCATCTGGCCGCTCTCGCGGAGCATCTTTTCCCGGCATTGCTGGTGATCGGGCTTGCCAGCCGCCTTTCGGCACTGGCCCTTTTGGGCATGACGCTGGTGATCGAGATTTTCGTCTATCCCGATGCCTGGCCGATCCACGGCACATGGGCGGTGTGCCTGCTGGTCATCATTGCCCATGGGCCGGGGCGGTTTTCACTCGATCACTGGATCGCCGGACGGCGACCCATGGTTTGAGACCGATGAGGCGGGCTGTTAGGCCCGCCGCTCCACTTTCATGACCTTTCCGGCGATGATGGCGAGTGCCGCCGCGCCGAAGGAGAACAGAGCGCCCATCTTGGCGGCATCCTGTTCAGCACCCGGCGGGAAGGCAACGCCCGCCACGAAGAGCGCCACGGTAAAGCCGATGGCCGCCACGAAGCCAATCACCACCAGATCGCTCATGCGCATGCCTTCCGGCAGGCCGAGGCCGAGCGGCTTGGCCGCCAGCCAGCCCATGAAGGCGATACCGAGCGGCTTGCCGATGATGAGACCGGCGAGAACGAGCGCCGTGGTGGCATCAATAGCCGAGAACTCAACGCCCGCATTGGCCAGACCAAACAGCATGAGAATGAGCTGAACCGGCGTCTTCAGCGCATGTTCGATGCGGTTCAGAAGGT
Organism: Pseudomonadota bacterium; assembly: GCA_020161665.1. Taxonomy (GTDB): domain Bacteria; phylum Pseudomonadota; class Alphaproteobacteria; order Rhizobiales; family Rhizobiaceae; genus Ectorhizobium. The sequence continues at coordinate 112,124 of JAIUPA010000038.1, read as the reverse complement.
CGCCCAGGAAGCGCTCTTCCTCGGCATAGACACCGAAATCCGTCTCCGAATGCGGAATGGTCGGAATGATCGGCAGAAGGCCGAGCGCCGGGTGAATGCCGGCATGATGGAAGCCGTACCAGCTGATCGCCCCGCCAATCAGGTAGGGCCAGAAGGAAAAGCGGCGCATGAAGGCGGACGAGACGCGCTTCGACGGATCATTGCCATCCATCATGCGCGGCAGGCGGTTGGCGACGAACCAGGTCAAAAGCGCAGCCGCCAGCGACAGCAGCAGCCAGGCGGGCGCCAGATCCCCCTGCGGATAGAAGATCGCCAGAATGATAAGGCCACCGGCGTCGTCGGCAATGGCCAGAAGCAGCAGGAACATCACGGCCGGATGACCTGCGCCGAACACCATGCGCCCGACCAGATAGGAGAAGGCGATATCGGTGGCGGTGGGAATAGCCCAGCCGGAGGCCAGAAGGCCGAACTTGCCGATGAGGGCTGCCCCGAGAAGATAGACGGCGACGGGACCGATCATGCCGCCAGCGGTGGCGATCAGCGGCGTCAGCGCCTTCTTGCCGCGCAGCGAGCCGTTCTTCAGTGCCACGGCTTCCCACACTTCCTTGCCCGCAACGGCAAAGAACAGCGCCATCAGAATGTCGTTGACCAGGAAATGCAGGGTCAGCGTGCGATGACCGTCATGCAGATGACCGATGGGAGCGTTTTCCCACAACGGATATTCGACGATCGCGTGATAACTCGCCGGATCAACATTGGCCCAAACCAGAGCCACCAACGCACCGAGCACGAGCAGTGCCGAATATTCCTGAACGAAGCTCCAGACCCTCTGCATGGCTTCCCTTTCTCTTTTGTGTTTTGCCGCATTTAGGCAATCGCGCGTCTCTCATCAATGCGGGGTCGATCAAGTTCGATCACACATTGGTGTCTCCCGGGCCGCGCGGGCGGAGCCTAAGTCTCTGACGGCAGAGACGCAAGGGTCGTTGAAGAGTTGTCCAAAAATGACACCTGTTAATGTTCGTACACAGACGACGCACCAGACGAGCGTCAGTGTGATGATCATAATCACGCCCGCTTCATGAAAAAGTGCGACGGGAACCAGTGTGCCAATCTTCATTGTGGCAAGGGCAAAGACCCCAAGCGGGAAGGTGTAGGCCCACCAGCCGAGGTTAAAGGGCAGGCCCCGGCGCATCTGGCGCAGGGTGATCAAAAGAGCGGCCATGAGCCACCACGCACCATAGCCCCACAGCAGCAACGCGCCGAGCAAGGCCGCACCACCGATGGCCGGCGCATAGACGGCAAGCCCATTGGCCGCCAGTGCTGCCGGACCATTGACCGCCACCAGCGCAAGGCCCAGCGCACCCGTGCCGATGGGGCCAAGCGCCAGCCAGCTGGTGGCAGCCATGGCGGCAGGCGGCAGCTTGTGCAGCACCATGCGCAGGAAAAGAATGACGAGAATGCTGAGCGCCAGCGGCACCGAACAGGCCCAGAGAACAAGCGCGGCCATCAGAAGATCAAGCTTCACGGCCGCATCCGCCATATGCGGGATTAACAGGCCCGCACTGGCGGCTGCCACTTCCGCGGCCACGATGGGCAGAAGCCAGACGGCGCTCATTTCGCTCATGGCATGAACCTGCCGCGTGAACATGAAAAAGGGCACGGCAAGTCCCACCAGAACCGCCAGAACGGCATCCACCATCCAGAGCGTCAAGGCAATTTCAGCCGTCTGCATCTCGCCAATCTGGGCTGGGCCATAGATCAAAAGCCCGTTGATCAGCGTGGCGAGCGCCATGGGAATGGTGCCGAGAAACATCGACAGCACCGGATGGTCGAACAGGCTGAGAGCGATTCTGGGGTGGAACACCCACTTGGCTGCGTAGAGGCAGACAAGCGTAGCAAACAGCACAATATTGACGGTGAAGAGAAGCTCGCCCGCCGTGAAGATCAGCGGCAGATCATGGAACTGGCCCAGCGCCACGGACAAAATGCCGGTGCCCATGCTGGTGGCAAACCAGTTTGGCGTGAAGTGCAAAACCATTTCGGTCAGACGATGGAAAGGGCGCGTGGGTGTGGCAATGTTCTGGAGCATGATTTTCACCGCTTTGAGGTTGAAGCGAGAATAATTTTCCTAACCCATCATTTCCAACGAATTATAATTGTTGTATCGTTCGATTATACCGAATGAAGGTGTGTCATGACGCTCGAACAATTGAGAATTTTCGTCGCCGTCGCCGCCCTTGAGCATGTGACCAAGGCTGCGCAGCAATTGAACATGACGCAATCCGCCGTCAGCGCGGCGATTACGGCATTGGAAGCGCGCCATGGGGTGACACTCTTTGACCGGGTTGGCCGCTCCATTGTCTTGAACCCGGCGGGCAAACGCTTTCTCGGGCAGGCCCATTCGGTGCTGGCGAGTGCCCGCGCTGCCGAAGCGGCGCTGGCCGACCTTTCAGGTCTTTTGCACGGCGAATTGTCGATCATGGCGAGCCAGACCATCGCAGGCCACTGGCTGCCCGCGCGTCTGGCCGCTTTTCACCGCACCTTTCCCGGCATTCGGCTGGATATTTCCATCGGCAATACCACCCGCGTCAACGAGGCGGTGGCGCAAGGCGAGGTGGAAATTGGCCTGATCGAGTGGCCAAGCCCGCGCGCCGGGGTGGTCATGCGCGAAGTGGCGGAGGATGAAATGATTGTGGTCATCGCCCCCGGCCATCCCTGGGCGGCGCGCAAGGAACCCATCACCAGCCTGAAGGACACGGCCTGGGTGTTGCGTGAACCGGGATCGGGAACGCGTCTGGCTTTTGAGGAAATGGTGAGTGGTCAAGGACTTGGCATGGCCGAGATCGAAATCGCCCTCACCCTTCCCGGCAACATGGCCGTGATCGGCGCGGTGACTGCGGGTCTTGGGGCAACTTTGGTCTCGTCCAGCGCTGTGGCTGCGTCGCTCTCGGCGGGACTGCTGGTTCAGGCCGCGGTCGCGCCAAGGCCGCGACCCTTTTTTGTTCTGCGACATGCCGAGCGCTATCGTTCCCGCGCCGCCGACGCCTTTGAGGCATCGCTTGCGGCGACCCTTTGATCGCCGCAAGTGGATGTCAGGCTTCGCTGCCTGGACCGGCAATGGCCTGCACAAGGCGCAGGATGTTGTCGCGAATCCGTTCGTCCGCAATGGCGAAGAAGGCGGCATTCAGGAGTGCGGCCTGCCGCGAACCCATCAGACTACCCGCCAGTGAAGGCTGTTTCTGCGTTTCATTGTGCAGGTTTTCGAAAAACAGACGCACATCGACGTCCAGAGCGTTTGCGATCTCGACGAGCTTGCTGGCACTGACACGGTTGGAGCCGCGTTCATATTTCTGGACCTGCTGAAAGGTCACGCCAATTCGATTGCCAAGTTCGGTCTGCGACATCTTGCGCAGCGTTCGCTGCACACGGATGCGCTTGCCGACTTCGACGTCGACCAAATGGGGTTCTGCTTTCATGGGCGGCAAATATCCTTCCTCAAAATTAATGTCGCCACGGCCTCCGAAAACATCAATATCGCGCAACTGATTTGCCCGCAACCGGATAAATCGCCGCAAAGTATCAGACTTTACACTATATGCTTGCGCTCGTTGGCGCAGGAATTCCGGTGTTTTTCTTGCTTTTTTCGCGCCGAGCAAGAAGTTTGCATTTGCGTGCTGCCGCGCGCACGGTAAATAAGGAAACCGATTTCGAAAGCGCAGCCATGAACATCGCCGACACCAACCTGTCTCCTTCGGACGCCCAGCCGGAAGACCGTGCCCAGCACATTCGCGACAGCCTTCGCAGTGCTATTGCCGACCGCCGTCTTGCCCCCGGAACGAAACTGTCCGAGGCCGAGGTGGGCACCCTTTTCGATGTGAGCCGAACCGTGGTTCGCTCCGCGCTGCAGATGCTGGCCTTTGAGGGGCTTGTGCGTATCGAGCGTAACCGCGGCGCCTTCGTTTCCAATCCGACGCCGGAAGAGGCGCGCCAGATCTTTGCCTCGCGCCGCCTGATCGAGCCGGGCATTGCCAAGGCTGCTGCTGCGAGCATTACCGCTGCCGATCTCAAGGAATTTCGCGACCAGCTGATGGAAGAAGAGCGCTTCATGAATCAGCGCGGCCCGGATGCCCGCCGCGCCGAAATCAAGGCGTCGGGCGACTTCCACCTTCTTCTGGCGCGCGTTGCGGGCAATGCGATCCTGCTCAAGTTCATGGAGGAGCTTGTGGCGCGCTCCTCGCTGGTGATTGCGCTTTATGGCCGTTCGGGCGTTTCAAGCTGCGGCCATGGGGAACATGCACACCTGCTTCAGGCGCTGGAAGCACGCGACGGCGAAAAGGCTGGCCATCTGATGCTGCATCACATTGATCATATCGAAGCCGATCTGGATCTGCGCGCCACTGAAGGCCTCGCCTTGAAGGACGCGCTGCTTCTTTGATGTGCTCCAGGCCGGCGCATGAGTGGCGAAACCTAAAGGCCATATCGCTTTCATAATGTGAATCATGTATCGTAACTTCAATGCGTTACGAACTCGACGATTTGCCGCTCAAAACCCTTGTTTTGCCCGTCTGCGAGGCAACGGCGGCGCTTGTGCGGCTGGATGAGCGCATTTCAGCCTCTTCGCTTGGCGCGGGTCTTGTGGCGCGCCTGCATTTTGCCGATGCGGTGGCCTCGCTCTGGGTCGATGGCGAACTCGTCCACATGGAAGATCTGGTTCTGCACGATGCGGCCATGGGCGTTCGCGCGCCCAGCCATGAACTCACCATCGCCCATGATGTCCTGCGCACCCGTCGGCGCATCCTGTCACGTCCGCACGACTGGGCCTTGAGTGACGCGGGCTTGCGCGTCCTTCGCGGTGGCACCGAAGATGACGGTTCAGCCCCCGAAACGAAAAGTGCGGCACCTTCTCTGGCGTCAGACGACCCGGATGATGTCCTCGATGCACCGATGGCCGAGATCGATGCACTGCTGGCCCGCAGCCAGGCGCTGTTGTCCGGCACGCCCTCACGCCGGACGGCTCCCCTCCCCTCCCCCGCCTTGCCGAACTCGGTCGGGCAGGAGCGGTGGCGCGGGCTGTTGCTTTCAAGCATTGAGCTTCCCCCGGTTCTGCGGGCTGCGGTGTTGATCGACGCCTGGCAACAATGGGAGGTGGACCGCACCGCGTCGTGGCTGGGTCGTCTCCTCGGCGCGGCCTTGCTGCGCGAAGCGGGGTTGACCACGTCGCATCTCGCGCCCGTCAATGTCGGGCTGAAGGCCGTGCGCCATGAGCGGCGGCGAAGCCAGGATCGCACCACGCGTTTGCTCGCGCTTCTCGACGGCTTTCGTCTGGGCGCTGAGGCGGGGCTCAAGGACCACGACCGGCTGACGCTTGCCCGCCAGCAAATGGAGCGGCAACTGGTCGGGCGGCGCAGCACGTCACGCCTGCCGGAGCTGATCGACCTCGTCCTGTCGCGGCCCATGGTCTCGGCGACGATGATTTCCGAAACCCTCGGCGTTACCCCGCAGGGTGCGTTGAAAATGGCGGGTGACTTACGCTTGCGTGAGCTGACCGGGCGCGGTCGCTTCCGCGCCTGGGGTGTTTTGTGACGTTTCGATTTTGAATTTAATAAAAACAATGAATTACGGCATTCAATATCGATAGTGAGAATTGAGACTCTGTTCGACTTTGTTTGCCTCACTGATCCCCGTTCTGAAAGGCCGCTTTTTCGGCGTCTGTCAGGGCGGGCGCGACGCTTCTGCCGTCACGCGATGAAATTTCGGCGGCCTCCAGCACAGCCATCACGGCAAGCGCTTCGAGCGACGTCACCGGGTTGCGGCTGTCAACGGAGATGGCCTCCGCTACGTCGCGGTAATATCGGCTCTGGTCGCCGCGCGGCGTGGCCAGGGCCTCGCTGCCGGTCGCGGTGAAGAGTGTCATCGCTTCCGGGTCGACGCCCCATTCGCGATCCCCCGGACGAAGTCCGGCGAGCAGCTGCGTCTCCTGTCCGTCGAGCGTTGGCTTGATCAACGAGCCACCCTCCCCATGAACGGTGAAGCGGTGGGTGCCGCCCGCCACCAGCATGGAGGCATGCAGCACGGCGCGCATCGATCCATAGTGCAGAATGCAATGGGCGTAATCGGCGGCTTGCCCACCGCTGCGCTGCGTGGCGATGGTCGCCGTGACGCGTTCCGGCAGGCCGAAAAGTTGCAGCGCCTGATCGATGATGTGCGGCCCGAGATCAAACCACAGGCCGCCGCCGGGGATGGCATGTTCGCGCCAGCGATCCCGCACCAGCGGCCGGAAGCGATCAAAATGGGATTCGAAATGCGTGACGCGCCCAAGCCTGCCGCTTTCAATCACGCTCTTCACGCCGAGAAAATCGCTGTCATAACGGCGATTGTGGAAGACCGAGAGCAGCCGACGCTCGGCCTTGGCGACCGCGCCGAGATGCCGGGCCTCGGTCAGTGTCAGCGTGAAAGGCTTGTCCACCACCACATGTTTGCCTGCCTTCAACGCGGCTTCGGCCAGCGGCGCGTGGGTGTCGTTCGGTGAGGCGATGACGATGAGATCAACGTCGCTTTCCATCAGCGCCAGCGGGTCGGCGTAGACCGTCACGGCGGGAAAATCAGCCTTTACGGCATCGGGTTTCGAGGAGGAAATCGCCTTCAGGACAAGGCCCGGAACGGCTGAAATCAGCGGGGCATGAAAGGTCTTGCCCGCAAAACCATAGCCGATCAGGCCGGTGCGGATGGGTGTACTGGTATCGCGGGTCATGGGTTCCCCTCCCCTTTCCACAGCCATGCGGCACCGCGCACGCCGGAACTGTCACCATGGACGGCTTTTCGGATCGGCGTCGCAAATCCATCGCCGAATATATAGGCCGGTATCAATTGCGGCAGATCCGCATAAAGCTCGTCGATATTCGACATGCCACCGCCCAGAACGAACACGTCCGGATCGATGATGTTGACGAGAAGCGCCAGCGACCGCGCCAGCCGGTCGGCAAAGCGCTCATAGGTCGCACGGGACGCCTGATCGCCCGCCCGCATGGCGGCGATAATCTCCGCGCCTTTGCGCGCCTCGCCGGTCGTTTCAAGGTGGTCGCGCTCAAAGCCGGTGCCACAGGCAAACATTTCCAGGCAGCCATGCTTGCCGCACCAGCATTTCGGGCCGGGATACTCATTCGCCTTCATCCACGGCAGCAGATAGTGGCCGATCTCGGCGGCAAAGCCCTGAAACCCGGCATGGACGCGGCCGTCGATGGCGATACCGCCGCCGTGCCCGGTGCCGATAATGACGCCGAACACCACATGCGCGCCCGCGCCTGCGCCATCCACAGCCTCGGAAACGGCCAGACAATTGGCGTCGTTGGCAATGCGCACGGGTCGTCCGATGAGCGCTTCCAGGTCGCGTCTCAGCGGCCTGCCGTTCAGCACCACCACGTTGGAATTGCGCACAAGTCCGGTCTGCGGCGAGGGACTGCCCGGAATGCCGATGCCGACCGTGCCGGTGGTACCCGCCTGACGCTCGGCCTCCGCGACCAGCGATTTCACAGCCTCCAGTGCTTGCGTATAGCCGCCCGTGGGCGTGGGCAGGCGGTGGCGTGCCGCAACTGAACCTGCCGGGGTGAGCGCGACGATTTCCATTTTCGTGCCGCCCCAATCGATGCCGAAATACATGAAACCGTTCGCTCCTCTGGTCGTTTGGCAAAGGCGCTGAGGGCCTTGGCCAAACCGCTTTAATTGGAGCGCGGCAGACGAAACTGTCAAGCGCGGTCTCGTTGCAGAAAATCTGGCTTTCGCGTTTTCAAGACGAAATATTTCCGCGTCGCACATGCGGGAAAAAGCCCAAAACTTCAGGGCTTTTCCCCTCCCCTCCCCCGGTATTCGGGCGCTCAAAGCACACGGATTTCGCCGCTTCCGCCCACCCCGCGAAAGGGGCGGTTAACCTTTATTTTCTATTACCTAGGAGACGAGTTTTGCATTCCTCATTGTGCAGGGTCCCATGAGTACTTCCAGATATCCCACCTCTCCCGTCAATCCCTATCACACGACGGACAATCGCCCGGATGAAGCCGGCGGGTGGAGTGCCGAGGCTTCGCGCGCAGCGGGCCAGCCGGTCGCGCCAAGCCCCGCACATGTAAACCTGCCCGGTTGGCAGAGCGCTTTCGCGCTGGCCTCCAATGTGCGCTTTTCGCGCACCCCGGAAAGCGAGCTTCAGAAGCGCCGTGGCGTGGCCGAGCAGCCGAAGGATACCTATGCCGCTCGCCGCGCCGCGGAAAAGGCCGCCGAAATCGAGCGCGCGGAAGCCGCCCGCCGCGCCGCTGCCGAAAGCCTGATGGCCCGTCACGTGCAGACGCTGGTGAGCCAGCCGCTGGCCGAGTTCAGCCCCGTTGAGGCACAGGCCGAGGCCGTGCAGCCTGCCCTGTCGCCCGCCATGACGCCGGCCATGCTGCAGGATATGGCCCGCGTCGGCCTGAACGCCCAGACCTTTGCACCGATTGATGCTGAAGCGCCGGTCGATGCCTTCGTGCTGCCCGCCTTCCTGCCCGTCGCCAAGGCCCCGGAGGTTGCCGCTGAGGCAGCGCCGCAGGCCCCGGTTTCCGTGCCGGAATGGGTTTCGGATTTCGCCTTCTTCGAGACGATGGATCAGGGCGCGGCACTCGCGCCGGAGGCTGCGGTTCCGGTGGTTGCCGCCCCGGTTGCCAATGTTTTCGCGCCGTTCTTTACGGTGCCGAAGGTGGCTGTGACCTCGCAGCCCAAGGCTTCGCCCTCGCTGCCCACCTTCAACGAACATGCGCCGCATGGTTCGGTCGTCGCCCTTTACCGCGAAGTTTTGATGCGCTCCGTGGCTATGGGTGCCGTGGCCGACGAAGACCGTCGCCACTGGTTCCCGCTCGCCGTCACGACGCTGGCCCCGGCGGAATTCTGGAGCGTTGCGGCCTATGAAGTGAGCTTCGGCGAGAAGTCAGCCCCCGTCCCGGAACCCGTCCTTGCCGCCGCCGCCCCGGTCTTTACGCCCCATCCCGAGCCGGTCTTTATGCGGGCCGCTGCCGCCCAGCATCATGCCCGCATGAATGCCGTCCAGTCTGAACCGGCTCCGGTGGTCGAAGCGCCGGTGGCTGTGGCTGCCCCCCTTCCCGCGCCTGTTTCGGTCGAGCCGGTGCAGGCGGTCCCCTCCTTCATTCCGTCTTTCCTCAGCCACATGCCGAAGCCGGACATCGCCGCTCCGTTTACAGCGCCGGCCTTTGAGCCGATGCCTGCACCGACGGCGACGTTCGAACAGCCGGTGCCGATGATGGCGACGCGCGCCGTCAATCGTCTCGGCGATGATTACGGCCCCTATGATTTTCCGCCGGTCTGGCTTCTGCAGGAACCGAATGGTCAGCGCGCTGAAACCATGAGCCCGGAAGCGCTGGAACAGAGCGCCGGCCTTTTGGAAAGCGTTCTGGAAGACTTTGGCGTGCGCGGCGAAATCATCGACGTGCGCCCCGGCCCGGTCGTCACGCTTTATGAATTCGAACCCGCGCCGGGTGTGAAGTCGTCGCGCGTCATCGGTCTGTCGGATGATATTGCCCGCTCCATGTCGGCGCTGTCTGCCCGCGTTGCGGTCGTGCCCGGTCGCAATGTCATCGGCATTGAACTGCCGAACGCCGTGCGTGAAACCGTGTTCTTCCGCGAGCTCATCGAGTGCGAGGAATATTGGGAATCGAAGCACAAGCTGGCGCTTTGCCTTGGCAAGACCATTGGCGGTGAGCCGGTGATTGCTGAACTGGCCAAGATGCCCCACCTTCTGGTAGCGGGCACGACCGGCTCGGGCAAGTCGGTTGCCATCAACACCATGATCCTGTCGCTGGTCTACAAGCTGCGTCCGGAAGAATGCCGCCTCATCATGGTCGATCCGAAGATGCTGGAACTGTCCGTCTATGACGGCATCCCGCATCTCCTGACCCCGGTCGTGACCGATCCCAAGAAGGCCGTGATGGCGTTGAAATGGGCCGTGCGCGAAATGGAAGACCGCTATCGGAAGATGTCGCGCCTCGGCGTGCGCAATATCGATGGCTACAATGCCCGCGCTGCCGAAGCCCGCGCCAAGGGGGAGGAAATCACCGTTCAGGTGCCGTCCGGCTTTGATCGTTCCACGGGTGAACCGACCTACACGGAAGAGGCCATGGACCTCTCCCACATGCCCTATATCGTCGTCATCGTCGATGAAATGGCTGACCTGATGATGGTGGCGGGCAAGGAGATCGAAGGGGCCATCCAGCGTCTCGCCCAGATGGCGCGTGCCGCCGGTATCCACCTCATCATGGCGACCCAGCGCCCGTCGGTCGATGTCATCACCGGCACGATCAAGGCAAACTTCCCGACCCGCATTTCCTTCCAGGTGACGTCGAAGATCGACAGCCGCACGATCCTTGGCGAACAGGGTGCCGAACATCTGCTCGGTCAGGGCGATATGCTGCATATGGCCGGTGGCGGTCGCATCAGCCGCGTCCATGGACCGTTCGTCTCCGACCGTGAGGTCGAGCATGTCGTGGCGCATCTGAAGCTGCAGGGCCGTCCGCAATATCTCGGCACGGTGACCGAGGATGAAGCGGACGAGGCGGCTGAGGAAGACGAAGCCGTGTTCGACAAGTCGGCCATGGCGGAAGACAGCGGCGACGATCTTTACGACAAGGCCGTCAAGGTGGTGCTGCGCGATCGCAAGTGCTCCACCTCTTACATCCAGCGCCGTCTGTCGGTCGGTTATAACCGTGCCGCCTCTCTGGTCGAACGTATGGAGCAGGAAGGTCTCGTCGGTCCGGCCAATCATGTCGGCAAGCGCGAAATCATCAGCGGCAGCCGCGAGCAGCAGGCCCCGGCCTTTGGTGAGGAAGAGTAAGTCTTCAGGCTTTGGCTGAAATGAAAAAAAAGGGGCGGCTTTCGGGCCGCCCCTTTCGTTTGTCGTCTCGTCGCCTCAATAGGAATAGGGCGAGATGCAGACCTTGTAATATCCCGACGAACTCAGGTAGCGGTTCGTGGAGGGGTTATAGGACATGTAGCGGTTCAGGCACCATTGCACATGCGGGTTGGCGCGCGGGCGATAGTAGCGCGGCGGCGGGGGCGGAGCCGGGCGATAATAGCGCGGTGGTTCCCAGCCCCAGCTCGGCGGTGGCGGCGGCCGGTGATAATGCCGCGGCGGTGGCGGACCCCAACCCCAATCCGGCGGCGGCGGACGGTGGTGATGGCGCGGCGGCGGCGGGCCCCAGCCATAACCCGGAGGCGGCGGACCCCACTGAGCCTTGACGATGTCGCCGTCAGCCGGAGCGGAAACCGTCGGCGCGGCGGGCATGCTGAAGGCCGGAACCGCTTCGGCAAGAGTGCCGAGGCCGATTACGCAGACCATCAGGGCTTTCCCTGGATGCATCATGGCAAAATCCTCACTTCGATCATTCGCTGTCATGCCGTCGGTCGGGGATCGGTGGCGGGCAAGCGAATGGTGCATCTCTATCGCCGCTTGCCTGAATGAAAGCTGAAGGCCGCGTTGACAGCTGTCAACGGGTGAGAGGCGGAACGTTGACAGCTGTCAACGGCGCTCCAGCCGGGGAAATCACGGGCTGCACAGTCCCTGATTTGCAGCGGTTTTGTCTGATTTTCCGCCACGTTTCATCCCCGCATCGTCAGTCCGCGTCACGATGGCCGCATAAAGTCTGTGAATCATTGAAATGGCGGTGAAGTGAGTCGCGAGAATCAGCTTGACGCGACTCGGTTGCTTCGCCACGTTTGCCTTGTTTACGGAATTTGGCGAAGAAATTTGCGTTTTGCGTAACTTGGCCGGATCGCTGTCAGTCTATTGTCTTCCCGTATATAGTCGGGGTCAGAGAATCGCTGATACCGGAAAACAGCATACAGCGCGCGTGAAGCGCAAGGAATGGAGACGGCCATGGCGGCGACGCCCGAAACTGCAGGGATCGAGATGGAAGACGGTGCTGCCCGCCAGCCCGCCGATCTTGCCATTGCGGCCGACGCGCATGCGCTCTCCGATCAGCTCAAAGCCATGCGCGAACGCCTCTTTCCGCCGACGGCTCGCAAGACGCTGCGCGCCTTTTCCTCCGGCGAAGCAGCCCGGCTGATCGGCGTTTCGGACGGCTATCTGCGGCAGTTGTCTCTGGCAGGCGAGGGACCGCGCCCGGAAACGGGCAATGGCGGGCGCCGGTTCTATACGTTGAGCGACATCGCGGCGCTGCGTCGGCATCTTGCCGAACAGGCGCTGGCCAAGGGGAATGCCGCCAAGGCTCGCACCTACCTGCCCTGGCGCGATCCGGCACTTGGCGAACATCTGCAGGTCATCTCGGTCACGAACTTCAAGGGCGGCTCGGGCAAGACCACGTCCGCCGTCCACCTCGCCCAGCATCTGGCGCTGAGCGGCCATCGGGTTCTGGCGGTTGATCTCGACCCGCAGGCTTCGCTTTCGGCGATGTTCGGTTATCAGCCGGAGCTTGATCTTTCCGGCAATGACACGCTCTACGGCGCGATCCGTTATGACGGCTCGCCGCGGCCGCTGCGCGAGATTGTGCGTCCCACCTATTTCGAAGGTCTCGATCTCGTTCCGGGCAATCTGGAACTGCAGGAGTTCGAGCATTCCACGCCGCAGGCGCTTCTTCGCCGCCAAACCGGCGAGGATATCGGCCCGCTCTTTTTCGCGCGCATTCAGGCCGCCCTTGCCGATGTGGCCGACAATTACGACGTGGTGGTTATCGACTGCCCGCCGCAGCTTGGCTATCTGACGCTTTCGGCGCTGTGTGCGTCGACCTCGGTGATCGTCACCGTGCATCCGCAGATGCTCGACGTCGCCTCCATGAACCAGTTCCTGTTCATGACGGCGGATCTTCTGGGCGTCGTGCGAGAGGCAGGCGGTGAACTGAATTTCGATTTCCTGCGCTATCTCGTCACCCGCTTCGAGCCGAATGATGGTCCGCAGGCGCAAATCGTCGGCTTCATGCGCTCGCTCTTCGGTTCGCGCGTTCTGACCGCGCCGATGGTCAAGTCCACGGCGATTTCCGATGCCGGCCTGACCAAGCAGACGCTTTACGAAGTGGGCCGCGAAAACTTCACCCGCACCACCATTGATCGGGCCATGGAATCCATGACCGCTGTGAATGGTGAAATCGAGGCTTTGATCCACGCGGCCTGGGGCCGTGAGAAGAGGGCTTAAGCGATGGCTGGCATCAATCGCAAGAACGAGCTGAAGGCGCTTTTCGGCGGCACGCTGGCCCCGCAGGCTCCGGTCGCCCCGGACGTGAAATCGACCGAGGCTCCGGCACCCGCCGCACCGGCCGCACCGGCCGCGCCCGAACATTCGCGCTCCGGTGCCGTCAAGGCCATGGGCCTGACGCTGGGCGCCATGTCGCGGGAAGCCGAAGAAGCGCGCTCGCTGCGCGCAGCACTCGAAAAGGGCGAGCGGGTCGTGGCCCTCGATCCCGAACTGGTCGAAGGCTCGATCGTTGAAGACCGTCTGAAGCTTGTCGGCCTTGCCGATGAGGATTTCGAGCGGCTGGTGGACAGCATTCGCGAAAGCGGCCAACAGGTGCCGATCCTTGTGCGCCCCCATCCGACGCAGGAGGGGCGTTACCAGACGGCTTACGGCCATCGCCGCCTTGAAGCGGCGCGGCGTCTGGCGATCAAGGTTCAGGCGGTGGTTCGCCCGCTCAGCGATGATGCGCTGGTGCTGGCCCAGGGCAAGGAAAATGCCGAGCGCCGCAACCTCACCTTCATCGAGCGCGCGCTCTTTGCCCGCACGCTTGTGGCGCGCGGCTTTGACCGCAAGGTGGCCGGTGAGGCGCTGGCCGTCGAAAAGAGTGAGCTTTCGCGCCTCTTGCAGGTGGCCGAAGCCGTGCCGGAACATGTGGTGCGTGCCATCGGCCCCGCCCCGAAGGCCGGTCGCGACCGCTGGATGGCTATGGGTGGGCTTCTGGCCCATGAGGCGGGCGTTGCCAAGGCGGATGAGGAAATCGGTCTGGTGCGCTTTGCCGAGGCCGATAGCGACAAGCGTTTCCAGTTCATCTTCAATCGCCTCACGGCCAAGGAAAAGCCGAAGGCCGCCAAGCCGCGCGATCTGAAGGATAGTTCGGGCCGGGTGTTTGCCCGTCTCGTGACGACCGGCAAGACGCCGCGCATCGAGTTTCTGGCCGGGGCGTCGCCGGACGCCGTGGAGAAGGCGGCGGATCTCGTCGCCAGCCATTTCGCAGGCTTTGCCTCGAAACCATGATTTCAGGCACGGGCGGGTGAAACCGTTCGTGGTTCAGTGCAACAGAAAGGAACGAAAGAGCAAGAAAAAAGGCCTCCAAAACGTCGCCGATCCGGAAGCCCTCTTCGATGTAGCAATTTGAGAGAATCACTTCCGAACATCAAAGTCAAGTTCCGCCTGGTCGCGTCGCGTCCGGATCAGATAACATATTGTATTTGCGTAGTTTTCTTAAGTCCTGAAACGTCTCCACCGCCGGAATTTCAAGGTGGAACTCGCCCCTGATCAGATCATCACGGGCGAAAACGGGAACGTATGCGCGCAAATCACCTGCTGATTTGCCTTCAGCTCTCACCCATCCTCCTTGTTTGAACCAGAACCGGGTTTCGTGATGTGACCCGCCCGGCGGATGCACCCCTCGAACCGCAATCGCGTTCGGGACCGTGAATCTGTGTTCTGAAAGCGACGTCCGGGGCCGTTTCCCTTGTTCAGGAAGGGGCCGATCATGACAGGAAGAATGGCAACGACGCCTTTTGGCGGCGCACGGATGCGTGCGGACATTTTCGCCCTTCAGCAACGCACGGCCAAACGCCAGTCGGCGTTGTCGGTGGGTGAGGGGGGCAATGACACCGGCCAGGCCGACAAGTGGGAGCTTTTGCGCGCCCTCACCGACGCCCGCCATTTCTATGCCCTTTCCGACCGGGCGCTAACGGTGCTCGACGCGCTGTTGACGTTCCATCCGGAGCGGGTGCTGGATGGCAGCCGTCCGATCATCGTCTTCCCGTCCAATCACGAATTGTCGGTGCGCTCGCGCGGCATGTCCGGGGCAACGCTTCGCCGTCATCTGGCGGCTCTGGTGTCGGCCGGCCTTCTGCTTCGCCGCGATAGCCCGAACGGCAAGCGCTATTGCCGTCGTGATGAAGATGGACTGGTGGAAGACGCTTTCGGCTTCGATCTGGCACCGCTGGCGCTGGCGGCCGCCGAGATCCATGCCCGTGCCGAAGAGGTGAGGGCCGAGGCGCGCGCTGTGCGCATTCTGCGTGCCGAGATCACCATTCATCTGCGTGACGTTGCCAAGACCGTAGAGGCGGCTCTGGAAGAGAAGCGCGACGGTTCGTGGGGTGATTACGCTCTCAGACTGCAGGCGCTGTCTGGACGCCTCTCACGCGCCGCGGACACGACGAGCCTCGTTGATCGTCGGGAAGCACTGGTTCGGCTGCGGGCTGAGGTGGAAAATGCCTACCTCGATAGTCTTTCTGAGCAAGAAATGAGCGCCTATGACAACGAAAATGAGCGGCACATTCATAATTCAAACACAGACCACCAATCTGAAATTAACGGCTATGACCCTAATACAGCAGCGTTCCCCACTCCCGATACCGAACCGTTCGAGTCGCAACCAACTGAAAAACAAAGACATTCTGACCGAAAAGCTGGAAAGATTTCGTTAACCGCGTTGCTTTCGGCCTGCCCGACGATCCGGGACTATTCCCGCGAGGGCATCACGACCTGGAAGGAGGCGAGGGCAACGGCCGATCTTGTTCGCTCGATGCTGGGCATTTCACCCTCGGCCTGGCGCGATGCGCTCGAGATCCTTGGTGATCAGGCGGCCATCACGGTTGTTGCCGTCATGCTGGAACGGGCCGAAGAGATCCGCTCGCCGGGTGGCTATCTGCGTGATCTGACCCGCAAGGCGAAAGACGGGCGTTTCTCGATCCATCCGATGCTGAAAGCGCTGAAATCCGCCGCCGCAGACTAAGCTTCTTCCAAAATCCGGTTCCGGAACGCTATAGTGACGTTCCCTCTTCAGCCGTTCCGGAGCCCGCATGGTCAACGCACGTCCCCGATTGATCGCCGCATTTCTTGCCTGTGCCGTTTGGGCAGGGATTACCCTCGGTGTCAGTCTTTTGCAGGTGGGGCCGGGCACGTCGCTGGAAGCGCTGGTGACGGAACGCCTTGTCTGGGCAACACCGCTGGCGGCGCTTTTCATGCTGGCCTTCGTGGCTGTGGCCCGTTGGCCGAAGGTGGGGATGCGTTCACCGCAACCCGTGGCCTCGCTCAAGGTGATGTGGCTTCCGGCCCTTTACCTTATCGTCTTCTCAGCGGCCATTTTGCTTCTGGTTAAATCGGGCCATGCCGTTCCGACGACATTTGCGCTTGCCATGATCGCGCTGAATACGATGGTGGTAGGGTTCAGCGAGGAACTCGCATTTCGCGGTGTGTTGTGGGATGCGGCGCGAAAAGCCCTGTCCTTCTGGACTGGCTTCCTGCTTGTTTCGGCCTTGTTTGGGCTGGTCCATGTCATGAACGCCCTGCTCACGGGGGCCTTTGAAGCCGCTGTGGTTCAGGCATTGAACGCCTTCATGCTCGGTTGCGCTTTTCAGGCCTTGCGCATTCGCAATCGTTCGATCTGGCCGGTCATGATCCTGCATTGGCTTTGGGATTGTCTGATTTTCATTCTCAGCACGTTGGCAAATGACCCGGGCGAAGCCGGGCAAGGCCTCGTCTTCCTGCCCTTCATCATGAACGGACCGCTTTTCCTCTATGGCCTCTTTCTGGTTCGGTCTGAAAAGGTCAGGGCCGGTTGGCGCGACGACACGCTGGCCTGACGGTCGCACAAAAAAAAGCCCCGGGAGACCGGGGCTTTCTGATGTTTGAGACAGATTGAAACTCAGGCGACGCCCTGAATGGCTGACAGAAGCCAGTCGCCACCGCGCTTGCGGGTAAAGGTCCAAAGCTCCGTGCTTTCCGAAAGCGTATCGGGATCACCCGAAACAACCTTGCCGGTCGAACGGTCCAGCATCACGTCGATGCTTTCATAGCGCATGGCAACGGTGGCGTAGTCGGCGCCCTCTTCGCTCCAGGCTTCGGAAAGATCACCCTGCACAAGGCGAACATCCTTCACGCTGTTGCGCAGGCCGTTCGTGGCGTTTTCACCCAGTTCCTCGGCCAGATAGGACATGGCCTCCGGCGTTGTGATCTGGCGAAGGGCGGCATAGTCCTCGCGACCATAGGCCGATTGCACCTCGCCGAGCAGAGCCTCGAAGCGGTCGAAATCCGCGCCATCGAGATCGAGCGGTTCAACGACGGGTGCCGCCGGAGTGACGGGTGCGGACTGGCGCGCCTGCCCGCCGAAATCGGGCATCTTGAAACCTTCCGCGGGGTTCCGCTGGCCGAACGACGTTGCGTTGTTGCGCAGCGAAGGACCGCCCGTTGCGGCAGAGGCCGGGGTGGGCGCGTTGCGATTGGCAAAGAAGCGCAGCGCCATCATGACGAGGAAGCCAATGATGGCGACCTGCAGGATCAAGCCAAAGAAACCGGCGAAGCCGCCAAAGCCCTGACCGAGCAACATGCCGAAGAGACCGCCGACCAGAAGGCCACCGAGCATCGAGCGACCGAAGCTGCCAAACAGGCCGCCATTTCGTTGGGCCTGGGCGGGTGCAGATGTCTGCATGCCATTGGTCTGCGGCTGCGCGGAAGGCTGGGCGGGCTTCGGCGTCATGCTGCGTTCAATGGGGGCTGCGGCATCCGGTGCGGTGCGTGTGGGGGCAGGGGCGGAAAAGGTTTTCGTTCCACGGCTGCCGAAACCCGAAAACCCGCCACTGGCGCGGCGTGCCTCCGCCGTATCGATGGTTGCGAGCGTCGTTGTCAGGCCAAGCGCCACAAGGGCGGCAAGCCGGGCAAGGCGCGATGCAGATGCGGGCATTCGAAGTCTCCTCTCGTTGAAACGGTCATCCGTCTGGCAATGCATATAGGAAGGCCCGCGGCTGATTTCAGCGGTCCCCTCTATGTTCATGCGCGAGAGCCATGAAAATTGCCCTTGACGATTGCGTGTGGGCGATCACGTTTGCGTCAGGCGGGTCAGCGAAGGCTGCGCGCCGAAAGCCGGGCGGGATCAAGACCGGCCTGTTTTGCCCGTGCCTTGACGATGAGTTTCACGGATTGGGGCGTGAGACCGAGCCGCCCGGGCTTCATCCAGCGGTCAACCGGGCGAAACAGCGGCCCGGATGTCAGGCCGGTTTGTTCGAGCCATCGCCGCAGCGCGGTGGCGGCCTCTTCGCTCAAGAAAAGCGCTGGCTTGCGATGGCGAAGCAGACGGAAGCCGCTCACTTCGTCCCCGGTGAAGTCGCTCACTTTCAGGGCCGAGATCAGGCCGGGACCAAGGCCCAGTGTGAAGGCGGTCAAAAGCAGGGCGCGGTCGCGAAGCCCGGTCAGATGATCGCTGGGACAGGTCTCGATCAAGGCGGCAAGCCCCTCTTCGCCGAGGGTTTCGGGGGGCGGCGTCTCGGGCAGAGGTGCGCTTCCAAGGCGGGCGCGCACTGCTTCATCCTCAAGGATCGCGTCGCTCATTCCCATGGCCCGCGCGATGCGCGCCCAGCTGATCAGCCTGCGTTTCAGCGTTGCAGGGGAGGGGCAGGGTGTTTGCGCCAAAGCATCGCTTAGCCAGTCATCGACAAGGCCGGGGGAGGGCGGCCAAGGTAGTTCCGCGCCGCGTTGGTTGCGATGCCAGATCACAAGCGCCTCGAGATCGGTGGCGACGGCGCGCAATGTGTTAACACTTTCTGTCGCATCGCAGAGTCGAGCAAGGGCGATGGCTTCCGCCTCACTCAAAAGATGCGCCAGACGTTCCCGGCGGGAAAAAGTCAGAC
The DNA here is from genome assembly GCA_020161665.1 of Pseudomonadota bacterium. Lineage (GTDB taxonomy): Bacteria > Pseudomonadota > Alphaproteobacteria > Rhizobiales > Rhizobiaceae > Ectorhizobium. Next base: position 93,272 of record JAIUPA010000038.1, on the reverse strand, counting down.
TGCCGTCGAGCGCTGCCAATATATCGGCTCGCGAATTGACACTTTCAGCCGCCTGCGTGGCCTGCTCTGACTGGCGTTTTCTAAAATCTCTCAATGGCTTACACTCTGGATAGTGGAGAGCGATGCGAGAATTCACACTATCGATATCAGTATAGGGCTATGATTAGTCCAAATTCAATGCGTGTAAGATTGGATGATCTCCCCCCAAAAAAGCGCGCCGCTTTTCTGAATGGTATTATCTATCTTTTATCAACTCATTTCTTGGGATTGCCCGTAAACCAGGGGTTATTGCGTCTGCATCACATTAGAGTGAGGAGATAGTGTCATCAGGGATGCACACAAGGGAGAGCTTCATTGTTCACATTCAGAAAGCCGAAAATGGCGGAAGCTTTTGTTGAGACCACGGTCGCATCAGATATTTACGAGGCGCCTGCATCGGCGCGTTACGACGAGCCGGCTCATCATTTCGAGGATGGCTACGCTGATCCGTCGTCGACCGCTGCCATGACGGTCTATCGAACGACCTCTGAGCTTTCCAATCTGCCGGATGATTTTGCCTTTATCGGTGGCGAACCGGCTGCCCTCGTCATGGCCTATGTCTCGCCCCATGTTGATTTCGCGTCGACCTGCGACCGCATCCGCCGGCTTTGCGGCACGGCCCAGCTCGTGGCCACCACCACCTCGGGTGAATTGTGCGATGCGGGCTCCGGTGCCAGCGAAAAGCTTTATTGCGCGGCATCCGGCAGCTGGGACAACGTGGTTCTTCAGGTGTTTGGAAGCGGCCTGTTCGAGCAGCTCTCCCTTCAGGCCGTTCCGCTGGCCAACGACGATATCCGCGCTGGTCGCCCCTCGAAGGAACACAGCCAGCGTATCGATGAAATCGTGCGCCACCTGTCGCGCGTTCGCGTTCCCTTTGCGATGCGCGCCGAGGATACGGTCGCCATCACTCTGGTCGATGGTCTCTCCGCGTCCGAAAACTATCTGATGGAAGCGATCTATGAATCGCGTCGCTTCCCCTGCCTGTTCATCGGCGGGTCGGCGGGCGGCAAGCTCGATTTCAAGTTTACCGGCATTTTCGATGGCAGCCGCGTGCTGCAGAACCACGCGCTGATCATCTTTGCCAAGATGCGGCCCGACATTCGCTTCGGCATTCTGAAAAGCCAGAACTTTGTCGATACCGGGCAGTCTCTGGTGGTGGTCGAAGCCTCGCCTGAAGTGCGTCAGGTGACGGCAGCATTGGACCCGGACACGCTGGAAGTGGTGCCGGTGGTGACGCTGTTGTGCAAGATGCTGCGCTGTCGCCCCGAGGAACTGAACGCCCGGCTTGCCGGCCATACCTTCGCGATCAAGATGGACGATGAGCTTTTCGTCCGTTCGGTCAGCGGGATCGATCCTTCCAATGGCACGATCAATTTCTATTGCGACGTGAACCCCGGTGATGAACTGCATCTGGTGCGCGCCACGGACTTTGCCCGTCAGACGCGCCAGGACTTCGCCAACTTCATGGTTGGCAAGCCCGAGCCGGTCGGCGCCATCATCAACGACTGCATTTTGCGCCGTCTTGGCAATGAGCGCGAGCTTTCCGGTCTTGATGGCATGTGGCCCATGCCCGCCGCCGGTTTTTCGACCTTCGGGGAGTTGCTCGGCATCAACGTGAACCAGACGCTGACGGCGCTGGTCTTCTTCAAGGTGCCGGAAGGCGTGGCCTTCCAGGACCATTACATTGATGAATTCCCCATCCATTATGCCCGCTTTGCCGGTTACTTCACGCAGTCGCGGCTGCGCCAGCAGCGCATCATCAACGGCTTGCGCAACAAGCTGATCAACCGCCTGATCGGCTTCCTCGGTCAATCGTCGCAGCTGGCCACCCAGCTGGATGAGGTGGTGGGCCGCACCAATGAAGCGCGGGGCAGCGTTCAGGGCATTCGCCAGAACATGGAAGCGCGCATTGCCGCGATCTCCAACACGGCGCAGGCCGGTCTTCTGGATGAAGAATTCCAGAAGGTGGAAGGCACGACCCGCCAGCTTACCGACATTGTCGAGGTGATCGACAAGATCACCATGCAGACCAACCTGCTTTCGCTCAATGCCACGATTGAGGCAGCGCGCGCCGGTGAGGCGGGACGCTCCTTTGCCGTCGTCGCCAACGAAGTGCGGGCACTGGCCGGAACCACCAAAACGACGCTCGACCGCAGCCGCGAAGCGCTGGCGCAGGTGGAAACCAGCATTGGCGTTCTGGGGCAGAACATCCGCCAGACGGAAGATCGCCTGTCGACCGCCAAGGATGGCTATGACGAGATCGCCCATCAGCTTTCGGGCGTGTTCTCGGGCTTTGAAAAGATCAACAATGCCATGGCCGACGTCGAAGCCATGGTCGGTTCGCAACGCTCGATGATGAAACATATCGACCGAGACGTGGCCCAGTTGAAGCAGATCGAGGGTCGCTGAGCCTTCGGCGGGTCTTCCAGCTCGCATCTCACAGTAAACGCGGTCGGCAAATGCCGACTGCGCGCTCATGTCGCGGCTTTGAAAAGGAATGGACCGGGGAGGGGGAAAATGCCCGCTATCCCTTTTCATTCAAGGGTTAGGCACACGGAAGCGTTAACCTAAAGGGTTGCAAAATCCTGTCAATCCGACGCGTTTCCAATTGAAACGAAATGACGAAAAGGCTCTACTCCGCCTGTTTAAATTCACGCATTCTTCCGCGTTGACGATTCACGCCTGCGGGGAAGGTGCCTAACGAAGAGAACGGGCGGAACATGCCGAGAATTACCCTTCGACAGCTGCTGGATCACGCGGCGGAAAATGACTACGCCGTACCGGCATTCAACATCAACAACATGGAGCAGGCGCTCGCCATCATGGCCGCTGCCTCCGCGTGCGATGCTCCGGTTATTCTGCAGGCGTCGCGCGGAGCCCGCAGCTACGCTCACGACACCATGCTGCGTCACATGATTGATGCCGTGACGGAAATCTATCCGAACATCCCGGTCTGTATGCACCTTGACCATGGCAATGAGCTGAAGACCTGCACCAGCGCCATGGACAACGGCTTCACCTCGGTGATGATGGACGGCTCGCTCAAGGCTGACGGCAAGACCCCGGCTGACTGGGCTTACAACGTTGGCGTCACGCAGTCCGTGGTGGCCGAAGCCCACAAGCGCGGCATCTCCGTGGAAGGCGAACTTGGCGTTCTCGGTTCGCTCGAAACCGGCATGGGCGAAAAGGAAGACGGCCACGGCGCTGAAGGCGTTCTCAGCCACGACCAGCTGCTGACCGACCCGGATGAAGCCCTGAAGTTCGTCGCCGAAACCAAGGTCGATGCGCTCGCCATCGCCATGGGCACCTCGCACGGCGCTTACAAGTTCACCCGCAAGCCGGACGGCGACGTTCTGGCCATGCACGTCATCGAAGCTGTCAACAAGAAGCTGCCGAACACGCATCTCGTGATGCACGGTTCGTCGAGCGTTCCGCAGGAACTGCAGGACATCATCAATTCCTACGGCGGCGACATCAAGCCGACCTGGGGCGTGCCGGTCGAAGAAATCCAGAAGGGCATCAAGTTCGGCGTCCGCAAGGTCAATATCGATACCGATTGCCGCCTCGCCATGACGGGCCAGATCCGCAAGGTGTTCGCCACCAACCCGGCCGAATTCGACCCGCGCAAGTACCTGAAGCCGGCCATGGAAGCCATGACCAAGCTTTGCTCGGAGCGTTTCGAACAGTTCGGCACGGCTGGCTTTGCCGGCAAGATCAAGCCGATCGCACTGGACGAAATGGCTGCCCGTTACGCCAACGGCTCGCTCGATCCGGTCTACAAGGCCTGATCCAGCCACTTGACGATGGTTTGAAGACCCCTTCCCGGCTTGCCGGGGAGGGGTTTTTCTTTGCCCCGGTGGCATCCCCGAAAAGTTGACAGCTGTCTACACCAACCTGCTGATTCAAATCATGAATCAAAAAAAGACCGGCCCTTTCGGACCGGCCTGAGATCGACGTTTGTGGAGCGTCTTAGAACTCGTCCCAGTGGTCTTCCCTAAGCGCGGCGTTGCCGTTGAAGGCCGTGTTGATCGACGCCGTCATCTTGCGGACGGGCGACGGGGCGGGTTTGCTGGTTTCCCGCGCGGGCGACACCGGGGCGTAGGTGCTTGCGCCACCATTGACCTTGAACTGCGCGATGAGCTTGAACAGGGCATCGGCCTCATGGGCAAGGCTATGGGCGGCGGCGGAGGTTTCCTCAACCATCGCAGCATTCTGCTGGGTGCCCTGATCGATGGTGTTGACGGCGGTGTTGACCTCCTTGAGGCCGGTGGACTGTTCCACCGAGGCCCGCACGATGGCGCTGACATTGCCGTCGACACTCACCACCTGCTGAACGATTTCAGACAGTGCCCGGCCCGTTTCACCAACCAGCGAAACGCCGCTCTTGACGTGCTGGTTCGAGGTGTTGATCAAGCCCTTGATTTCCTTGGCCGCATTGGCGGAGCGCTGGGCCAGTTCGCGCACTTCCTGCGCGACCACTGCAAAGCCCTTGCCCGCTTCACCGGCACGCGCGGCCTCAACGCCGGCGTTGAGGGCCAGAAGGTTCGTCTGGAAGGCGATCTCGTCGATCACGCCGATGATGCTGGCGATCTCGGAGGCGGACTTCTCAATCTTGCCCATGGCATCGACAGCCTGGCGCACGACGTCACCGGAACGTTCAGCGTTTTCCTTGGTCTTGCGCACAAGGCTACCGGCTTCGGAGGCGCGGTGACTGGAGTCGGCCACCGTGGTGGTGATCTCTTCAAGGGCAGCTGCGGTCTGTTCCACCGACGCCGCCTGCTGCTCGGTTCTCTGGGACAGGTTGTCGGAGGCCGAGCGCACTTCGGCGGACGCAGCGGAAATCGCGTTCGCGTTGGCTGTGACGGCTTCCATCGCCTCGCGCAACTTTGACGAGGCGGCATTGAAGTCGACGCGCAGCTTTTCGAGCGTCGGCAGGAAGGGACGTTCCAGATGATGCGTCAGGTCGCCATCGGCGAGTTTCTGCAAGGCAGATGCCAGCGCATCGACATTTTCGACGCGGCCCGTCACGTCGGTCGCGAACTTCACGACCTTGAACACCTTGCCGTTCATATCGAAGATGGGATTGTAGGAAGCTTGAATGTGAACCTTCTTGCCGCCTTTGCCGATGCGCAGAAATTCATCTGCCACAAACTCGCCTGCACCCAGACGCGCCCAGAACTGGCGGTACTCGGGGCTGTTAACGTGGTGCGATTCACAGAACATCGAATGATGCTGGCCGCGAATTTCGGCCATCTGGTAGCCCAGCACCTTCAGGAAGTTCTCATTGGCAAAAAGGATCTCGCCGCTCGGGGTGAACTCGATCACGGCCTGCGAGCGAGAAAGCGCATCAAGTTTGCCGGAATCTTCGGCGGCCTTGAGCTTCTGGCTGGTAATGTCGGTCGCAAACTTCACGACCTTGTAGGGCTTGCTGCCCTTGAAAACCGGATTGTAGGACGCCTCGATCCAGACTTCGCGTCCGCCCTTGCCGATGCGCTTGTACTGGCGCTGATCGAACTTGCCGGCCGCCAGATTGGCCCAGAACTGGCCATAGGCCGGGCTTGCCGCTTCGGTGGGGTCCACGAACAGGCGATGATGCTGACCAACGATTTCGCGCAACTCGTAACCGAGCGCCTTGCAGAAGTTCTCGTTGGCGGTGAGAATCTTGCCGGTCAGATCAAATTCGATGATCGCCTGCGACTTGCTCATGGCATCCAGGATGCACTGCGCGTCCGATGCGAAGCCCAAAAAACCCATGCCCATTTTCATCTCCCGACGCGTGAAACGGCGTCCATCTGGCATCAAGGTCCCTTGATCGATCACCCTTGAACGACCCGCCTCGAGGCGAAACGGATGTTGCACCGTCTCATCGACCCCATTTCTAGGGGTGACTTCAAAATGAAAGGTTAACGGCGTCGGTCGTATTTGATGGGAGCGCTCAAAATATGCGCAAATGCCGCGCGTTTTATCAGTGCACGCCAAAATATCGGTGCGGTTTTGCCGATAGATGTTCCGTTTCAGGAAGATGAGGCGGTTGCAGTAAAGCTGGCCGCGCCGGTTGTCCGATTGCGGGACGGAAAGAGGGGCCGCAAAAAGCTGCGGCGCCCGCGCCGGGCGTTTGCGTTTAAGGGATCAACCCGCGCCGGATGGCTTCGGCGATGGCGTGCACGCGGTTGTCGGCCCCCAGCTTCTTGATCGCTGATTTGATATAGCTGTTGACCGTATCGGGCGTGTAGCCCGAGGCGGCGGCAATCCGTTCGGTGGTCTTGCCGTCACTGGCAAGGCGCAGGCAGGCGATTTCGCCCTCGCTGAGCTTCAGGCTCTGGGTTGCGAATTTCTCCATGATCGGGCCGGTCAGAACCCGGTGCATCACGTCCGCAATGTCCTTGAGGAAGTCGATCTCCTCTCTGGTGAACGGTACCTTGCGGGCAAAGGTGACGGCGCCGAACATGACGTTTCCGCGGCGCACAGGAAAAAGCGTTCTGTTATGAACGCCGAACATTTGTGAAAGTTGCTGCAGTCGCGGGGAGGGCGGGCTTTTTCGATAGACCTCTTCCTCGATGATCACCGTTTGCGCATGGAGCGCGGCCTGCACCATCGGGTCGGTCTTGAAGAGAGCCTCACCATAATAGTCATCGAGAAAGGCCGGGGGAGCGTCCGTATCGATGGAATGACCGGCCCCAAACCGATAGCCGTCAAAATCAAGGCCGGTGACGGAAAAGAAGTCGAAAGGAACGGCTTTGCGCAGGTTTTGAACAAAGGGATGGGACGGCAGATATCGATGCGGCGGGAGCGATCGCAGATCAACGACTTCGTCCAGACGCACCGTCTTTGTCAAAGTGGGGGCAACAGGCAATACACAACTCCAAGAGGCCGGTTCCATCACGCAAGGCGGGGCTTTCATGGTGGTTCTTGCACTATAGAGATGTTGCGACGAAAATCCAAGGTTGAGTTAAAATGACAAAAAGCAAAAATGCTCCGTCATCGTTATTCGCGCAAACGGGCCATTTCTTCCAGAACCAGTGCATAAAAGCGGCTGGCCGCCGGCGACAGACGGCGATCACGGCGCGTGATGATGTGATAGGGCGAAACCTCGATGGGGATATCGAGATCAAGCGCGGTCAGCGTGCCGCCACTGGTTGCCTCGATCATGCCGCTCGAATTGCGCGGAGCGGCGATGAATCTGTGTGGCAAAATCGCCCGGGTATGACCCACAAAGTAGGTCGGCGTCATGGGCTGGCCTCTTTGCCGTTAAGTTTACGATGCCCACGAATGAGCGTATACGGCAGTCCAACGCCTCTAACCGATGAACTTAAGCCAACCCTTATCTGCCGATATCGTATGAAAGGCCGGTGAGCGTTCAGGGCCCACCGGCCTTAGTCGTAATGTTGTTCAGGTCTTAGCCCAGAACCGCTTCGACGGCCTCAACGGCCACGCCCACAATCTTGTCCGCTTCCTCGCGCGTCAGGCAAAGCGGCGGGGCAAAGCCCAAAATGTCACCTTCCGGCATGGCGCGGCCGATGACATCGCGCTCGGCAAGGGCCGCAGCGATTTGCGGACCAATCTTCTGGCTGGCATCGAAGAACACGCGATCATCGCGATCGGCCACGAATTCGATGGCTACCATCAGGCCTTCGCCACGAATGTCACCGACATTGGCATGATCGCCCAGTGCGGCTTTCAGCTGTGCCTTGAAATAGGCGCCGGTTTCGCCCGCATTGCGCACCAGATCCAGTTCGTCGACGACCTCGAGGTTGGCGACGCCTGCCGCTGCGCAAATCGGGTGGGCGGAATAGGTCCAGCCGTGGCCAATGGGGCCCATGGCGTCGGAACCCTGCACCAACACATTCCACATCTTTTCGGAAACGATGGAGCCCGAAAGCGGCGCATAGGCCGAGGTCAGCCCCTTGGCGATGGTGATCAGGTCCGGGGTGATGCCGTAATGATCCGACCCGAACATGCTGCCCAGACGGCCAAATCCGGTAATGACTTCATCGGCCACCAGCAGGATGTCGTACTTCTTCAGCACGGCCTGGATCTTTTCCCAATAACCTGCTGGCGGCGGCACGATGCCACCCGTGCCCAGCACCGGTTCGCCGACGAAAGCGGCAACTGTTTCCGGTCCCTCAGCGAGAATCATCTCCTCCAGCTTGTCGGCGCAATGTTGCGAGAACTGCTCTTCCGTCATCGAGCGGTCGGCCCGACGGAAATAATAGGGGGCTTCCGTGTGCAGGATCGGTGCGCGCGGCAGGTCGAACAGTTTTTGGAAGGCCGAGAGGCCGGTGAGGCTGCCCGTCATGACACCAGAGCCGTGATAGCCCCGCCAGCGCGAAATGATCTTCTTCTTTTCCGGGCGGCCCAGAATGTTGTTGTAGTACCAGATCAGCTTGATGTTGGTTTCATTGGCATCCGAGCCGGAGAGGCCGAAATAGACGCGGCTCATGCCCTTCGGTGCACGGTCGATGATCATCTTGGACAGAGTGATCGAGGCTTGCGTGCCGTGCCCGACATAGGCGTGGTAATAGGCCAGATTGCCCGCCTGCGCGGCGATGGCATCGGTGATTTTCTTGCGGCCATAGCCTGCATTGACGCAGTAAAGTCCGGCAAAGGCATCAAGGCTGGTGCGGCCGTTGGTGTCGGTGATGTAAACGCCTTCAGCACTGGTGATGATGCGGTTCGGCATTTCGCCGCGCGCATGCTGCCCCATGTGGGTGGAAGGGTGGAAAAAGTGATCGCGGTCCCATGCGGTCAGCTCGTTGCTCATGGTCATGGACGTTCCTTTCATTGGGGAGAGTTGAGAGGCCGCTCAGGCGGCAGTGTCGATGCAGAGGTATTTGAGTTCGCTGAAAGCCTCGAGGCCGTGGCGGGAGCCTTCGCGACCCAGACCGGACTGTTTCCAGCCGCCAAAGGGCACAGGGCCGCCGGTGATCTTGACGCGATTGACGGCAATCATGCCGTATTCCAGCGCCCGCGAGAGACGCATCTGCCGTGCGCCGTTCTCTGTGACGACGTAGGCGACAAGGCCATAGTCCGTATCATTGGCGCGGGTGATCACCTCCGCCTCGCTGTCGAAAACCGAAAGTCCGGCCACCGGTCCAAAGGTTTCTTCGCGCATGATCAGGGCATCATCCGGAACATTGGCCAGAAGCGTCGGCTGGTAGAAGAGCGGACCGGCCTCATGGCGTGCGCCGCCGGTGACAAGCCTGGCACCGCGGGCCAGTGCATCCGTAACCTGTGCCTCCACCTTGGCGATGGCGCGCTCATGCATCAGCGGGCCGATCTCGACACCTGGTTCAAGGCCCGCGCCAACCTTGAGCGCGTCGATGCGTGCTGCAAAGGCACGCGTAAAGGCCTCAAGGATCGGGCGTTGGATGTAGATGCGGTTGGTGGCAAGGCAATCCTGCCCCGAAGTGGCAAATTTGGCGGCAATGGCAATATCCGCCGCTTTTTCCGGATCGGCATCGGCAAAGACGATCAGCGGTGCGTGACCGCCCAGTTCCATGACCAGTCGCTTCATGGAACCGGCGCAGTTGCGGGCAATCAGCTTGCCGATTTCCGTCGAGCCGGTGAAGCTCATGGCGCGGACGCGCGGGTCAGCGCTCAAGGCTCCGACGATTTCCGGTGCGTGGCCGGTCACAACATTGAAGACCCCGGCAGGCAGGCCGGCGCGCTCTCCCAGTTCGGCGAGCGCCAGCGCGGAAAGCGGCGTTTCAGAGGAAGGGTGGGCGACCACGGTGCAACCGGCTGCAAGGGCCGCGGCAGCCTTTCGCGTGACCATGGCGGACGGGAAATTCCACGGCGTGACAACGGCTGCAACGCCCAGCGCCTCGCGGCGCACGAAGGTTTCGGCCCCGGGCAGATGGCTCGTCACCGTCTCGGCATTGAGGCGCTTGCCCTCCTCGGCGTACCACTCGATGAACGAGGCGGCATAGTCGATTTCGCCCAGCGATTCGGAAAGCGGCTTGCCCTGTTCCAGCGTCATGATCAGTGCCAGATCATCCTTTGCCGCGAGAATGGCATCGTACCAGCGGCGCAAAATGGCGGCACGTTCCTGCGGAAGTTTGGCACGCCAAGCGGGAAAGGCGCGTTCGGCGGCATCAATCGCCAGCCGGGTTTCATCGGCATCGAGCGAAGAGACATAGGCAATGGGCAGGCCGTTTGCCGGGTCTTCGACGCGGAAGGTTTTGGCCTGAGCGTTGCCGGTCCAGTGCCCATCCACATAGGCGAACTGACGCAGCAAATGGCGGTCGTGAAGGTCATCAAGTGCGGTGCGGGCGCGGACTGCTGCATTCATGGCCGGTCTCCTTGTTCGGTTGACAAGAAGTATGGCGGCGCGTTCAGGAGAGATTGTCCATTGCGCGAGCACAGACGAACGGGATGGACTGAATGTCGTCGGGTCCGTAGAGAGATTCTCTATCTCGGCGTCGTCGGGCTGAGAAGCGCGGTCAGAGGCAGGGCTTCTTCTTCCTTGACCGTTCGGGTCACGACATAGGTGAAATAGCGGTCAATGCCGATCTGTCGTTCAAGAAGGTCATCGACCAATCGCTGATAGGCATCGATATCAGGCGTTACGACCTTGAGAAAATAGTCCACGCCGCCACCTACCGACCAGCAGGATACGATTTCCGCAATGGTGGCAATGGTGCGCTCGAAGCGGTCAAAATCGGCCTGACGATGGCTGGAAAGCGTCACTTCCATCATGACGCTGGTAAAGGGGGCAATTTTACGCAGCGCCAGCCGGGCATGGTATCCGGTGATGATTCCGGCCTTCTCAAGCTTGTTCAGTCGCAACCAGCACGGCGTTGCCGAAAGTCCGGCTTTTTCGGCCAGGGCGAGCTTGGTAATGCGTCCATCGTGCTGGATGGCGTCGAGGATGCGCAGGTCGATGGCGTCGAGCTTCATGATGTCCGTTCGGATTGCGGTAAAAAGGATTGAAAATGACTGTGAAATTCCATTTTTGCATTGTCAATTGGAATGATTTCAATCACTCTTAAAATCATGACAAAATGGCGACCTGACCCTTCCAAACTCTCCCGTCCCGCATATCTCTCGCTTGCCGAACAGATTGCCGGGGCTATCCGTGATGGCGACCTCGTCAACGGCACTCAATTGCCGACGCATCGACGTCTCGCCGATGATATCGGTCTTTCCGTGCAGACGGTCAGCCGGGCCTATGATGAACTCATTCGTCGAGGGCTGATTTCGGGTGAAATCGGGCGCGGCAGCTTCGTGCAGACCCAATCCCGCGAACCGGAGCCGCCTTATCTGCCCGAGCGGCTTGGCGAGTTGATCGATCTTTCGATCCTGAAGCCGGTTTGCGATACGCTGCATATCGAGAAGATGCGCTCGGCCTTTGCCTGGCTTTCCGAGAATCTTCCCGCCAGTTCGGCGCTGTCGTTTCGGCCCAATGTCGTGTTTCCGCGCCACCGTCAGGCTGCGGCGCGCTGGCTGGCCGAATGCGGGCTGGATGTGTCGCCGCTGAATATCTCGCTGACCAATGGTGCGACGTCGGCCATGACCGTGGCCTTGATGAGTGTTGCGCCGCCCGGCTCGACGCTGGTCACGGAGCGCATCAGTCACCATACGCTGGTGCCGCTTTGCTCCTATCTCGGCATTGCGCTCGAGGGGTTGGCGATGGATGAGGAGGGGATGCTCCCTGAGGCGCTGGATGCTGCCTGTCGCCGATCGCCGGTGCGCGCCGCTTTCCTGCAGCCTTCTGCCATTGGCCCAACGGCCGTCATGATGGGGGAGGAACGACGCCGGGCTTTGGCGGAGGTTGCCAGGCGGCACGACATCGCCTTGATTGAAAACGACATTCTGGGGCCTCTGGTGGAAGGCAGGCCTTCGCCTCTTGCGTCCTTTGCTCCGGAACGGACGCTCTACATCACCAGTTTTACCAAGATCACGGTGCCGGGACTGCGGATCGGCTATCTGGTTGCGCCGGATCGTTACGTGGCGGCGGTCGCCAATCGCCATCTCGTTTCAAACTGGATCGCGACACCCTCGATTGCGGAGATCGCGACGCATTGGGTGGAGGATGGCACGGCCATGGAGCTGGTCAACTGGCAGCGGCGCAGTCTGGCGCGTCGTCATGCCATCGCCCGTGAGACGCTGGCGGATCTTTCGTTCCGAAGCCACCCGCAGAGCCTGCATGCGTGGCTGCCGTTGCCTGAGGGGCATGTGGAGGAGAATTTCGTAGCACAGGCGCGCCTTCGCGGTGTTGCCATAGCGCCGGGTTCGTCTTTTCGCACGACGGACATTCACTGGCAGCCTGCCGTGCGCATCTCCCTTGGTTCATCCAGTGAAGACGAGTTGCGAACGGGGCTTTCCGTGGTCGCCTCTCTGGCGCAGGGCAATCCGGAGGCGCTGCTGCTTGCGATCTGAGCAATTGGCTTGAATTTGGGCACGCGAAGAATAATTGTACTGATATTATTATTCCAATTGACATGATTTCTCATTGCCTTCATCGTCAGGGCAATCGCTTCCGTAGAGAGAGGCAGGGGAACATGAATAAGCCCATTATCCGGCTCGACAAGATCGTAAAGGCCTACGGCACGCATACCGTGCTGGACGGTCTGTCCATGGACGTGAAGGCCGGGGAAAAGATTGCCCTGATCGGCCCGTCGGGCTCTGGCAAGACAACGATCCTGCGCATTCTCATGACGCTTGAGAGCATCAGTGGCGGGACGATCGAAGTGGATGGAGATTATCTCTACCACATGAAGGACGCTTCCGGCGCGCTTGTGCCTGCCAATGAAGCGCATATGCACAGGATGCGCGAAAAGATCGGCATGGTCTTCCAGCATTTCAATCTGTTTCCGCACAAGAACGTTCTCGACAATGTGACGCTCGCTCCGATCCTCACCAAGGGAGTGGCGCGCGCCGAAGCCGAGAAGCGGGCGATGGAACTGCTTGAGATGGTGGGGCTGGCGGACAAGGCCCGCCATATGCCGGCGCAGCTTTCGGGTGGGCAGAAGCAGCGTGTGGCGATTGCCCGGGCGCTCGCTCTTTCCCCGAAGATCATGCTTTTTGACGAAGTGACATCGGCGCTTGACCCGGAACTGGTCGAGGAAGTGCTCAATGTCATGCGTCGACTGGGTGAGGAGACGGATATGACCATGCTCCTCGTCACACACGAAATGGGCTTTGCCCACGATTTTGCCGACCGCGTTCTTTTCTTTGATCGTGGCCGGATCGTGGAGGAAGGGCCGCCGGACGCCATCTTCCGAAATCCGAAGGAAGAGCGCACGCAGAACTTCCTGCGCAAGATCATCGCGGCCGGGCACCGCGTGTGATGCGCTTTGCGCATCTTCATGTTCCGAACCTGATTTCTCGATCAAACTCACTCTGAGGAGAGTACCGATGCAGATTGCCAACTGGATGAAACTTGCCGCCGGTGCCGCGATGGTCGCGCTTCTGGCTTCGCAGGCCCCCGCCGCCGACAAGCTGGAACAGCTGAAAGAACAGGGCTTTGCCCGTATCGCCATCGCCAACGAGCCGCCGTTCACCTCGGTGACGGCTGATGGCAAGGTTTCGGGTGCTGGTCCCGATGTGGCCCGCGAAGTGTTCAAGCGTCTCGGCATCAATGATGTCGTGGCGTCGATCTCTGAATATGGCGCGATGATCCCCGGCCTTCAGGCCCGTCGCTTCGATGCCGTGACGGCAGGTCTCTTTATGAAGCCGGAACGCTGTGCGGCGGTGGTCTATTCCGAGCCGGTTCTGTGTGATGCCGAAGCCTTCGCCCTCAAGAAGGGCAACCCGAAGAACCTCAAGAGCTTCCAGGATATTGCCGCCAATCCGGATGTGAAGATCGGCGCACCTGGAGGCGGTACGGAAGAAAAGCTGGCTCTGGAAGCAGGCGTTCCGCGTGATCGCGTGATCGTTGTTCCGGACGGCCAGAGTGGTTTGAAGATGCTTCAGGACGGCCGTATCGACGTTTATTCCCTGCCGGTCCTGTCGATCAATGCCTTGGTGACGCAGGCCAAGGACCCGTCTCTGGAAGTCGTTGCTCCGGTCGTTGGCGCGCCGGTCTATTGTGACGGCGCGGCTTTCCGCAAGGGTGATGAAGCGCTGCGCGATGCTTTCGACGTGAAGCTTGCAGAGCTGAAGAAGTCCGGCGAATTTGCCAAGATCATCGAACCTTACGGCTTCTCGGCGGCTGCGGCCATGTCGACCTCGCGCGAAAAGCTGTGCGCAGGCAAGTAGGCATGTGAACCATTCCCCCACGGTGAAACCGCTGTGGGGGAACCTATCACCACAGGGAACGCAAGCCATGACAGACTGGGCCGGTTATATCGGACTGATCATCGACGGCGCATTCGTCACGCTTTCGCTGACGCTGTGCGGCTCGGCGGTTGCGCTTGTTGCAGCCTTTCTGGCCGGGTTGGGGAGGCTCAGCCGCTTCACTGCGGTTCGGGCCCTTGCCGTGACCTATGTGGAGTTCTTCCGCGGCACGTCGATTTTCGTCCAGCTTTTCTGGGTCTACTTCGTCCTGCCGCTGTTCGACATTTCGCTTTCCCCGTTTCAGGCGGGTGTTCTGGTGCTGGGGCTGAATGTTGGAGCTTATGGCGCGGAAGTGGTGCGCGGTGCGATCAAGTCGGTGCCGCGTGAACAGTTCGAGGCCTGCATCGCGCTGAACTTCACGCAGTATCAGCGTATGCGCTACATCATCCTGCCGCAGGCGCTGCCCCTGATGCTGCCGACCTTTGGCAACAATGCCATCGAGCTTTTGAAGGCGACAGCAGTTGTCTCATTGATCTCGCTCTCCGACATGACCTTTCAGGCGCAAATCGTGCGCGCCCAGACGGGCAACACTTTCGTGCCCTTCCTCACCATCCTCGTTCTTTATTTCATCATGTCCACCGTGATCTCCAGAGCCATCGGCCTCTATGAGAAACGCATTACGCGCGGCCTCGACGGCGTCAGGAGCTGAACCCATGGAATGGGATTGGGAATTCGTCCGCCAGATCCTGCCTGACCTGTTTTCCGGGCTGAAGATCACCATTATTGCCACCGTCCTCGGGGCAGCGTTTGCGGCGGTCGGCGGGCTTGTCTTCGCCATCCTGCGCCGCTCCGGCAATCGCGCGGTGGCGCGCTCGGCAAGCTTCCTGGTGGAGTTTATTCGCGGTACGCCGCTTCTGGTGCAGCTTTACTTCATTTTCTATGTGCTGCCCGATCTCGGCATTCGCCTCCCGGCCCTTCTGGCAGGCGTTATCGGCATTGGCCTGCATTACTCCACCTATGCGGCGGAAGTTTATCGGTCGGGTATCGAAAACGTGTCACGTGGCCAATGGGAAGCTGCCAAGGCCGTGAACCTTTCCGTGCGCCAGACCTGGGTGCATATCATTCTTCCGCAGGCCATCCCGCCGATGATCCCGGCGCTCGCCAACTATCTCATTGCCATGTTCAAGGAAACGCCGCTGCTGTCCGCCATTACGGTTCTTGAACTGATGAACCAGGCCAAGAGCCTCGCCAACAGCAATTACCGCTATGTCGAACCGATGACGATCGTGGGCGTGTTCTTCCTCGTCATCAGCTTGATCTCGGTGATGGGGGTGCGCATGCTGGAGGTCCGCTTTGCCCCGAAGGATGACCGCTGATGACCGACCTTCCCGTTCTCACGCTGGCCAGCCGCCCGCCGAAACTTGATGACCGTGCCGTCGAAAAACGTGTCGGCCTCGTCATTCTTGCGACGGACCACACGACCGAACATGATTTTGACCGCATGGTCGCGGGGCCGCGCATCGGCCTTTATGCCACCCGCATTCACTACGCCAATCCGGTCACGCCGGAGACGCTTGCCGCCATGCAGCCGCGACTGGCTGACGGGGCTGCCATGATCCTGCCCGGCGAGGCTCTCGATGTCGTGGTCTATTCCTGCACCTCCGCCTCCGTGGTGATTGGTGATGCCGAGGTGGCAAAAGCGATCCATAGCGCAAAGCCGGATGCCGCCGTCGTGACGCCAACCGCGGCTTCGGTCGCCGGGTTAAAGGCGGTCGGGGCCAAGCGCATCTCCATTCTGACGCCCTATACGCTTGAAACCAGCCGTCCGATGGCCACCTATTTCGCCCGGCTTGGTTTCGACATTGCCCGCTTCACCTGCCTTGGTCTTGAGGATGATCGCGAAATGGCGCGCATCAGCCATGACGATATTGTCGCCTTCGGCGTGGAAGCCTTTGATCCTTCATCCGATGCGCTGTTCATTGCATGTACCGCCGTTCGTGCCGCTGAAGTGGTCGCGCGTCTGGAAGCAACCATCGGCAAGCCTGTTGTCTCCTCGAACCTCGCAACGGCCTGGGCGACGTTGCGTTTATGCGGCGATATCGCCGCTCGCCCCGAACTTGGTCAACTCATGACGAAACCCCTCGAAAGCCTCTGAGCCATGTCCCCATCTGATGTGACAACGGCGACCGTCGAGGCCGCCGGCACCCGAATTGCGTCCAGAATCCGGCGCACCCCGCTTGACGCTTCGCCGTCGCTGACGGCTCTTTGCGGCGTGCCGGTGGCGTTGAAACTAGAGACCCGGCAGATCACCGGTTCCTTCAAGCTGCGCGGTGCGACGAACGCGCTTCTGTCGCTGTCGCCACAGGCACGGGCGAAGGGGGTGGTTGCTGCGTCCACCGGTAATCATGGCCGGGCTTTGGCTTATGCCGCTGCGGCCGAGGGCATTCCCGCTATCATCTGCATGTCGGCTCTGGTGCCGGGCAACAAGCTGGCCGAAATTCGCCGCCTCGGTGCCGAGACGCGTATCGTCGGGCAATCGCAGGATGATGCGCAGCTGGAGGCCGAGCGGCTGTCGCGCGAGGGCTATGCGATGGTCGCGCCCTTCGATGATGCGGCTGTCGTTTCGGGTCAGGGCACGATTGGCCACGAAATTCTCGATGACATGGCGGATGTTGAAACCGTTCTGGTGCCGCTTTCGGGTGGCGGGTTGGCGGCAGGGGTTGCCGCCGCCATCAAGGGCCGCAAGCCAAAGACGCGCGTGATCGGCATCACCATGGAGCGTGGCGCGGCCATGGCGGCCAGTTTGGCCGCCGGGCATCCCGTTCTGGTGAGGGAAGAGCGCAGCCTGGCCGATTCACTGGGCGGTGGCATTGGCCTTAAAAACCGCATCACGTTTCCCCTCTGCCGCGACCTGCTGGACGAGGTGATCCTGCTTTCCGAAGGCGAGATCGCAGCGGGCATGCGCCATCTTTATGCGGTGGAACGCGAGGTTTGCGAAGGCGCTGGCGCTGTCGGCGTCGCGGCCCTTCTGGCCTGGCGGGTCGGCCGTCTTGCCGGGCCGGTTGCCGTGATCGTCAGTGGTCGAAATGTCGACATGACACTGCACCGCGCTGTGATGAACGGTGTCGATGATCCGTTTCAGGAGGAGGGAGCATGAGAAAGATCGCCATTTTGACCGAGGCGGACCTCAAGCGCCTCGTGCCACTCGATGCGACGGCGGTGACGGTGGTCGAGGATGCCTTCAGGGCACTCGCCACCGAAGCTGTCGCCATGCCGCCGATCCTGAGGCTCGATATTCCCGAGCATCGCGGCGAGGTGGATGTGAAGACCGCTTATGTGCCCGGCCTTGATCATTTCGCCATCAAGATCAGCCCCGGCTTTTTTGATAACCCGAAACTGGGCCTGCCCAGCACCAACGGCATGATGGTCGTACTTTCCAGTCGCACCGGGCTGGTCGAGGCTCTTCTGCTCGACAATGGCTATCTCACTGATGTGCGCACCGCAGCGGCTGGTGCTGTCGCGGCGAAGCACCTGTCGCGGGAAGGCTCGGCCATCGTCACCGTGTTCGGAGCCGGTATGCAGGCGCGCCTGCAGGTGCGAGCCCTGTCGCTGGTTCGCGACTTGTCAGAGGTGCGCGTCGTTGCTCGCGATCATGCCAAGGCGCAGGCCGCAGCCGATGATCTGGCCGCAAGCCTTCCCGGTCTCGCGGTCCATGTGGTTGCTGATCCGGCAGCTGCGGTTTGCGGGGCTGATATCGTCATCACCACGACGCCCGCTGATAAGCCACTGCTTCAGGCGGCGTGGCTCACCCCCGGCCAGCATGTGACCGCGATGGGATCTGACGCGGAACACAAGAACGAGGTGGAGTCTGCGGTCTTCCACCTGCCGGATTTTACTTATGTCGCCGACCGCCTGTCGCAAACGCGGCTGCTGGGCGAACTCCACCATGCCATTGCTGCAGGGCTCGTCTCCTCCGGGCAAACCTTCCCGGAACTGGGAGAGGTCATCGCCGGAAAGGCCGTGGGGCGAAGCAGCGACACCGCCATCACGCTCGCTGATCTGACGGGCACCGGCATTCAGGATACTGCCATCGCTTCCCTTGCGCTCTCACGGGCCAAAGCGGCGATGGCAGGCACGACTTTCGATGTTTGAGACCGGTTGGGACCGGAGAAGAGGATAGTGGAATGAACATACCCAATCTCAAATTCACGCGGGAGGAGTTTGCCGCGCGGCTGGCCAAAACCCGCATCGCCATGGAAAAGAAAGGCGTCGACCTTCTGATCGTCTCCGATCCCACCAACATGGCCTGGCTGACCGGCTATGATGGCTGGTCCTTTTATGTGCATCAGGCGGTTGTCGTGCCGCCGACCGGCGAGCCGATCTGGTACGGGCGCGGGCAGGATGCCAACGGGGCCAAGCTGACGGCCTATCTCGCCCATGACAACATCATTGGCTATCCCGACCATTATGTGCAGTCGACCGAACGCCACCCGATGGACTATCTGTCGGAGCGGCTTATCGAGCGTGGCTACGGCAATCTGCGCATCGGCGTGGAGATGGACAATTACTGGTTTTCGGCCGCCGCTTTTGCAAGCCTGCAGAAGCACCTGCCGAATGCCCGCTTCCTTGATGCCACGGCGCTGGTTAACTGGCAGCGCGCCATCAAGAGCCCGACGGAAATCGCCTATATGCGAAACGCTGCCCGCATCGTTGAAGCCATGCATGCGCGGATCTTCGACAAGATTGAAGTGGGCATGCGCAAATGCGATCTCGTGGCCGAAATTTATGATGCCGGAACACGCGGTGTTGATGGCATCGGCGGTGATTATCCCGCCATCGTGCCGCTTCTGCCGTCGGGCGTCGAGGCCTCTGCGCCGCACCTGACGTGGGACGAGCGCCCGCTTCAGTCCGGGGAAGGCACCTTCTTCGAGATTGCCGGTTGCTATAACCGTTACCACGTTCCGCTATCGCGTACGGTTTTCCTCGGAAAGCCGACGCAGGCCTTTATCGATGCGGAAAAGGCAACGCTTGAGGGCATGGAGGCGGGGCTTGCCGCTGCCAAGCCGGGCAATACCTGCGAAGACATCGCCAATGCCTTCTTCGGCGTCTTGAAGAAGTATGGCATCGTCAAGGATAACCGCACGGGCTACTCCATCGGCATGTCCTATCCGCCGGATTGGGGCGAACGCACCATGAGCCTGCGCCCCGGCGACCGCACGGAACTGAAGCCCGGCATGACGTTCCATTTCATGACCGGTCTGTGGCTGGAAGACATGGGTTTCGAGACGACGGAAAGCATCCTCATCACCGAAACCGGTGTGGAATGCTTCGCGAACGTTCCGCGCAAGCTGTTCGTCAAGGATTAAGCCATGACGACTGCTGAACTCTGTCCGTCACCGGTGAGCCCGACCATCGACTTCGATGCGGACGGTGTTCACCACGGTTTCCTCCGGCTCCCCTATAGCCGCGATGATTCCGCCTGGGGATCGGTGATGGTTCCCGTCACCTCCATCAAGAACGGGGAGGGGCCGACGGCCCTTCTCACCGGCGGCAATCACGGTGACGAGTATGAGGGGCCGATTGCGCTCTTCGACCTTGCCAATACGGTGCGTGCCGAAGATGTTTCGGGCCGTTTGATCATCGTTCCGGCGATGAACTATCCGGCCTTTCTGGCGGGCACGCGAACCTCACCCATCGACAAGGGCAATATGAACCGGTCGTTTCCCGGTCGTCCCGATGGCACGGTGACGCAGAAGATTGCCGACTATTTCCAGCGCTTTCTCCTGCCGATGGCCGACATCGTTCTCGACTTTCACTCCGGTGGCAGGACGCTGGACTTCATGCCGTTCTGCGCCGGGCACATCCTGCCCGACAAGGCGCAGGAGGCGAAAATCTTCGATCTGGTGGCGGCGTTCTCCGCTCCCTATTCGATGAAGATGCTGGAGATCGATGCGGTCGGCATGTACGACACCGCCGCCGAGGAGATGGGCAAGGTTTTCATCACCACTGAGCTGCGTGGCGGTGGCACAGCAACGGCGGAAAGTGCCGGGTACGCCAAGCGCGGCGTTCGCAATGTGCTGAAGGCTTCCGGTCTTCTCAAGGGACAGCCGGAACTCGGTCCCACACAATGGCTCGATATGCCGGATGGTGATTGTTTTTCCTTTGCCGAGGATGGGGGGCTTCTCGAGCCGCTCGTCGATCTTGGCGGAGTGGTGCGCAAGGGTGAGGTGCTGGCCCGCATCCACCCGGTCGGACGAACCGGCCTCACCCCACTGGACGTGAAGGCAAAGATGGATGGTGTCCTCGCGGCTCGGCATTTCCCGGGGCTTATCAAACCCGGTGACTGTGTCGGTGTCGTTGCGATTGCCGTTTGATGGAAGCGGTGTCTGCGGCCAAGGCTGCAGACGGCATCGTAAACTGACCGACAAAGTAGGACGGCGTCATGTTCCGGCCTCTTTGCCGGTCAGTTTACGATGCCTAACACGCTATTCGCGCAAACGGGCCATTTCTTCCAGAACCAGTGCGTAAAAGCGGCTGGCCGCCGGTGACAGGCGGCGATCACGGCGCGTGATGATGTGATAGGGCGAAACCTCGATGGGGATATCGAGATCCAGCGCGGTCAGCGTGCCGCCACTGGTTGCCTCGATCATGCGCGCCACCTCGACGGACATCGGCGCGATCATGTCTGAATCGTTCAACAGCGCCATCATCAGCACCAGCGAGGAGGTGGCGACAACATTGGAGGGCACCGTCAGGCCCTTGCCGATGAAGGCCCCTTCGACGGCCTGGCGGATCGGCGTGCCGCGCTCCTGGATCATCCACGGGTGATGGCGCAGATCCTGAAGCGGCACATGGCTGCGCCCGGCCAGCGGATGGCCGCTTCGCACCAGACAGCGCACGCGTTCGATCTTGCCGGGCACGATATGGAAGGCATCCGCATCGTTTTCGGGCAGAAGACGCCCGATGATGAAGTCATAATCGCCTTCTTCCAGCCCGCGCATCAGCTGGATGGAGGGGCCGACATCCACGCGCAGTTCCACATTGGGACTGATGCTTTTCAGCTTGCGAATGGCGGGCACGAGGCAGCCGACGGCGGGTCCGGTCACGGCCCCGGTCTGCACGAGGCCGGTCGCGCCATCGCGTTCCTGCTGCAACTCATGGGCGAGATCGCGCATCTCCATCAACATTGTGTGGGCGCGGCGCACCAGAACGGCCCCCATGGGCGTGGCGGTCATGCCGCGCGGATGGCGCTCGAAGAGCGGCCCGCCCACCATTTTTTCAATCTCCGCAAGGGTTCTCGAGGCGGCGGGCTGCGTCAGCTTGAGCGCCTGCGCCGCCAGCTGGATTTGCCCGTGCTGGGCAATGGCCGCAATGAGCCGCAGATGGGAGAGCTTCAGCAGCGGCAATGAAGAGAGGGGAGGTGCCATTTTGCATACCAGTTTCGATATGAAGATAGCAAATAATTCGATTTGATTGACATGTCGAGAGGCCCTATCTGTTTCGCCATCCGCAACGCGGAGAGGTTTCGGGATCGGAGGATGGTCCCGACCACCCAGGGAGGAAATGATGAAATTGAAGTTTCTTGCGGCCACTGCCGCGCTGAGCGCCTGCCTTTTTGCTGCCCAGGCTTGGGCTGAAGGCAAAGGCCTCGTTGGCATCGCCATGCCCACCAAGTCCTCGGCCCGCTGGATCGATGACGGCAACAACATGGTCAAGCAGCTGAAGGCTGCCGGTTATGACACCGACCTTCAGTATGCCGAAGACGACATTCCGAACCAGCTTGCCCAGATCGAAAACATGATCACCAAGGGCGTGAAGGTTCTCGTCATTGCCTCCATCGACGGCACGACGCTGACCAACGCGCTTGAAAACGCCGATGCCGCCGGCATCAAGGTGATCGCCTATGACCGCCTGATCCGCGAAAGCAAGGCCGTGAGCTACTACGCCACCTTCGACAACTTCAAGGTTGGCGTGCAGCAGGCAACCTCGCTGGTCAACGGCCTGAAGGAACGCTTCCCGGATGCCAAGCCGTGGAACGTTGAACTCTTCGGCGGCTCGCCGGACGATAACAACGCCTTCTTCTTCTACAATGGTGCGATGTCGGTGCTTCAGCCGATGATCGACAAGGGCGAGATCGTCGTTGTTTCCGGCCAGACGGGCATGGACAAGGTCGGCACCCTGCGTTGGGACCCGGCCACCGCCCAGTCGCGCATGGATAACATCCTGTCGGCCAACTATACCGGCGCCAAGCACGTCAACGGCGTTCTGTCGCCCTATGACGGCCTGTCCATCGGTATCCTGTCGTCGCTGAAGGGCGTCGGCTATGGCTCCGGCGACCTCAAGATGCCGATCGTGACGGGTCAGGACGCGGAAATTCCGTCCGTCAAGTCCATCGTCGCCGGTGAACAGTATTCGACGATCTTCAAGGACACCCGCGCACTGGCTGGCGTCACCGTGAAGATGGTGGATGCCGTTCTGCAGGGCAGCGAGCCGGAAATCAACGACACGAAGACCTACGACAACGGCAAGAAGGTGGTTCCGTCCTACCTGCTCGAGCCGGTTCCGGTCGACAAGACGAACTACGAGAAGGTTCTCGTCGGCTCCGGCTATTACAAGGCCGAACAGCTCAAGTGAGGTTGATCCGGTCTTGCCTCAACAGGCAAGGCCGGGCCACCGCTCCGCTATCAAGCCAAGGGCGCGGTATCGTCCGCGCCCTCCCGCTTCCGGAGGGAATCCATGACGGCTATTCTTGAAATGCGGGAAATCGGCAAGTCCTTCCCGGGCGTGCGCGCACTGGACCGCGTCGATCTGACGATCGAAAAGGGCGAAATTCACGCCATCTGCGGCGAAAACGGCGCCGGTAAATCAACGCTGATGAAGGTTCTTTCCGGCGTTTATCCCCACGGCACCTATGAAGGCGAGATCGTTTACGAAGGACGCCCCATGGCGTTCCGTTCGATCCGCGACAGCGAAGCCGAAGGCATCATCATCATTCACCAGGAACTGGCGCTCGTGCCGCTTCTGTCGATTGCCGAGAATCTTTTCCTGGGCAACGAAGTGGCGAAGAATGGCGTCATCAACTGGCCGCTGGCTTTCCGCCGCACCGAAGAGCTTCTGGCCAAGGTTGGCCTCAATGAAGCGCCGGGCACGCCGGTTGAAAAGCTCGGCGTCGGCAAGCAGCAGCTTGTCGAAATTGCCAAGGCGCTGGCCAAGCACGTCAAGCTTCTGATCCTCGACGAGCCGACGGCGGCGCTTCAGGAAAACGACAGCCAGAAGCTGCTCGATCTCATGCTGGAACTGAAGGCCGAGGGCGTGACCTCGATCATCATTTCCCACAAGCTCAACGAAATCCGCCGCGTCGCCGACCGCGTGACGGTCATTCGCGACGGCTCCACCGTCTCGACGCTCACCAAGGAAGAAGTGACGGAAGAGCGCATCATCCGCGATATGGTGGGCCGTGACATGCACAACCGCTATCCGGCTCGCGAACCGCAGATCGGCGAAATGCTGATGGAGGTGAAGGGCTGGAATGTCGGCCATGCCGACCAGCCGCGCCAGATGATCAAGGACGCCGCCTTCAACGTGCGCCGGGGCGAAATCGTCGGCATTGCGGGCCTCATGGGCTCGGGCCGTACGGAACTCGCCATGAGCCTGTTCGGGCGCTCCTATGGCCGCTTCATGTCGGGCGAGGCAACCATTGACGGCAAGGTCGCCGATCTTTCCTCCGTCACCCGCGCCATCGATGCGGGTCTTGCCTATGTCACCGAGGACCGCAAGGTTCTGGGCCTCATTCTCGATGAACCGATCACCCGCAACGTGACGCTGGCAAACCTCGCCGGTGTGGCTTCGGGCTGGGTTCTCGGCAAGGGCAAGGAACATGCGGTGGCCGAGGATTACCGCAAGGCCTTGCGCATCCGCACGCCGGGCGTCCACCAGCGGGTCGTCAATCTTTCGGGCGGCAACCAGCAGAAGGTGGTGCTTTCCAAGTGGCTCTTCACCAATCCGCAGGTTCTCATCCTTGATGAACCAACGCGCGGCATTGATGTGGGCGCAAAATTCGAAATCTACGCCATCATGAACGAACTGGCCGCGCAGGGCCGGGGCATTGTGATGATCTCGTCGGAAATGCCGGAACTTCTCGGCATGTGTGACCGCATCTTCGTCATGAACGAAGGGCGGATCGTCGGCGAACTGTCTCGCGAGGAGGCGAGCCAGGAACGCATCATGGGCCTCATCATCCGCGACAATGGCCAGCAACAAGACAATGGGGAGAAAGCAGCGTGACAGGCGCCAAGGAAACCCTTCGCACCCAGCTGGGTGGTAATATCCGTGACAACGGCATGATGCTGGCGCTTCTCGCCATCGTCTTCTTCTTCTTCGTTGTGGTGCGCGCCGTACAGGGCGTCGACTTCCTGTCCGCCCAGAACATCACCAACCTGTTCCTGCAGAACTCCTACGTCATCATCATGGCGCTCGGCATGCTGCTGGTCATCGTGTCCGGCCATATCGACCTGTCGGTCGGCTCGGTTGCGGCCTTTACCGGCGCCATTGCCGCCACGCTTATGGTCAACCAACACTGGCCCTTCTGGGCGGTCGTCCCGACCGTTCTGGTGGCCGGGGGACTGATTGGCGCGGCGCAGGGCTACTGGATCGCCTTCTGGCGCATCCCGTCCTTCATCGTGACGCTGGCAGGCATGCTGGTCTTCCGTGGCCTGACGCTGTGGCTTCTGGCGGGCCAGAACATCGGTCCGTTCCCGCGCGAGTTCCAGGCTCTGTCGACCGGCTTCATTCCGGATATTTTTGGCATGGACCGCCCGAACATGACGGCGGTGGCGGTTGTCGCCGTGGCGATCCTCATCATCATCTGGCAGAACCTCAAGGCCCGCAATCAGGATGCCGCCTTCGGCATGGATACCGGCTCGTCGGCCGTGTTCTGGGTCAAGCATGCACTGGTCGCCGTGGCGCTTCTGTTCATCGGCTGGAAGCTCGCTTCCTTCCGCGGCCTGCCGAACGTGCTGATCGTCATGTCGGTGCTGATCGTCGCCTATGCCTTCTTCACCAACCAGACGACCACGGGCCGGCGCATTTACGCGGTGGGCGGTAACGAGAAGGCCGCCAAGCTTTCCGGCATCAAGACCGACCGTCTCGTCTTCCTCACCTTCGTCAACATGGGCGTGCTTGCCGCCCTTGCGGGCATGATCGTGACGGCACGCCTCAACTCCGCCACGCCGAAAGCCGGTGTCGGCTTCGAGCTGGACGTGATTGCGGCGGTCTTCATTGGCGGCGCCTCCATGTCCGGCGGTTCGGGCAAGGTGGTTGGCGTCGTCGTCGGCGCACTCATCATGGGCGTCATGAACAACGGCATGTCGATCATGGGGATCGGCATTGATTACCAGCAGGTCATCAAGGGCCTGGTGTTGCTCGCTGCCGTGATCTTCGACGTCTACAACAAGAACAAGCAGGGATAAGCCATGCTCATCAGTCAGATTAAAACCGGCGGGGTCGCGGTACGCGACCACGCAACGGCCTCCGCACGCCTCATTCCGGGGGCAACCATTCTGGGCCTCGCCCAGGAAGCCATTGCCTCCGGTAAGCCGCTCGCCGCTGTCATCCCGGCGGGCGGTGAGGCGGCGGACGTTGCCGAACTCGCCGCCAAGGGCGCGCTCGACATTCCGCTGCGCCACCCGGAAGCGGCCCGCACCTTCCTCACCGGAACGGGGCTGACGCATACCGGCTCGGCCTCGACGCGTGATGCGATGCATGCTCCCGCCGAAGGCCTGTCGGACTCCATGAAGATGTTCCGCATGGGTCTGGAAGGCGGCAAGCCCGCCGCCGGTGAAGTCGGTGTGCAGCCGGAATGGTTCTACAAGGGCACCGGCGTCAATGCGGTGGCCTATGGTGAGCCGCTCGTCTCTCCGGGCTTTGCGCTCGATGGCGGCGAAGAGCCGGAAATCGCCGGTTTTTACCTGATTGGCCCGGATGGCACGCCCTACCGCGTCGGCTTTTCGCTGGCCAACGAGTTCTCCGACCATGTGACGGAGCGCATCAACTACCTGTTCCTCGCGCACTCCAAGCTGCGTCCGGCCGCCTTTGGTCCGGAACTCCTGATCGGCGACCTGCCGGCGGATATTCGTGGCACGTCGCGCATCTTGCGCGATGGCAAGGTGCTGTGGGAAAAGCCGTTCCTGTCGGGTGAGGCCAACATGTCCCACACCTTCGCCAATCTGGAGCATCACCACTTCAAATACGGCCTGTTCTGCCAGCCGGGCGATGTGCACATCCACATGTTCGGCACGGCAACGCTGTCCTTTGCCGACAAGATCAAGCCGGAAGCGGGCGATGTGTTCGAGATTTCGGCCCCGGATTTCGGCTTGGCGCTGTCCAATCCGCTGGTGGTTGAAAAGCCTGCCAGCGGTGCCGTCAAGGTCCGTTCGCTATGAGTGATCCGGCTCGCCCCCTTGCGATTTACCCCGATCTCTCCGGAAAGGTGGTTTTCATCTCCGGGGGCGCGACGGGGATTGGTGCGGAACTGACGGAAGCCTTTGCCCGTCAAGGGGCCGTCACCTGTTTCGTCGACATTGCCGTGCCGGAGGGCGAGGCATTGGAGGAACGTCTGAATGCGCAAGGCTTGAAGGCGCGCTTTGCCCCTTGCGACATCACGAAGACGGCGGACTATCAGGCGACCATTCGCCAGTTCGCCGCTGAGGAAGGGCCGATCCGCGTTCTTCTCAACAATGCCGCCAATGACAAGCGTCATGATCTGGAAGGTTTGAGCGAAGAGTTCTTCGACCAGACGGTCGCCGTCAACCTGCGCCACCAGATGTTTGCCGCGCAGGCCGTCATTCCCATGATGAAGGCGGCAGGTGGTGGCTCCATCGTCAATTTCGGCTCGGTCTCGTGGATGATCAAGAGCACCAACCTCGCCGCCTACGCGGCCTGCAAGGCCGCCGTGCACGGCATGACGCGGTGTCTGGCCCATGATCACGGGGCCGATGGCATCCGCGTCAATACGCTCGTCCCCGGCTGGGTGATGACCGACAAGCAATTGAAGCTCTGGGTCGATGACGCCGCGCGCGAAACGATTGCCAAGAGCCAGTGCCTTCCGGGGCCGCTTCTGCCCCGCCATATCGCGCAGATGGCGCTTTTCCTCGCATCCGAGGCGTCCGCCATGTGCACCGCGCAGAATTTTATCGTTGATGGAGGCTGGACATGACCGGCACGAACAAGAAATTCACCCCGGCGCCCTGGCCGCGCCAATTGCGCTCGCAGCATTGGTACGGTGGCACGAGCCGCGACGTGATCTATCATCGCGGCTGGCTGAAAAATCAGGGGCATCCGCATGATCTGTTTGATGGCCGCCCGGTCATCGGCATTTTGAACACCTGGTCGGATCTCACCCCCTGCAACGGCCACCTGCGTGAGCTGGCCGAAAAGGTGAAGGCGGGCGTCTGGGAAGCCGGTGGTTTCCCGGTCGAAGTGCCGGTGTTTTCGGCGTCGGAAAACACCTTCCGTCCGACGGCCATGATGTTCCGCAACCTTGCAGCACTCGCCGTCGAGGAAGCCATTCGCGGCCAGCCGATGGATGGCTGTGTGCTGCTGGTCGGCTGCGACAAGACCACGCCGTCGCTTCTGATGGCCGCCGCCTCGGTTGACCTGCCCTCGATCGTTGTTACCGGCGGGCCGATGCTCAACGGCTATTTCCGCGGTGAGCGCGTCGGCTCCGGCACGCATCTGTGGAAGTTCTCCGAGATGGTCAAGGCGGGCGAGATGACGCAAGCCGAGTTCCTCGAGGCCGAAGCCTCGATGAGCCGTTCGTCGGGCACCTGCAACACCATGGGCACGGCCTCCACCATGGCCTCGATGGCCGAAGCGCTCGGCATGGCGCTGTCGGGCAATGCCGCCATTCCCGGCGTCGATTCGCGCCGCAAGGTGATGGCGCAGATGACGGGCCGCCGCATCGTGCAGATGGTGAAGGACGACCTGAAGCCGTCCGACATCATGACGAAGGAAGCCTTTGAAAACGCCATCCGCACCAATGCGGCGATTGGCGGCTCCACCAATGCGGTGGTGCATCTTCTGGCCATGGCGGGCCGCGTCGGGATCGACCTGACGCTTGATGATTGGGACCGCTGCGGTCGCGATGTGCCGACCATCGTCAACCTCATGCCGTCCGGCAAGTACCTCATGGAAGAGTTCTTCTATGCGGGCGGCCTGCCGGTGGTGCTGAAGCGTCTGGGCGAAGCCGGTCTTCTCCACAAGGATGCTCTGACGGTCTCCGGCGATACGGTCTGGGATGAGGTCAAGGATGTCGTCAACTGGAACGAGGACGTGATCCTGCCGACCGACAAGGCGCTCACCGCCTCGGGTGGGATTGTCGTCCTCAAGGGCAACCTCGCCCCGAAGGGCGCGGTTCTGAAGCCGTCCGCCGCCTCGCCGCATCTCATGGTCCATCGCGGCCGGGCCGTGGTCTTCGAGGATATCGACGACTACAAGGCCAAGATCAATGATGACGCTCTCGACATTGACGAGACCTGCATCATGGTCATGAAGAACTGTGGCCCGAAGGGGTATCCGGGCATGGCCGAAGTCGGCAATATGGGGCTTCCCCCGAAGGTGCTGAAGAAGGGCATTACCGACATGGTGCGCATTTCCGATGCCCGCATGTCCGGCACGGCCTATGGCACGGTGGTACTGCACACGGCTCCGGAAGCGGCCGTCGGCGGTCCGCTCGCCGTGGTGCGCAATGGCGACTTCATCTCTCTCGATGTGCCGAACCGTTCGCTGACGCTCGAAATTTCCGATCAGGAACTGGCTGACCGTCTGGCGGCCTGGACGCCGAACCACGAATTGCCGACCTCGGGTTATGCATGGTTGCACCAGAACCATGTGGAAGGGGCCGATACCGGCGCTGACCTTGATTTCCTCAAGGGTTGCCGTGGCTCTGCCGTTGGCAAGGACAGCCACTGAACGACACATGACCGACGTGCGGGCCAATGCTTTCGCCTGATTGAAGGGCGTGCGTTGTTTTCGTCCTTCTCCCCGCTGGGGAGAAGGAAGGATGCCCAGATCCGCCTGCACAAGCATGAATGGGAACAGGAAGGACTAGACCATGGTTTTCACACCGCACGGACGGCATCTGATTGCCGGTGAATGGGTCGCGGGTGAGGCGACGTTTCTCTCTTCGCCCGCAACGGGCACACCACAGGCCTATTACGCGGGAACGCAGGCGCATGTGGATGAGGCGGTCAGCGCTGCCGAAGATGCCTTCTGGACCTATGGCTATCTGCCGCGCGAAACCCGCGCCGGGTTCCTGATGGCCATTGCCGCCGAGATCGAGGCGCGCGCCGATGCCATTACCGAAATTGCGGTTGCCGAAACCGGCCTGCCCGCCGCGCGCATGGAAGGCGAGCGGGGCCGCACCACCGGCCAGCTTCGTCTCTTTGCCTATCATATTCTGAAGGGTGACTATCTCGACCGCCGCTTTGACGAGGCGCTGCCGGAGCGAAAGCCCCTGCCGCGACCGGAAATCCGCCTGATGCAGCGCCCGATTGGTCCGGTCGCCGTCTTCGGGGCATCGAATTTTCCGCTGGCCTTTTCGGTGGCAGGCGGCGATACGGCCTCGGCGCTGGCGGCAGGTTGCCCCGTGGTCGTCAAGGGCCATCCGGCCCATCCGGGCACGGGCGAAATTGTCACCGATGCCATTTTGGCGGCGGTGAAGAGCACCGGAATGCCGCCGGGCACCTTCTCCTTCATCCATGGTCAGGACCGG
Source organism: Pseudomonadota bacterium (assembly GCA_020161665.1). Taxonomy (GTDB): domain Bacteria; phylum Pseudomonadota; class Alphaproteobacteria; order Rhizobiales; family Rhizobiaceae; genus Ectorhizobium. Next base: position 63,244 of record JAIUPA010000038.1, on the reverse strand, counting down.
CTGGTGGGTGAAGCGCTGGTGCAGCATCCCCTGATCAAGGCGGTCGGCTTCACCGGCTCGCTGTTTGGCGGTCGCGCGCTGTTTGATCTCTGCGCCGCCCGTCCCGAACCCATCCCCTTCTTTGGCGAGCTTGGCTCGATCAACCCGGTCTTCATCCTGCCCGAGGCGCTTGCCGCCCGGGGCAAAGCCATAGCGGAAGGCTGGGCCGCGTCGCTGACGCAAGGGGCTGGGCAGTTCTGCACCAATCCCGGCATGCTCGTTCTGCCGGTGGGTGTGGCGGGGGACGCCTTCATCGAGACGGCGTTTGCGGCGCTCGAAAAGGTCGGCCCGCAGACCATGCTGACCGATGGCATTGCCGAAGCCTATAGGCGCGGCAAGGAAAAGATTGCCCAAAGCGGTGCCGTTTCCACCGTCATTGCCACGGAAAGCGAAGGCCGCACGGCTGGCCCCAATGTGTTTGCCGCTTCGGTGGACGCTTTCCTGTCGAACCATACGCTGAGCCAGGAGGTTTTCGGGCCGCTCGGTCTCGTTGTGCGTGTCGGCGGGTTGGAGGAGATGCTGACCGTCGCCCGAGGGCTGGAAGGGCAGTTGACCATCACGCTGCAGCTCGACAAGGGCGACGCGCCGTTGGCGCAGGCGCTCATGCCGGTGCTGGAGCGCAAGGCGGGCCGTATTCTCGCCAATGGCTTCCCGACGGGTGTCGAGGTTTGCGATGCCATGGTGCATGGCGGACCTTACCCGGCCTCCACCAATTTCGGCGCGACATCGGTCGGCACGATGGCGATCCGCCGTTTCCTGCGACCCGTCTCCTACCAGAACCTGCCGGATGACATTCTGCCTGCGGATATTCGCCCATGACCAAGAAGACGACCAAACGCCATGCACACCGCATTGCCGCCGACTGGGGCACCAGCAACCTGCGCGTCTTCGCGCTCGATGCCGGCGGAGCCGTGCTTGCCGAGGCGCGCAGCGACCGCGGCATGGGCACGCTCGAACCCGCGCAATATGAGGGCGCGCTTCTGTCTCTCATCTCCGGCTGGCTTGATCCGTCGCGGGTGACGCCCGTTTTCGTCTGCGGCATGGCCGGTGCCCGCCAAGGCTGGATCGAGGCGGCTTACCGCAAGGTGCCCTGTGCGCCGGTTGGTGGTCCCTTCACGAAGCCCAAGGTGGAGAGCCCGCTGATCGAGGTGTTCATCGTTCCGGGCCTCTCGCAGGACGATCCAGCTGACGTGATGCGCGGCGAGGAAACACAGATTGCCGGTGTTCTCGCCAGCCGTCCCGGCTTTGAAGGCGTTCTGTGCCTGCCCGGCACCCATTCGAAATGGGTGGTGGTGCATGGCGGCAGGGTCGAGCGTTTCATGACCATGATGACCGGCGAGCTTTATGCGCTGCTCTCGACGCGCTCGGTGCTGCGCCATGGTCTTTCCGATGACGAGGGTCTGGACGAGGATGCCTATGCGCTGGCCGTGCGCAAGACGACGGCGGCTCCGGTGGAAGGCATGGCCGGTCTCTTTCGTCTGCGCGCCGAGGGCCTTTTGGCGGGCCTTTCGCCCGTTGCCGCCCGCAGCCGTTTGTCCGGCCTGCTGATCGGGCAGGAGATGGCGGCGACGCGCGGCCTGTGGCAGGATGAAAAGGTGCTGGTGATCGGCTCCGGTGCGCTCGCACCGCTCTACGCGCGGGCGCTGACGCTACTCGGCGGCGATGCCGAAAGCATCTCCGGCGCGGATATGGCGCTCGGCGGTCTGGCCGAGGCGGCAAGCCTTCAGGAACGCGAAAAGGAACATGCATGACCCGCAACATCATCGCCATTCTGCGCGGCATTACCCTGGATGAGGTCGAAGCCCATGTGAACGTGCTGATTGCGGCGGGCGTGACGGTGATCGAGGTGCCGCTCAATTCGCCCGATCCGTTTGACAGCATCGCCCGCACCATCGCCCGCTTTGGCGATCAGGCGAAAATCGGCGCGGGAACGGTGCTGGAGGTCTCGCAGGTTGAGCTTCTGGCGGGCATGGGCGCGAAGATCGTCGTGTCTCCCAATTGCGATCCGGCGGTGATTGCCGCGACACGCGCCAACGGCATGGAAAGCTGGCCGGGTGTCTTTACACCCACCGAATGCTTCACGGCGCTGAAGGCCGGTGCCACGGGGCTGAAATTCTTCCCCGCCACGCTGATCGGCCCGGCGGGCATCGCCGCCATCAAGGCCGTGATGCCAAAGGGCACGCCGCTTTACGCGGTGGGGGGTGCAGGTGCCGACAATTTCGCCGAATGGATCAAGGCCGGTGCCTCGGGCTTTGGCATTGGCACGGCGCTTTACCGCCCCGGCCAGAGCGTTGAGACAACCGCCGCCAATGCCGCCAAGATCGTTGCCGCTTACGATGCGGCCTTGGGTGGCTGACCGCCCTCAGCGATGGCTGTGGCCTTCCTTTTCCAGCCAGCGGACCAGCTCGATTTCGGCGCGCTCCAGCGCCGTATAATTCACCAGCTTGCGCAGCAGCGACACGGTGACGGCGCGTGAACGCAGGTTGAAGCGCGCTTCGGCGTCGCCTTCGTTGGGCTGGTAGACACCAAGCTTTTCGTAAAGCTGCTGCAGCCGGTTTTGCACGCTGCGCAGCGAGAGATTGCGCCGCTTGGCAATCGTGCGGTCGGTCAGGCCGAGCGCGATGTCGATCAGCACCTCATATTCCGAATCCGTGAAGCCGCTGACCGCTCCGGTGCTCTTTTGCTGAAGGCCGCGCACCTCGCGGTCGATCACGCATTGATCCTCGATGAAGACGGAACGAAGCGCCAGCCTCAGCCGCTCGTCGGAGGCTGATTTCAGCACATAGCCATAGGCAGCGCCCGGCGGAACGATGCGGGAAATGCCGCGCACATTGGCTTCGTCGGCATAATTCGACCAGAAGAGGATGCGGGTGTCGGGCCGCTCGCGCCAGATGGTGCGGGCCGCCTCGATGCCGTTTCGCGGGCTCATCTGCAGGTCCATGACCACCCGGTCGGAGGCATGTTCACGCGCCAGCCGCTCGCCCGTTGCCCCGTCGGCGGCTTCCAGCACCATGTCGCATTCGGGAAGGGCGGCGCGCACGGATTCGCCGAGATAGGTGCGGTGCAGGGCGTCGTCTTCAACGATCAGGATCTTCATCAGCCTGCGGCCTCCTTGGCCGGTTCCTTGGGCAGCGGCAAGGTGACTTTCACAACGGTCTCCGTGGCTTCGCGGCGACAGGAAAATTGCGCGCCGATGAGCCGGGCGCGGGTTTTCATATTGCCGATACCGCTGCCCGCCGTTTCGCTTTCCGGGTCAAGGCCGACGCCATCGTCGCGGATTTCAATGATGAAGCGGGCGCTTGCCTGCGACAGCCGCACATCAATGTGGCTGGCCTGCGAGTGGCGCACGGCATTGTTGATCGCTTCCTGCGTGATGCGGAAAAGCGCGGTCAGCACCGGCTTTGACAGGCGCTCGAGCGCGCCTTCGCTTTCGTCGCGCAATGTCCAGCCGATGGAAAGGCCGCTGTCGCGCACCGAGCGGTCGAGATGGTTGTCGATCGCCTCGACCAGACCGAAGAGCGCCAGCACGGAAGGCCGCGCCTGCTCGATGATCTGGCGAAGGTCGCGCATCGATTGCTGCAGGCTTTGAAACAGCGGCGCGAGCATTTCGCCCGGCACATTCTTCATCTGCGAAAGCCGCTCCAGACGGCGGGCAAAGCGGGTCATATCGGCCAGCGTCTGGTCGTGGAGGTCCATGCCGATGCGCTGGCGTTCGCCTTCCAGCGCTTGCGTCAGCTTCAGTGCGCCCACGCGCAGGCCCTCGGCGCGCACCCGCGTTTCCGCCTCGGCAATGGCGGCGCGCTTGGCTTCGTCGGAGGCGCGCAAGGCGAAGAAATAGGGGGCGATGAGGTCGGCGATCCAGCGGGCGCGCTCCACATCCTGAAGCGTGTAGACATCGGGCTTGAGGTTCGAGAAGGACAGCGCCCCGATGGTTTCGCCACGCACTTTCAGCGCCACATGCACGCGCGCCTTCAGCTTGTGTTCCATGATCGGCTGCACGAAGGAGCCTTCGAAATGGAAGGCGGGGTCGGTCATGGCGTTGCCGGTCAGCATGGTATCGACCTCGCCGGTCAGAAGCTGCTTCAGCGGGCTTTCCTCGATGCGGGCTTCGGTGCGCTTGCTCCATTGCGTTTCAAAGCCGCTCTCATAGGCCATGTGGAAACGGCTGCCGGGCATGATGATGCAAACGTCCATATGGTCATGCGGCACGATGAGCGCTATGTGTTCCGCCACGGCGCGGATGGCCGAGTTGAAATCCAGCTTGCCGGCGAGATGCCAGGCAATGCTCAAGTACTGCTGGAACAGCGGCGATGCGGAACTGTCGAGCACGGTTCTTCCTCCTTGACCGTTCTCTCTGCCGGGCTTGCACGTGATTATTCTCCCTCCCGAAGAATAACGCCTGAGCTCCCCCGTTCGTCCTGCGGTTCTCCGCAAATGACCTGCGGGAACCCGCAATTTCCCTGTTCCAATTCGCCTATACAGCTTTGGCCGTTTGCGCCATCTTTTTCCTCGCGGATCGGGAAATCCGCACGTGTTCATGTCCGGGAAAGAACCGTTGAGGAGCGGGCCCGTGACGAAGCCGCAAGAGGCGGCGTTTGGGAGGAAATATGACTATCCGTAAAATTCTTGCGGCGTCCGCCGCCGTATTCGTTTGTGCCATGGCACCGCTCTCCGCTCATGCGGACACGTCTGGCAAGAAGATCGCGCTGTCCAACAATTATGCGGGCAATTCCTGGCGTCAGGCCATGCTCACCAGCTGGGACAAGGTGACGAAGGAAGCCGTGAAGGCGGGTGTGGTTGCCTCGGCGGATGCCTTTACAACCGCAGAAAATCAGGCGACCGAGCAGGCCGCCCAGATCCAGAACATGATCCTGCAGGGCTATGACGCCATCGTCATCAACGCCGCCTCGCCGACGGCGCTGAACGGTGCCGTGAAGGCCGCTTGCGATGCCGGTATCACGGTCGTGTCCTTTGACGGGATCGTCACCGAACCCTGCGCCTGGCGCATCGCCGTCAACTTCAAGGAAATGGGCCGCAGTCAGGTCGAATACCTCTCCAAGAAGCTGCCGAAGGGCGGCAATCTTCTGGAAATCCGCGGCCTTGCCGGTGTCTTCGTCGATGACGAGATTTCCGCAGGCATTCATGAGGGCGTGAAGCAGTTCCCGCAGTTCAAGATCGCCGGTTCCGTGCATGGCGACTGGGCACAGGACGTGGCGCAGCGCGCCGTGGCCGGTATCCTGCCGAGCCTGCCGGACATTGCCGCTGTCGTGACGCAGGGCGGTGACGGCTATGGTGCCGCACAGGCCTTCGAGGCTGCCAAGCGCCCGACGCCCATCATCGTCATGGGCAACCGCGAAGACGAACTGCAGTGGTGGAAGAAACAGAAGGATGCCAACGGCTATGAAACCATGTCGGTTTCGATTGCGCCCGGCGTCTCCACGCTCGCCTTCTGGGTTGCCCAGCAGATCCTCGACGGCAAGGACGTCAAGAAGGACCTCACGGTTCCCTTCCTGCGCATCGATCAGGACACGCTGGATGAAAACCTGAAGACCACCCAGAAGGGCGGCGTCGCCAATGTCGAATACTCGCAGGCCGATGCCGAAAAGGTCATCGCCGGCGCCAAGTAATCCTCCCGGCGAAGATGACCGGCAAGCGGGGCGTTCGTGCAAGACCCCCGACCTGCCGGTCATCACCCGCACAACGGACTGTTGCTGATGATTTGAACGGGTCTCGTTTTGCACCTTCTCCCCAAGGGGAGAAGGGCAGGCAGCACCATTTTGACAAATGTGATCGTTCTCCCTTGAGGGGGAGATGCCGGTAGCCAGAGGGGGCCTCGCAACCCTTCTCAACACACGGATATGAAAAGCATGAACATGACCCTTGAACCGCCACCCGTCGTCAGTGCGCGCGGTGTTCGCGTCGCCTTCGGCGCGGTCAAGGCGCTGGATGGCGTCGATCTCGACATTCTGCCCGGCGAAGCGCTGGGCCTTGTCGGTCATAATGGCGCGGGCAAATCCACCATCGTCAATGTCATCAATGGCGGGCTGACCCCGCATGAGGGCCGTCTGGCCTATGGCGGGCAGGAGAGCGTGGCAGGCGGCGTGGGTAGCGCGCGCGCCGGTGGGGTTCGCTGCGTCTTTCAGGAACTGTCGCTCTGCCCCAATCTGACGATTGTAGAAAACACCCGCCTCATGCATCGCGGCCTCACCGGCTTTGGCTGGCGCAAGCGGGCGCTCGCCCTCATTTCGCAAACGCTCGGGGACATCTTTCCCGGCCACCGCATCGATTGCACCGGCACGGTGGGGGATTTGTCCATCGCCGAACGGCAGATGGTGGAAATCGCCATCAACTTCATGACGGTGACGGAGGCCCCGCGTCTGGTCATTCTGGACGAGCCGACCTCTTCGCTCGATGCCGCCCTTGCCGAACAGTTGATGGCCCATGTGCGCCGCTTCGTGGGCGCTGGCGGTTCGGTTCTTCTGATTTCCCACATTCTCGGCGAAATCCTCTCCACCTCCACCCGCATCGTCGTGATGAAGGATGGCAAGGTGGTGGTGACGAAGCCGGTGGCCGGCTTCACGGCGAAAAGCCTTGTGGAAGCCATGGGCAGCGTCATCAAGGAAAAGGGCCATGCCGCCGCGCGTGCCGTGGCGGGCGATGCGCCCGAAGTAATCAACCTGCCCGCCTCGCGCGGTTCCGTCTGCGGCTTTTCGGCCCGCAAGGGCGAAATCATCGGGCTTGCCGGTCTCGGCGGCCATGGCCAGACGGACACGCTGCTGTCGCTTTATCGCGCCCGCTCCTCCAACTGGTGGCCCAAGCGGCCGGAAGACATCGCCTTCGTGGCGGGCGACCGTTCGCTGAACGGCACGTTCCCGCTGTGGAGCATCCTGCGCAACCTGTCGATTGGCGATCTTGGCGCGCTCTCCAGCCGCTTTGCCATCGACCATGGGCGCGAAGAAGCGCTCGGCGAGGACTGGAAGGCGAAGACCGCCATCCGCACGCCGGATATGCACAACCCCATCCTGTCGCTTTCGGGCGGCAACCAGCAGAAGGTGCTGTTTGCCCGCGCGCTGTCCACCCCTGCCGCCATCGTGCTGATGGACGACCCGATGCGCGGCGTCGATATCGGCACCAAGCAGGATGTTTACGCCATCATCCGCGCCGAGGCCGAAGCCGGGCGCACCTTCGTCTGGTACTCGACCGAAATGGATGAAATCTGCCTGTGCGACCGCGTTTACGTCTTCCGCGACGGGGCCATCGTCGCCGAACTGAAGGGCGAGGAGATTAGCGAGGACCATGTTCTGGCCGCCTCCTTCTCGGGAGAAGCCGCATGAAAAAGGGACTGTCCGCCAAAACCATGCGCCTGATGATCCCGGTCGTCTCATTGGTCGTGCTGCTAGTTGCCGTCTTCTGGCTGCAGCCGCGCGCCATGAGCTATATGGGCATGAACCTGCTGTTCAATCTGGCGGTGCCGATTGCGCTCGCCACCATCGCCCAGATGGTGATCATCGCCGTCAATGATCTCGATCTCTCCATCGGCACCTTTGTCAGTTTCGCCGCCTGCGTCACCGCCGTCTATCTGCCGACGGACCCGCTGACCGGCATCCTCATTCTGGCGCTGGCGATTGGTGCTTACGCGCTGATGGGCGTCATCATTCACCTGCGCGATCTGCCCTCCATCGTCGTGACATTGGGCATGAGTTTCGTGTGGGGCGGGCTCGCCGTTCTCATTCTGCCTGCGCCCGGCGGCACGGCTCCGGTGTGGTTGCGCGCCCTGATGACGGCGGCGACGCCGGTCATTCCCTTTGCCATCATCGCCAGCATCGTCATTGCGTTGGTGGCCCATCTCATCGTCATGCGCTCCACCTTCGGGGTGGCCATTCGCGGTGTCGGCGGCAATGCCCGCTCGGTGGCGCGTGCCGGATGGTCGGTCCTCAAGATCAAGGCCATGGCCTATGCGCTGTCGGGTCTGTTCTCGGTTCTGGCGGGCATGGCGCTGGTGGGGCTTACCACCTCCGCCGATGCCAATATCGCCCTGCGGTACACGCTGCTTTCGATTGCCGGCGTCATTCTCGGCGGCGGCGAGTTCGTCGGCGGCCGCGTCTCCCCCCTGGGCGCGGTCGTTGGCGCTCTCACGCTGACGCTGGCCGGTTCCTTCCTGTCCTTCCTGCGGATTTCGCCGGACTGGCAGATTGGCGCACAGGGCGCGGTGCTGATCATCGTACTCGGCCTTCGTCTCCTTCTCAGCCGCCGCGAAGCGTGAGGTGATCCCATGAACGCTCTGAAACCCGTTCTTTCCAAGCCGTGGATCTGGTCCTGGCTGGCTGCTGCCTTGACCTTTGCCGCGACCGCGCTGTTTACCGGCGGCTCCTCGGCCTTTGGCCTGTCGCAGGCAACGCTGACCTTTGCGGCCTTCTCCGTCATGGTCGGCCTTGGCCAGATGCTGGTCATCACGCTCGGCCCCGGTAATGTCGATTTGTCCGTGCCTGCTACCATCACGCTGTCCGGCACGCTGGCGCTGAAGTTCATGGAAACGGAAAGCTCGCTGATCCTGCCGGGCCTGTTGGTGGCGATTGTCATCGGTCTGGCGGTCGGCATGGCCAATTATGCGCTGATCAAGCTTCTGCGCATCCCGCCGATCATCGCCACGCTCTCCATGAGCTTCCTCGTGCAGTCGCTCGCCATCTGGTCGAACCGGGGTTTGAGGATCAAGCCGCCGGAAGCGCTCGCCACCTTCACCACCGGAACGGTGTTCGGCGTGCCGAACATTGCGCTCGCCGGTCTGCTGCTCTCGTTCGTTATCTGGTGGCTTCTGGAACGCTCGATCTATGGCCGCTGGATTTCGGCCATTGGCCAAAGCCCCTTTGCCGCCCGCATGGCCGGGATTCCGGTCGATGGCACGCGCTTCGTCACCTATGTGCTGTGCGCTGTGCTCGCCGCCATCTGCGGCTACCTGCTGGCCAGTTTTTCCGGCGGTGCGGCGCTCAACATGGGCACGGAATATCTCCTGATGTCGATTGCCGTGGTCGTCATCGGCGGCTGCGCGGTGGCGGGGGGCAATTCCAACGTGCCGGGCATTTGGGGCGCCTCGCTCTTCATGTTCCTCGTGGTCTCCATGCTCAACACCTACGGCTTCGGCGCGGGCATTCGCCTCATGCTGACCGGCCTCATCATCATCGCCGTCATCGTCGCGGCCAGCCGTCCGCTAAACGGCCGGAAGTAACACAGGATCGTCCCGCCATGACCCATCCCGTCTACCAGATCAACGATCCACGCTTCGCCAATATGATCATCCCGAGTGCGGCGCTGGAGGAGCTTTATGCCGGCTGCCGCTGGGCGGAAGGCCCGGTGTGGTTTGCCAATCACGACCTGCTGCTCTTCAGCGACATCCCGAACGAGCGCCTGCTGCGCTACGTGCCGGGGCAGGGCGTTTCGGTGTTTCGCGAACCGTCGAACTTTGCCAATGGCAACACCCGCGACCGCGAGGGCCGGTTGATCACCTGCGAGCATGGCGGGCGGCGGGTCACGCGCACCGAATATGATGGTTCAATCACCGTTCTGGCCGAGCGCTATCAGGGCAAGCGGTTGAACTCGCCCAACGATGTTGTGGTGAAATCCGATGGCTCCATCTGGTTCACGGACCCGACTTACGGCATTCGCTCGGATTATGAAGGCCACAAGGCTGAGGCCGAGCAGACCTGCCGCAATGTCTTCCGTCTTGATCCGGCAAGCGGCGAACTGACCGCGGTGGTCGATGACTTCGGCCAGCCGAATGGTCTCGCCTTCTCGCCCGATGAAACCCGCCTTTATGTGGCTGACAGCGCCGTCAGCCATGACCCGAGCGCCGAGCCGATCATCCGCGTCTTCGATGTGGTGGAGGGAAAACGCCTGACGAACGGGCGCGTGTTCTGCCGTCTCGACGCCGGTTTGCCGGACGGTTTCCGGCTGGATACGCAAGGCAATCTGTGGACGAGCGCGGGCGATGGTGCGCATTGCTTCGCGCCGGATGGCACGCTTCTTGGCAAGATCCTCGTGCCGCAGACGGTGGCGAACCTCACCTTCGGCGGGCCGCGCAAGAACCGGCTTTTCATCACCGCCACCAAGTCACTTTATGCGGTTTATGTGGATGTCAGCGGGGCCTGATCAGCCCCGCATTGTACTTTCGTCGAAAGGATGCCATCTCCTCATAGGGAAGCTTCCGGAGGAGAAGACATGAGCCGCAAACTGTTTGTGTCGGCGGGCGAATGCATGCTGGAAATGGCAACGCTCGCCAATGGTGATTTCAGGCTGGGTTTTGCCGGTGACACGCTGAATACCGCTTGGTATGCGCGCGCCTGCCTGCCGCGCGACACTTGGGATGTCGCCTATTTCACGCGGCTCGGGACCGATCCCTATTCCGCCAAGATGAAGGCCTTCTTTGCCGAAAACGGCATTGATACGCGCTTTGTTTCGGCGGACCCCGTGCGCCAGCCCGGCCTCTATCTCATCGAAATCAAAGAGGGGGAGCGCAGCTTTACCTATTGGCGCAGCCAGTCGGCGGCCAAGCTTCTGGCCGATGATGCAGACGTTCTGGACGCCGCCTTTGCCGCTGCCGATGTCGTCTATTTCTCGGCGATTACGCTCGCCATCCTCGCGCCCGAACGGCGCGAAACCTTCGTCGCGGCCGTCATGAAGGCGCGCAAGGCGGGCAAGCTGACGGTGTTTGATACCAATATCCGCCTGCGCCTGTGGGAAAGCGCCGAGGTCATGAAAGCCTCGATCACGGCGGCGGCGGCCAGCGCCGAAATCGTCCTGCCGAGCTTTGACGACGAGGCCGCCGTCTTTGGTGATGCCTCGCTGGACGCCTGCGCCGAACGCTACCGCGCCGCCGGGGCCGGAACGGTGGTCGTCAAGAATGGCGGCGGGCCGATGCTGGCGCTCGGGCCTGAGGGCATTTTGAGGATTGATGGCGTCGAGAAGGTTCAGCCGGTCGATACGACCGGAGCGGGCGACAGCTTCAATGGCGGCTTTCTGGCAGCGCTGGCCGAAGGGGCGGACCTGCGTTTGGCCATGGCGCGCGGCCATGCCGTGTCTTCCAAGGTCATCATGCAGCGCGGCGCACTGATGCCGATGGACGAGGCGGCGCGGTAAAGCCGTCGCGCTGTGCCTCATCCACACCCGTCATCCTCGGGCCTGACCCGAGGATCCAGAATGCAAGGATGGATGGTCGGGTCAAGCCCGACCATGACGAAGAGAGAGGTTCGTGACCTCTCTCAGTCGGCCTGTCTCACATCACCGCGCCGATCTGCCAGGGCACAAATTCGTTGCGGCCATAGCCAAGTTCTTCGGATTTCGACGGCTTGCCGGACGCGACCGCCAAGACGGTCTCGAAGATTTCCTGACCCTTTTCCTCCAGCGTCACGCCTTCGACAATATCACCGCAATTGATGTCCATGTCGTCAGGCATGCGGGCATAAAGCTCGTTGTTGGTGGCAAGCTTGATGGACGGCACCGGCTTGCAGCCATAGGCCGAGCCGCGCCCGGTGGTGAAGCAGAGGATATTGGCCCCGCCCGCTACCTGACCCGTCGCCGCCACGGGATCGTAGCCGGGCGTATCCATGTAGACGAAGCCCTTGCGGTCGATGCGCTCGGCATAGCGATAAACGCCGCGCAGCGTGGAATTGCCGCCCTTGGCGACCGCACCCAGCGATTTTTCGAGAATGGTGGTGAGCCCGCCCGCCTTGTTGCCGGGGGAGGGGTTGTTATTCATCTCGCCGCCGTTCTTCGACGTATAGTCTTCCCACCAGTGGATGAGATCGACGATTTTCTGGCCCACTTCGACGCTTTCGGCGCGTCGCGTCAGAAGATGTTCGGCCCCGTAGATTTCCGGGGTTTCAGAGAGGATGGCCGTGCCGCCCTGACGCACCAGCATGTCGGCGGCAACGCCGAGCGCCGGGTTGGCCGTCAGTCCCGAATAGCCGTCGGAACCGCCACATTGCAGGGCGAGCGTCAGTTCCGACGCCGGGATCGGCTCGCGCTTGGAGCGCGCCGCAAAGGGCAGCATTTCCTTGACGCGCGCCACGCCCGCTTCCACCGCCTTGCGGGTGCCGCCAATCTCCTGAATGGTCAGTGACTGGAAGTGATCGCCTTCGGCAATGCCATAGGTTTCCTTCATGCGCGGAATCTGGAACACCTCGCAGCCAAGGCCGATCAACAGCACGGCGGAAAAGTTCGGATGGCTGGCATAGCCCCATTGCGTGCGCGACAGAACGTCAAACGCCTCGCCCTTGCCCGCCATGCCGCAACCCTGCCCGTGGGGCAGCGGTACGATGCCGTCAATCTCTGGATAGTCCTCGAGAATACCAGAGCGGTTGATGGCGTCGGCGACGTAATCGACCGCCGTGGCCGAACAGTTCACCGACGAGAGGATGCCGATATAGTTGCGGGTGCCCGCCCGGCCATCGGCGCGGCGGAAGCCTTCAAAGAAAGCCGGAACCTCGCCCGGACGCAGGCCCTCGAAGGGCTTGGCTTCCGAGGCGAAGGCATAGTCGCGCTCGAAATCCTCGCCCATCGTCACGTTTTTCTCATGCACCCATTCGCCCGGCAGAATGTCGGTGCTGGCAAAGCCGATGATCTGGCCGAACTTGCGGATCGGCTCGCCCTTGGCGATGGCGCGGGCCGCCACCTTGTGGCCGCGTGGTACGCGCATGGTGGTGATGACGTTTTCGGCGGGGCTTCCGGCGGGCAGGTCGGTGACGGTCACCACGACATTGTCGTTGGCGTTCAAGCGCAAGATTTTCGCGGCACTCATGATCAAACCTCCAGAATGGCCTTGATCACACCCGCTTCCGGCCGTGACCATTCGGTAAAGAGCGAGACGGCATCTTCCAGCCGTCCGGTATGGGTATTGAGCGCCCGCGTCGGCACATTGCCCGCCTTCATCTGCCGCACCACTTCGGCAAAATCGTCGGCTTGCGCGTTGCGGCTGGCGAGAAGCGTGGCTTCCCGTTTGTGGAACTCGGGGTCGGAAAAGGTAATGTCGGTGCGAACGACCGAAAGCAGCACATAGCGCGCACCATGGGCCAGAAAGTTGAAGCCGCGCTGCATGGGCACGGCATTGCCGGTGGCGTCGATCACCACGTCGAAGCCGTTGCCGTCGGTCATGCGCAGCGCTTCGGCTTCGGCATTTTCATCGGCGATCAGGAGGGCGTCGGCCCCAAGGCGGTGAAGGGCAAAGTCCAGCCGGTCACGTCGCGTATCCATCACGGTGACATGTGCGCCGCGCGCCTTGGCGAAGATGATCGCCGACATGCCGATGGGGCCGGAGCCGGTGACGAGAACACGATCCGCGGCGGTGATCGCGCCACGCTTCACGCCATGCGCGCCGATGGCGAGGAACTCGATCATGGCGGCGTCGGCGAGCGCAATGTCGCCGGTCGCAACGACATTGGCCTCCGGCACACAAAGATATTGCGCCATGCCGCCATCACAGTGAACGCCCAGAACCTTGATGTTCTGGCAGGCATTGGTCAGCCCCTTGGCGCAGGCATGACAGTGGCCGCAGGAAAGATAGGGTACGATGTAAACCGGGTCGCCCGTCTTCAACGCGCTGCCAGCGGGCGCTTCCTCTACGGTGCCGGAGAGCTCATGGCCCATGACACGCGGATATTCGAGGAAGGGGTGTTTGCCCGCATAGATGTGGAAATCCGTGCCGCAAATGCCGACATGGCGAATGCGCACCAGAACCTCACCCTCCGCCCGCTCAGGCACGGGGCGTTCGATCAGGGAAAGGCGTCCGGGTTCGTCGCAGATCAGGGCTTTCATGAAGGGGGCCTTGGTTCAAGATGAAATGTTCTTTTTGGATAAAAGACATCCAACTTGCCCGCAATTTGTTTTTTATATAAAAAAATCAAGGCGTAAAAAACAGGTCGCGAAACGGCAGGGGGGGAATAAACGGCGATGAAGACCAACGGCGTGTACAAGCGGGCCTATAACCAGTGCCTGTCCCTTCTGTCCAGCCAGAAGCCGGGTGATGTGCTGGCCTCCGAGCCGCAACTGTCGCGGCAGCTGAACGTCAGCCGCACGACGGTGCGCGCCGTCATTGCCGGGCTGATCCGCAACGGCCTTGTCAAGCAGGGCGAACGCGAAAGGCGGCTCTTGCGCTTGCCGCTGCGCACCGATTATCTCGATTCCGCCGAACTCGAGCCGTTGGCCGATATGCTGGAGCGCAAGTTCATGGCGTGGATGGTCGGTCCCGATTGCCAGCCGGGCGGCGTCATCAACGGGCTGGATCTGGCTCGCCAGTTCGGCGTTTCCACCTCGGCCATCCGCGAATGCCTCAACAAGTTCAGCCATTACGGCCTCCTGGAACGCCAGAGCAATGGCCGCTGGCGGGCGCTGGGCTTGACGGTGGAGTTTGTCGAGGAGCTGTTCGATATGCGTGAGGTGATGGAATATCGCGCCGTTGACCGATTTGTCGCCCTGCCGCCCGGGCACCCGGCCTGGGAGGCACTGACGCGTATGGAGGAGCAGCACCGGGCGCTGCTTGCCGATTTCGATCGCCGTTACCGCGAGTTCTCCGAACTCGATCACCGCTTCCACAAGCTGGTCAATGGCGTCTCGCCCAATCGCTTCTTCAGCAACATTCAGGGCGTCATGTCGGCGATCTTTCACTACCACTATCAGTGGAACAAAAAGCTTGAGAAGGAACGCAACCACGTCGCGGTGCGTGAGCATCTGGCCTATATCGAGGGCTTGAAGAGTGGCGATCTGGAGAAGGCCCGTGCGGCCAGCCGCCTGCATCTGGAAACGGCCCGCACGACCATGATGGCATCCATCGAAATCGCGCCATAATGGTCCGACCAATACAGCGCTTGACGCTCAACCAATCCTGCGACATGGTGCTGAAACTGCCAAATGGCAATTCATTCCCCAAATGACCAATAATTGGTAAGACCAAAGGTTCCGTTTTGAAGGCGCTCACTGCCAGGATTGAAGCGATGATTGCGGCCCGCGGCCTGAAGCCGGGGGATCGCCTGCCGACGGAGCGTGCGCTGGCCGTGGAACTCGGCGTCTCGCGCTCGCGCCTGCGCGAAGCGATGCAGCCCTTGATCAGCCAAGGCGTGGTCCGCAGCCGTCAAGGTGGCGGCACCTATGTCGCCGATCCCGGGCGCAAGACCTTTGTCGAGGCGGCACTGCAACCGCTTGGCGGTCTGGCGCGGCTCGATGCCGGTTACTGGCGCGATGTGATGGAAATCCGCAAATCGCTTGATGCCGACGCCGCCTATTACGCGGCCGAGCGGGCGAGCGAGGCGGACCGTGTTCGTCTGGTGGCAGCCCTTGAGGCTGTGACAGCGCCCGGCGGGAGCGACCCCGCCCGGCAGGCCGAAGCCGATGCCAAGCTTCACATGGTGATTGCCGAAGCGTCGCAGAACGCGGTGCTGCGGCAAGTCATGGCCGGCCTGTTCGAACTGATGCGCCTCAGCATCGCCGAAAGCCTGAAGCAGCTGTTTCGCCTGCCGAAGACGGCGGACATGCTTGACGTCCAGCATCGCCGCATTGTCGAGGCCATTCTGGCGCGGCAACCGGACAAGGCGCGCGCCGCCGTGCTGGAGCATTTAAGCTTCGTCGAAGCCGGGTTGAAGACAATCGAGGAGGAGGCCGCCCGTGCGCGTCGCGCGGATCTGGCCAGAGGTCGCATTTCGAAGGAAGAGGCGAAACCATGATCATTTCATCCGCGTCGGATTACCGCGAAGCGGCGCGCCGCCGTCTGCCGCCCTTCCTGTTTCATTACATCGATGGCGGGGCATATGCCGAGCATACGCTTCGCCGCAATGTCGATGATCTCGGCGCGCTGGCGCTGCGTCAGCTCGTTCTTAAAAACGTCGGCGCGGTTGATATCGCCACGAAATTCTTTGATGAGGATGTGGCGCTGCCCGTGGCGCTGGCCCCCGTGGGTCTGACCGGCATGTTTGCCCGGCGTGGCGAGGTGCAGGCGGCCCGCGCCGCCACGAAGAAGGGCATTCCCATGACGCTTTCCACCGTCTCGGTCTGCCCGATCGAGGAGGTGCAGGCGCAGGTGGCAAAACCCATCTGGTTCCAGCTTTATGTGCTGCGCGACCGGGGTTTCATGCAGAATGCGCTGGAGCGCGCCTGGGCGGCGGGCATCCGCAAGCTGGTTTTCACTGTTGATATGCCGGTGCCGGGCGCGCGCTATCGCGATGCGCATTCGGGCATGTCCGGCCCCAACGCACCGCTGCGGCGCGTGTTGCAGGCCATGACCCATCCGCATTGGGCGGTGGATGTCGGCCTTCTCGGCAAGCCGCATGATCTTGGCAATATCTCTAAATATCGCGGTGAACCGACCAAGCTTGCCGACTATATCGGCTGGCTTGGTGAGAATTTCGACCCGTCCATCGGCTGGAGCGATCTGGAATGGATTCGCGACTACTGGAAGGGGCCGATGATCATCAAGGGCATTCTCGACCCCGAGGATGCCAAGGATGCGGTGCGCTTCGGCGCCGATGGCATCGTCGTGTCAAACCATGGCGGGCGTCAGCTTGATGGCGTGTTGTCGTCGGCCCGGGCGCTGCCGGCTATTGCCGAAGCGGTGAAGGGCGATCTGACGATCTTTGCCGATTCCGGCATTCGTTCGGGGCTGGATGTGGTGCGCATGATCGCACAAGGGGCCGATGGCGTGCTGATTGGCCGGGCCTTCGTCTATGCGCTGGCGACCGCCGGTCAGGCTGGCGTTGAAAACCTGATCGACATTTTTTCCAAGGAAATGAAGGTGGCGATGACGCTGACCGGCGCGAAGTCGATCAGCGAGATTTCGGCGGACCGCCTTGTGCGCGAAGTGGCGAAGGCCGTGAGCTGATGTGAGGCTTTCGCCTCACGCCATGTTCGCATTGACGAGATCGCGCCAGCCGCGCGCCGCCACCAGTTCCGGCGGGAAAAGGCCGGGAATGGCGAAGAACGAGGCCGATGGATCGGCGGGGTTGATGTTTCGCGCCGCCTCGAGAATGTCCGCCCGGCGCGGGTCGTCGCAATCGCCCCGTTTCAGGACGGCCTTGAGCCAGATACCGACCACATGGGCGAAGGCGGCCGCGTCTCCGCCTTTGGCTAAAATCTCGATGGACGGGGTAAAGAGGCGCTGCGGTGCCTTCTGCGTCGTATCAAGCGCAATCTGCACACAACGATGGGCAATCGTCGGGTTGGCGAACCGCTCCATCAGCTGGTTCATGTAGAAATCAAGGTCGATGCCGGGCACGGGGTCGAGTGTGGGAACTGTCGCGTCGAGATGGCGGCGGGCCTCGGCGGCGAGTTCCGGCACGGCCATCACATCCCGGGTGCATTCCAGATCGTGGATGATGCCGAGATGGGCGAGCAGCGTATGCGTGCCGTTGAGCAGACGAAGCTTCATCTTCTCATAGGGTTCCGCCGCTTTTGCAAAGATCGCGCCGCCCGCTTCCCATTGCGGGCGACCCGAAACGAAATGATCCTCGATCACCCACTGGATGAAAGGTTCGGTATCGAGCGCCAGCGCGTCCGTGACGCCGAGAAGCCCCTCAGCCCGTTCGCGGGTGGCGGCGGTTGCCGCAGGCACGATGCGGTCCACCATGGAGCACGGGAAAGCCCCTTCCTCGGCAATCCAGCGGGCAAGTGCCGGATCGCGCCGTTCTGCCATATCAAGCACGAGACGGCGCACCACATGGCCGTTAGCGGGCAGGTTATCGCAGCACAGAACCGTAAACGGCTTGAGGCCAGCGGCCCGGCGCAGCGCCAGACCTTCGACCAGATAGCCGACCGGACCGACCGGCTGGTGCGGATGGGCAAGGTCGGACGAAACGGAAGGATGGTCCGGGTCCAGCCCGCCGGTCGCCGGATGCAGGCCGTAAGCCTTTTCCGAGACGGTCAGCGTCACGATGCGGATGTCGGGGTTGGCGAGGTAATCCAGAACCTTCTGCCGGTCTTGCGCGGCGCAAATCCAGTCGACCGTCGCGCCGATCACTTCCGAGCGGTCTTCCGCCGCACCCCGGGTAGTGATGGAGTAAAGCCCGTCCTGGGCGGCGAGTGCCTCCACCGGCTCGGGCGAGCGCAGGTTGACGGCGACAATGCCCCACGGGCCAAACGCTTCATTCAGGGCGCGCTGGGTGTACACGGCCTGATGGGCGCGGTGGAAGGCCCCGAGGCCGATATGCATGATGCCCGGTTTCAGCTGGGCGCGGTCATAGGCCGGGCGGGCGATATGCGGGGGCAGGGCGGTTTTGGCAGAAAGCTGTTCCATGGGGGTCAGACCAGTCCATAACGGGAATGGAGAAGGGTGCGTTCGATGCCGCGCAATTCGGCCAGCCCCTTGAGGCGGCCAATGGCGGGATAGCCCGGCTGCGCGCCGCGCGTCAGGTCATCGAGGATTTCCTGTCCGTGATCGGGGCGCATCGGAATTTCGTGGTCAGAGCGGCCTTCCTCGCGGCGGCGGGCCTCTTCGGCGAGAAGGGCCGCGATCACCGCCACCATGTCGGTGCCGCCTTCCAGATGCTCGTCCTCAAAGAAGGAGCAGGGCACGGTGTCCGTCTCGCACGTCACATTGCGCAGATGGACGAAGTGGATGCGCTCGGCAAAGCGGGTGGCGATGAAGGGCAGATCGTTATCGGCGCGCGCGCCGAGCGATCCGGTGCACAGCGTCACGCCATTGGCGCGGCTGTCCACTTGGCCCAGCATGTGGGCGTAATCGGCTTCGGTCGAAAGAATGCGTGGCAGGCCGAGAAGCGGCCACGGCGGATCATCGCCATGGGCGCAGATGTTGATGCCGACGGCTTCGGCGACCGGCGTTACCTCCGACAGGAAGTCGATGAGGTTCTGCTGCAGCCGCGCCCGGTCGGTGCCCTGATAGCTCAAAAGCTTTTCCAGAAGCTGGTCGAGTGTGTAGCCGTCCGCCGAGCCGGGCAGACCCGCCCCGATATTCTTGCCGAGCGCTATAATCTTCGCTTCGGGCATATCGGCAAAGCGGCGGGCCGCTTCCTCCGTCAGCCATTCGGGATAATCGGCGCGCGCGTCGGGGCGCTTCAGAATGTGAATGTCGAAGGCGGCAAAATCCGGCAGGTCGAAGCGCATGGCCTTCGCACCATGGCGTGTTTCCCAGCGCAGGTCCGTGCGCGTCCAGTCGAGAACCGGCATGAAATTATAGCAGACGGTGCGAATGCCGGAGGCTGAAAGGCGGCGCAACGTTTCCTGCCAGTTGGCGATATGGGCTTTCCAGTCGCCGGTCTGCGTCTTGATCGCTTCGGAAACCGGAACGCTTTCCACCACATCCCAGACAAGGCCACCGGCGCGGATTTCATCGTGGCGTTTGTCGACTTCCGAAACGGGCCAGACCTCGCCGGTCGCGATGTGATGCAGCGCGCTGACAATGCCTTGAGCGCCCGCCTGGGCCGCATCGCGTACCGTCACCTTGTCCACGGGGCCGAACCAGCGCCATGTATGTCTCATCGTTTCGTCCTCTATCTTGAGCTTTGGCGCTCGAACGTGATCTGCACCTTGCAGGCCACCGAGCGGTCGCCCGCCTGTTCGAAGGCCTCGACCGCCTGTTCGAGCGGGAAGGTATGGGAAATGATCGGCCGCACATCGATGGCGCGGCTGGAAATCAGCGCCACGGCGTCGGCAAACTCGCCATGGAAGCGCTGCGAGCCGCGCCAGCTGATTTCCTTGCCGACAAGGGCATTGAGCGGAATGGTGATGTCGCCGGTGACACCCACCTGAACGAGGAGGCCGCGCGGCTTGATGACGGCAAAGGCCGACCGCAGCGCCGGGGCGGCGGCGGAGCAATCAAACACCACGTCGAAAACACCCTTGTCGGCCTGATAGGGCTCTAGCCCCTGCGGGTTGGTCGCAACATTGATCGTATGCGATGCACCCATGGCAGGCGCGCGCGACAACGCCGCATCCGCAAGGTCGGTGACGACGATTTCCGCTGCACCGGCATGACGGGCAGCCGCCACGGTCAAGAGGCCGATGGGACCGGCGCCGGTGACAAGCACCCGCTTGTCGGAAAGGTCACCGGCCTGCGCCACGGCGTGAAGGCAGACGGCGAGCGGCTCGGCACAGGCGGCTTCGCCCGGCGTCGTCCCGGTACCAAAGGCATGGACCTGACGGGCGGGCACCACGAGCCGGTCGCGAAACATGCCGTTTTCATGCGGCAGGCGCATGGCCGAGCCCATGAAGCGCATTTCAAGGCAGTGGATCGGCTGGTCGATGCCGCAATAATGGCACTTGCCGCAGGGCTGCGACGGGTTGATGGCAACAAGCCGGCCAATCGTCAGACCGCTGACACCGGAACCCAAAGCCTCAACATAGCCCGAGGCCTCATGGCCGGAAATGATCGGCTCGCGCACCCGGACCGGCCCGAAACCGCCATCCTGATAGTAATGCAGATCGGAGCCGCAAATGCCGCCTGCGGCCATGGCAAGCTGCACCTCACCCGGACCGGGGGCGACGTAATCGAGCGTTTCGACCCGAAGGTCGCGCATGCCGTGAAGGCGGGCGACGCGCGTTTGCATGGGTTTGAGCCTTTTCAACTATCTGGAGGGAACCCCCGCGCGCGCGGCGCGGGGGAAGGGGTCAGCGGATGAGGCCCATTTCGGTCGGCAGCCACAAGGTAATGGCCGGAACGAAGGTGATGAGCAGCAGCGCGATGAACAGCGGCACCAGCCAGGGAATGATCGCCATCGTCGTGCGTTCCACCGAAAGCTTGGCGACACGTGACAGAACGAAGAGCACCATGCCAAGCGGCGGATGCAGAAGGCCGATCATCAGGTTGAGCGTCATGATCAGGCCGAAATGCACCGGGTCGATGTCGAAGGCCTTCAGAAGCGGCATCAGGATCGGCACGAGAATGGTGATCGCCGCAATCGTGTCGAGGAAGCAGCCGACGAAGAGCATCAGCAGGTTGACGAGGATCAGGAACACCCACTTGTTGCTGGTGATCGACAAAATGGCGTCGGAGAGCAGCTGCGCCGTCTGGCTGACCGTCAGCAACCAGGCAAAGACCGATGCCGCCGCGACGATGAACAGCACCGAGGCGGTGGTTTCCACCGTGTCGAACGTGGCCTTGGCGAGCGTCTTGAAGGTCATCGAGCGATAGCGAACGAGGCCGAGGAACAGCGACCACAGCACGGCGGCGACAGCCGCTTCCGTCGGCGTGAACCAGCCCATGGTCATGCCGCCGATCAGGATGACCGGGGTCATCAGCGCCATCACGGCGGAGAAGTCGAAATACCAGTCGCAAAGGAGAAGGACGACGAGCGCGATGCCGATGGACCAGTTGAGCGACAGGCCGGTCAGCGTCAGAAGCCAGATGCCGAGCGGCACCATCATCACCACGAAAATTTCGAGGGACGCGCCCAGAAGGTTCTTGATGCTGAACGGCGTATCCGAACCCCAGCGCTTCACATAGGCGAAGATCGCCACCGTGATCATCATCAAAAGCGTCATGACGACGCCGGGGATGATGCCGGCCATGAAGAGCGCGCCAATCGAGACATTGGCCATCATGCCGTAGATCACGAAGGGCAGGGACGGCGGAAAGATCGGCCCGAGCGTGGCCGAGGCGGCGGTGACGCCAACGGCGGCCTCCACCGGATAGCCGTGATCCTTCATGGCCTTGATTTCGATGGTGCCGATGCCGGCCGCATCGGCCAGCGCCGTGCCGGACATGCCGGAAAAGATCACCGAGCCGATGATGTTGACCTGAGCGAGGCCACCCTTCATCCAGCCGACGAGCGCCACGGCAAAGGCATAGATGCGGCCGGTGACGCCAGCGATGTTCATGAGGTTGCCCGCCAGAATGAAGAAGGGCACGGCCAGAAGCGGGAAGCTTTCCACCCCGGCAATCAGGCGCTGGGCGGCGATGATGTCGGGCGCGACATTGTAGAAGACGATGTAGAGCACCGAGGCGGTAGCCATGGATACCGCGACCGGCAGGCCGAGGATCATCAGGCCAAGAAACGAACCGATAAGAAGCAGCATGAGATCAATCCTCGGTATTCTGGAAGGCTTCGGGGCGTTCGAGCACGGAATAGCCGCGTCGCATATTGGCGACGAACACCTGAATGGAGCGCAGGAACATCAGCACGAAGGCGGCAAAGACGCTGTAGAAGACGATGTTGCGCGGCAGGTCGACGGTGACCATCTGCTCCTCGCCAACGATGTCGAGGTAGCGCCACATCAGCCATGAGCCATAGGCGAAGAAGAGGGTGCGGATGATGTCGACCAGCGTCGCCATGATGCGGGTCAGGCCCGCGGGCAGGTAGTGGTAGAGCACGTCCACCTGAATGTGGCGTGACATGCGCACGCACATGGCAGCGCCCAGAAACACGACGCCGATCAGGCAGTTGACGGCGATTTCCTCCGTCCATGCATAGGAATTGTTGAGCACGTAACGGGTGAAGAACTGAAGGAAAACGCATCCTGCCATCAGCCAGAACAACGCGAGCGTGATCCAGTCTTCCGGGGCGTAGGCCTTGAGGTCCACGTGGGTGGGCGCTTCTTCAAACGTATGCGCCAGTTCTTCAGGGGTGACCGGCGTATGGATTTCCTGCGTCGCAGACATGGAAAACATCCCGTGGCATAGGGCATGGGCTTGCGGCACATGCCCTGTGAAGTGGGCGGCGCGGGCGTTTTCAGGCCCGCGCCGCAGCGGATCACTTGATGGCGCGAATGGCTTCCCAGTCGGCTTTCTCGTAACCGAAGTCCTCGAGCTTCACCTTCTCGACAACATTCTTCTCGAAGTCCGACTTGTCGACTTCGATGACATTGATGCCCTTGGCCTTGAACTCGCCGACGAGCTGCTGCTCGCGGGCTTCGATCTTCTTCGTGGCGCGCTCGGAGGCTTCCTGAGCGACTTCGGTGAAGATCTTCTTGTCCGCGTCAGACAGGCTGTCCCACAGCTTCTTGGAGAACAGCGTGTTGAGGTGGTCGACGATGTGGCCGGTCAGAACGATGTTCTTCTGCACTTCGTAGAACTTCTTCGCCTCGATGGTCGTCAGCGGGTTTTCCTGAGCGTCGACCGTGCCGTTCTGCAGCGCCAGATAGACTTCAGCAAAGGCAATCGGCGTGGTGTTGGCACCGCAGGCGCGCGGCATGGCGAGATAGGCCGGAACATCCGGAACGCGCATCTTCACGCCATTGAGGTCAGCGCACTTTTCGATGGGCTTGTTCGAGGTGGTGTGGCGCGTGCCGTAATAGGTGACGGCGGCGATGTGGTTGCCGGTCTTGTCCTCATAGCCCTTGGCCAGACGTTTGAAGACGTCGCTTTTCGTGTAGGCGATCAGGTGGTTCGCATCCCGGAAGATGTAGGGATAGTAGGTCACGCCAATCGGCTTGAAATCGCGGGCCGCAAAGCTCGAACCGGAGATGATGATATCCACCGTGCCAAGCTTGAGGCCCTGATTGAGATCGGCTTCCTTGCCGAGCTGCGAGGCCGGGAACACGTCGACCTTGTAGCGACCATCGGTGCGCTTGGCGATTTCCTGGGCGGCCCAGACGGACTCGGTGTGGAACGGTTCCGAGGTTTCATAGACATGCGCCCACTTGAGCGCGGTTTCTGCATGGGCCGACAGCGTCGAAGCCACCATCACGGCGGCGGCACCCAGCATGGTTTTCAATCTGAACGTCATTCTCTCCTCCCGAGTTAAATGTCAGATTAGGGTCTTGTCCCGCAGCATGGGCGGCGGGTCAGTCGTCTCTTGAAGGCTCCTCCCCGAAGCTTTCAGAGAAGCGTTTTTGCGCCAGCGTCAGGTGCAGGCGCATGGCTTCGCGAGCCGCGGCGGGGTTTCCGGCGGCAATCGCGTCGCGAATGATCTTGTGTTCCTCAAGCGCCAGCCGCCACGTGTGCGGGCCTTCGAAATAGCTGGCGAGCTTGGTAAAATACGGCGTCATGCGCTTGTCGTAGATGAGGCCGGTGAAGCGGTTCAGCGCCGAATTGCCGATGATATCGGCAATGGCGGTATGGAAGGCGCGGTCACAGGCGAGCGCCACCTGCGGGTTGTCGAGCGAGCGTTCCATCCGCTCAAGGATCTCATTGATCCGCGCCATGCTTTCAGGCGTGGCGCGCCGTGCGGCTTCCTCGGCAATGCCGCTTTCAATTAAAAGGCGGGCCTGCAGGATTTCGAAGGGACCGTCGCTGTCTTCGCCCGGCTCCAGCGCATTGGAGGCGCGCGGCTTGTGGCTGACATAGACGCCCGAACCCATGCGGATCTGCAGATAGCCTTCGACTTCCAGAACGATCAGCGCTTCACGCACCGTGGGGCGTGACACACCGAAACGGTCGGAAAGCTCACGCTCGGCCGGAAGCTTGGCGCCAGCCGGCAGCTCGCCCGTATCGATGAGCATACGAATCTGTTCCGCGACCTGCCGGTAAAGGCGGCGCGGCTCCAAAGCCACGAACATTATTATCCTCCCGCACACCACTCCTCTGGCGCGCATGTGGTCATGTTGTCTGACCACTTGTCCAATTAAGCCGGTTTTAAGGTGAAGTCAACGACCTTGAGGGGTGAAGGTGCAATTTAAAATATTGAATTGGCTGCAATATATCGGCGCAAAGTAACACCCCGCGGCTTCGCGCCACGGTTGCTGCATGCCAGTGCTGTTTTGGGCCTGCCGGAAAAATCAGCGGCAGGGCATGGGCACCGCATAGCGTTGTGCCAGTGTTTGAAAGGCTTCGAGCGTCGCGGGATCGACGGTCACACCCTGTTCGTCGCGCTCTTTCGCCACCGCCCATTCCCGATCGCCGGGGGCCATGACGCGGCATCCTTCGCGCGGTGCAGATTGCCGGAGCGTCTGCACATAACGCGCCATGCCCTGATCGAAGGTGGCGCGGTCAAGAAACGCTTCCGGGCGCAGGGCAAGCACGAAGGCGCCGAGGCCGCGAGGCTTGGAAAAATCCGGTCCCGGCATGGGGGCAAGGTCGAAGGAAAGCTTCATGCCGGTCAAAACGGCGCTGAAGATTTCCGCGACACCCGCCAGTGCCGCGCCCTTGAAGCCGAACGTACCGCCGAGCGGGGCGAGCATGTCCGCCTCATGGGCGCTCTGCGTGTCGAAGCCCCGCGCATCCGAGGCAACGGCCTGCGGCAGGGGCTTGTCGAGGCTGCGGTAAAGCAGCACGCGATTATAGGGCACGGCGCTGGTTGCCATGTCGAGAAGCCAGGGATGATCGCCGGGTGAGGGCACGGCCACCGCAATCGGGTTCGTGCCATGAAACCGCTCTGCCCCGTCATGCAGGCGCACGAAACTGTCGGAATTGGAAAACGTCAGGCCGATATAGCCCTGCCGCGCCGCCTCGATGGAAAAAGCGCCCGCCGGGCCGAAATGCGAGCTGTTGCGGATCGCCACTGCGCCGATGCCGAAGCGTTCGGCAAGGTCGATGGCCCGCGCCATCCCCGTATAGGCGGCAAGCGCGCCTTGCGCGTCATCGGCGTCGAGCGTCTCGACCGCGCCAAAGCTGGAGACGGTGCGAAGATTGGGCGTCTTGTTCAGCCGCCCGCCTTCCAGCGCCTGAATGTAATGCGGCAGAAGACGAATGCCGTGGCTGTCCACGCCAAGCCGTGTGCCATGCATCATCGCCCGGGTTGCTGCATCCGCCGTCGCCGGATCGGCTCCGCAGGCGGCCAGAATGGCCCGGCTGAAGCCATCAAGCGCCTGAAGCGACACGACCGAAGACGGATGGACCTGAAGCATTGCGAAAGCCCCTCCCGGCAGGCGCAAGATTAATGTATGATGCATACACTAGACGTTTGATGATCGTCACGCAATACCCCACCCTGAGTGCACCCACCATCTGTGGACCGTCCATGGTCGTGGTTGCCGCAGGACGCGGCGTGGCCCATCTTCATCAAGACCTGTCGAGACACGAGAAAGTGTGCCTGTCCATGAGCCTTCTTGCGCCGAAGCTTTACCGGAGAGCCTCAGAGGCGCTGGCGGCCGATATTGCCGGGGCGAAGCTTTTGCCCGGCACGCGGCTGACGGAAACGGCGGTTGCCGAGCGCTTCGGCATCAGCCGAGCCCCGGCGCGTCAGGCGCTGCAGGAACTGGAACGCACCGGCCATGTGCGCAAGGCTGAAACGCGCGGCTATGATGTACTGGCTCCGGCGATCCCGGTCGCGCACTCGGGAGAGCCTTCACCCGAGGGGGACGATCCGAAATTCACCTTTCTGCCCAGCTGGGAACTGATTTATCCCGACATCGAGATCGAGATTGTTTCGCGCACCTCGCTTGCCAGCTGGCGCATTAACGAGGCGGTTCTGGCCCGCCATTACGGCGTCAGCCGCACGGTGGCGCGCGATGTGGTGGCGCGCCTGCAGCAGCGCGGCATTGCCCGTAAGGATGACAAGGGGCGCTGGTTTGCCCCGGCGCTGACGCCGCGCCATATCGATGAGCTTTACGAATTGCGCTGGGTGTTGGAGCCGCTGGCGCTGGAAAAAGCCGTGCCACACCTGCCAGACGGGCTGTTGCCGCGTATGCGCGCCCATATCGAAGCGGCCATGGCGGCGTCCGAGACCGATGGCGAAGCGCTCGATGCGCTGGAGCAGGAACTGCATGTGGAATTGCTCGGCCATTGCGGCAATGACGCGCTGATGCGGGCGATCAGCTTGCCGCAGGCGCTGCTCGTCGCCCATCATTTTCTCTATCGCTGGACGAGCGAGCTTTTCGACACGGAACCCTTCCTGCCGGAGCATCGGGAGATCGTCACTCGGCTGGAAGAGGGGAATGTCGAAGCGGCGAAGGAAGCACTGGTTCGCCACCTGAAAATCTCCCGCCAGCGCGCCATGCTGCGCATTCAGGCCGTGGCCGAGGTGATCGAACCAACCGAATTGCCCTATCTGGAACGGCTCGATCCCGCCTGATCAGGCCTTGGCGAGCATCCGCACCTGACGCAGCGTGTTTTCGCGGCTGCGCTTCAGATGCGCGACGAGCGCCGCCACCGCGCCCTCTGCATCATCCGCCGCGATGGCGTCGAAAATGGCGCGGTGTTCCTGAACCGAGCGCGCATAATCGCCCGGAACCGACACGAAGAGCGTATGCGTCTGGCTGAGGATGCGGGCATGGGTTTCGCTGATGAGATCGATCCGGGCGGCCTCCACCAGCGCGCTGTGAAAGGCGCGGTCATGGGAAAGCGCCTCGGAAAGGTCATCGAGCGTCGTGCCGCTGGCATGAGTGCTGTGACCCTCAAGGTGTTCCGATAGCTGCGCCTTCAGCGCCGCATCGATCCGCCCCGCCTCAAACGCGGCCTCAAGCGCCCCCTTTTCAATGAGGATGCGGGCCGCATAAAGCCGCTCCACATCCGCCTCGGTAAAGCGGCGCACCGCCATGCCGCGCCGTGCTGTTGTCACAACCAGCCCGTCGGCTTCAAGCCGCAGACACGCTTCCTTCACAGGCGTCGGGCTGATGCCGAGATCGGCGGCCAGATCGTTTGGCAAAAGCCGCGTGCCGCCCGAAAGCCGCCCGTCAATGATGCGGGCGCGAAGCTCCTGATAGGCCTGCTCGGCCAGCGTCGTCTTGATCATGTTCATGGCAGAAGGATTGCCGAAGCGCCGCGCGATGACAAGCGACAATAAAAAATAAAAAATTTTCTATTTTATTTGTGAGCGGTTTGCCGCTATCCCTTGGCCGATGGCATCAGCTTGTCTGACAACGAAGTGTCAGGCCGCGATGCCACGAACCGGGAGGAGGAGCCCCGCCATGAAGATTGCATCCGTTGAACCGTTCATCCTGCATCTGCCGCTGACCTCGGAGTCCATTTCGGATTCCACCCATTCCATCACGCATTGGGGCGTGGTGGGCACAAAGATCACCACCAGCGACGGGCTGGAAGGCTATGGCTTTACCGGCACCCATGCGCATCTGCCCTCCGACCGGCTGATCACCGCCTGCATTCGGGATTGCTATGCGCCGCTTCTGATCGGCGAGGACGCCAACGATCATCAACGGCTGTGGACGAAACTCGCCCGTTATCCCTCGCTGCAATGGGTGGGCCGCGCCGGTATCACCCATCTGGCGCTCGCCGCCGTTGATGTAGCGCTCTGGGATTTGAAGGCGAAGAAGGCGGGCCAGCCGCTCTGGAGCCTGCTCGGCGGTGCACGCACGGCAAAGCTCGAGGCCTATAATACCGATATTGGCTGGCTCTCCTTTTCCAGGGATGCGCTTCTGGCCGGTGCCGCCCGCGCTGTAGAGGAGGATGGTTTCACCCGCATCAAGATCAAGGTCGGCCATGATGATCCGAATATCGATGTGGAGCGTCTGGCTGCCGTGCGTCAGCGTCTGGGCGGCGCGGTGCGCATCGCCATTGACGCCAACGGAAAATGGGACCTGCCGACCTGCCAGCGCTTCTGTGAAAAGGCCCGTGACCTCGATATTTTTTGGTTCGAGGAACCCATGTGGTACGACGATATTGCCAGCCATGCGGCGCTCGCCCGCAACACGTCCATTCCGGTGGCGCTCGGTGAACAGCTTTACACGGTGGATGCCTTCAACGCCTTCATCACCGCCGGGGCCGTGCACTATGTACAGCCGGATGTAACGCGTCTGGCCGGCATTACGGAATATATTCAGGTGGCGGATCTGGCACACGCCCATCGCCTGCCGGTGGTGCCGCATGCCGGTGAAATGAGCCAGGTGCATGTGCATCTGAGTTATTGGCACCCGGCCTCGACGATTCTGGAGTATATTCCGTGGATCAAGGACCATTTCCATGAACCGTCGAATGTGGTGGATGGTGTCTTCCTGCGTCCGCAGCAGCCGGGTGCCAGCACCACGCCGCTGGCGGAGAGCTTCGCGCGCTATGGAAAAAGCCTCGGCTGAGCGATCCGGTACCGGAACGGCCCTATCCGGCCTTTTCAGCGGGCGCGGACCTCTCTAGAATCGAAGTCAGGTTGTCTGACAAAAAGAAGGAAAATTCCGATGCCCGCGCCGAAAAACCCGTTCAAGCAGGCTCTGAAAGAAGGCCGGTTGCAGCTTGGCCTGTGGCAGGGGCTGACAACGCCCTATGCCGTCGAAATCTGCGCCGGTGCGGGCTATGACTGGCTGCTGCTCGATGGCGAACATGCACCGAG
Organism: Pseudomonadota bacterium; assembly: GCA_020161665.1. Classification (GTDB taxonomy): domain Bacteria; phylum Pseudomonadota; class Alphaproteobacteria; order Rhizobiales; family Rhizobiaceae; genus Ectorhizobium. Next base: position 34,124 of record JAIUPA010000038.1, on the reverse strand, counting down.
CGACATTGCAATGCTGTCTGATCAGTATCAGGCGGCCATGCATTCGAAGAGCCATCCGGTGGTGCGTCCGCCGGTTGGCGAGACATGGATCATCAAGAAGCTGCTTGATGTCGGCTTCCAGACGCTTCTGATCCCCATGGTCGAAAGCCGGGCGCAGGCCGAAGCGCTGGTGAAAGCCACCCGCTATCCGCCGCATGGCGTGCGCGGTGTCGGCGCGGCCATGGCGCGTGCCTCGGATTTCAGCCGCATTCCTGATTACCTCGAAACGGCCAATGACGAGATCTGTCTTCTGGTGCAGGTGGAAAGCCGCGCCGGTCTGGCGGCGCTCGATGAGATTGCCGCGCTTGAGGGCATCGACGGCATTTTCATCGGCCCGGCGGATTTGGCCGCCGATATGGGCTATCTCGGCCGCTCCGGCTCCGAGCCGGTTCAGGCAGCCATTGCCGATGCCTTCACCCGCATCCGCGCCCATGGCAAGGCAGCGGGCATTTTGACGGGCGATGTCTCGCTCGCGCGCCGTTACGAAAAGCTTGGCGCGACCTTCATTGCCATCGGCATTGATGTGATGTTGCTCTCCGCCGCCTGCGAGAAGCAACTGGCGGATTTCCAGGTGGCAAAGCCGCTCGAAGGCCCGGTCGGCGACAAGGTTTATTGAGAAGGAAGAGGGCGCGGCAAGACTTGCCGGCCTTTTTACCCTCCCCTTGATGGGGAGGGTCGGACCATAGGTCCGGGGCGGGGTGACACCCGCCCTTGAACAATCCTCAAGGCCACACGTCACCCCCACCCGCTGCTTTGCAGCGACCTCCCCCCTCAAGGGGGAGGTGCAAGCGTGGTGATCTTGCGCCTTACTTCAGTTCGTCGGGCAGAATGCCTTCCGGCAGGTTCTGGTAGGAGACCGGACGCAGGAACCGGCGGATGGCGAGCGTTCCGACCGAGGTCGCGCCGAAGTTGGTGGAGGCCGGGTAGGGGCCGCCATGCACCATGGCATCGCAGACTTCGACGCCGGTCGGATAGCCATTGGCGAGAACGCGGCCTGCCTTGCGCTCAAGGATCGGCATCAGCTTGCGGCCAAGCGCCGTATCCGCCTCATCGAGGTGGAGCGTTGCCGTCAACTGGCCAACGAAGCTTTTCGCCACGGCCAGCATTTCGTCGGCGTTCTCCACGGTAACGATGAGGCCAAGCGGCCCGAACACTTCTTCCGAAAGTGCATGGTTTTCCAGCCAGTCCTTCGCTGTCACGCGGAAGAGATAGGGCGTGGCATTGCGCAGGTTGCAGGTCGAGGTCAGCACTTCGCGAACGCCGGACCCGGCGGCCACCCGGTCACGCCCGTCGCGATAGGCCTTGGCGATGCCGTCCGTCAGCATGACCTGCGGTCCCACCTCGGAAAGGGCAGCGCGCGCCGTCTCGGCAAAGCTGTCTGCCTGCTCGGCCAGAATGACGGCAATGCCCGGATTGGTGCAGAACTGACCGGCGCCCATGGTGAGCGACCCGGCCCAGCCCTTGGCAATGGCCTCGCCGCGGGCCTTGACCGCTTCCGGCAGCAGGAACATCGGGTTCACCGAGCCAAGCTCGCCGAAGAAGGGAATGGGTTCGGGGCGCTGGGCGCAGAGATCGAAGAGGGCGCGGCCACCGGCCAGCGACCCGGTAAAGCCGACCGCCTTGATCAGCGGATGGGTGACAAGCGCCGTGCCCACATCGCGCCGACCGCCCTGAATGAGCGAGAAGACGCCGGGATGCAGCTTGTGCTTGGCAATCGCCGCATGCACGGCTTCGGCAATGATTTCGCCGGTGCCGGGATGGGCCGAATGGCCCTTGACGACGACCGGGCAACCGGCGGCGAGTGCGGACGCCGTATCGCCGCCAGCGGTGGAGAAGGCGAGCGGGAAGTTCGATGCGCCGAACACGGCAACCGGGCCAATCGGGCGCTGCATCAGGCGAATGTCCGGGCGGGGCAGCGGCTTGCGGTTGGGCAGCGCCTCGTCATGACGGCGGTCGACATATTCACCCTTGCGGATATGGCTGGCGAACAGGCGAAGCTGGCCGGTGGTGCGGCCGCGCTCACCTTCGAGGCGGGCGACGGGCAGGCCGGTCTCGGACGTGCCGATGGCGGTGATTGCCTCGCCACGCGCCTCGATCTCGTCGGCAATCGTGTCGAGGAAGGCGGCGCGCTCTTCGCGGGTGGAATAGCCGAAGGACCAGAAAGCCTCTTCAGCGGCTTCCGCCGCCTTGTTCACCAGCGCGACCGTGCCCACCGAAAACGCATGCGCTTCGCCATGGGCGGGTTCGCTCATAAAGGTGTTTTCGCTTGCAACCCATTCACCGGCCACCAGATGCTTGCCGTGCGGCGTGAAAGACATGATGTATTCCTCTTCCCTTGAATTTTTAATGGTTATGCCGTGGCGGTGTCTTTGAAAGCTGGCGGAACTTTTCCGCATCGCGGATCGTCGCTCCGTCGGCAAGCTGTGTCACCGTCTGCCGGTAGATCATCTGCCAGGGCGTTGCGTCCTTGGGCGTGGCTGGAATGCCCTCGCCCTTGCGACGGGCGATTTCGGCCTCGTCCACCAGCATGTCGCAAAGACCCCGGTTGAAATCGATGCGGATTGTATCACCCGTGCGCACAAAGGCGAGCCCACCGCCTGCGGCACTTTCGGGCGAGGCGTTCAAAATCGACGGGCTGTCGGCGGTGCCGGACTGGCGACCGTCGCCGATGGTCGGCAGGCTCATGATGCCACGCTTGATCAGGTGATCCGGCGGCTGCATGTTGACGACCTCTGCGGACCCCGGCCAGCCGAGCGGCCCCGCGCCGCGAATGACGAGAATGGAGCGCTCGTCGATGTCCAGCGCCGGATCATTGATGCGTGCGTGGTAATCCTCCGAGCCATCAAAGACCACGGCGCGGCCTTCGAAAATGCCTTCGCGGCCCGGCTCCGAAAGATAGCGGGCGCGAAATTCGGGCGAAACGACGCTCATTTTCATGATGGCGAAATCGAAGAGATTGCCCTTGAGCACGAGGAACCCGGCGCGTTCCTTCAGAGGCTCACCATAGGGGAAGATCACCTCGCGGTCGGTTGAAGCCTTGCCGTGAAGGTTGTCCGCAATGGTCTTGCCGGTGACGGTCGGGCAGGCGCCCTCGATCTTTCCGGCCTCAAGCAGTTCCCACATGATGGCGGGAACGCCGCCCGCCCGGTGGAAGCGCTCGCCGAGATATTTACCGGCGGGCTGCACATTGGCGAGAAGCGGAATGTCGTAACCCGCCTCCTGCCAGTCTTCGGGCCGAAGATCGACGCCCGCATGCTTGGCCATGGCCATCAGGTGCGGCTGCGCATTGGTGGAACCACCAATCGCCGAATTGACCTTGATGGCGTTGAGGAAGGCGTCGCGCGTCAGGATGTTCGACGGGCGGATGTCCTCGAGAACCAGCTCCACGGCGCGCCGCCCGGTGCGATAGGCCATCTGGCCGCGTTCGCGATAGGCGGCGGGAATGGCGGCACAGCCCGTCAGCGACATGCCGAGCGCTTCCGCCATGGCGTTCATGGTGGAGGCGGTGCCCATCGTGTTGCAATGGCCAACGGACGGGGCCGAGCTGAGGGCGGCTTCAAGGAACTCTTCCCGCGTGATTTCGCCCGCCGCATATTTGCGCCGCGACCGCCAGATGACGGTGCCGGAGCCGACCAGTTCGCCCTCGTGCCAGCCGTCGAGCATCGGTCCGCCGGAAAAGACGATGGCCGGAATATCGACCGTGGAAGCGGCCATCAGCGCCGAAGGCGTGGTCTTGTCGCAGCCGGTCGTCAGCACCACGCCGTCGAGCGGATAGCCATACAGGATTTCGACGAGGCCCATATAGGCGAGGTTGCGGTCAAGTGCTGCCGTCGGGCGCTTGCAGTTTTCAAACAGCGGATGCGAGGGAAACTCGATGGGAATGCCGCCCGCATCGCGAATGCCGTCGCGGATGCGCTTGGCCAGATCGAGATGGTGGCGGTTGCACGGGTTGATGTCGCTGCCCGACTGGGCAATGCCGATGATCGGCTTACCGGAGCGCAGCTCTTCCGGCGTCGTGCCGTAATTCATGAAGCGCTCGAGATAAAGCGCCGTCATGTCGAGATGGTCGGGATTGTCGAACCAGTCCTGCGAGCGCAGGCGGCGCGCGGTCTTCTTGTCGTCGCTCATCGGCTTTCCTCCCGTTGGCGCTGGTTGATCTTCTCAAGATGCAGCAGAAGACCGGAATGATCGGTCTCGCCATGGCCATCGGCGACGAAAGCATGGAATTCGCCGCGGACTTCTTCCGTCAGGGGAAGGTTCAGCGAAAGGCTTTCGGCCATGGCCGCAACGGCGTCGAGATCCTTCAATTGCAGGCGCGACGGGCCACCGGGCTGGAAGGTGCGGTCCACCATGCGCTGGCCGTGCAGCTCCAGAATGCGGCTTTCGGCAAAACCGCCACGAATGGCGTCGCGGAACTTGCCGCGATCAGCTCCCCCGGCCTCGACCAGCATCATGGCTTCGGCCACCGCACCGATGGTGATCGCCACGATCTGCTGGTTGGCAAGCTTGCAGATTTGTCCGGCACCCGAAGGGCCGACATGGGTGACACGGCCAAGGGCGGCAAACACGTGCTCGAGGCTTTCGATGACGCTCGCATCACCGCCCGCCATCAGCGCCAGCGTGCCAGCAGCAGCCCCGACCGTTCCGCCGGAAACTGGCGAATCGATATGGGCGATGCCAAGTGCGGCCAGCCGTTTGGCGTGGTCGCGGGCCATCGGCGGGGCGATGGACGAGGTGTCGATGACGATGGCGCCGGGCTGCAGGGCGTCTGCCACGCCCATCTCGAACAGCACCGCGCCGACGGCCTTGCCGTCTGAGAGCATGGTGAAGACGATCTCCGCATGGGCGACCGCCTCGACGGCACTCGCCGCCACCGTTGCACCATCGGCCATGAGGATTTGCGCCTTCGCCGGGTCGCGGTTCCACACGGTTACTTCAAAACCGGCCCCGAGCAGACGGCGCACCATGGGTGCGCCCATCAGGCCCGTGCCGAGAAAAGCGATGCTGCGGGTCAAAGCTGGCCTCCCAGTTCATCCTCGATATGCACGCGGATGATCTCATCAAAGGAGGTTTCAGCGGTAAAGCCCAGTTCACGGGCGCGCTTGGCCTCGAAACCCGGTGCCCAGCCCGCGCACATTTTCATGATCATCTCGTTCGGCTCGCGGCGAATGAGGGCCACGGCCTTGTCGCCCGCCACGCGGCGCAGCGCCTCGATCTGCTCGCCAACGGTCGCCGAAAGGCCGGGCATGGACAGGTTGCGGCGTGCGCCGACCTTCGACAGGTCCATCGTCGCGCCACGGATGAGGAAGCCGACCGCCGAACGCGGCGAGGCGTGCCAGTGGCGCACGTCTTCGGAGACCGGCAGCACCGCCTCCTGCCCGACCAGCGGTTCGCGCAAAATGTTGGAGAAGAAGCCGGAGGCCGCAGCGTTTGGTTTGCCGGGGCGGATGCAGATCGTCGGCAGGCGAATGCCGATGCCATCGAAGAAGCCGCGGCGCGTGTAATCGGACAAAAGCAGTTCGCAGATGGCCTTCTGCGTGCCGTAGCTCGTCAGCGGTGTCAGGTGGAATTCATCGGGAATGGGGAAGGGCAGCGGCGCGCCCACCACGGCAATCGAGGAGGTGAAGACAATGCGCGGAGTGTAGCCATCCTCGCCATGGGCCTTGCGCACGGCGTCAAACAGATAGCGCGTGCCATCGAGATTGATGCGGTAGCCCTTGTCGAAATCCAGCTCGGCTTCGCCGGAAACGATGGCCGCCAGATGGAAGATCACGTCGGGACGGGCAGAAACGAGCTTTTCCGCCACGCCGGGAGCGGAAAGATCGCCGGTTTCGAGAACCACCTTGCCGGTAAAACCTTGAGGGGCTTCGGGCGTCACCACATCGACCAGCGTCATGGTGTCGACCGGCGTTCCGTTCAGGCCGCCATCGCGTGCCACACGGGCCGCCAGCTTGCGACCGACCATGCCAGCGCCGCCGATAATCAGAATATGCATTGTCTTTCCTCCTCCAGTCCGCCTGACGGTCAATTCCGAATGGATGGACCGATCCGCGAAAAAGTATTTGTAAGGTTGTCTGATAACCTTATATCATGCGTTTGAAAACTGAATAATGCAGCAAGGCCTCACAACTGTGTCAGTATGGGCGGGGCAAGGCGGGAGGACGGATGACAAACGACAACGGAAATGATGGCGCGGCGCTCGTTCACAAGCTCGAGGCGGCGCTGGGGGCAGACCTTGTTCTGTCCGGGGCGGATGTGGCGCGCTATTGCAGTGACTGGCACGGCGATGTGGAGACCGGGGCGGTGGCGATCCTTCGTCCGCGCACCACGGCGGATGTGTCGGCCTGCGTGAAAACCTGCGCGGCACTTGGCCTTTCGCTGGTGGCGCAGGGCGGCAATACCGGCCTTGTGCTGGGCGCGATCCCCGATGCGCCGGCCCGGCAGGTGGTCTTGAGCCTTGAGCGCATGTCGGCGATCCGCCGCATCGATGCCGATGATTTCTCCGCCGTCGTGGAGGCGGGTGCAATCCTCTCCGAGTTCAAGGACAAGGTGGAAGAGGCGGGCATGTTCTTCCCACTGGCGCTCGGCGCACAGGGCTCTTGCCGGATTGGCGGCAATGTCTCGACCAATGCGGGCGGCATCAACGTGCTGCGCTATGGCATGACGCGCGAACTGGTGCTCGGCCTTGAGGTGGTTCTGCCGGATGGCTCGGTGTTCGAGGGGCTTTCGACGCTGCGCAAGGACAATCGCGGCATTGATCTCAAGCAACTCTTTATCGGTGCGGAAGGCACGCTCGGCATCATCACGGCGGTGGCCGTCAAGCTCATGCCCATGCCGGAACAGGTGGCGACCGCCCTGATCGGCCTCAATGCGCTCGACGATGCCATCACGTTGTTCCGCCGGGCGCGGCGCGATTGCTGCGATCTCCTGTCCGCCTTCGAATTCATGCCGCCGCTTGCCTTCACGCTGGCGCAGGAAGCCATTCCCGATCTCGTCATGCCGATGGATGGCGGCTATCCCGCCTATGTGCTGATGGAAGTGTCCGGATCCGGCCTCGTCGACATCGAGGACCTGTTGCAGCGCTTCCTCGAAAACGTGCTGGAGGAGGGGCTGGTGGTGGATGGCGTCATTGCCACCTCGCGCGATCAGGCCCGCAAGTTGTGGCTCTTCCGCGAAGGCATGAATGAGGGGCAGGCCAAGCGCGGCCCGCATCTGCGCACCGATGTGTCCGTGCCGCTGTCGCGGCTGGCCGATTTCGTGCGCGATGCCGAAGCGGCGGTCTATGCGGCGCTACCGGATTGCACCTGCGTTTCCTATGGCCATGTCGGCGACGGCAATGTGCATCTCAACGTTCTGCCGCCCGCAAGTTTGAGCCGCGCCGAGGCCGATGCCCGCATCTACAAGGCCAAGACGGTCGTCAATGCGGTGCTCGATACATACTCTGGTTCGATCAGCGCCGAGCATGGCATCGGCCGTCTCAAGAAGCCGGATTTCGAGGCGCGTCTGACGCCAGTCCAGCGCCACCTGCTCGGGGCCATCAAGACGGCCATCGATCCGACTTTCGTTATGAATGCGGGTTGCCAATTGAATTATACCGGCGATTCGGGGCAAAGCTGATAGAAGCGCGGTTGTGAGGCTCGTCCCCGCGCAATGGGCGTGTGGCGAAACATGAGGGTAAGTGGCATGTCGGTGGATTTCGGTCAGATCAGGCGGAGTGAACATCTGCCGGCCCGCATCGCCCAGCAGATTGGCAGCGATATTCAGGAAGGACGCCTGAAGCCCGGCGACAGGCTGCCGACGGAGCACTTTCTGGCCAAGTCCTTCGGCGTCAGCCGTTCGGTTGTGCGCGAGGCCATCGCCCAGCTTCGCAATGAAGGTCTGGTCGAAACCCGCCAGGGCGTTGGCGCCTTCGTGACCGAACGCCAGAACCGCACCATCCGCATCGATGACGGCGAGCTTCTGGAGCGTGATGGCTTTCAGGATCTCTTCCAGCTGCGCATTCCGCTCGAAATCGAAGCGGCGGGGCTGGCTGCCCTCCACCACAAGGCGGACGACCTGAAGCGCATCGACGAGGCGCTGGCCCGCATGACGGGTTCGGAAAAGTGGACGGATGAAGGCATCGATGCCGATCTGGCCTTCCACCGCGCCATCGCCGAGGCGACGGGCAATGATTATTTCGCTCTCTTCATCGGCTTCATCGCCGAGCGTATCAGTCTGGCGATTGCTGCGGCCCGTGCCCGCATCAGCCTTGAGGAAATCGTCAAGGTGACGATTGAGGAGCATATCCTCGTGCGTGACGCCATTGCCAATCGCGATGCCAAGGCGGCCCGCGAAGCCATGCGCGCCCACCTTCTGGGGGCCGCCGGGCGAACCGGCCTGGTCTTCGAGACCGCGTGAAGAACGGCGCTCGGTAAAGGCCTTTCCGGCCCTTCGGGCCTTGGCCTTTTGACCATCCGGCCCTGCCGGATGAGGGATAATCGAAAACATGAGGCTTACCCGCTGGACAGGGCGGGTTCTTCCGATTAAAAGCATGAGCACAGTTGTCAGACATCCTGACAATAAGGCAAGTTGACGGGAGGTCGCTTGCGGGAGGAGTGCAAGGCGTCGCTTGGGGGAGTGATGCGCTTGTGTCGGCATGATGAGGAACGTTGCGTCCTCTCCGGTCCGGACTTTCCTGCAGGAGATCAACACAGCGTCGCGACGGCATTGCCGGTGGCAATGCGGTTGCTGGAGGAGGAAGTTTGAGGAACGGTCATTCACTCACGGTTGAATTCATCCTGCCGCAGGATGCCGCAAGCGCGGTGCTGGTTGGCAGGGTCTGGTCGAAGGCTGCTGGCGGTCCTTGCCCGGTCCTGGTGCGCGATCACCGCGTACTGGACCTGACGGGTATTGCCGCCACCATGTCCGGCCTTCTGGAAATCGACGGCATAGCCGAACGTCTGGCGGCGGCTGCGAACCTGCCCGATCTGGGTGCGCTGGACGACTATCTTTCCGGCGAGGCGGGTTTGCTTCTCGCCCCGATCGATCTGCAGGCCGTGAAAGCCGCAGGTGTTACCTTTGCCGACAGCATGCTGGAGCGTGTCATCGAGGAACAGGCCAAGGGCGACGCGACGCGGGCCCGCGCCATTCGCGAAAAGCTCGCTCCGGTTCTGGGCGACAGCCTGCGCGGCGTCGCCGCCGGGTCTGAAAAGGCCGCTGCCGTCAAGGCACTGCTGCAGGACATGGGGCTCTGGTCGCAATATCTCGAAGTGGGCATCGGCCCGGATGCGGAAATCTTCACCAAGTCGCAGCCCATGTCGTCCGTCGGCTGTGGCGATACGGTGGGCATCCACCCGATTTCCGAATGGAACAACCCGGAGCCGGAAGTGGTGCTCGCCGTGCGCTCCGATGGCGCGATCCTCGGGGCAACGCTTGGCAATGACGTGAACCTGCGCGATGTGGAAGGCCGCTCCGCGCTTCTGCTCGGCAAGGCGAAGGACAACAACGCCTCCTGCGCCATCGGTCCGTTCATCCGCCTGTTCCACGGGGCGTTTACGCTGGCCGAACTGTCACGCGTGCGCGTCTCGCTTGTGGTGCGCGGCACGGATGGCTTCGAAATGACCGGCGAAAGCCCGATGGAAGCCATCAGCCGCTCGCCGGAAAACCTCGTTTCGCAGCTGCGCAACCGCAATCACCAGTATCCCGACGGCGCTGTTTTGTTCCTTGGCACCATGTTCGCGCCGGTGAAAGACCGCCGCGGCGTGGGTCAGGGCTTCACCCATGAAGTGGGCGACCGCGTGGAAATCGCCACGCCGCTGCTCGGCCGTCTCGTCAACTGGGTGGATCGCACGAATGCCTGCCCGGAATGGACCTTCGGCACCCGGGCGCTGATGCAGAACCTCGCCGCGCGCGACCTTCTCGACAAGGTGTGAGCCATGATCAAGTCACTGATCGACCTCTTTTATCGTATCCTGAGCGTCATCCTCGTCGTCATGCTCTCCGGCATGGCACTGATGGTCTTCGTCAATGTCGTGATGCGCTACGGCTTCAATTCGGGCATCGCGGTTTCGGAAGAAATGTCGCGTTACTTCTTCGTCTGGTTGACCTTCATCGGTGCGGTTCTCGCCCATCGTGAAGGCCTGCATATGGGCGTCGAAACGCTGGTGGCCCGCTTCGGGCGCACCGGGCGTCTGGTGCTGATGGGGCTTTCCAACCTCGTCATTCTGGGCGTTTCCGGCATCCTCTTCTGGGGCACCTGGAAGCAGCTGCCGATCAACAGCTCGATGACGGCGCCCGTCACGGGCATCTCCATGGGCTGGGTCTATGGCGTCGGGCTGTTCTGCGGCGCAGGGCTCTTCCTCATCACGCTGGAGCGGCTGTTCCGTCTGGTAACGGGCCGCGTCACCGATGATGAAATCGCCACCTTTGCCGGTGAGCACATGACCCTTGAAAAGCTTTCGGAGCGCGCCTGATGACCCTTCTCGTCTTTATCGGCTCGCTGATCGGAGCCATGGCCATCGGGGTTCCGGTTGCCTTTTCCCTGATGCTCTGCGGCGTCGTGCTCATGGGTTACATGGGCATGTTCAATTCGCAGATCATTGCGCAGAACATGATTGCCGGTGCCGATACATTCACGCTGCTGGCCATTCCCTTCTTCATTCTGGCCGGTGAACTGATGAACTCCGGCGGCCTGTCGCGCCGCATCATCGACTTTGCCATTGCCTGCGTCGGCCATATCCGCGGCGGTCTGGGCATCGTGGCGATTGCCGCAGCCGTCATCATGGCCTCGATTTCCGGTTCGGCGGCAGCCGATACGGCCGCCCTTGCCGCGATCCTCATTCCGATGATGGCGAAAGCCGGCTACAACGTGCCGCGTTCGGCGGGCCTGATTGCCGCGGGCGGCATCATCGCGCCGATCATCCCGCCTTCCATGGCTTTCATCGTCTTCGGCGTGGCCGCCAATGTGTCGATCACCAAGCTGTTCATGGCCGGTGTCGTTCCGGGCATTCTCATGGGCGTTTCGCTGATTGTCACCTGGCTCTTCGTGGTGCGCAAGGATAAGGTCGAAGCCCTGCCGAAGGTCTCCGGTCCGGAGCGTCTGAAGGCCACGGGACGTGCGGCCTGGGCGCTCGGCATGCCGGTCATCATCCTTGGCGGCATCAAGGCGGGCGTGGTCACGCCCACGGAAGCCGCTGTGGTGGCCGCCATGTATGCGCTGTTTGTCGGCCTGTTCATCTACCGCGAACTGTCGCTGAAGGATCTGCCGCACATCATTCTGCGGGCGGCCAAGACCACCTCGGTCGTCATGTTCCTCGTCTGCTCGGCGCTGGTTTCGGCCTGGCTGATCACCGCCGCCAACATTCCTGCGGAAGTGAGCGGCTATATCGCCCCGCTGATCGACCGCCCGACGCTGCTGCTGTTCGTCATCATGCTGCTGGTTCTGGTCGTCGGCACGGCGCTCGATCTGACGCCCACCATCCTGATCCTGACGCCGGTTCTGATGCCCATCATCAAGCAGGCGGGCATCGATCCCATCTATTTCGGTGTTCTGTTCATCATGAACACCTCGATCGGCCTTCTGACCCCGCCGGTTGGCGTGGTCCTGAACGTCGTCTCCGGCGTGGGGCGTGTTCCGCTCGGCAAGGTGATTACGGGCGTTCTGCCCTTCCTGCTGGCGGAAATCTTCGTCCTGTTCCTGCTGGTTCTGTTCCCGGACATCGTTCTGGTTCCTGCCCGGTGGCTCTACTGAGCCGCCGGTTCCCATCCACTTTCTCTAACCTCGGGAGGATATCATGAGAAAGACCCTGAAAGCCGCAACGGCACTCGTAACCCTGGCTGCCACACTGGCCGCCGCCCCCGCATTCGCCGAATTCCAGGATCGCAACATCCGCGTTTCGAACGGCATCAACGCCGACCACCCGGTGGGCAACGGCATCAAGGCCATGCAGGCCTGCCTCGATGAGAAGACCGGCGGCAAGATGAAGCTGACGGCCTTCTGGGGCGGCGCGCTGGGCGGCGACCTTCAGGCAACCCAGGCCCTGCGTTCGGGCGTGCAGGAAGCGGTTGTCACCTCGTCCTCGCCGCTCGTGGGCATCGTTCCGGCGCTCGGCGTGTTCGACCTGCCGTTCCTCTTTGCCAGCGCTGATGAAGCCTACAAGGTCATGGACGGTCCGTTCGGCGACATGCTGAACAAGAAGCTCGACGAAGCCGGTCTCGTGAACCTCGCTTACTGGGAAAACGGCTTCCGCAACCTGTCGAACTCCAAGCGTCCGGTTGAAAAGTGGGAAGATCTGGAAGGCATGAAGGTTCGCGTCATGCAGAACAACATCTTCCTCGATACGTTCAAGAATCTGGGTGCCAATGCCACCCCGATGGCGTTCGGCGAAGTGTTCTCGGCTCTGGAAACCAAGGCCATCGACGCGCAGGAAAACCCCTATGTGACGATCGACACCTCGAAGTTCTACGAAGTGCAGAGCTATGTTTCGGAAACGAAGCACGCCTACACGCCGTTCCTCTTCCTGTTCTCCAAGGCCATCTTCAGCACCTATGGCGCTGACGAGCAGCAGGCCCTGAAGGATTGCGCCGCCGTTGGCCGTGATGAAGAGCGCAAGGTGATCGGCGACCTCAACAAGAAGTCGCTGGAAAAGATCATCGCCGCCGGCATCAAGTTCAACACGCTGTCGCCGGAAGAGCACAAGCGTATCCTGGAAAAGTCGCAGATCGTCTATGAAACCCACAAGGCCGCCATCGGCGCCGACGTGGTCGAAGGCGTGCAGAAGGCCCTTGCCGAGATCCGCAAGTAAGCCGTTCAGCACCTGAAACGAGAAAGGCCCGTGGCGGGAAACCGTCACGGGCTTTTTGCTTGGGACGGGGGCTTGCTTGCCGCGACGTATGAAAAACGTTGCTAGAGCAGGTCCAGCAAAAGTGCGTCAGCGGTTTTGCGTTTGGACTGCGTTAAAACACGGCTCTAGAGACGCGTTGGCCACTTCTGCGAGGCATGCATCACAGTCAGGATTTCGATATCCTGACGAACCCGATAGGGAATGATGTAGGGGATATCGGACAAAACAATCTCGCGTGTGCCGGGAATGCGACCGATGCGGCCAGCCGCTGGCATATCCGAAAGCAGATCGACAGCGCAGACGATCCGGGCGATCACCCGTGCCGCGGCGGCGGGATCGTCATTTTCAACATAAGCGCCAATCTCATCAAGCCGCCGCAAGGCTCTCATGGTCCAGCGGATGCGACGCGGTTTCATGGCCGGGCAGTCGCCTTGACATACTTGCTGACGACGCGTGCCAACTCTTCGTCACTGGCGAATTCACCGCTTTCTGCCTCGGCAAGGCCCGCTTCAATTTCTTCCAGCTGCCATTCTTCGCGAGATACGAAGTCTTCGATCGCCTGTGCTGCCATATAGGAGCGGGATCGGTCGAGCTTTTGCGCAATCTGGTCCAAACGGTCGGCCACCTCGTCCGGGACGCGGATCGTGAATGCGGTCATGAGAAGGTCCTCCGTTGTTCACTTGGAATATCGATGAACCACACTGGTTAGTCAAGATTCTGGAGATGGCCCATCGAAGGCACGAAAGTGAACCGGGACCGCGATCCGTCCTTGGGAACCTTACCCCCGCTTCTTCAACTGCTGTTCACGGAAGAAGATGAAGAGGCCGGAGCCGATGATGAGCGCTGCACCCAGCATCATGGCCTTGTGCGGCAAGTCACCGAAGAACAGCCAGCCAAAGACCACAGCCCACGGCAGGAGCGTGTATTGCAGCGGCGCGACGGTCGCCGCATCCGACATTTTCAGCGCGCGGTTGACCAGCACATGCGCTGCCATCGCCACGATGCCAAGCAGGAAGAGCAGGCCGAGATCGGTCGTTGAGGCAATCGGCGCCCAATCGAAGGGGGCGACCACCAGACCGGCGATCAGCGCGCCGGAAATCTGGAAGAAGACCAGCGAGCGGTCCGGCGTGCCACGCAGGCTGCGCCCCGAAAGCATCATGAAGGCGAAGGCCACCGTGCCGAGAATGGAAATGAGGGCGGCGGGCGTAAACATAGCCTGCGATGGATTGAGCGCGATGATGACGCCGATAAAGCCGATGGCAATGGCCGTCCAGCGTCGCCAGCCCACCTTCTCGCCAAGCAGGAACGGCGAGGCCGCCGCCACATAGATGGGGGCCGCCAGCCAGTAGGTCATGACATCGGCCAGCGGCAGATAGAGGACGGCGAAATAGAAGGCGAAGACCTCGATGGTCGAGAAGAATACGCGCGCCGCCTGCATCAGCGGCTTTTCCACCTGAAACAGCGTCTTGAAGCCAGCGCTCCACAGGAAGGGGGCGAGAATGACGAGCGCCGCCACCGAGCGGATGAGGATGACCTGTCCGATGCCGTAGCTTGCCACCAGCCATTTGCCCATGGCGTCATTCAGCGAAAACAGCAGCATGCCCGCCAGCATGACCGCAGGACCGGCCAGCGCCGAAAGGTTTGCGGTTTCGCCGCCGTGGGAGGGGGCGTTTGGCGGGGTGCTATCAGACATGGCGTTCGTCTTTTTCTTCAAATGGTTTGGGCGGTCGAGCGGCGGCGGCTGACGGTGAAGGCCTTGTCGAGATCAGGGTTCAGCGCCATGCCAAGCCCCGGGCCGGGCGGCACGGTGATCATGCCGTTCTTCACCTCAGGCAAGGCGGTCACGAGATCGCGATACCATGTCTTGTAGAAAGCGCGAACGCTTTCCTGCACCAGCGCGTTCGGCGCGTTGAGCGAAAGATGCGTCGAGGCACACAAAACCACCGGCCCGGTGCAATCATGCGGGGCCACCGGCAGGTGCCAGGCTTCGGCCATGGAGGCGATCTTGCGCGCTTCCGAAAGGCCGCCGCACCAGGAAATGTCGAGCATCACAATGCCCGCAGCCCCGGTTTCCAGATAGTCGCGAAAGCCCCAGCGCGAGGCGAGCGTTTCCGAGGCGGAAATCGGCGCGGGCGAAACCTCCGCATAGCGCTTGAGGCTTGAAAGACTGTCCATCTTGATCGGGTCTTCGTGCCAGAAGGTGCCGTAGGGCTTCAGCGCCTTGGCAATCTGCATGGCGGGCAGAAGCTGCCACATGGAGTGGAATTCCACCATGATGTCCATCTGGTCGCCCACGGCCTTGCGGATTTTCTCAAACGGCTGCAGCGCCGCCTTCAGGTCGCCGGGGGAAATATACTGGCCGCGCGTCTTTTCGGCGGCGGCGTCAAACGGCCAGATCTTCATGGCCGTGATGCCCTCTTCGAGCAGAGACAACGCCAGCTCATCGGCCCGGTGCAGAAAGCCGTTCAGGTCGTCATAGGCGTGGCCTTCGGAAAGGCCGTAATTGGCCGTCGTCTGGCCGGTTGCCTTCTTGATGTATTCGGTTCCGGCGCAGGTGTTGTAGGTGCGGATTTCCCGACGTGTGAAGCCGCCGAGAAGCTGGGCAATGGGCTGGCCGGTCGCCTTGCCGAAAAGGTCCCACAGCGCAATGTCGAAGGCCGAATTGCCACGCACTTCCGCGCCCGAGGAGCGAAAGCCGACATAGCCGACGAGATCGGCGGCCAGCCGGTCGATCTCCAGCGGATCGCGCCCCATCACGCGCGGCGCGATATATTCATGCACATAGGCTTCGACAGTCTCGGCCCCGAAGAAGGTTTCACCAAGGCCCACAAGGCCCTCATCGGTGTGAACCTCGACCCAGACGAGATTGCTGCGTTCGGCGACGCGCACGGTTTCGATGGCGGTGATTTTCATGGACGTCCTCCCGTCGGTTGGCGCGGGCGTCGCCTCCTCAAGCCACGGTTCCCGCGACGCGAAGGGCAGGGGTGCTGCCCTCCGCTTGCGCATTCGTCAGTCCTGAACGAAGGTCTGCTTCTGGGTGCCGAGCTTGTCGATGCCGAGTTCGACAACGTCACCGGCTTTGAGATAACGCGGCGGCTTCATGCCAAGGCCAACGCCCGGCGGCGTGCCGGTGGAGATGACATCGCCCGGATGCAGCGACATGAACTGCGAGAGGTAGGAGACGAGGAAGGCCACGCCATAGACCATGGTCTTCGACGAACCGTTCTGCATCGTCTCGCCGTTTACCTTCAGCCACATGTTCAGGTTCTGCGGGTCCGGCACCTCGTCCTTCGTCACCAGCCACGGGCCAATCGGTCCGAACGTGTCGCACGACTTGCCCTTGGTCCACTGGCCGGACCGCTCTGTCTGGAAGGCACGTTCGGAAACGTCGTGGCTCACCACATAGCCCGCCACATAATCGAGCGCTTCGGCTTCCGAGACATATTTCGCGGTCTTGCCGATGACGACGCCGAGTTCCACTTCCCAGTCGGTCTTTTCCGAACCGCGCGGAATGAGAACAGGATCGTTCGGGCCGCAAATGGCCGACGTGGCCTTCATGAAGATCACCGGCTCGGGCGGAACCGCCATGCCGGATTCGGCGGCGTGGTCGGAGAAGTTGAGGCCGATGCAGATGAACTTGCCTGTGCCGGAAACCGGCGCGCCGAGACGCGTGCCCGCATCGATGACCGGCAGCGTGGACGGATCGATGGCGCCAAGCCTGGCGAGCGTCTGCGGATCAAGGGCAGCGCCCGCAAGATCGGCCACATGGCCGGACAGATCGCGGATCGTGCCGTCATTGGCCAGAAGGCCGGGCTTTTCGGCGCCGGGGGCACCGTGGCGGAGAAATTTCATGGAATGGGTCCTTTCCTGATATTCAGATCGACCAGCCGCCGTCGATGCCGACGGCCTGTCCGGTCGTATAGGTGGCACCGGCGAGATAGACGGCGAGGTCGGCGATTTCTTCCGGCGTGCCGAGGCGGCCCATCGGCTGGCGGGCGATGAAGGCGGCGCGCGCCTCCTCGTAATTGCCCTGGGCGCGCATGCGGCTTTCGAGCGACGGGCTTTCCACCGTGCCGGGGCAGATGGCGTTCACACGAATGCCCTGCGCCACATAATCAGCGGCGACCGATTTGGTCAGCCCGATGACGGCGGCCTTGGTGGTGCCATAGGCGCAGCGGTTCGGTACGCCCTTGGATGACGAGGCAATCGAGGCCATGTTGATGATCGCCCCATCGCCGCGCTCCAGCATGCCGGGCAGCACCGCCTGAATGGTGCGGATCATGGCGCGCACATTAAGGTCAAAGGCGAAATCAAGATCCTTGTCGGTGATCTCAAGCACCGTGCCGCCATGCACCACACCGGCGCAGTTAAACAGCACATCGACCCGGCCAACGCCCGCGAAGAAGGCACTAACCGCCGCCGCATCCAGAACATCAAGCTTGCGCGCGTGGATGTTCGCCACCCCCTCCAGCGAGGCCAGCGCTGCCTCATTCACATCCGTTGCATAGACCGTGGCCCCGGCGGCGGCAAAGGCCAGCGCACTCGCCCGGCCAATCCCCTGTCCCGCAGCCGTCACAACCGCGATCTTCCCTTGAAGTGCAGCCATAGTATCCTCCCAAGCTGTCATGTTGTCAGACAACATTTTGCCTACTATTGCCGCGCTTTGGTGAAGGGCGCAATCCCGAAATGCGCGCAAACGGTACGATTTTACGTGATCGGCCCCATGCACGATGGTTTCACCGGCATAGCGAAATCGTCATGCAAACGGCCATGGATTCAATTTGTCTGTCATGTCGTGAAGCTTTATCTAAACGATGTCGCATTGCGGGGAGGCAAGGCATGGAGATTCTCGATCATACGACCTGTGAATTGGGCGAAGGGGCCTTCTGGCATCCGGAGCGGTCCGAATTCTTCTGGTTTGATATCCTGAACCGCAGGCTGTTCTGTCACGACGGTCAGAAGACCACGATGCGCGATCTCCCGGCGCTCTTTTCGGCGGCCGGTTGGATGGACCGCGACACGCTGGTGCTGTCCGGCGAGGAGGGGCTTTTCCGTTATGAGATTGCCAACGGTGCGCTGTCGCCGATCATGTTCATCGAGACGGACAATGCCGTGACCCGTTCCAATGACGGGCGCACCGATCCCTGGGGCGGCTTCTGGGCCTCCACCATGGGCCGCAAGGCCGAGGCCGGAGCCGGTTCGATCTACCGTTATTATCGCGGCCAGTTGCAAAGGCTGCATGGCGGCATTTCGATCCCCAATGCCATCTGCTTCGATGCCGAGCGTGAACGGGCTTATTTTGCCGATTCCGCCCGTCAGGTGGTGTGGCGGCAGGCACTCGACCCTGAAACCGGCTGGCCCTGCGGTGAGGCGGAAGCCTTTATCGACTTCAATGAGGCAGATCTGGTGCCCGATGGCGCCGTGACCGATGCGGCTGGCAATCTTTGGATTGCCCATTGGGGCGCGCGCATGGTGGGTTGCTACGGGCCGGATGGGCGCTCTGTGGCCTCGGTGGCGGTTCCGGCTTCGCAGGCCAGTTGCCCGGCCTTTGGAGGGGCGGATTTCAGAACGCTTTACGTGACAAGCGCCCGCGAGGGCATGGATGCGTCAAGTCTGGTGGCCGATCCCCATGCGGGCAAGACCTTTTTCGGCCCGGTCGAGGCGCGCGGCCTGCCTGCCCCGCGGTTTATAGCCTGACGCAATAGCCGTTGCCGCAACACCCTTCCCTCGATGGGGAGGGTCGGGCCGAAGGTCCGGGGTGGGGTGACATTCCGTTCTACCGATGGTTCACCCCCACCCGCTGCTTTGCAGCGACCTCCCCCCTCAAGGGGGAGGTGTGTTGCGGGCGGGCCGCTCTCTCAATCGTAAAACGGTTCCACCACGATGCGGCGGCCAAGCAGGAAGGCATCGGCCACATGCACGAGCGGTGAAAGATCAAGCTCCGACTGGCCGGTGGCGACGAGTTCGGCAAAGCGGCGGTAGAGATTGCGGTATTCGCGGTCTTCTTCCGCCATCTGCTCGACGCCGTTGATGGACAGGCGGCTGCCGCCGAGCGACAGCTTCAGCGTGCCGCCCGAGGTATCCACGATAATGTCCCAGGTCTGCGGCCCGGTCTGGCGGAAGTCGAATGCGGCGCTGACGGGCAGGCCGCTTTCCGTGGCAAAGGTCAGATCGGCGGCAATCGGCGATGCGCAGTTTTCCGGAAACTGAAGCGTGGCTTCCGTCAGATGCATGGCTTCCGGCAGAATGCGCGTGACAATCGACAGCGCATTGATGCCCGGATCGAAAACGCCAAGCCCGCCCGGCTCCCAGATCCATTGCTGGCCCGGATGCCAGTGGCGCACATCCTCCTTCCACTCGATCTTGACCGACCGGATGTCGTGCCGGGCGAGGAAGGCGCGCGCCGGTTCGACGGCGGCAGCCTCGCGCGAATGCCAGGTGGTGAAGATGGTCAGCCCTTTGGCTTTTGCCAGACGCCCGAGCGCCTCCACCTCGGCAATCGACATGCCCGGCGGCTTTTCCAGCATCAGATGCTTGCCCGCCAGAAGGGCCGCGCGCGCCTGCTGGAAACGGCCCTGCGGCGGGGTGCAGAGCGTGACCGCATCAATCGAAACATCGCTGGCGATCAAAGCGTCGACATCGTGAAAATGCGGCAGGTCCGGCAGGCCCGCATGGCGGCTGGCAATGGCGGCGAGCGCAAGCCCGTCGGTTGCGGCAATGGCGGGAAGATGCTGGTCGCGGGCAATCTTGCCAAGGCCGACAAGGCCCAGTCGAATGGTCATGGTGGCTCCTCCGCCGGTCATAGATCACCGCATCAACACGGCTGAACAGGCTGGCGACGATATAGGGGGCACTGTCGTCGCGTCAATTCATAAGTGGAAATAAAGTATAAAAATCAATATGATAAATATGTTATACGGCGCGCCGATTTGATTATATCGGCCCTCGTGTGCCAAGGGGAGACACTGTTTGCGAGTCGGTTCGCGTCGATTCAATCAGTGCGCGAACTGGTTGACAGCTGTCTACCCATGCGAGCCGAAATATAGGTTCAGGGCTTGGCCGGATGGGCCGCCGGGGTCGTGGCGGGGGTGGGTGCAGGGGTGGGTGCAGATGCGGCGGCGTTTGCTGCCGCCTCGTCCAGCGTCACGAAGGTCACACCCTTGCGCTTCAGGGCCAGAAGCCCCTCGGCAATGCCAGCGCCGGCGGGCTTTTCCGGGTGGTTGATATGGGCAATCACCACGTCGCCGTCGCGTGCGCCGGTCACACGGGTCGCGGCGGCCCTGGTCGAGGCCGTCGCTCCCTGATCGCCATTCAATGAATAGCCTGCGATGCGATAGCCCATGGCCTCGATGGCGGTCATCGCGCTGATTGAATAGCGCGCCGTTGCACCGCGAAACCAGCCCGACCGGGCAAAGCCTGCCTTGGCGATCCACGTTTCACCGCCCTCAACCTCCTTGGCCACGGCCTGCGGGGTACCGGCGGTCTC
Organism: Pseudomonadota bacterium; assembly: GCA_020161665.1. Lineage (GTDB taxonomy): Bacteria > Pseudomonadota > Alphaproteobacteria > Rhizobiales > Rhizobiaceae > Ectorhizobium. The sequence continues at coordinate 13,778 of JAIUPA010000038.1, read as the reverse complement.
GATGCCATACACGGTGCCGGGCCGATCAACGGCAGGAATGTGGTTGAGGCCATGATTTTCAATGGCAAAGAGGTCCGGCCTGCTTTTCAAAAGCGCAATCGTTTCGGCGTTCTTGTTGAGCCAGCGTCCGGTGACGAAAAGGGTCGCGGGAATCTCTTCGGCCATCAGCACGTCGAGAATGCGGCGGTCGGTTGCCCCGGAACAGGCGTCAAAGGTCAGCGCCACGCGCGGCGGTTTTCCCGAACCGGCCTTCGCCACATGCAGGGACGGCTCGACAAGGCCATGAAGCTCGCGCGCGGGCTGGATGGCGGGCGATGGGGCGTCTTGCGCGTCGAGGCGGCCAGCAGGGGCGCAGGCAAGGCACAGGCAGAAGAAGCGGCGGGTGATAGCCATCAAACGTTTCCGAACCGTGATTTCGGTTTAGCAGCCGAAGCTGCGATGGGCAGCGACCCCGGCGCGTATCCTCGCCCGGCAAAGCCGCTGACAGGTTGGGCGATACCGTTAACAAGTTGTAGATTCAATAGGGCAATATTTGATGGCTCACATTAGCAAAGTCTTCTTGTCTTACGTGTATTGAAGTTGCATCACGTCTATTGTGGAGTCCTGCCATGTTCACTCGAATTGTGTTGTTTTTGTTGCTGATGGCCGCACCGGCTCTTGCGTCGGATCGCGATTGGCGCGTTGCCAAGGCCAGCCAGAACGTCAGCTACAGTCTGGATGGCAAGAGTTGGAAGTCCGTTCAGATGGGGGATACGATCCCGAACAAGGCTTGGATTGCGACGGGTGAGCGCGCGCGCGTGCAATTGGTGCGGGGTGTGGAGAGCATTGCCTTCAATCCCGGGACGATGATCAACATCGAGACCAAGGGTTTTCTGGAAGCCAAGACCAACATCCAGCAGGTTTCCGGTACGATTGAGCTTGAAATTCAAAAGCGCAGCCGTCCGCACACCACGGTCAACACGCCTTATCTCGCCGCTGTGGTTAAAGGCACCAATTTCCGGGTTTCGATTGGCAAGTCTCAGACCAAGGTTGATGTCAATCGCGGTCTCGTGCAGGTTACGTCACATGTCAGCGGTCAGCGTGCCGATGTGGGTGCACGCCAAAGCGCCATGGTGTCAATGACCAAGGGCATGAGCGTTGCGGGTGCTGTGTCTGCTCCAAGCATTGTGTCCTTTGCCATGACCAAAGCCGAAATTGCTGCCGCAAAGGCCGCCGCTGCTGCTGCGTCGGCAAGTGCCAAGGGCAATGCAAGCGCCAACAGCAATGCCGGTGGCAACGGAAACGGCAATTCCGGCGGTAATGGCAACGGGAACGGCAACGGGAACGGTAACTCCGGTGGCAACGGCAACGGTAACTCCGGTGGCAACGGAAACGGGAATTCCGGCGGTAACGGCAACGGGAATTCCGGCGGCAACGGAAACGGCAATTCCGGTGGTAACGGCAACGGTAACTCCGGCGGTAACGGCAACGGCAACGGGAACGGCAATAACTAAGCCATTCTGCCCATAGACGAGACAACAAAAAACGGAGCGTTTTTGCGCTCCGTTTTCGTTTGAACGTGTCGCGGATGCGACGGGCCTTATTGGCCGGTTTGCCGAAGGAGGTTTGCCAGCACCTGCAGCGGATGCGGCAGGCGGCGGGCGTCGATTTCCTTGATCTGAGAGCGGCAGGAAAAGCCTGTGACCATCACCACATCCAGTTCGTCGGTGCGGTCCAGTTGCGGCTTCCAGCTCATGGCATAGAGCTTTTCGGCAATCGGCCGGTTCTTCGCCTCGTGGCCGAAGGTGCCTGCCATGCCGCAACAGCCCGTATCGGCAATGGAAAGCTTGATGCCAAGCTTGGCGAAAACGCTGCTCCACTGCTTCATGGAGGCGGGGGCATTGGTCTTTTCCGTGCAGTGGCCCATCAGGCGGAAGCGCAGGTCATCGCGGATCTTCGGCGTCAGGGTCAGCCGGTCCAGTTCGTCCACCAGCCATTCTTGTGGCAGGTGGACGGTCGCCTTCGGACGGGCGGACGGCGCATCCTTATATTCGCTGCGGAAGGCGAGCGTCATCGAAGGATCAAGGCCGATCAACGCCACGCCCAGTTCCGCCATGCGGTCGAGATAGGTGGTGGTCTCGGCCGCCACCTTTTCAAACGCGCCGAGATAGCCGTGCACATGCAGCGCCTTGCCATTCTGGATCGGCGCGGCAATCCACGGGCGAAAGCCCATGGCCGAGGCCACTTCGGCAAGGGCGGCCACCACATTCGGGTCGAAATGGGCGGTAAAGGCGTCCGCGACGATCACGACGGAGCGGGCGCGTTCCTCTGCCGAAAGGGCCTCCATGCGGGCGATGGTCGCAACCCCGAAGGTGTAGGGTGCCGTTTCAAGCGAAAGATCATCTTCCGGCAGGAGCGGCATGGCGGTGAGGCCAAGCCGCTTCATCACCGCCTTGCCGAGCGGGTTGGTCATGGTGAAATTGTAAAGCGGGCGAACGGCGGTGGCGAGCGGCAGAAGCGTCTCGATGGCGCCGATCAGCGGGTCCTTGAGCGGGCGCAGATAGCGGCCATAGTAAAGTTCCAGGAACTTGGCGCGGAAGGCCGGCACCGAAACCTTCACCGGACATTGCCCGGCGCAGGCCTTACAGGCGAGACACGTATCCATCGCTTCACGCACCTCGTGCGAGAAGTCGTTGCGGTTGGCCGGGTTCAGCGTGTTGATGGTGCGGCTGACAAGGCTTTTCAGTGGCGAGGTGGCGCGCAGGTCTGTCGCTTCACGACGCGGATCAATGCCCTTTTCAGCGAGAAGACGCAGCCATTCGCGCACCAGCGAGGCGCGGCCCTTGGGCGAAAAGCGCCGGTCGCGGGTTGCCTTGTAGGAGGGGCACATCAGGCTCGTTTCATCGAAATCGAAGCAGGCCCCGTTGCCGTTGCAATAGGCGGCATTGTCAAAGGCGGCGCGAATATCCTCGGCAATCATCCGGTCAAGACGGCCACGCAGCGGCACTTCGTCGATTTTCAGAAGCGCCTCGCCGCCGGGCGTTGCAATCTTGCCGGGGTTCATGCGGTTGGCGGGATCGAAGGCGCGCTTGATATCCTGCAGGCACGGATAAAGCGGGCCGAAGAATTCCGGCACATATTCCGAGCGCACGCCCTTGCCATGCTCGCCCCACAAAACGCCGCCATATTTGCGCGTCAGCGCCACCACGGCGTCGGAAATCTTGCGCACCAGCGGCTGATGGTCGGCGCGCGTCAGGTCAAGCGCCGGGCGCACATGCAAGACGCCCGCATCCACATGGCCGAACATGCCGTAGGACAGGCCCTCGCCATCGAGAAGCGCGCGAAACTCGCGGATATAGGGCGCAAGGTTTTCCGGCGGTACGGCGGTGTCTTCCACGAAGGGAACGGGGCGGATCGGCCCGTCGACATTGCCGAGAAGCCCGACGGCCCGCTTGCGCATGGTCCAGATCGCCTCGATCTCGCTTTTGTCGCGCGTCGTCGTATAGCCGCGATGGCGCGGGGTGGCGGCGCTGTCGAGCGCGTTCGTCACTTCGCCCAGCTTGCGGGCAAGCTCCGCCTCGTCATCGGCCAGAACCTCGACAATGTTGATGCCGTTGGCCGAGCCTTCCGCATCGTCGGGGAAGAAGCGGGCAATGCCGCCCCAGATGATGTCGCCCTTGGCGAGGCTCAGCACCTTTTCATCCACGGTTTCGACGGAGGCCACCTTGAGTGCGACGAGCGCGCGGGCATCTTCAAGCGCCGTGTTGAAATCGCCGTAGCGGATATTGATGAGCGCGGCGTGCTTGGGAATGGGCAGAAGGTTCAGTTCCGCCTCGGCAATCATCGCCAGCGTGCCTTCCGAACCGCACAGAATGGCGTTGAGGTCAAAGCGCCCGTCCTCGCGGAAAATATGGGCGAGGTCATAGCCGGTCATGTAGCGGTTGAGGTTCGGGAAGATCGCGGCAATCTCGTCGCGCTTTTCACCGGCAATGCGTGTGACCGTGCGGTGAATGTCGCCAATGCGGTCGGTGCGCCCCTTCATCTCCTCCAGCGAGGCGCCATCGAGCGGGCGCGACCAGAAATCCGTGCCGTCCGTCAACACCACCTTGAGGCCGAGAACATGGTTTGAGGTCTTGCCGTAAAGGCAGGAGCCCTGACCGCAGGCATCGGTGGAGATCATGCCGCCGATGGTGGCGCGGTTCGAGGTGGAAAGCTCCGGCGCGAAGAACAGACCATAGGCTTTCAGCGCCCGGTTCAGCTGGTCCTTGACGACCCCGGCCTCGACGCGGGCCACGCGCCGCTCAGGGTCGATTTCCAGAATGCGGTTCATGTGGCGCGAGCAATCGACAACGACGCCGGAGGTGAGCGATTGGCCATTGGTGCCGGTGCCGCCGCCGCGCGGGGCAATGGCAATGCCGTTGAATGCCGGTTCGTTCAAAACACCGGCCAGAACCTTCAGGTCCTCAAGGCCGCGCGGAAAAAGAATGGCCTGCGGCTCCACCTGATAGATGGAATTGTCGGTGGCATAGACCGTGCGTGAGGCCGCTCCTGTTTCGATGTCGCCTTGAAAGCCTGCCTCGATCAGCCGTTCGAAAAAGCCGGGCTGGGGCAGGGGAGAAAGGCGTTCGGTCTCAAGGCGCGGGATCATCGCGTGTCTTCCAGTGGGCGGGTCTTCTCAAAGCGCGCGCGGGGCTTGGCCCGCCAGCATGCGGGGTTTGTGATAGCACGCGGCCCGGTGAGCGCAAGTGCGCGATTGTTTCTTCAGGTACGTTGATTGCCATAAAGAAATCACGATGTTGCAACACCAGATGTTATGTTCACAACCCTCGCGATGGATGACAACGAGAAGGCGAACTGTTAAACAACCCTTAACAGGGTTCAACGCGGTGTAAGGAGGCGTGCTGTGGGTCTTTTGGATGGACTGGGTTCGGTACTGGGTGATGTGCTGCAGGGCAAGGACGTCGACTTCATGTCGGTCGGCATGCAGATCTTCAACAATGCCGGTGGTCTCAATGGTATCGTCAACCAGCTGAATGAAGCGGGCCTTGGCCAGCAGGTTGCATCGTGGATTGGCACGGGCGCCAACCTGCCGGTTTCGGCGGATCAGATTTCGTCGGCGCTTTCGTCCGGCCAGCTTGAACAGCTTGCCAGCTCTTTCGGCGTCGATGTCGGCAACCTGCCGCAGCTTCTGGCTCAGTATCTGCCGAAGGCCATCGACAGCGCCACGCCGGATGGTCAGCTTCCGGCCTGATCGGGTCGGCTGTCTGCGCATGAGAATGAATTGAACTGAACCTCAACCAAGGCAACTCAAATGTCTGAGAAACTGCTCTTTGCTGCCGCCGGTGCTCTGCTTGCCGGTCTGGCTTTTTCCTCTCCGGCTTCCGCACTCACCATGAAGGAGTGCTCCGCCAAGTACCAGGCCGCCAAGACCGACGGTACGGCCAACGGCGTGAAGTGGAACGATTTCCGCGCCAAGTTCTGCGGTTCGGATGCAGCTGCTGAAGAAACCGCCGACGAGAAGGACGTTGCCGCCACCCCGGACAAGGAACCGGAAGCCCCGACGGCTGCCGCTCCGAAGGGCGTCAAATTCCCGAAGGCCGTGGACAAGAAGTATGCCGCGGAAACCGCTGGCAAGGCCCGCATGAAGACCTGCGTGGATTCCTACCATGCCAACAAGGACGCCGGCACGCTGGACGGCCTGAAGTGGATTCAGAAGGGCGGCGGTTACTGGAGCCTGTGCTCCGCAGCCCTCAAGAAGGCTGGCGGCTGATCAGCCCCACGCATGAACATGATCGAAGGCGGCCCCGTTCAAGGGCCGCCTTTTCTCTGACCCTTCCGGGAGGCTCTCCTGCACCGCGCCCGCATCATCATCATCGCCGCTCTACTGGCCGTCGTCGGGGCGCTCGTCCCGGTGTTCGGCATGATGTGGATCACCTGGTCCCTTGCGGTTCACGACGAACAGGAAGTGCTGGATACGGTTGCGGAAAACGTGCTGGCCCGCGCCCGTCGCTCGACGGGCCAGGCCCGCACCGTTCTTGAGACGCTGAACGCCCGCGAGGGCGACGATTGCTCCCCCGCCCATATCAACGAGATGCGGCGGCTGGTGTTCAATACGCCGTCGATTGAGGAAATCGGTCATTTTTCCGAGGGCCGGCTGGATTGCACCTCCTGGGGGCCGGTGGATGGTGACATTCGCCTGACGGCACCCGATTACATGACGCGCGACCATCTGGGGGTTACGCTGTCCGTGCGTCCGGCGTTGCGCGGTGCGACGCCGAAACTGGCGTTGCAAGCCGGTGACTACAATGTTCTTCTCGACCCCGTGCGCTTTGTCGATGTGATTTCCACCTCACGCGTGCAGATGGCGCTCGCCACCCATGACGGGCGCGTCGTGGCGGAGGTCAATGACCCTGATCCGTCCCTGATCGCAAGCCTTGCCGCCAATCCGCGCTCCGGGCTTGAGGGGCGGCATATCTCGGCGGTTCGCAGCGATGCCGACTGGACGGCCATCACCGTCGAGGAGCGTCCGCAGATCTTCAAGACGTTGCGGCGCGAACAATGGCTGCTTCTGCCGATCGGTGTCTTTCTGGCGGGTATGATCGTCACCATCATCGTGTGGTTCTCGCGCCGCCGCCTTTCGTTCAGCGCTGAAATTGCGCTGGCGATCCGCAATCGCGAATTCTCCCTGCAATATCAGCCGATCATGGCGCTGTCGAGCGGTGCCTGTGTCGGGGCCGAGGCGCTGATCCGCTGGCGTCGCCCGGATGGCAGCTGGGTGCGCCCGGATGTGTTCATTCCGGTGGCCGAGCAATCCGGCCTGATCCGCGAAATCACTGGTCAGGTGATTGCGATGGCCGCGGCGGAACTGGGGCCGCTTTTGCGTTCAGACCGTTCGCTGCATCTCGCCATCAATCTGGCGGCCAGCGATTTTTCCGGCGATCATGTATTCAAGGGGCTGGAGACGATGGTGCGCGATCAGGGCGTCGAACCCGGCCAGATCTGGCTTGAAGCGACCGAACGCGGTTTCATGGATTACAGTGCGGCTGAGGACATGATCGGGCGCGCCAAAGCCATCGGCTATCACATCGCCATCGATGATTTCGGCACGGGCTATTCCAGCCTGCAGCACCTGCAGCAGATGACCTTTGACGTGCTGAAAATCGACAAGTCCTTTGTTGATACGATTGGCCTGCAATCGGCGAAAAGTGCGGTCATTTTCCACATCATTGAAATGGCCAAGGCGCTGAACGTTACAACGGTTGCCGAAGGTGTCGAGGACGCATTGCAAGCCGCTTACCTCAGCGAAAACGGCGTCGATCTGGTGCAGGGCTGGCTCTATTCGCGCCCGCTTGCCGCAGCCGATTTCCGCGCCTTTGTTGAACGCAATCGCGCCGAACAGGTCATTGCCGAAAAGTCCTGATCAACAGACTGTTTGAATGCCCCAATGCGTGGTCTCATCAAGATGACTTGTATCGCATGGCCTCTACGAACATGGCGAAAGCCGGTGAAGCCAATCGTCGGTTGGGGTAGTAGAGGTGATAGCCCTGCACGAATGGGCACCAGTCATTCAAGGCCACCTGCAACTGGCCGGAATCGATAAAAGGCCGTGCGATGTCTTCCGGGACATAGGCTAGTCCCAAGCCGTCGACGGCGGCATTCAGCACTGGGAAGATACTGTCGAAAATCGCCTGCCCTTCAACTCGGACCTCAAATTCGCGTCCATCCCTCTCGAATTCCCAGGCATAAAGACCGCCTGCCGAGGCCAAGCGCAGATTGATGCACTGGTGGCTGGTTAAGTCGCTGGGATGCTGTGGCGGTGAGCGGCGCGCGAAATAATCCGGCGTACCGACGACAACAAAGCGCCAATCCGGGCCGATACGAACGGCGATCATATCTTTGCTGACGGATTCGCCGAGTCTCACCCCGGCATCAAATTGCTCGCCTACAATATCGATAAAGCCATCATTGATGGAAATCTCGACACGAATATCGGGGAATTCAGCGAGGAATTTTGCCAGTTTCGGACGCAACACCATTTCCGCCGCATGGATAGCGGCATTGACCCGGATGGTGCCGGATGGCTTGTCGCGCAATTCGCTCAACGCGTCGATTTCAAAGCGGATCTGTTCGAAATGCGGAGCCACCGAACGATAAAGCCGTTCACCGGCTTCGGTCGTTGACACGCTTCGCGTGGTGCGCGTCAGGAGCCGGATGCCCAGATGCTCCTCAAGTCCGCGGATTGTGTGGCTCAGAGCGGAGGTGGAAACCCCAAGCTTGGCGGCCGCCTTGGTGAAGCTGCGGTCATGGGCAACTGCGATGAAGGCTCTCAATTCGCTGAAGGCATCACGCGCCATTATGAAATCCTGTTCAACAGTACATGCAATTTATAGCGCCTAATCGAATAGAGCATGGGTCGCTATCTTGTCATCACACAAAACAACCCGGAAAGGATTGATCCGATGGAAATCATCCGTGCAGAAAGCCGCAAGTCCGGTCCCGGTCCGTCCGACTGGTTCAGCGGATCGGTAGAGGTTGAACTGCTTTTCAACAGCTACGATCAGGCGCGTGTTCAGGGCGCGAGCGTCACGTTTCAGCCTGGCGCGCGCACGGCATGGCACACCCATCCACTCGGCCAGACGCTGATCGTAACGGCGGGCGTCGGGCGCGTGCAGCGCTGGGGCGGACCAATCGAAGAAATCCGGGTTGGCGACGTGGTGTGGTTTGCGCCCGGCGAAAAGCATTGGCATGGGGCAGCGCCCGAAACAGCCATGACCCACACTGCCATTCAGGAAGTTCAAAACGGCAAGGTCGTTGATTGGATGGAAAAGGTCACAGACGCGCAATACGCCGCCTGAACCCAAAACGAAAAGAGAGAACGGACTATGATCAAGGATAAGGTCATCATCATCACGGGTGCTTCTTCGGGTATTGGGGAAGCCACAGCCAGGCTTTTGGCCAGCAAGGGCGCCAAGGTCGTGCTGGGCGCACGCCGCGAAGACAAGTTGAAGCAGATCGCCGACGAGATTGCCAAAGCGGGCGGTCAGGCGCTCTATCAAACCCTCGATGTGACAAGCCAGGGCGACAATGACGCGATCGTCAAGCGTGCTGTCGACACCTTCGGACGGGTCGATGCCATTTTTCTGAATGCTGGTCTGATGCCAAGCAGCCCCGTCTCTGCGTTGAAAACCGCCGAATGGCGCCAGATGGTAGATGTCAACATCAATGGTGTTCTCAATGGTGTGGCCGCTGTCATGCCCGCATTTCTGGCACAGAAGTCCGGTCATATCCTCGCAACCTCGTCGGTTGCCGGTCTGAAGGCCTATCCGGGAAGCGCCATTTATGGCGGAACGAAGTGGTTTGTTCGTGACTTCATGGAGGTTCTGCGTATGGAATCCGCCATGGAAGGCACGAATATCCGCACCGCGACGATCTATCCTGCGGCCATCAATACCGAGCTTCTGGGCACGATTACCGATGAGAGGACCGCCGAGGGTATGAAGGGACTTTACGCCGCTTTCGGTATTTCACCGGAGCGTATCGCCGATGTGGTGGCTTTCGCGCTCGATATGCCGGAAGACACGACCGTCAACGAATTCACCGTTGGACCTGCAAAGCAGCCTTGGTAAACAAAAGCTCCGACCGGCTTTGCGAAAAGCCGGTCGGAGCGTTCGTTTTGATTGAAGGGAGAGAGAAAATGCCGCATGTCATCGTCAAGCTCTGGCCGGGAAAAACCGAGGAGCAGAAGCGGGAACTTGCCGACACGATCACCCGCGACGTGATGGCGGTTCTGGGCTCTTCCGAAGCATCGGTCTCTGTCGCCTTCGAAGAGGTCGAAGCGTCGCTTTGGCGCGATGAAGTCTATCTCAAGGACATAACGGGTAAGCCCGATAGGCTTTACAAGAAGCCGGGCTACTCGATGTAAAAGGACCGGGCTGCCTTTAGGGCGGCAAACTTTTCACCCGTCGCCCCCTCACTCCGGTTGATAGCCGTGCCGGGCGAAGAAACGGTCCATTTCTTTCGGCTGCGGCCTGACGCCGGTATAGATGGCGATATAGTCGGGAATCCGCTTCATGCGGGTCTTGATGTCCTCTTCGGCCTGCATCGAGATATAGCCGATCTGCACGAGATAGGTGGTGCGGGCGTGAACGTCGGCGGTGTCTTCTTCATAGCCGAAGCGCACGAACATCCGGGTCAGTGCTTCCAGCCGCAGTTGGTCGGCCTTGCGCACCTCGTCAAGGATCGGCGAGGACTGCAGCGCCCAACTGCGCACGGCAAATTCGAACGGCGCATCGAAAATGGCCGGGTCAATCCAGCAGTCGAAGACGTTGAGCATCGCCTCGGCCAGTGTTTCGGCATAGGCCTCGCTCTGCTTCACCAGATTGCCGGTGTTCTTCTCGCGCCAGAGCGTTATCAGCGCCTCCAGCAATTCCTCGCGATCCTTGAAGAACCAGTAGAAGCTCGTGCGTGACAGATTGAGCCGTTTCGCCAGCGGCAGGATTTTCACCGAATCCACGCCGGAGTCGAGAAGCGAAGCATAGGCGGCCTCCAGCCATCCCTCGCGGGACCCGCGTGCGCCACTGTCCATTATCGCCTCAACCATATCGCCCTCCAGTCCCGTCCACGAAAACGCCCACGACGAATGTACATGTGTGTTTTTTATAATTGACACATGTGTACATTCGCTTTTACCGTTCGTCCAGTTTCCTTAACCCGGAGTGCTTGCGATGTCGAACGATCCCCTGCTTCAGCCCTATCAGTTGAAGCATCTCACCTTGCGTAATCGTATCATCGTCACCGCGCACGAGCCTGCCTATCCCGAGGACGGTATGCCGAAGGGGCGTTATCGTGCCTATACGGTCGAGCGGGCGAAAGGCGGCGTTGCGCTCACCATGACGGCGGGTTCGGCAGCCGTTTCCAGGGACAGCCCGCCGGTGTTCAACAATCTTCTCGCCTACAAGGACGAGATTGTTCCGTGGGTGAGGGACATGACGGATGCGGTGCACGAGCAGGGCGCTGCCATCATGATCCAGCTGACGCATCTGGGCCGCCGCACGCGCTGGGACAAGGGGGATTGGCTGCCGGTGGTGGCGCCGTCGCACCAGCGCGAGGCCGCCCACCGCGCCTTTCCCAAGAAGATCGAGGACTGGGATATCGAGCGGATCATCAAGGACTATGCCGACGCCGCCGAGCGCATGAAGGCGGGCGGGATGGATGGCGTGGAGCTGGAAGCTTACGGCCACCTCATCGACCAGTTCATCTCACCGTTGACCAACGCGCTTGAAGGCCCCTATGGCGGCTCGCTCGACAACCGTCTGCGCTTCTGCTTCGACGTTTTGAAGGCGATCCGCAACCAGGTGGGTGCCGATTTCATTCTCGGGGTTCGCTATACGGCGGATGAGCGTTTGGTGGGTGGTGTCGACCGGGAGGAAGGACTGGAAATCTCCCGCAGGCTCAAGGAGAGCGGTCTTATCGACTATCTCAACGTCATTCGCGGCCATATCGATACCGACCCCGGCCTGACCGATGTGATCCCCATTCAGGGCATGGCCAGCGCGCCGCATCTCGATTTTGCCGGTGAGGTGCGCGCCGCGACGCAATTCCCGACCTTCCACGCCGCCAAGATCCAGGATGTCGCAACGGCGCGCCACGCCATCGCTTCCGGCAAGGTGGACATGGTGGGCATGACGCGCGCCCATATGAGCGACCCGCATATTCTGCGCAAGATCATCGAGAAGCGTGAGGAGGACATCCGTCCCTGCGTGGGCGCCAATTACTGCCTCGACCGGATCTATCAGGGCGGGCTCGCCTTCTGCATCCACAATGCGGCGACGGGCCGTGAAGAGACGATGCCGCATGTGATCGACAAGGCGGAGGCTCGGCGCAAGATCGTTATCGTCGGGGCCGGTCCGGCGGGGCTGGAGGCGGCCCGCGTCAGCGCCGAACGTGGCCATGAGGTGGTCGTCTTCGAAGCGGCGAACGATGCCGGTGGCCAGATCCATCTGACGGCGCGCAGCGAGCGGCGGCGGGAAATGATGAGCATCATCGCGTGGCGCATGGAGCAATGTCTGAAGCTTGGTGTCGTCTTTAAATTCAACAGCTGGGCCGATGCGGACGCGGTGATGGCCGAAAAGCCTGATGTCGTCATCATCGCGACCGGCGGCATGGCCCATAGCGACGTTCTGTCGAAGGGCAACGAACACCTCGTCTCTTCCTGGGATATCATCTCCGGCGATGTGAAGCCGGGTCAGAACGTTCTTCTTTATGACGACGCAGGCGATCACGCCGGTCTTCAGGCGGCGGAAATTCTGGCGAAATCCGGTGCCCGGGTGGAAATCATGACGCCGGATCGCGCTTTCGCACCGGAGGTCATGGCCATGAACCTTGTGCCTTACATGCGCTCGCTTCAGGCGCTCGATGTCACGTTTACCGTGACCTACCGGCTGGATGCGGTTGAAAAGAAGGATAACGGCCTTCTTGCCAGAATCGGCAGTGATTATGGCGGCATCGCGCAGCAGCGCGATGTCGACCAGATCGTCGTCAACCACGGCACGATTCCGCTCGATGACCTCTATTTCGACCTGAAGCCGGGATCGAGCAATCGCGGCGCGGTCAACCATGATGCCCTTCTGGCGGGTCTTCCCCAGACACTGAACGCCAACCCGGACGGCACCTACCAGCTGTTCCGCATTGGCGATGCCGTTGCCGCCCGCAATACCCATGCAGCCATTTATGACGCGCTGCGGCTGGCCAAGGACCTTTAATGCGTCTCGCCCCGCTTCGGCGGGGCGTGGCTCTGGCCTTAAAGAATTATGCTCTTCGTCGTCGCCATGATCCTTGAATGACGCAAATATCCTTTCATCGTCGAAATTTTGTCGCGATACTCCGACCACATTCGACGGAAACCGCACGATAAAGTCGCGAAAGCCTGCCGGAAAACCTTGAGGGTTATTAACCGCTGGCCTCGCTAATTTCCGCCAAAAGCTCCTTAGCATCGGAGCTGAGGCCCGCTTCCAAGGCTGGCAAACCGCGCCGTGCCGCAAGAGGCCATATCGACATGAATGAGGATTGAACCTTCGCACGCCGAGGGAATGAAGACCTGTGTCTTCTGCGCAGTCAGGAAGACGCGAAGCTGAAAAAAGGCCCGCAAAACAAGGGTCAGCATCAAGAGAATGCAAGGGGAAGTCATGAAGATTATCGTACCTGTTAAGCGGGTTGTTGATTACAACGTGAAGATCCGCGTGAAGGCGGATGGGTCGGGCGTTGAGCTTGCCAATGTGAAGATGTCGATGAACCCGTTTGACGAGATTGCGGTGGAAGAAGCACTGCGTCTGAAGGAAGCGGGTCAGGCGAGCGAGATCATCGCCGTGTCGGTTGGCCCGGCCAAGGCGGAAGAAACGCTGAGAACCGCGCTCGCCATGGGGGCCGACCGGGCAATCCTGATCGAGACCGACGAGACGGTCGAACCGCTGGCGGTGGCCAAGCTTTTGAAGGCGGTCGCGACGGCGGAAGAACCGGGCCTCGTGATCCTCGGCAAGCAGGCGATTGATGATGATTCGAACCAGACCGGCCAGATGCTGTCGGCGCTGACGGGCTATCCGCAGGCGACGTTTGCCTCGAAGGTGGTGGTGGCCGATGGCGCCGTGTCCGTGACGCGCGAAGTCGATGGCGGCCTGCAGACCGTTTCGCTGTCGCTGCCCGCCGTCATCACGACGGATCTTCGTTTGAATGAACCGCGCTATGCCTCGCTTCCCAACATCATGAAGGCCAAGAAGAAGCCGCTCGACAAGAAGAGCCCGGCC
>JAIUPA010000037.1 GCA_020161665.1 Pseudomonadota bacterium | reverse complement strand
GCTCCGGCCCGAACAGGATGCCGACGCCCCCCGCCCCGCCGGAATGTCGCGCAGCCTCCGCCATGGCAAGGTCCGGCGTCAGCACGGGCTTTGCCTGCCCGCGCTCGCGCGCGGTCGTCGCAAATAGCCGCGTCAAATCCGCCGCAGCGGCTTCCACCGTCGGGAACACCTCGGCCCCCGTCACAAGCGCGGACGCACCCGCAGCCGCCTGAAGGGCCGCCTCGGCCGGTGGCCAGCCATCGCGCGGCGCCACGATTCTAAGGCGCCTCAGTCCGAAATTCGCCATCGCCCGCGCCGTCATGCCAATGTTCTCGCCCATCTGCGGGCGCACGAGAATAATGACTGGCCCGCTCATCGCCACACGCCCGCCCGCGTCTTGCGCAGCCAGAGGCTGGTCTCCACCGCGCCCGCCAGGACGGGGAGGCCGGCCACCGCCGCTTCCGTCTCCAAACTCATGCGTGTGGCCGCATAGTGCGAGGCGAAAACGATGTCATAGCCGCCGCCCGCCAACAGCGCCGCCACGCCCTGCTGTTCGGTATATCCCCGCCACCCCCACTCCGCCGGATAGCCATCCGGCAGGAAAATGTCGTGGATATGCACCAGAACGCCGGTGTTCAGGCGCGGCAGGATGCGGGCCAGAACCCGGTCGACATCGCTTCCCGGCCAGAGAATGTGGCTGGAATCAACAAAGAGAATGTCGTCAGCCTCCAGCATGTCGAACAGGCGATCATGGTCCGGCCCGAGCAAGGCCTCGACCCAGGTGACTGCAAGCCCCTTGAGCGCGGCGCGCGGCTGGGGGTCAATGGCGAACAGTTCGGTTTGCAGCCCCGCATCGGCAATGGACCGCGCCGCAAAGCGGGTGGAATGTCCGGACCCGATTTCAACGATCCGACCGGGCTTCGCCGCCCGGATGATGGCATAGAGCGCCGCCGCGTCGAGCCGCGGAAACCAGTCCTGATCAAGGCGCGGCTCGGGCGCCGGCCCCTGCATGGCGGACAGCATCGACCGATGGCGGCTGATCTCTGAAAGGACCGTCCGCATCGCCGGTTCGGATGCAGCCATCATCGCCGCGATCTCGGCATACTCCGGCACATCGCGCGGCACTGACCCGGCGTGGCGATAGGGCGAGAAAAGCCCCTTCGGTTCCTGCCCGACCAGCGTCGCCAGCCCCATGGCAAAGCGCTTGAGGTCCCGATCACGCATGAACGAAACCGCCCTGCAATGGGTCCGCGCCAAATGCGGGGCGCGGATGTGTGGGTGAAATGGTGTGTCTGGACATGGCCGATGGGTGCAGCAGCATCACCATCCCGTCAAGTGAAGAGACAAAATTTGCGTCTGCGCCAATATTTCTGCTTGCCCTCCAGATGACGACTGATAGTCGTAACCCGGATTTGGCAGAGTTTGGAGTAGAGTTGTGTACAAAGGCATATTATTTGTCGCGTTATCTTTTGCACTTTCGGGTTGCGGGCAGGACAATCGCCTGGATCTGGCCTCTGCCGGGGCATCTGCGGATAAGGCCATCGTATTCATGGCCATTGCTCCGACATGTCCGCTGCCCGTCGTCGGCCTGACAGCGCGAATTGGCGAGGATCGCAAGGCCATTGACGCCCGGCCCGGCCTGTTCCTCCGCAAGACGTCATCCGACCTCGTGCGCTTCGGCGGTCTGGGAGATGTCAGCGTCGCACGCTTCGATCTGCCGCCCGGCACCTACCAGCTGGAACGGGTCAGCTGCGCGGTTAACAACGGACACCGCGTCCTGAGCCGCGGCTATTCACGAAACGGCATCGCCTCGTTCACCGTGGCACCGCGCGAAACCGTGAACGTCGGCACCTTCCACGAAGCGGCGGTAACACGCACCGTGAGCGGCATCTTCGGCTCCTACCAGCAAAACACCGGACGCGCGACGTTCCATATCGCACCAATGAGCGAGGCCGAACTCAGCGCTCTCAGGGAAAAATTCCCCGAAGAAGCCGCCCGGGCAGTGTACCGGCCAATGAGCATGGACGTCGAGCATCAGCGCGAGCAGGACGTCGGTCGCTGCATTCTCGATGGACTGGCAAAGCGCGACAAGACAACCAAAATGGAAGCGGACGAGATCAAGGCTCTCTCCGCCACCTGCAAGGAAAAGGCCGCCCGGCTGAAGGCAGCGCCGGCGCAGGCGCCCAAAGGAAACAGGACCACGGCAAGAGCGGGCTAGGGTGTTGTCCGCAACCGGTCAAGATTCGGAAAAATCAGGCGCCTTACACCTTTCGCCTCGCTTCCCGCACGCGTAACCCGATGCTATAGCAGGCTCAGATCCGAATTCGGTCAGGTCAAAATGGGGGCGTCTGCGCCCCCCGGCTCTTCAGGTGACGAGGATAAAATGGCGAAAATCAAGGTAGCGAATCCGGTTGTCGAAATGGACGGCGACGAGATGACCCGGATCATCTGGGATTCCATCAAGCAGAAACTGATTCATCCCTACCTTGATATCGACCTGCTTTACTATGATCTTTCGGTCGAGAAGCGCGACGAGACCAACGACCAGATCACGATTGACGCTGCCGAGATGACCAAGAAGGTCGGTGTTGCTGTGAAATGCGCCACCATCACGCCAGATGAAGCCCGCGTGAAGGAATTCAACCTGAAGGAAATGTGGAAGTCGCCGAACGGCACGATCCGCAACATCCTCGGCGGCACCATCTTCCGCGAACCGATCATCTGCAAGAACGTGCCGCGCCTCGTTCCAGGCTGGACCCAGCCGATCGTTGTCGGCCGCCATGCCTTCGGCGACCAGTATCGCGCGACCGATTTCAAGTTCCCCGGCAAGGGCGTCCTGACGATCAAGTTCGTCGGCGAGGATGGCTCGGTGATCGAATCGTCGAGATTGTACATGCCCATTGCAACGCCGGAGCTCGGCGCGTCGAACACTTCGTGCTCGATCACATTGCCGTCTTCGCCGACAAACTTGATCGTCAGCTTGCCCTTGCCGGGGAACTTGAAGTCGGT
>JAIUPA010000036.1 GCA_020161665.1 Pseudomonadota bacterium | reverse complement strand
TCGCCCGTGTAGGTGTTGAAGAACGATCCGGCATGTGTGCGGACATACCGCGCCTCGCCACCGAGGAAGAGCCCATCCATGACCTGATAGGACAGGGCCGCGGAAAGCGTCAGGTTCGAGTTGCGGACGTAATCGCTCGAAATGTCCGGCGTGAGGCCAGCCGAACGGCCTGTCCAGATCTGGTCATACTGCACGTTCACCACGCCCCAGAGCTTGCCGGTGATCAGTTCCTTGTCGAGCAGGATCTTATAGGTCGAGTTGAACTGGGTGTTGTTGTAGCTGAACGGCGCAACGAGGGTCGAATCCTTGGCATGGAAGCCCTGGATGTTCGGATCGAACACCAGCGTCAGGCCGAAACCATGGGTAGCGCGACCGAAAATCTTGTACTTGTTCTCGACGCCCGCGCCGTAGGAATTGTACTTCACCGAGCCGCTCACGCCGTCATACTTGCCAGTGGCGGTGGTGCCGAGCAGATAAGGACCCACTTCCCAGCACGGCAGGAAGGCGGTGCTCGCCTGGATCTTGCCGAGGTGACCGTCGAAACGGCCGGTCTTGAAGCCGCCGCCATTGAAAGCGCCGTTATACTCAAGGCCGAGCGCCCACGCGCCGACATCCGACACATCCGAACCGGTCGAGAAGCCAAAGGCATCCGCCGGCACAGCCGTCTGGGCCGTCTCCTTGCAGGAGGTCGAGACCGGCGCGGCGACCGGGGCCGGCTTGCGGGCGCCGAGATCGGCTGCCAGAACCGGGGTTGCAAAAAGGCCAACGGCGAGCGTGGCAAGTGCGGAACGGAATTTCATGAGGCAACCCCTGTGGTGAAGAATTTTCCGGACCATGAGGCCGCCCGATCAAAGAGATCAACGGTGCGAGTGTCGAAAAAGCGGAATTTACTCAAGCTGTTAGAGAAATGTTGCGTCGCAGCAACACTGCTGTGGCACAATTGCACGGCGCCTCGGCAGGCTGCCCAAAACATACGCAGCACACTGCCACTTTTGCCAACAGCGAGGATGTCCGGGACGGACGCACCCGCGCTGTGCATAGTGAGCGCATCGACTGCAAAGGATGATTCTAGATCGCCCATGCCCGCCCTGACCTCGCCCCAGATTGCCCCAATCCTGCTCCTCTTCGCCTCGAACATTTTCATGACGGTGGCCTGGTACGGCCATCTCAAGGTCAAGGCGTCTCCGCTTTGGCTAGCGGTGCTGGCAAGCTGGGGCATCGCGTTCTTTGAATACTGGCTGGCTGTACCGGCCAACCGCATCGGACACCAATTCTATACGGCGGCTGAGCTCAAGACGATGCAGGAGGTCATCACGCTCCTGGTCTTCGCGGTATTTTCAGTTACCGTCCTTGGCGAGGCGTTGACTTGGCGCCATGCCGTCGGCTTTGCCCTGATCGCGGCGGGTGCCTTCTTCATTTTTCAGGGACGTTGAGACGGAACGACCGATGACCGATACGCCGATCAGCAGTGGCTTGCCGCGTCTCGATGCCTTCCTTGCCGATGGTTATGAGGCGGTAAAGGGCATGTCGTCACGTTTTGCCGCCGCCATTGTCGGACATATTCTCAAGCGCCAGACCGCGCTCGGAATCTCCGGTGGCATTGCGGAGATCGGTGCCTTCAAGGGGCGCTTTTTCATCGCAATGATGATGGGGGCGGCCCCCGGCGAAAAGGGGCTGGCCATCGACCTGTTCAATTGGCCAAGCGAGTCGACCTATGACGAGTTCCTCGCCAATTGCGCGCTGCATGGCATCCCCGAAGCGGACATGGTCGTCTGGAAAGCCGACACGCGCGACATGTCCGTCCAGGATCTCCGCGAAAAGCTCGATGGCCGGGTCGTTCGCTTCATCCACATTGATGGCGACCATTCAGACGTCTGCCTCACCAAGGATCTGGCGCTCGCCACGGCCGTTTTGCATGAAAACGGCATCATCTGCCTCGATGATATGCTGCATCCGGGCTATCCGACGCTGGTTGCAACCGTGATGCGCTATCTGGAGAAAAACCCGGAAATGCGCGTCTTCGCCATTATCGACCGTGAAGACATCGTGGCGGCGCCGAAGTTCTTGATCTGCCGGGAGGCGGCGGTCAGCCTCTATGAAGAGGACCTGATGCAGAGCTTCGCGCCCTTTCACTACGTCCTGGGCGCGGATTTCATCAACCACTGGTCCGTGGTGTTGACACCGCGCCCACGCCTGGCAGTAGTGGACTGAACTCAGCCGAGCCCCACCAACGTCGCGGCTCTGACGCCCGCTGGTAGCAATGTGGCAAAGGCCAGAACAATTCCGGCCAGCAGCGCCGAAACGATAATGGCGCCAGCAAGGTAATCGCGAGTCAGAGCGCTACGGATCATGTCACTCTCCGCTCTTGAGCGGTTTTGGCAGGCTGGCCGGACACCGGCGGTATCCTTGGCAGCAGTTTCTTTTCCTGTGATTCGGCGGCTGAAGCGCGGTGGAGTGGTGACGAAATTGCGGCAATTGCTCCCGACTACCCGCTTCTACAGCGATGATCCTTCATCCCGAGGTGCTTGAGAGGAATTGAGAAACAAAAACCCGGCCATCGCGGCCGGGTCTCATAACGTCAACAGTCCAGGATGATCAGCCGCGCGCAGCGCCCACCTCGGCGGAAGCCTGGGCCGCCGGCGCCACGCCGGAAGGTGCACTTGAAAGGGTAGTCAGACCGACAGTGAGCGAGGCAGCGAGCAGAATGGCGGCCAGACCGAAGGACAGGCGGAACTGATGGTCGATCGCAGTCGTGCTCCTGCGTCCGGCGCTCTTACGAAAAGCGTTCAGGCGAATGGGGTCTTGCGTTTTCATCATCAACTCCCTCTGGCGGTTTCCCGCCGTCTCTGCCGGGCAACGGTTGATTGTCGCCCATATCTGCGTCTTAACGGTTTGCTAGCCAATTGATGTGCGTTACGACACAGGCTGACCAGAAACCCTGGGAACAATCCGTTCCCGTCCTGCCTGTAACGGGCAGGTGCGAAAATGGTTCCAGAGCAGTTTCATTTTTTGTTAAGCGAGAAGATTGCCCCGGTTAGGCATGGGGCGACGCAAGGGTAAGGCAAGCATGAGCGAGACGTCCGGCTGGGTAGACTTCTGGAACAGGGACACGTCGATCTACGTCAACCCGCGCCACAAGATGCTGCACTACCGTCAGGTGGCCAAGGACATTGCGGCGCTTGTGCCTGGGCCGGATGCGGTTGTTTTGGACCACGGCTCCGGAGAAGCAACCGCTGCCGATCTTGTTGCTGCGAAATGTGCGCGGCTGTACCTGTGCGATGCCGCGCCGAACACGCGTGCGAAAATCGCCGCGCAGTTTGCGAATGACCCGCGCATTATACCGGTCGCGCCTGAGGATCTTTCCGCGCTCGCCGATGACAGCATCGACCTCATCGTTGCAAATTCGGTCCTGCAATATCTCGACGATGCGACATTCGACGACAGCCTCCTTACCTGGAAGGACAAGCTGAAGCCTGAGGGGCGGCTGATCCTTGCCGATGTGATCCCACCTGATGTCTCGCCGGTCACTGACGCCATGGCGCTGCTGACCTTTGCGAGGGAGGGCGGCTTTCTCATCGCCGCGGGTGTGGGGCTCGTGCGCACTGCGCTTTCGGACTACCGCAAGCTGCGCGGTGAACTCGGGCTTTCAACCCATACTGAAGCCGAGATTCTGGCGCGGCTCAGGGAGCACGGCTTTACCGGCCGGCGCATGGCGCGGAACATCGGCCACAATCCGGCGCGCATGAGCTTTGAGGCAAGGAAGGACGATAGCGGTCAGTGAATGCTGAGGGCCTTCAGTTCACGCTGTTGCGCTGGTCGCCCGACGGTCCAAACGACCACCACTTGTGCGCAAAGAAACTCCACACCAGCACGATGCCGGTGGTCACGACCTGCGCCGGCAGATAGGCCAGGGCCCAGCGCTCGACGAACACGTTCATCAGCCCGTAGGTCAGGAGAAAGCCGACCCCGGCAACCACGGCAAAGCGCCAGCCGGCTTCCCCGTGCGGACGATCCGAACGGTAGGTGTGGCGGCGGTTGAGGATGTAGGAGACGAAGCCGCCGAGAACATACCCGGTGAGCGTCGCAGGCACCGCGCGCAGACCAAAGCCCTCCACGCCGGTGATCAGAACACCGTAGTGCACAATCGCGGCGATAAGGCCGACGCCGAAGAAAGCTGTAAACTGACGAAGAAGCGCGAGCATGGCTTGCGGGATAGCCGGAAACGGCAGGGTTGTCATGCCGCCGATGGTTATGCGCGCGGCCCTGGCAGGTGGCATGGGGCCCTGATTTATCCACCGCACCCTTTTTCCCTTCCCCTTCGGCCCTTGCCCCGCTATAGCGGCGCTTTAGCAAACAGAACTCACCGTCGCCCGCGCGCCTCCCGGAGGTCCGCGTGGTTACCC
>JAIUPA010000035.1 GCA_020161665.1 Pseudomonadota bacterium | reverse complement strand
TGCGATCCAGCATCTGGCGGGCATGAAGGACAGTAAGGTCATCGTCGCCATCAACAAGGACGAGGAAGCCCCGATCTTCCAGGTCGCCGACTTCGGCCTCGTCGCCGACATCTTCGAAGCCCTGCCCGAATTGCAGAAAGCGTTTTGAGCCCTTCCCCTTCTGACCCCGCCCGCAAGAGAGACAAGCACATGAAGACGCTGATCCTGACCATTGCCTGTAAATCCACGCGCGGTATCGTCGCTGCCGTATCCGGATATCTGGCGCGCAATGGCTGCAATATTTCCGACAGTTCGCAGTTCAACGATCTGGATACGGGGCAGTTCTTCATGCGCGTGTCCTTCATTTCCGAGGAGAGCGTCTCGCGGGACGTTTTGGCGGACGGTTTTGCCGAGGTTGCCCAGCTTTTCGGCATGGAATGGGGCATTTTCGACACCACCGAGCGCACAAAGGTTCTGCTCATGGTGTCGCGTTTCGGCCACTGCCTGAACGACCTGCTCTACCGCTGGCGCATTGGCGCCCTGCCGATTGATATCGTCGGCGTCGTGTCGAACCACTTCGATTACCAGAAGGTCGTCGTCAACCACGACATCCCCTTCCACCACATCAAGGTGACGAAGGATAACAAGCCGCAGGCCGAGGCCGAGCTTCTCAACGTTGTCGAGCAGTCCGGTGCGGAACTGGTTGTTCTCGCCCGTTACATGCAGATCCTGTCGGACAAGCTCTGCCAGAAGATGTCGGGCAAGATCATCAACATCCACCACTCGTTCCTGCCGTCTTTCAAGGGGGCAAACCCTTACAAGCAGGCCTATGAGCGCGGCGTGAAACTGATCGGTGCCACCGCTCACTACGTGACCTCGGACCTCGATGAAGGCCCGATCATCGAGCAGGACACGGTGCGTGTGACCCATGCCCAGTCGCCGGACGATTACGTCTCGCTCGGTCGCGATGTCGAAAGCCAGGTTCTGGCCCGCGCCATCCACGCCCATATCCACCACCGGACCTTTATCAACGGCAACCGCACGGTCGTCTTCCCGCCGAGCCCCGGTTCCTACGCTTCGGAGAGGATGGGGTGAGACCTGTTCGGCGCGCGAAGCGGCCGACGAAATGATCCAGTGAATCATTTCGAAGGTCGAACGCCCGGAGCGCAAGCGAAGGGCCGGGCAGCCTCGAAGAACGCGCGAAGCCACGCGGAGCGCCGGGTCAGTCGAGACTGCCGAAAACCATTCTTCCGCCGGCAGGTGTGCTTGCCGGTCTAGTCCGTTCACTTCACATCCCATCCCAAAACATGAGGGGTCAAAATGGCTGCGTTTCCTGAAAAAGCCCGTGTCGTCATCATCGGACTCGGCGGCATTGTCGGCGCGTCGATTGCACATCACCTGATCGAGCGCGGCTGGGACGATATTGTCGGCATCGACAAGTCGGGCATCCCGACGGATATCGGTTCGACGGCCCACGCCTCGGACTTCTGCTACACGACGAGCCATGATTACCTCTCGGTGTGGACCACGCAATATTCCATCGATTTCTTCGAGAAGATGGGCCATTACGCCCGCATCGGCGGCATTGAAGTGGCCCGCACCGGCGATGATGCGTGGATGGAAGAAATCAAGCGCAAGGTGTCCTCGGCCCGCGCCTTCGGCACCAATGCTCATCTGGTATCGCCTGCCGAAATCAAGGCGCTCTTCCCGCTGGTCGAGGAAGATCAGGTGCAGGGCGGTCTTTACGATCCGGATGCCGGTCTTGTCATTCCGCGTTCGCAGACCGTTGCCGGAAAGCTGGTCGACGCTGCCGAGCAGACCGGAAAGCTCAAGGTTTTCGCCAACACGCCGGCCCAGTCGCTTCTGGTCGAGAAGGGTCACATCAAGGGGGTCGTCACCCATCGCGGTACGATCATGGCCGACCATGTCATCGTTTGCGCTGGCCTGTGGGGCCGCCTGATTGCCGAAATGGTGGGCGAGGACCTGCCGGTCATGCCGGTCGATCATCCGTTGACCTTCTTCGGTCCGTATAACGAATTCGAAGGCACCGGCAAGGAAATCGGCTTCCCGCTTCTGCGCGACCAGGGCAATTCGGCCTATATGCGCGACACCGGCGACCCGAAGACCACCGAGGGCGGCCAGATCGAATGGGGCTATTACGAAACCGCCAATCCGCGTCTGTGCCATCCGCGCGACCTTCTGGAAAAGCACGAGGCGCGCCTGTCGCCCTCCCAGCGCGACCTTGAGATGGACCAGATCCTGGAAGGTCTGGAGCGCGCCATTGAACTGACGCCGATCCTGGGCGAACTTGGCTATAATGAAGGCCATTCCTTCAATGGCCTCCTGCAGGTTTCGGCGGCGGGCGGCCCCTCCTGTGGCCAGAGCCAGAAGGTACGCGGTCTTTGGTATTGCGTGGCCATCTGGGTCAAGGACGGCCCCGCCTATGGCAAGCTGATTGCCGACTGGATGACCGATGGCCGAACCGAAATCGACCATGCCAGCATCGATTATGCGCGCTTCTATCCGCACCAGCTGGAAGAGAAGTTCATCGAGGGCCGCTGCTTCGAGTCGGCCCAGAAGATCTACTTCCCCGCCGTGCATCCGCGTGAACCCTATGCCTCCGCCCGCAACGTCAAGCGCTCGCCCTTCTATGAGCGCGAGAAGGAACTGGGTGGCTACTTCATGGAACTGGGCGGCTGGGAGCGCGCCCATGGTTATGCCGCCAACGAACACCTGCTGGAAAAGTATGGCGACCGCATTCCCGAGCGTTTGAATGAATGGGACAGCCGTCATTTCTGGCGCGTTTCCAATGCCGAGCATCTGGCGCTGAGCGAAGACTGCGGCATCATCAACCTGTCGCACTTCTACATGTTCGATGTCGAAGGGCCGGATCATGTGGCGCTGATGGAATGGCTGTGCGCGGCCAAGATTGGCGGCGACGCCAATATCGGCAAGGGCATCTACACCCACTTCCTCGATGACGAAGGCAATGTGCAGGCCGACTTCACGGTGATCCGCATGGCCGATCGCTGCCGCGTCGTCGACGGGGCGGATGCGGGGCCCCGCGATTACCATTACGTCAAGCGCATCGCCGAGGATAAGGGCTTCGACGTGACGGTGACGGATGTCAACGAACAGTTCACGACCATCGGCATCTGGGGCCCGAACGCCCGCGAGACGCTGAAGAAGGTGGTTGCCGATCCTGAAGGTCTCGATGTCGCAAACTTCCCCTTTGCCGCCATCAAGCCGATCGAGATTGCCGGCAAGACCGTGACGGCCTTCCGCATCTCCTATGTCGGCGAGCAGGGTTGGGAACTGCATATGAAATACGAGGACGGTCTGGCCGTCTGGGATGCGCTTCGCGCAACCGGAACCATGGCCGTCGGCGTCGAGACCTATGCGAATTCGCGCCGCATGGAAAAGAGCCTGCGCCTGCAAAACGCCGACCTCCTGACGCAGTACAATCTGATCGAGGCGGATCTCGCCCGTCCGAAGGTCAAAGAGGCCGATTTCCGCGGCAAGGCGAAGCATCTGGAATACAAGGCGCGCGACCATCAGCCCGCCATGCTGTGCACGCTGGTCATGCTGGACAATACGGATGCGAAGGGCGTCAAGCGCTACCCGCTCGGCAATCTTCCCGTCGTTGACCCGGATACGGGGATGGTGCTGGTGGATGAACTGGGCCGCCGCTCCTACACCACCTCCATCGCCTATGGTCCGACGATCGGCAAGAACATCGCTCTGGCCTATCTGCCGTGGTCCTACTGTCAGGAAGGCCGCAAGCTTTCGATCGAGTATTTCGCCGAAACCTATCCCGTCGAAGTGGTCGCGGTCGGTTACAAACCGCTTTACGACCCGGAAAACGCCAAGCCGAAAAGCTGATGCGGGCGGCTGCGTCGCTCGCGTCTCTAAATAACCGCCGCATTGTCGCAAATGTCCTATAGAAACGCGACAGATACGTATCTCATCGGTCCATTGAAAAGGTTCTTCAGCAGCCTTTTCAGAGCGGTGATGCCAGCTTTTGGTGTCATCGCGGGCCAGACGCAATGTTCTGAAGGCCTGAAAATGATCGTTGGTGGCGCACTGCAGGCGCGCCAGCGAGGCAAGGCTTCAATCAACAGAGTCCGGGAAGACCGGCCGGTATGTCATGACCTCGTGGACCTCGCTCCGCGCGGGAGGACGTGCGCGCTCGGCTTCCATCAAATCCCCGGACCTGGCCTTTGGCGGGTCCGGAACAAGGGACGGAGTTCATGCGGCGTTCCGTCCTCGCCACTTTGTGCCGCCAAGAATGAGGGAACGACAAAATGAAGACGTACATTGCATCGACTTGCCTGCTCCTCGGCCTGCTCGGCGGGGCTTCCTACGCCAACGCGGCTTCTTGTGGCAGCGTCACGATTGCCAGCATGAACTGGCAGAGTGCCGAGGTTCTTTCCAACCTCGACAAGTTCATTCTTGAACATGGTTACGGCTGTGACGCGCAGATCACCATCGGCGACACCGTGCCGACGATCACTTCCATGGCTGAAAAGGGTGAGCCGGATATTGCGCCGGAAGCCTGGATCGACCTTCTGCCGGAAGTGGTCAAGCAGGGCACGGATGAAGGACGCCTGATCATTGCCGGTACGGCGCTTCCCGATGGCGGCATTCAGGGCTGGTGGATGCCCAAGTTCATCGCCGACGCCCATCCCGACATCAAGACCATCCCCGACCTTCTAAAGCATCCCGAACTGTTCCCCGATCCGGAAAACCCGAAGAAGGGCGCTGTTTTCAACGGTCCTCAGGGCTGGGGCGGCACGGTTGTGACGGCGCAGTACTACAAGGCCTACGAGGCTGAGAAGGCTGGCTTCAACCTCGTCGATACGGGCTCGTCCGCGGGTCTCGACGGTTCCATCGCCAAGGCCTACGAGCGCAAGCAGGGCTGGGTTGGCTACTACTGGGCACCGACCGCCCTTCTCGGCAAGTACGAGATGGTCAAGCTCGGCGCTGGCGTGCCGAACGATCCGGCAGAATGGAAGCGTTGCAATACGGTTGCCGATTGCGCCGATCCGAAGCCGAATGAATGGCCGGTCGACCGCGTCGTGACGCTCGTTGCCAAGAAGTTTGCGGGCGAGGCTGGTCCGGACGTGATGGACTATCTCTCTAAGCGCGCCTGGAGCAATGCCACCGTCAACACGCTGATGGCCTGGATGACCGAAAATCAGGCGACCGGCGAAGATGGTGCCAAGCACTTCCTCAAGGAGAACAAGGCCCTCTGGAGCAAGTGGGTCTCTCCGGAAGCCGTTGCCAAGATCGAGGCTGCTCTCTGATCACATGCATCGTGGCGCGCAGTGATGCGCGTCACGATCACGCCGCCTGATTTGATGACGCCACCGTTTCAATAAGAACAAGGGGAACCGGATGGATTGGTTTTATAGTTTTCCGCATATGAACGAAGACATGCTCCGGCTGCTCAAGAAGAGCATTGACGACGGCTTTCGTTCGTTCACGCGCGCCTGGGGCGAAACGATCGAGACCTTCTTCTCGCCGCTTCAGGATTTTCTGGTCGCTGCCGACCGGTTCATGACGCAAACCCCCTGGCCCATTATCACCGGAATCATCCTGTTGATTGCCTGGGTTGCGACCCGCAATCTGCGCATCGTCGCAAGCTGTCTCGTGACACTTCTCGCCATCGGCTATTTCGGTATGTGGGAAGACACGATGCGCACCGTATCGATGATCTTCGTCTGTACGCTCATCTCCATTGTCATCGGTTTGCCCATTGGCATCATGATGGCGCGCTCTGACCGGCTGCAGAAGATCGTTAATCCCGTTCTCGATGTCATGCAGACCATGCCGAGCTTCGTCTACCTCATCCCCGTGGTGATGATTCTGGGGATCGGCAAGGTTCCGGGTCTGATCGCGGTGGTGATTTACGCCATTCCGCCGATGATCCGCCTGACCGATCTCGGCATCCGTCTTGTCAGCAAGGAACTGCTGGAAGCCGCCGACGCTTTCGGCGCGTCCCATTCGCAGAAGCTGTTCAAGGTTCAGCTGCCGCTGGCCCTGCCCACCATCATGGCGGGCATCAACCAGACGATCATGATGGCGCTCGCCATGGTCGTCGTCGCCTCGATGATCGGCGTTCAGGGTCTCGGGCAGCCGGTGCTGAAGGCCATCGCCAACCAGTACTTCACCCTTGGCATCTTCAACGGCCTTGCCATTGTCGGCATCGCCATCATCTTCGACCGCATCAGCCAGGCCTATGGCCGGCGTCTGCAAAAGCATCGGGAGATGGCGCATGATTGACCATCCCTTTGGCGGCATCAAGGTCCGCAATCTCTACAAGATCTTCGGCTCCGATCCCAAGGCCCATGTAGACGCTGTACGAAATGGCCTCAGCAAGACGGAACTGAACGACCGCTACGGCCATGTTCTGGGTCTGCGCGACATCAATCTGGAAATCCCGTCGGGCTGCATTCAGGTCATCATGGGGTTGTCCGGCTCCGGCAAGTCGACGCTCATTCGCCACATCAATCGCCTGATCGACCCGACCGCTGGCGAAGTGCTTGTCGATGGCGTCGATGTGGTGAAAATGAACGAGGTGGAACTGCGCGCTTTCCGTCGCCACCAGACCGCCATGGTGTTCCAGAAGTTCGCGCTTCTGCCGCATCGCAACGTGCTCGACAACGCGGTTTTCGGTCTGGAAATTCAGGGCTTCGAACGGGCCAAGGCGGTGGATGTCGCCATGCGCTGGCTCGAGCGGGTGGGTCTGAAGGGGTTTGAGGAAAAATTTCCCAACCAGCTTTCGGGCGGTATGCAGCAGCGTGTCGGGCTTGCCCGTGCGCTGGCCAATGACGCACCTGTCCTCCTGATGGATGAGGCCTATTCGGCGCTCGATCCGCTGATCCGCGTCGACATGCAGACCGTGCTTCTCGACATCCAGAAGGAAATCCGCAAGACCATCCTCTTCATCACGCATGATCTGGATGAAGCGCTTCGCCTTGGTGACCAGATCGCCATCCTGCGCGATGGCGAGGTGATCCAGCAGGGCACCAGTCAGGACATCGTTCTGCGCCCGGCCAATGATTACATTGCCACCTTCGTCAAGGAGGTGAACAAGGGCCGCGTGGTGCATGTCGAGGCCATCATGTCGCCGCTTGCCGAAGGGGCCGCTTCTGACGGGCCGCGTGTCGTGGCCGGTACGACCATCGAGGAAGCGGTTCGCGCCCTGTGCGACGCGCCGCCGGAATCCGTCGTGGTTGTCTCCGAGCAAGGGCAGCCGCTCGGCGTTGTTCCCTTCAAGCAACTTCTCGGCGCGATGGTCAACGCGCGCTGATCGATGCCCCCGCAATGCCGTCGCTTCCGGGCGACGGTCTTTCCACCTTTTCCGTTTGGCCTCTTTCAGGGTAGGGTTCACCGATGAATATCCGCACCGAAGTTCTCAACAAGCTCAAGACGCGTCGCGAGGGCTACAGCCTCGAGCAGAAGTTTTACACCGACGCCGATTACTACAAGCTGGATCTGGAGATGATCTGGTATCGCGACTGGCTGTTTGTCGGCCATGATTGCGAAATCCCGAAGGCCGGAAACTATTTCACCGTCCAGATCGGTGATTATCCGGTGATCATCGTTCGCGATCGCTCAGGCACGGTGCGTGCGCTGAACAATTCCTGCCGCCATCGCGGCTCGCGCGTCTGCACCCAGGACAAGGGCGCATCGGCCAAGCTCGTCTGCCCCTATCACCAGTGGACCTATGAGCTGGACGGCACCCTGCTGTTTGCCCGCAACATGGGAGAAGACCTGGACAAGGCAAGCCATTCGCTGAAGCCGGTCCATTGCGAGACCTTCGGCGGCTACATCTTCATCTGTCTTGCCGATCAGGCGCCGGATTTCGCGCCGGTCAAGGCCATGGTCGAGCCTTACCTGGCCCGTCACAAGCTCGGCGAAACCAAGGTCGCTTTCGAGAGCACCATTGTCGAAAAGGGCAACTGGAAGCTCGTCTGGGAAAACAACCGCGAATGCTACCACTGCGCTGGCAATCACCCGGAACTGTGCCGTACCTACCCGGAAGCGCCGAGCGCCACCGGCGTTCAAGGTGCCAAGGATGATCCGGTGATCTCCGGCCACTGGGAAAAGTGCGAGGCGGCAGGTCTGCCGAGCGAGTTCCGCATTTCGCCGACCGGCCAGTTCCGCGTGGCCCGCATGCCGCTGGTGCAGGATGCCG
Source organism: Pseudomonadota bacterium (assembly GCA_020161665.1). Lineage (GTDB taxonomy): Bacteria > Pseudomonadota > Alphaproteobacteria > Rhizobiales > Rhizobiaceae > Ectorhizobium. Next base: position 90,658 of record JAIUPA010000035.1, on the reverse strand, counting down.
AAAGCTACACCATGTCGGGTGCGCGCGCCGTCAAGCGTCCGCTTTCCAACGATGTGCTGGAAAGCCATATCGGCACGCTGCTGCTCTTCCATTACCCGACCACCTGGAACCACGTTCTGGCCGACCATGCCGTGACCTTCCGCGTGCTGCCGCTCGGCCCGGAACTGACGCAGGTCACCACCAAATGGCTGGTCAACAAGGATGCCGTCGAAGGCGTGGATTACAGCCTTGAAGAGCTGACCCATGTCTGGACCGAGACGAACGATCAGGACCGGCGGATCGTCGAGGAAAATGCCTTCGGCATTCGCTCGCCGGCCTATGAGCCCGGCCCCTATGCCGAAGTGGACGAGGGTGGTGTCATGCAGTTCGTGGAATGGTATTCCACGTTCATGACCGACCGCCTCGACGCCGAAAAGACCCCGTCTGCCACAGGAGCCTGAGATCATGGGCGGCCCGACTTTCCGTCACCTTGATGAGCTGCGTCCGTGGAACGACCGCGAGCACAGCCTCGAATGCGTCGCCGTGGTTCCGGAAACGCAGGATGTCATGACCTTCACCTTCCGTCCGGATCGTGAAGGCCACTGGTTCCGTTATTTGCCGGGCCAGTTCGTGACGCTTGAATTGCCGGTCGGGCCTGAAAACGTCTTGCGCACCTACACCCTGTCCTCCAGCCCGTCACGGCCGCACACCGTGTCCGTGACGGTCAAGATGCAGGCCGGGTCCATTGGCACCCGCTGGATGTTTGAAAACCTGCGTCCCGGCATGAAGCTGAAGGCATTCGGTCCCTTGGGCGACTTCACCTATGTTCGCCATCCGGGCGAAGCCTATCTATTCATCTCTGCCGGTTCCGGCATCACGCCGATGATGTCCATGGCGCGCGATCTGCACGACCGCGCGCCGCAAAGCGATATCTGCTTCCTTCATTGCGCACGCACGCCCAAGGACATCATCTTCCGTCAGGAGCTTGAGACGAAGGCGCAGTCGATGGCGCATTTCACGCTGGGGCTGATTGTTGATCAGCTGCCCGCCGGGCAGTCCTGGTCGGGTCTCAAGGGGCGTATCGACCTTTCGAAGATTGCGCAGTTTGCCCCCGATTTCATGAAGCGGACGGTGTTCTGCTGTGGCCCGGCGCCGTTCATGGCCGGCGTCAAAAGCCTGCTGACCGAAGCCGGCTTTGCCATGGAACGCTACCATGAGGAGGCGTTCCAGCCCGCAAGCGTGGCCGAACCGGAAGCCAAGCCCCTTGCCGAGGGCGAGGTCCAAAGCCACGTTCACTTTGCCCTCAGCGGCAAGACGGGGCTTTGCAATCCCGGTTCGACGCTTCTGCAGACGGCGCGTGCTGCAGGCGTGCGCATCGGTGCGGCCTGTGAGTCCGGGCTTTGCGGCACCTGCAAGGTCCTGAAGCGTTCGGGCACCGTTGAAATGTCCCACAATGGCGGCATCCTCGATGATGAAATTGCCGAGGGTTATGTGCTCGCCTGCTGTTCAAGACCCGTTGGCGACGTGGAGATCGAAGCGTAAATCTGTTTGAAAAACGCTGTGCCATGTCAGATGATTGATCTTGCTTGAACTTCGGAGGGCTCATGGCGCAATCGAAAGACACGACGAAGGAAGCGCCAGCCACGGCGGCGCGGATGCGCTTCAAGCCGGGCACGAACGAGCCGCGGCTGACGGTGGGCTTCATCCTGGCCAAGCGCTTCACGCTGTGTGCCTTCGCCAACTTCGTCGATGTCCTGCGCCTGGCCGCTGATGAGGGGGATCGAAGCCGCCCCATCATGTGCCGGTGGAATATCCTCTCCGATACGATGAGCGCTGTGACCTCGAGTTGCGGCGTGGCCGTTCAGCCGACCGAGCGGCTCGGCGATCCGACGAAGTATGACTATATCGTCGTGGTTGGCGGGCTGGTGGACGAGATCAATAATTTCAGCAGCGCCTACATCAGCTATCTGCAGAAAGCCGCCGCCGCCGGTGTGCCGCTGGTCGGTATTTGCACGGGTGCCTTCAATCTGCACATGGCGGGCCTGCTGGATGGCTACAAGTGCTGTGTCAGCTGGTTTCACCATGCGGATTTTCTCGACCAGTTCGATGGCCTCAACCCGGTGTCGGACCAGATCTTCGTGGTCGACCGCAATCGCCTGACCTGTTCGGGCGGCGCAAGTTCCGCGCATCTGGCGGCCTATCTGGTCGACAAGCATATCGGTCGCGCGCAGGCCAACAAGAGCTTGCGCATCATGATCATCGATGACGCGCTTCAGGCCGACAAGCCGCAGCCGGGCATCTCGCTCGATTTCCGCACGCAGGACCCGATTGTCATGCGCGCGCTGCTCATCATGCAGCAAAGCATCGACGTTCCTCCCTCCATGGCTGAAATCGCCCGCAAGATGGGCAACAGCAAGCGCCAGATCGAACGGCATTTTCGAACCGCGCTGAACATGTCGCCACAGGCGGCGTTTCTCAATGTGCGGCTGAACTTCGCGCGCCATCTCGTGGAAACCAGCACCAAGTCGATCACGGTGATTGCGGTCGAATGCGGCTTTTGTGACTCGTCCCATCTGAGCCGCATGTTCCGCCGGCATTTTGGCAATACACCGCATGAAATCCGGGTTGCCAGCCAAAGCCGGCCAGCCCAGACGGCCCCTCAGATGGACTGGGCGGAAATGGCGGAATTGAACGCGTGAACTGGGCTGGGCAGCGCTTTTGCGGTGCCATTTTTCAGGTTTGAAGAGCTGTCGCAATCATTCTGATTATCGTCGTATTTCTTCAAGTAGGCTAAGGCCTTTCGGCGCATTCTCTTTCCATCAGACGAATATTTGCGACGCCAGTAAATGTCGTGTGCTGCCAGTTCAAATCAGTTATCCCGGGCGTGAAGTTCGGGCCTGCCTGCCGAAAAACGGCATAGGCGGCTCCCATGATCCGAATGGAGGATGCAATCGTGCAGAAGTTTTCGCTCCCGGCGCTTCTCAAGGAGTCGCTCGGCGCCCATCTCGGATGGGGCAGGCAATGGGGGTCTGCGGACCTGAAGTCCTCCTATGATGCCGTCATCGTGGGCGGCGGCGGACATGGTCTGGCGACGGCCTATTACATGGCCAAGGAGCACGGCATCCGCAAGATCGCGGTGATCGAGCGCGGCTGGCTCGGGGGCGGCAATTCGGGCCGCAACACCACCATCGTGCGCTCGAACTATCTCTACGATGAAAGTGCGGCGATCTTCGAACATTCGCTGAAGCTGTGGGAAGGCCTGTCGCAGGAGCTGAACTACAACGTCATGTTCTCGCAGCGCGGCGTCTTGATGCTCGCCCACAACGAACATGACCGCCAGAGCTTCAAGCGCCATGTCTATGCCAACCGTCTGAACGGCATCGACAATGAGTGGCTGACGCCGGAAGAGGCCAAGCAGTTCTGCCCGCAGCTCGATCTTTCGCCGGGCAAGCGTTACCCGGTGGTGGGGGCTGCCCTGCAGCGCCGCGCCGGTACGGCCCGCCACGATGCGGTCAACTGGGGCTTTGCCCGTGCGGCCTCGGCGCTTGGCGTCGACATCATCCAGAATTGCGAAGTGCTCGGTCTGGAGCGCGATGCCTTCGGTGCTGTCTGCGGTCTCAACACGACGCGCGGCAAGGTCGCGACGACGAAGGTCGGCGTTTCGGTTGCCGGTCACACGCCGCAGCTGATGAGCCTTTTCGGCGTCAAGGTGCCGCTCGAAAGCCAGCCGCTGCAGGCGCTGGTGTCCGAGCCGCTGAAGCCGGCCTTCCCGACGGTCGTCATGTCGAATGCCGTGCACGCCTATATTTCGCAGTCGGACAAGGGCGAACTCGTCATCGGCGCGGGCACGGACCAGTATGTGTCCTACTCGCAGCAGGGCGGCCTGCATATTCCGATCCATACGCTGGACGCCATTTGCGAGCTGTTCCCGATCTTCACCCGCGTCAAGATGATGCGCTCGTGGGGCGGGATCACCGACAACACGGTCGACCGTTCGCCGATCCAGGGCGTGACGCCCATTCCGGGCCTCTACATCAATTGCGGCTGGGGCACCGGCGGCTTCAAAGCCACGCCCGGTTCCGGACATCTCTTCGCCCATTGCGTTGCCAAGGGCGAACCGCACCCGATTTCGCGTCCGTTCTCGCTCGACAGGTTCCGCACCGGACGGCTTATCGATGAAGCCGCCGCCGCGGCCGTGGCCCACTAAGGCCAGAGGGAAGGTTTGAAGACATGCTGCTGATCAAATGCCCCTATTGCGGCCAAAGACCGGAAACGGAATTCAAATGCGGAGGCGAGGCCCATATTGCCCGCCCCGAGGACCCTTCTGCGCTCAATGACGAGGCCTGGGCCGATTTTCTCTACACGCGCTCGTCGATCAAGGGCGTGCTGGCCGAACGCTGGATGCATTCGCATGGCTGCCAGCGCTGGTTCAATGCGCTGCGCAACACGCACAGCGATGCTTTTCTCATCACCTATGAAATGGGCAAGCCGCGCCCGGCGGTCGATGAAAACGGGGAGTTGAAATAATGTCCGCACCGTTCCGCTTGCCGTCCGGCGGTCGCATCGACCGTTCGAAGCCGCTCACCTTCACTTTCAATGGCCAGAGCATTCCGGCCTTTAGGGGCGATACGCTGGCCTCCGCGCTTCTGGCGTCGGGCAAGGTGCTGTTCGGCCGCTCGTTCAAGTATCACCGCCCGCGTGGTCTTTTGAGCCACGGCTCTGATGAGCCGAACGCGCTGTTTTCCGTTGATCGCGGTCCTGGCCGGGTTGATCCGAACAACCGCGCCAGCGTTGTCGATGTCACGAACGGTCTGACGATCGAGACGCAGAACCACTGGCCGAGCCTCGATTTCGATATCGGTGCCGTGAATGATGTGCTCTCGCCGGTCTTCGTGTCGGGCTTCTACTACAAGACCTTCATGTGGCCGAAATCCTTCTGGACCAAGGTTTATGAGCCGATCATCCGCGCCGCTGCCGGTCTTGGCAAGCCGCCGGTCGCCCCTGATCCCGACCGTTACGGCAACCGCCATGCCCATGTGGATGTGCTGATTGCCGGTGCCGGTCCTGCCGGTCTTGCTGCCGCTCTGGCCGCTGCGAAATCCGGCAAGCGCGTGGTGCTCGCTGACGAACAGCAGGAAATGGGCGGCGCGTTGCTGCACGAAACCACGGCTGAAATCGAGGGCAAGCCCGCTTCCGTCTGGCTGTCGGAAACGCTGGCCGAACTCGCAGGCTACCCGAATGTGACGCTTCTGCCGCGCACCACGGTCTTCGGCTATTACAACCACAATCACCTCGTCGCCATCGAGCGCGTGACGGACCATCTCGACCGTCCGGGCGAGACGATCCGCGAGCGGCTCTGGCAGTTCCGCGCCGCCGAAGTGGTGATTGCCGCCGGTTCGCTCGAGCGTCCGCTGGCCTTTGCCGATAACGACCGCCCCGGCATCATGCTGGCCGAAAGCGTGCGCGTGTTCATCAACCGCTACGGTGTCCTTCCCGGTCGCCAGATCGTCTTCGCCACCACCAGCGCCTCGGCCTATCAGGCGGCGATTGACGCCCGCAAGGCGGGTGTGGATGTGACGCTGGTTGACCTGCGGACGCAAGCCGGACCGGAAAAGGCATTGGCCGTTTCCGCAGGCGTCAAGGTGATGAGCGGTTACACGGTTATCCGTTCCGAGGGTACGAAGCGCGTCAAGGCGTTGATCGTCGCTCCGGTGGATGCCAGCGGCAAGGTTAGCGGTCCGCGCGTTCGTCTGGTGTGTGATTGCGTCGGCATGTCCGGTGGCTGGACCCCGTCCGTCCATCTCTTCTCGCAGTCGCGCGGCAAGCTGTCCTTCGAGGCCGAGCGTGATCTCTTCGTGCCGGGCACGTCCGTTCAGGCCGAGCGTTCGGCCGGGGCCTGCCGTGGCACCTTCGATCTGGCCGGTGCCTTGAATGAGGGCTTTGCCGCCGGTGCTGCGGCTTGCGGATCGGCTGAGACGCGTAACTTCTCCGCTTCGCCCGTCATGACCGGCTTCAAGGCCGTGCGCGTTCTGCCGACCGATGAAAACCCGACCAAGGTCAAGGCCTTCATCGATTTCCAGAACGATGTGACGGCCAAGGATGTAGGGCTGGCCGTGCGCGAGGGCTTCCACTCCATCGAACACGTCAAGCGCTATACGACGACCGGCATGGCGTCGGATCAGGGCAAGACCTCGAACATGAATGCGCTCGGCATTGTCGCCGACATTCTGCAAAAGCCGATCCCGGCGGTGGGCACCACCACCTTCCGCCCGCCCTTCACGCCGGTCTCCTTCGGCGCGCTGATCAACCTCAACCGGCATGGCCTGTTTGATCCGGCCCGCCATACGCCGATCCATGACTGGGCTGCCGCGCAAGGGGCTGTGTTCGAGGATGTCGGCCAGTGGCGCCGCGCCCGCTACTTCCCGAAGCCGGGTGAGGATATGCATGCCGCCGTGCTGCGCGAATGCAAGCAAACGCGTGAAAGCGCTGGCATTTTCGATGCCTCGACGCTCGGCAAGATCGAGGTGGTTGGCCCCGATGCGGCTGAATTCATGAACCGCATCTATATCAACGCCTGGACCAAGCTGGAGCCCGGCCGTTGCCGTTACGGCCTCATGCTGAAGGAAGACGGTTACGTCTTCGATGATGGCGTCGTGGCGCGTATCGCTGAAGACCGCTTCCATGTGACGACCACCACGGGCGGTGCGCCGCGTGTTCTCGCCCATATGGAAGACTATCTCCAGACCGAGTGGCCGGACCTTAAGGTTCACCTGACCTCGACCACCGAACAATGGGCGGTGATTGCCGTTCAAGGCCCGAAGGCGCGCGACATCATCGCACCGCTGGTCGATGACATCGATCTTTCGCCGGAAGCCTTCCCGCATATGGCCATGCGCAGCGGGCACATTTGCGGCGTGCCGACGCGCATGTTCCGCGTCTCGTTCACGGGTGAACTCGGCTATGAAATCAACGTGCCGGCGGATTATGGCCGGGCCGTCTGGGAAGCCGTTTATGCGGCGGGAAAGCCGCATGGTATCGTGCCTTATGGCACCGAGACCATGCACGTTCTGCGCGCCGACAAGGGCTTTATCATTGTCGGTCAGGATACCGACGGCACGCAGACGCCCGATGATGTCGGCTATGGCGGCATGATCGCCAAGGCCAAGCCCGATTTCGTCGGCAAGCGCTCGCTGGCGCGTCCGGACTGTGTGGCACCGGGCCGCAAGCAGCTGGTCGGTCTTTTGACCGAAAATCCGCAGGAACTGCTGGATGAGGGCGCGCAGATCGTGGCCGACCCGAACCAGCCGGTGCCGATGAAGATGCTGGGGCATGTCACATCCAGCTATCCGAGCGCGGCGCTGGGTCGTTCCATCGCCATGGCGATGGTTGCCGACGGCCGCAATCTGACCGGCAAGACGCTGTACATCACCACGCCGAAGGGCTTTACCACCGCCGTTGTCACCGGCACCGTATTCTTCGATCCGAAGGGAGAGCGCCTCAATGGTTGAGAGCAATATCATCCGCAGGCCGGTTCTGGCCGGTCGCTCTGCCCTAGGGTCATCCATCACGATGACCGTGGCCGCACCGGCAACGCGCTTCATCCTGCGCCTTGATCCGGCATCGGCATCGGCTGTCGGCTCCGCCGGCGGTTTCGATGTCTCCGGCCCGATCAATTCGGTGCGTGGCTCGAACGGCAAGCTTGCTGTCCGGCTTGGCCCCAACGAATGGTTCCTGATTGTCGAAGACGGCGAGGGTGCGGCACTGGAAGCCGCCATCGCGGCAAGCCTTGGCGACCGCTTCCATGCGCTGGTCGACGTGTCCCACCGCAATACGGCTGTGCTTCTGAGCGGCGAGAATGTTGTCGACGTTCTGAATGCCGGGTGCCCGATTGACCTTTCCGACGCCGCCTTTGCGCCGGGTTCGGCCACCCGCACCATTCTCGGCAAGAGCGAGATTGTGCTGATCCGTCCGGCAAGCGGGGATGGCTGGCGCGTTGAATGCTGGCGCTCCTTCGCCCCCTATGTTTTTGAGTTTCTGACCGAAGCTTCGCGCTGAGGAGCAATTCCAGCAAAAGTGGTAATCGGTTTTGCGCCCGGAATTGCGTAATACCAGCGCATGATCAGTTCGAAACGTCCTGAAGGGATGTTTCGAACGACCCAAACATCCCGGTACTCCGGCAGAGACAACGCGCTTCCCAAGGGCGCGGACGCCTTGCTGCGCCCGTCAATACCCTCGTCCCTGCGTTACCGGCTGGTTTCGCAAACGAAGCTGCATGAGCCAGAAACCCCGTACCCATTCAAAAGGGAGGACACCATGACTGAGACCCGTTCCAACGACGTTTTGACGGACGGCCCAATTGCCGAGGCGATTGCCCGCGAACTGGGCCGTCAAAAGAACCAGATCGAGCTGATTGCATCGGAAAACATCGTCTCGCGCGACGTGCTGATCGCGCAAGGCTCTGTTCTGACCAACAAATATGCCGAGGGCTATCCGGGCCGCCGTTATTATGGCGGTTGCGAGTTTGTCGATGAGGTTGAAACCATCGCCATCGAGCGGGCGAAGCAACTGTTCGGCGTCTCTTATGCCAATGTGCAGCCGCATTCCGGCGCGCAGGCCAACCAGGCCGTCTTTCTGGCGCTGTTGCAGCCCGGCGACCGCATCATGGGCCTGTCGCTCGCCCATGGCGGCCATCTCACCCATGGTTCTCCTGTCACCATGTCCGGAAAGTGGTTCGACGTGGTGAGCTATGAAGTGCGCGAAAGCGATCAGATGATCGACTACGAGGCCATGCGCGAAAAGGCGCTGGCCACGCGCCCGAAGCTCATCGTCGCTGGTGCTTCCGCCTATCCGCGCAAGATCGACTTTGCCGCCTTCCGCAAGGTGGCCGATGAGATCGGCGCCTATCTCATGGTCGATATGGCCCATTATGCCGGTCTCGTGGCGGCAGGCGTCTATCCCGATCCGGTGCCGCATGCCCATATCGTCACCACCACGACGCACAAGACGCTGCGCGGGCCCCGCGGTGGCATGATCCTGACCAATGACGAGGCGCTGGCCAAGAAGATCAACTCCGCCGTGTTCCCCGGCAATCAGGGCGGTCCGCTGATGCATGTCATCGCGGCCAAGGCCGTGGCCTTTGGCGAGGCGCTCCAGCCGGAATTCAAGGCCTACGCCGAAAATGTGCTGGCCAACGCCCATGCGCTCAGCGACGTGCTGGTCGCAGGTGGCCTCGCTATCGTCTCGGGCGGAACGGACTGCCATATCGTTCTGGTCGACCTGCGTCCGAAGAACGTTAAGGGCCGGGACGCCGAACATGCGCTCGAACGCGCCGGTCTGACCTGCAACAAGAATTCCATTCCCTTCGATCCGGAAAAGCCCGCGATCACGTCGGGTGTGCGCCTTGGCACCTCTGCCGGCACGACGCGCGGCTTTGGCACGGCGGAGTTTCGCAAGGTGGGTGAACTCGTCCTTAGGGTCATCGATGCCTTGGCCGAAAAGGGCCCGGAAGGCGATGCGGCTGTCGAAGCTGCGGTTCTGGCGGAAGTGCAGGATCTCTGCCGCCGCTTCCCCATCTACGACTGACGCGCTTCAGGCTCACCGACCGGGAAGGAGAATGGCTTGTTTCTGAGTGTATTCGATATCTTCAAGATCGGCATTGGTCCGTCATCGTCCCATACCATGGGGCCGATGACGGCAGCCGTCTCCTTCCTCGACCTCTTGCGGGCATCGCCTGCGGCCGGGCGCATCCAACGTCTGGGCGTGAGGCTTTACGGGTCGCTCGCCTTTACCGGCAAAGGTCACGCGACAGACCGGGCCGTGGCCCTTGGCCTTCTCGGCTGGGTGCCCGCCGCACTCGACATGGATCTGGCCGAAGAGCAACTGGCGGCTCTTGCCGAAACGGGCATTCTTGCGCCGCTCGGCCTGCCGGTCGTGGCTTTCAAGCCGGCACAGGATATTGTCTTTGACTACGGGCCGCCGCTTCCCGGCCATGCCAACGGTCTGGTGTTTAACGCCTATGGTGCGGATGACGAGGTGCTCGTCTCGCAGACTTATTATTCCATCGGTGGCGGTTTCATCCAGACCGCCGCAGAGCGCGAACATCCGTTGGAGAGCGAAGCGCAGGATTGTTCCCGCTGGCCTTATCCGTTTGAAAATGCCGCTCAGATGCTTTCCATGGCGAAAGCCAGCGGACAGTCCATCGCCGCCATGAAGCGGGCGAACGAGGCCATGCTGCATGCACCGGAGGTCGTGGAGGCGCAGGTCCTGCAAGTCTGGTCGGTGATGAATGGCTGCATCGAACGCGGGCTCGCGCAAGGCGGTGAACTGCCGGGCGGATTGAAGGTGCGCCGCCGGGCGCGCCACATCCATCATCAACTCTTGAATGAGCGGCTGGCCAATTCCGCGCAGCCGCACGCGGCCTCCGACTGGCTGAGTGTTTATGCCATGGCCGTCAATGAGGAAAACGCGGCGGGCGGCAAGGTCGTCACCGCGCCCACCAATGGTGCGGCGGGCGTCGTCCCTGCGGTCCTTCGCTACTATCTCGATCACTGCAAAGGCGCAGAAGCCGCAAAGATTTCGGATTTCCTGCTGACCGCTGCCGCCATTGGCGGGCTGATCAAGCACAATGCCTCGATTTCCGGGGCGGAAGCGGGCTGCCAGGGGGAGGTCGGTTCCGCCTCCGCCATGGCCGCTGCGGGCTTGTGCGCCGTTCTCGGCGGCACGCCGGAACAGGTGGAAAATGCCGCTGAAATCGCCCTTGAGCATCATCTCGGCATGACCTGCGACCCGGTCGGCGGTCTGGTTCAGGTGCCCTGCATCGAGCGCAACGGCATTGGCGCGACCAAGGCCGTGGCCGCCGCGTCGCTCGCCCTGCGCGGCGATGGCTCGCATTTCATGCCGCTCGACAATTGCATCGAGGCCATGCGCCAGACCGGCGAGGACATGCATGCCAAATTCAAGGAAACGAGCCTTGGCGGGCTGGCCGTCAATCTGCCGGAATGCTGAGGGTAAAACGCGGTTGAAACCTCAGCCGTGAGGGGGATGGCAAACCTTGCCTCCCCACGTCCGTCATCCTCGGGCTTGACCCAGGGATCCATGAATTCAACGGGTTATGGATGGTCGGGTCAAGCCCGACCATGACGAAAAGAGAGGTTGTCGACCTTTGTCAGCAGTCCGGCGGTTGAAACCTCAGCCGCCTGCCTTTGCCTCGGCGAGTTGGCGGCGTAGCGCCTTCAACTCCTCGAAACGCGCCGTCACATCGCGCAGGATGGCGGCCATGCCGATGATCGTTTGGGTCTCGTCATGGATCATGGCGATGGTGAATTCCACCGAGATGCGCCGCCCGTCGGCTGTCAGGGCCGGAACGGAAAGAAGGTCGCCCGCGCCATAACGGCTGGTGCCGGTTTCAAGCGTATGGTTCCAGCCCTGCCAGTGCCGCCCGCGCATGTTTTCCGGAATGATGATGTCGAGCGACTGGCCGAGCGCCTGCGCCGGACTGAAGCCGAAAATGCGCTCGGCTCCGGCATTCCAGAAGGTGATGAGGCCTTCACGGTCCGTCGCCAGAATGGCATCGGAACGGCTGTCAAAAAGCGCCTGCGCCAGCCCCTCCGGTGCGTGGTTGATCGTCGTATCCATGGTCGCTCCTCCCGGTTTTTGACTTATGTAGCGCTTTGCCGGGTAAAACCGAGAGCGGACAGGCCCGTGGCAATGAATGAGGGGTTTTCAAAACCCGGCTTGCCATAGGTGAGCGGCGCGCCATCCACGGTCGAAACCATGCCGCCCGCAGCCCGCAACACCGCGTCACCGGCTGCCGTGTCCCACTCCATGGTGCGCGAAAAGCGCGGGTAGAGATCGGCGCTGCCTTCCGCCAGCAGGCAGAATTTGAGCGACGAGCCGATGGAGCGTTCGCCGCCGACACAGCAGGTCTTGAGATAGGCGAGCGTTTCCGGAGAATTATGCGAGCGGCTGACGAGCGCCACCGGCGCTTGCGGGGAGGGTCGGGCCTTGACCGCGTGGCGCGCGGCAATGGTGAAATCTTCCGTGACAGCGAAGGCCGCCGCACCCTGATCCAGTGTTCCGCTCCAGCCCTGGCCGCGCGCCGGGGCATAGACAACGCCCGCGACCGGCACGCCGTGTTCGATGAGCGCGATATTGACGGTGAAATCGCCGTTGCGGGCAATGAATTCCTTCGTACCGTCCAGCGGGTCGACGAGGAAAAAACGCCCGCCGCGGATATCGGGCATGGAACCGGCGGCAACCGCCTCTTCGGCGACCACCGGGATGTCGGGAAAGGCTTTGGCCAGATGGTCAAGAATGATCGCCTCGGCCCGTCCATCGGCCTCCGTCACCGGCGAGCAATCGGCCTTGATCGAAACGGCAACGTCACCCGCATAGACGGCCATGATGGCCTTGCCCGCCTCAAGGGCGGCGGCTTCCAGAATGCCGATCATGCCCTGCGCCTGCACCTTAGCGTTCCGTCAGGGCCAGCTTGATGCCGAGGCCGACAAAGGCGGCGGCAAAGGTGCGGCGCATTGCGGTGAGCACCGAAGGCCGCGAAATGACATGGCTGCGCATGGCGGCGGCGAAAACGCCATAGATGACGAAGACGACGAAGGTCATCAGCATGAAGACCAGCGACAGTTCCAGCATTTCCAGAATGGGCGTGCCGCCGCTCGTGCCAATGAACTGCGGCAGGAAGGCGAAGAAGAAGATCGACAGCTTCGGATTGAGGATGTTGACGAGGATTGCCGAGCGGATCACCTCGAAATCGGAGCGCGAGTCCGGCGTTTCATCGATGGAGAGCGCGCCGTTTTCCTTCAGCGTCTGCCAGGCCATGTAGAGCAGATAAGCGACACCGGCATAGCGGATCACGTCGAAGGCGACGGCGCTCGCATGAAGGACAGCGGCAAGGCCGGTGATGGCCGCCACCATATGCGGAATGATGCCAAGCGTGCCGCCAAGGGCCGCGATGATGGCCGCGCGCCGCCCCTTGGTGAGACCGGCGGTGAGCGTAATGAGAACGCCGGTGCCGGGCGAGGCGACGATGACCAGCGATGTCAGCAGAAATTCCCAGCTCATGAACGCCTCCGGCTATTCGAATGCGATAGTGGTAATTCGTCCCGTCCAGAAGGGGAAGAGCTTTCCACCGGCTGCCCGGGCAATTGTGAAGCGGTGCGGGATCATCATGCCGGAAACGGGTCGATAGTCGTCGCGCGCCGCATGTTCGCCGGAGCCGTGATAGGGCGTTGTCAGATCGCCATCCTGTTCCGCATCGAAGCTGGCGAGGCTGCCATCCGGGCGGAAGGTGGCGACCAGCGCGGCGTCCAGCCCGAAGCCGGAGACAATTGCCCGTGCGTGGGTGTCGTCCATCGCTTCCCAGCGTACCGGCCCGCCGGGCAGAAGCGCCACGGGGTAAAGCGGGCTTTCGAGCAGCCAGCGGCGCAGCGACGTGCGGTTCAGCGCTTCGGTTGCGCTTTCATCGACCACCGTCAGCGTCGAGGCGATCTTGGCGCGCATCTCCATGCGGCCCTCGGCAAAGAAATCATAGGCCCGCGCCCAGAGCACCGATAGGATCGGCGTGGTGGCGGCAAACATCAGCGCCGGTTGGCGTGTCGCAATGGTCTGTTCGGCGGTGGTCGGGGCAAAACCTTGCGTCTGCGGGCGGCGGAACATCCCCTCCGCCTCCAGCCGAACCACCCTGTTGCTGACCGTCAGATCCGGCACGGCAAAGGCCAGGTAGCGCTGTACTGGGGCGGGCAGGGCGGCGATGGCTTCGGGCGAAACGGGTATCACGGACGCTTTGGCAGCGAGCGCGGCCACCGTTGCGGCATGACCGGCAATCTCGCGCTCGGTGCGGGAGGCCGAGACGGCAACGATCACCACCAGCGCCACAAACGGGGTGGCAAGGCCGGCAAGTAAAAGCAGGGTGCGGCGTTTCATGGGGGCGTCTCCTCATCCGTACATATCTTTACGGCTTTACTCATGCGTATAGATATGTACGGATGATGTAAAGAGGTTGGGGACTGAAAAAATGGATGAGGAAACGCGCCGTCAGCGCGAAGAGGCGATCTTTGCGGCAGCCTATGACCTGCTCGCTGAACATGGCTATGGCGGCACGTCTATGCTCAGGGTCGCCAAGGCCGCAAAGGCCTCGAACGAAACGCTTTACCGCTGGTATGGCGACAAGGATGGCCTGTTCACCGCCATGGTGCGGGAGAATGCCGCCCGCACAAGGCAGGTTCTCGTCGAGGCGCTGGAAGCGGACGCTGATGCATGGACGGCGCTGGCCAATGTCGCGCCGGTCTTCCTGCACATGATCCTCGGCGACCGTGCCATTTTGCTCAACCGCGCCGCCGCCGCTGATGCAAGTGGCGCGCTGGGGGCGGCCCTTTCGGCGGGCGGGCGCGAGGAGGTCATGCCACTGATGGTGCAACTGATGCAGCGCATCTGCGCGACGGGTGGTGATGCCAAGACGGCCACGGAATGGTTTCTGGGTCTCTTGGTGGGGGACTTGCAGATCCGCCGGGTCATCGGACAGCTTGGCGCACCGTCAGGGCCGGAGATTGCGGATCGATGTGCGATGGCGCTTCAGGCGCTGCGTGTCCTTCTGGGGTCGCCTTCGGTGAAATGAGGCGGACATATCCCGAACCCCGGCCATGCGCGGAGCCACGATCCGTAAAGTGGTCAGCGGTCTTTCCTGGTATTGACAGGCGTGACGATTTTCAAAATGCTTCCCTCCAAGAGCTTGAAGGTGCCGCGTTCGAGTGCTCACGATCCGTCATCGCCGGGGCACATGGAGCCAACTGGAAAGCAAGGATCGTCGATTGCCTGACCGTTTAAGCCATGATCTTTACGATGGGCAGGCCATTGTTTTCAAAAACCATCCGCCGCCAAGGCCGGTGCGGATGACCGTTGCATTGCTGGCATTGCCGCTTCTGGCTGTTGGTCTCTTCGGTGTTTGGCAACTTGTCGCGTCGCTTTTCCTCGGTGCCGTACCCGCTACGACAGCGGGTGGCTTATGGGTGGGAACCCTCATCTCCGTCGCATTTACAATCGTGCCCGGTGGTCTGCTCTATGGTGCTCTGTTCATGCCGGAAAAGGAGCTGCGTATTGATTCTGTCTCAGGAACCGCGTTGCTCACCCTTCGCTCCATTCTGGGCGTGAAACGAGCCACGTTTCCGATCAGACAACTGAGCAGGCCAGAGGTCGTCTTTTATCCTGAAGGCAGCGACAGCTTCGCCCAATACGTCCTCCAGATTTCGGTGGCGGGTCGACGCCGTTCCCGCATGGAATATTGCCCCGTACTTTTGCCGCCTGACGAGCAAAAGATCGTTTGCGAGCGCCTTGCCGCGGAAATCGTGCAGATGTGCAAGGGATGAACGGGGAACCCATCCGGCAGGGAACGAATGCCGGATGGGATGGCGGGGAGGAGACACGGCGAACCTCGGGGGATGTCCGCCGCCTTCGTGGTCAACCCGCCGTTTCGCGTGCCTTGAGGATATCAAGCGCCACGTCGGTAATCATGTCTTCCTGACCGCCGACCATGCGGCGGTTGCCGAGTTCGATGAGGATTTCGCGGGCATCGACGCCATAAAGCTTCGAGGCATTTTCCGCGTGGCGCAGGAAGCTCGAATAAACCCCGGCATAGCCAAGCGACAGGCTTTCGCGGTCCACCCGCACCGGGCGATCCTGCAGCGGGCGCACCAGATCATCGGCGGCATCCATCAGTCTGTAGAGGTCGCAGCCCGTATCGATGCCCATGCGGCTCAACACGGCAATCAGCGCCTCGAGGGGCGCGTTGCCAGCACCAGCCCCCATGCCCGCCAGCGAGGCATCGACACGCACCGCGCCCGCCTCGATCCCGGCCACGGCATTGGCCACGCCAAGCGTCAGATTGTGGTGGGTGTGAACCCCGATTTCCGTTTCCGGCTTCAGGTTTTCGCGCAACAGTTTGACGCGCTCGGCGTAGTCACGCGGCAGCATGGCACCGGCGGAATCGGTGACGTAAACGCATTCCGCGCCATAGCTTTCCATGAGCTTCGCCTGCTGAAGGAGAAGCGCCGGTTCGGCCATGTGCGACATCATCAGGAAGCCGATCGTATCCATGCCAAGGGCCTTGGCCGTCTCGATATGCTGGCGGGCGACATCGGCCTCGGTGCAATGGGTGGCGACACGTACGGAGCGTGCCCCCGCCGCATAGGCTTCCTTCAGGTCATGGACGGTGCCGATGCCCGGCACGAGAAGCACGGTAACGACCGCGTGCTGGCAGACTTCGGCGGCTGCGGCAATCCACTCCACGTCATCATGCAGGCCGAAGCCGTAATTGAAGGTCGAACCGGCAAGACCGTCGCCATGGGTCACCTCGATGGCGTCCACCTTGGCGGCGTCGAGTGCAGCGGCGATCTTCTTCACGGCGTCCAGACGATATTGATGGCGAATGGCATGCATGCCGTCGCGCAGTGTCACGTCCTGAACATAGAGCTTGTTGGGGTTCGGGCGGGTCATTCAGCGGCCTCCGTGGAAAGAACCTTCGCGGCCCAGTGGTCGGCGCTGACCAGAGCGGCAGAGGTCATGATGTCGAGATTGCCGGCATAGGCCGGGAGGTAATGGGCAGCGCCCTCCACCTCGAGGAAGATGGTGGTCTTGAGGCCCGTTGCCGGACCGATGCCGGGAACCCTAACCGGCGCATTGTCGCCGATCACCTCGAACTGCACCTTCTGCTTCAGGCGGTAGCCCGGCACATAGGCCTGCACGGTCTTGACCATTTCGGCGACGGATTTCTCGATCTCGGCGGGTTCGGCGCCCTGCGAGAGAACGAACACTGTGTCGCGCATGATCATCGGCGGTTCGGCGGGGTTCAGGATGATGATGGCCTTGCCGCGCTCGGCCCCGCCCAGCGCTTCGATGGCCTTCGAGGTGGTTTCGGTGAACTCGTCGATATTGGCGCGCGTGCCCGGACCCGCCGACTTCGACGAGACCGAGGCAACGATTTCGCCATAGATCGTGCGCTTGGAAACGCGTGCCACGGCATGGACCATGGGAATGGTCGCCTGACCGCCGCAGGTCACCATGTTGACGTTCGGCTCATCGATATTGGCGTCGCCGTTGATCGCGGGAATGGTGAAGGGGCCGATGGCGGCGGGCGTCAGGTCGATGACCTTCTTGCCGTCCTTCTGCAGAAGCGCGTTGTTGGACAGATGCGCCTTGGCCGAAGTGGCGTCAAACACCACCTGAATATCGGCATATTCGGGCATGCGCATCAGGCCGTCGATGCCCTCATGCGTGGTGGCAACGCCCAGACGCCGCGCCCGGGCCAACCCGTCCGAAGCCGGATCAATGCCGACCATGGCCCCCATCTCGATATGCTTCGAGGTGCGCATCACCTTGATCATCAGGTCGGTACCGATATTGCCCGAACCGATGATCGCGCATTTGATCTTCTTCATCCTTCAATCCTTATGTTACATGCCGAACAGGGCAGGCAGCGCCAGCGACAGCGCCGGGATAAATGTGATCGCCAGAAGAACGGCGATCATCACGAACATCGGGGTCATGGCCCCCTTCACCACCGTCTCCAGCGGCTTGCCGGAAATGCGCGAGGCAACGAACAGGTTGACGCCGACAGGGGGCGTGACCATGCCGATGGCCAGATTCACGATCATCACGATGCCGAAATGCTCCGCGTCGATGCCAAGCGCCTTGACGAGCGGAAGCAGGATGGGCGTGAGAATGATGATCGCGGCAATCGTTTCCATGAAGGTGCCGACGATGAGGAGCAGCAGGTTGATGGCAAGAAGCAGCAGCCAGGCCTGATCCACATGGCTGGTAATCGCCTTGGCGATCTGCACCGGCACGCCTTCGATGGCGAGCGCACGACCGAAGATCGTGGCCGTGCCGACAATCAGCATGATCGAGGCGGTGGTGAGCGCCGAACCGGCAAACACCTTGTAGAGATCGGCAAGCTTCAGTTCGCGGTAGACGAAGGCCCCGATGACGAAACCGTAGATCACACCCACCGCTGCCGCTTCCGTGGGCGTGAAGACGCCGCCGTAAATACCGCCGAGAATAATCACCGGCACAATGAGCGCCCACTTGGCGTCGTTGAGCACGGCCAGCATTTCGGCGCGGCTCGGGCGTTCGCTTGCGGGCACCTGCCCGTCGCGCTTTGACTGCCACCAGGCATAGGAAATCAGCGCAAAGCCGATCAACAGGCCCGGTATCACGCCGCCCATGAACATCTTGGAGACCGAGACATTGGCCGAGGTGGCATAGATCACCATGGGGATCGACGGCGGAATGATGACGCCGAGCGAGCCGGAGCAGGCAATCAGCCCTGAGGAAAAGCCGGGCTTGTAGCCATCCTTGGCCATAGCGGGCAAAAGGATCGAGCCGACGGCGGCGACCGTGGCCGGGCCGGAGCCGGAAATGGCGGCAAAGAAGATGCAGGTCACCACCGCGATGATGGCAAGGCCGCCGGTATAGCGGCCAAAGAACATGCGGCCGACATTGACGAGGCGCTTCGACAACCCGCCATGACCCATCAGGTCGCCGGCGAGAATGAAGAAGGGCACGGCCATCAGCGGAAAACTGTCGATGGAGGTCACAAGTCCCTGCGGCACGTAGGAGGCCGAAACCTTGCCGGAGACCAGAAGCGCCACTGTCGAGGCGATGCCGAGCGAAACGGCAATCGGCACACTGAGCAGAAGAAGGACGGCGAGAAGGCCGAAGAGAATGAGCGAGATCATGCAGGCTCTCCCTTGGCGAGAAGCCGCGCATCGAGAATGACCGCCTGCACGAGGCGAAGGCCGGTCAGGCCAAAGCCGGTCAGCGGGGCGAGATAGATGAGGCCCATCGGAATGCCGAGCGAGGCGGATTTCTGGCCGAAGCGCAGGGTCTTTTCCACGAGGAACCAGCCCTGATACATGACGAAGAAGGCGAAGGCCGCGAAGATGATGTGGGTCAGAATGCGGGTGGCGATCTGGGCGCGAAACGGCAGGAGTTCCAGCGCCATCGTCACGCGGATATGGGCGTCCTTGCGCACGGCATAGGCGATGCCGAGATAGGTCATCCAGATGAAGAAGTAGCGCGCCAGCTCTTCCGACCATGACAGCGACGCCTGCATGACGTAGCGCATGAAGATCTGCGTGCCGATTAAAAGCGACATCGCCGCCATGAGAAAGACGATGAAGACCTCTTCAAAGTGTTCGTCGAAAAATTTCAACATGAGACACCCTCGGCATCCGGACATCGAACGCCGTCAAACGGTTTTTAATGGTGGGTCGAGGCAAATGGCCCGGCGCTCTGGCCGGGCCATTCCGGCCTGTTTGTTACTTGGCGGTTTCGGCCAGCAGACGGTCTACCAGGTCCTTGCCAGCCTTCTTGCGCACCAGATCGGCAATCGGGGCGGCGCGGTCCTTGAAGGCCTGCAGTTCTTCCGGCGAAAGCGTCGTGAACTTCACCTCGGTCATGGCCGCTTCGGCCTTGTCGTCGGCGGTCTTGGCCAGATCACGCTGATAGGCGGTCGCATCCTTGATCGCCTGATCGAAGATGGCGCGGTCCTCGGCGCTCAGGCTGGCAATCTTGTCCGGATTGCCCAGCACCGGCCAGGGCGAGTAGATGTGATTGGTCTTCGAGATGAATTTCTGCACCTCGTTAAACTTCATGTCGTAGAAGAGGTTGATCGGCCCTTCCTGCGCATCGAACGTGCCCTGCTGGAGCGCCGTGAACAGTTCGTTGAAGGCGAGCGGTGCCGGGTTGGCCCCTTCCGCACGCCACGCGGCGATGTGAACCTCGTTCTCCATCGTGCGCATCTTCATGCCGGAAAGCTGGTCCGGCGTGCGGATTTCCTTCTTGGAGTTGGTCAGCTGGCGGAACCCGTTTTCCCAATAGGTCAGGCCCTTGATGCCGACACCGTCGAGCGAGGCGAGAAGCTCCTGGCCAATCGGGCCATCGAGCACGCCATAGGCCTGCGTGCGATCCTTGAAGAGGAACGGAATGTCGAAGGCGAAGAACTGCGGGCTGAACGAGGCCAGCGGCGCCGAGGACACGAAGATCAGATCGACATTGCCAAGCTGGATGTTCTCGATCAGCTCACGCTCGCCGCCGAGCTGCGAGGCCGGGAAGATTTCGAGGCCGACGCGGCCCGCGGTCTTGTCGCGAAGCTCCTTGTCGAGGAATTCAAAGGCCTTCTGGCCGGTGCTGGTGACAGCGCCCGAATGGGCGGCGCGCATCAGGATTTCGGGGTCGGCCTTGGCCGTGGCAACAAAGCCGGTCGCTGCTGCGACAATAGCAAACACCCCCGCGCGCAGGCTGCGCGCAGCTTTCATGGCAAACATGGATTTCCTCCCAATATGGAGACCGCCGGGTCTCCCGTCGATCGTGTGCCCGCGCCCCCTTGACGGAAACGTGGCCGGATCACCCTCCAGCGACCCTTGTCAACAGATAAGCAAAACAGGATAATCGTGTCAAATAATAAAAACACTTTGCAATATGTGAGAAATGATCGAAATGCGGCTAGCAGGACTGCCGGGAGGATGGAATGAACATGAACACGAATGAAGCCGGGTTTCTGGCGGCGCTGAAGGCGGCTGCCGGTGACAAAGCGGTGCGCACGGGCGCGGAGATTCCCGCCGCAGCACTCAACGACTGGAGCACGGAACAGGGCGGCGCGCCGCTCGCCCTCGTCACCCCGAAGGATACGCAAACCGTGTCCGCCATCATGGCGACCTGCCATGCCCATGGCGTCGCGGTCGTGCCGCAGGGCGGGCGCACCGGGCTTGCCGGTGGGGCGGTGCCGTCCGAAGGCTGCGTACTGATCTCAATAGCGGGCTTTGACCGTATCGAGGAAATCGATACGGCCTCGGGCCTCATGGTGGTGGGCGCAGGCTGCATCCTGCAACGGGTTCAGGAAGCGGCGGCTGAGGCCGGGTTCTTCTTCCCGCTCGATCTTGGCGCGCGCGGCTCCTGCCAGATTGGCGGCAACATCGCCACCAATGCGGGCGGCAACCGGGTGATCCGCTATGGCATGATGCGCGATCTGGTGCTGGGCCTTGAAGTGGTGCAGGCCGATGGCACGGTGCTTTCGATGATGAACCGCATGCCGAAGAACAACGCCGCCCTTGACATGAAGCACCTGTTCATCGGTTCGGAAGGGACACTCGGCGTCATCACCCGCGCCGTGCTGCGGCTTCATCCCGGTGTGGCGGGTGCCAATGCCGCGCTGGTGGCGTTGCCGGATTTTGCCGCCGCCGCCAGCCTGTTGCAACATGCGCAAAAGGTGCTGTCGGGCCGCGTCACCGCCTTTGAGCTGATGTGGAACGATTACTATTCTGCCGTACTGTCGGAAACGGCGTTGCGCCCGCCGCTTGCCGCCGACCATCCGCTTTACGCGCTGATCGAGGTGCAGGGCGCGGACCCCGATGCCGACCGCCCGGTCTTCGAAGCGATGCTCGAAAGCGCCTTCGAGGCGGGAACCGTCATTGATGCGGCGATTGCCCAGTCACAGCGCGAGACGGAGGCCTTCTGGACCTTGCGGGATGGCATTGCCGAACTTCTGTCACGCCGCGCCCCGACCATCAATTTCGACGTTTCGGTGCCGCTTGCCCGTATCGGCGCTTGCGTCGATGAAATGCGCGCCGCGCTGGAAGCGGCCTATCCGTCGCTCGGCATGCTGTTCTTCGGCCATGCGGGCGATAGCAACATCCATCTCGTGGCGGGGCCGATCACCGAACTTGATCCGACCGGCCACGGGATCGAGACCATCGTTTACGGGATCGTGCGTGATTTTGCCGGATCGGTGTCGGCCGAACATGGTATCGGGCTCCACAAGAAGCCGTGGCTTTCCTATAGCCGCAGCGCGAACGAACTGGCGCTCTTGCGCGGTCTGAAGGCGACGCTCGACCCGGCGGGCATTCTCAACTCCGGCAAGGTGTTGTGAGGCTTGGCTGCGTCATGCAGGCGGTGCTAGCCGCGCGTGCCCTTGGCCCCCAGCTCTTGCGAGATGGCGAGAGCAACGGCCTTAACCTCGGGGATCAGCGCCTGCATGCGCTCGGGGTCCATGTAATCGACGGTCGAGGACACGGAGACGGAGGCGACGATGCGCCCCGTCACGTCGCGGATCGGCACGGCCACGCAGCGGATCGACGGTTCGTCTTCGCCAAGGTCATAGGCAAAACCGCCGGCGCGATAGTCGCGCATCAGCGAAAGCCATTGCGGCTCGCCGCAATCATTGACGATCAGCGTATGGTCGCGGCGGTAAAGCTCGGTCAGCGCAGGCTCGCTGTCATCCAGCAGCATGGCCTTGCCGACGCCAGTGGAGACCACGGGCTTGCGCCCGCCAATGCGCGAACTGATTTCGACGGGGCGCGTGCCGCGCAGCTTGTCGAGATAGACGACTTCGCTACCCTCGCGCTGGGCAAGATGCACGGTGTCGCGCGTCTGGCGGCTGAGCGCTTCGAGAAAGGGGCGGGCAATGCGCACCATGTCGGTGCGCGAATAGGCGGAAAAGCCAAGCTCGATGAGGCGCGGTCCGAGCGCGAATTCGCGGCCGTTTTCGGCCTTCAGGTAGCGCCGCTCGACCAGAACCGAGACGATGCGATGCACGGTCGGATAGGTCAGACCCGTCAGCGTGGCGATCTCGGCAATGGTGCGCGAACGGTCGGCCACCGCATCCATGATCTCAAGCCCGCGCACCAGCGTCTGGCTGCGCTGCGGGCGACCATCCTTGTCGTCGCTGTCGTTCATAGGGTCCATGAAACATCCTCTCAACAGCGCATAACTAGCGGTGACAGACGGCGATTGCCAGTGGCTCCCCCAAGGTTCCGGCGAATATTTGCGCGCCGCAATCTTGGGTTCGAAGCGCCTCACACCAGCATGTCGGAGAGTTCGGACTGGACGGCCTTGAGGGCCGGGAGCGTGCGCGCCGCCACGTCTGAAAGCGGCTCGGCGGTGACGGCAAGGCCGACATTCAAGGCGGCAATCGTCTTGCCACGAATGTTGCGCAAGGGCAGCGCGATGGAGCGAAGGCCGATTTCCACTTCCTGATCGATGGTGGCAAAGCCTTGCGTGCGAACGGTCGCAAGTTCCGCCATCAGCGCCTCGATGTCGGTGACGGTGCGCTCGGTGCGCGCCGGGCGGGGCGATGCCTCGAGCACCTTTCGCGCCTCTTCGGGTGCAAGGGCGGCGAGAAGCACCCGGCCCATCGAGGTGCAATAGGCGGGCAGGCGCGAGCCGGGCATCAACGCAATGGACATGACGCGGCTTTGCGCGGCGCGCGCCACATAAACGATTTCCCCCTCATCGAGGATCGAGACGGACGTGCTCTGGCCGATCTCTTCGGAAAGCCTGTCGAGGGTTGGCTGCACGATGCGCGGTAGCGGCATGGTGGCAAGACAGCCGGTGCCAAGGCGTAACACGCGCGGTGTGACCGTGAAGAACTTGCCGTCATAGGCCGCATAGCCAAGCTCGGACAAGGTGAGCAGGCAGCGCCGCGCCGTCGCCCGGTCAAGGTCGGCCGCCTCCGCCGCTTCGGCAATCGAAAGGCGCGGACGCTCGGCGCTGAAGGCCTCGATCACCCGCAGGCCTTTCGCCAGACCACCCATGATGTCGCGTTCCTTGACGGTCATGTCCCTCTCCATTTCGTGCGATAATCGAACAAAAATCATATAACGCACAAATCGGTTGCCGTCGATCCACGTCTGGCCTTATTGATCAAGCCGACAAAAGGGCCGGTTTTCAGATGGTCGGCTCTCTCGGAGGACTTCTGATGGACAAGACACTTGCCACCGCGGCTGAGGCCGTTGCCGGGATCGGCGATGGCGCGACGGTCATGATCGGCGGTTTTGGCGGCTCCGGCGCGCCGATCGAGCTGATCCATGCGCTGATCGACCGTTTTCTTGAGACCGGATCGCCGAAGAACCTGACCGTGATCAACAATAATGCGGGCAACGGTCGCATCGGCATTGCCGCGATGATCGATGCGGGCATGGTCAAGAAGATGATCTGCTCCTTCCCGCGCTCGTCGGACCCGCGCGCGTTCTCCGATGCCTATCTCGCCGGAAAGGTGGAGCTGGAACTGGTGCCGCAGGGCACGCTGGCCGAGCGCATCCGCGCTGCCGGCGCTGGCATTCCGGCCTTCTACACGCCGACCGGCTATGGCACGGAACTGGCCGAAGGCAAGGTGATTGCGCAGTTCGATGGCCGCCCTTACGTGCAGGAGCGCTGGCTGAAGGCCGACTTTGCGCTGATCAAGGCGCATTTCGGCGATATTCACGGCAACCTCACCTACAACAAGGCAGCCCGCAACTTTAACCCCATCATGTGCATGGCCGCGGCCAGAACCGTTGTTCAGGTCTCGCAGATCGTGCCGCTGGGCGGTGTCGATCCGGAAGAGGTTATCACCCCCGGCATCTTCGTCGATGGTCTCGTCGAGATCGCCAATCCGCAACAGGAAGAAGTCCTTATCCGGTCGGGAGCCATCTACGTATGACCAGCGCAACGCATGACGACATCAAGCTCTCCAACGCCCAGATTGCCTGGCGCGCCGCGCAGGACATTGTCGATGGTGCCTATGTGAACCTCGGCATCGGTTTTCCGGAAATGGTGGCGCGCTATCAGCCGCCGGGCCGTCAGGCGATCTTCCATACCGAAAACGGCATTCTCGATTTCGGTGAGCCGCCGGCGGAAGGCGAGGAAGACTGGGACCTGATCAATGCCGGCAAGAAGGCCGTGACTCTGAAGCCCGGCGCCGCCTTCTTCCACCATGCCGACAGCTTCGCCATGGTGCGCGGCGGCCATCTCGATGTGGCGATCCTCGGGGCCTATCAGGTGGCGGAAAATGGCGACCTTGCCAACTGGCGCGTCGGCTCCAAGGGCGTTCCCGCCGTCGGCGGCGCGATGGACCTCGTGCATGGCGCCAAGCAGGTGTTCGTCATCACCGAACATGTCACCAAGGACGGTAAGCCCAAGCTGGTGGACCGCTGCACCTTCCCGCTGACCGGCGTCGGCTGCATCACCCGCGTCTATACGAGCCATGCCGTGATCGACATTGAGAAGGGCCGTTTCGTGCTTCGTGAAAAGCTGCCGGGCCTGTCGTTTGAGGCGCTGCAGGCCATGACGGGTGCCACGCTCCACATTGATGGCCCCGTGGCCGATCTTGTCGCCCCGGAGCTTTGAGGACGAACCGATGACCGACGTATTTATCTGCGATTATATCCGTACCCCGATTGGCCGTTTTGGCGGGGCACTCGCGACTGTGCGCGCCGATGATCTGGGCGCTGTGCCGTTGAAGGCGCTCGTCGAGCGCAACCCGTCGGTGGATTGGGAAGCGGTAGATGATGTGATCTTCGGCTGCGCCAATCAGGCGGGCGAGGATAACCGCAACGTGGCGCGCATGTCGCTGCTGCTCGCCGGTCTGCCGGTTTCGCTCACCGGCACCACGATCAACCGCCTGTGCGGTTCGGGCATGGATGCGCTGATCACGGCAGCCCGCGCCATCAAGGCGGGCGAGGCGGAACTGATGATTGCCGGTGGCGTCGAAAGCATGAGCCGCGCCCCCTTCGTCATGCCGAAGGCCGATACGGCCTTTTCGCGCAAGGCGGAAATCTACGACACCACCATCGGCTGGCGCTTCGTCAACCCGCTGATGAAGGCGCAGTACGGTGTCGATTCCATGCCGGAAACCGGCGACAACGTGGCCATCGACTATCAGGTGGTGCGTGAGGATCAGGACGCCTTTGCCGTGCGCAGTCAGGAAAAGGCCTCCGCCGCCCAGGAAAACGGCCGTCTGGCCAAGGAAATCGTCCCCGTCTCCATTCCCCAGAAGAAGGGCGATCCGCTGGCGGTGGTGCGCGATGAACACCCGCGCGCCACCAGCCTTGAGGCACTGGCCAAGCTGAAGCCGGTCAACCGTATGGACGGTGCGACCGTCACGGCTGGCAATGCCTCGGGCGTCAATGACGGTGCGGCAGCGCTCATCGTGGCCTCGGCGGCGGCGGTGAAAAAATACGGCCTGACGCCGATTGCCCGGGTGGTGGGAGGTGCTGCGGCGGGTGTTCCGCCACGCGTCATGGGTATTGGCCCGGCACCGGCCTCGCAAAAGCTGCTCGCCCGCATCGGCTGGAAGGCCGACGACCTCGACGTGATCGAGCTGAATGAGGCCTTCGCCAGCCAGGGGCTGGCAACGCTCCGCCTGCTCGGGATTGCCGATGACGATCCGCGCGCGAACCCGAACGGTGGGGCGATTGCTCTCGGTCATCCGCTCGGCATGTCCGGTGCGCGCATTGCCGGAACGGCGGCGCTCGAACTGTCACTGACGGGCAAGGCGAAGGCACTCGCTACCATGTGTATCGGCGTGGGTCAGGGCATTGCCATCGCGCTTGAAAGAGCCTGAAAAGGCCTGAAAAAGGCTTGAATTCCAAATTGTTATCCTTGAAAAAGCTGGGCTTCTCGCCCGGCCTTTTTGCGTGCCTATGTGACAGATTGCCTCTGTTCGCCTGGTGGACAGCATGGCTTTCACGCCCCCACGCCTCCCGCAATCGTGTATGACTTTCCTCAAGAAGCAAACGGACTCTGGGAGGAGTTATGGGAGCGAACCACGGGGTCATTGACCCGGAGGACAACAATCCGATTGAGGAACTGGGTGCTGACCCGAAAACGCTGGGAGCGCGGGTCGGTCAGGGTGTGCTGCTCGTCGCCACCTTCTGTTTCCTTGCCGGAACGGCTGTCACAGTGACCGATGTTCTCCTGCGCGCCGTGGCGGGCAAGAACCTGCCCGGTGCCATTGAAACCACCGCGCTAACGGTGGGGCTCGGCGCGCTTTTGTCGATCCCGGCCTGCTACCTTTACAAGGCGCATGTCACGGCAAAGCTCTTGTCGGAAATCGCGCCGGATCTGTTTGCCCGCCCGCTTGGCATCTTCGGAACCTTCTGTTCGGCCATCTTCGCGGCCCTGATGTTCGGCTTGCTCGCCGTCAACCTCAAGGACAAGATCGGCAGTCCCGAAACCACCTCCGACCTGCAATTGACCATGTGGGTTCTGCTGGCTGTCGTCACCTTCGTCAGCGGCGTCGGCCTCATTGCAGCGCTGCGCGCATTCTTTGCCGCGATCACGGCTCCCAAGGCACTGGAACATTGAAATGACTGATCTTTCCTGGCTGACAGGAAACGCGCTGCTGTTTGGTGGTGCCGGTTTCCTGCTGACGATTTTGCTGATTTTCCTCGAAGTGCCGGTGGCCGTTTCCATGGGTCTTGTGGCGCTGGCCGGGTGCTGGGCGGTGCTCGGGCTTGATGGCGCGATCTCCATCGGTGCCACCACGACCTGGGATTCGCTGACCAATTACACCATGTCGGTGCTGCCGCTCTTCGTGCTGATGGGCAATCTCGCCTCGCATTCGGGTCTGTCCTCGCGCCTTTACGGCTCCATGCGCACCATGATCGGCCATCGCAAGGGCGGGCTGGCGCTCGCCACCATCGGCGCTTCGGCAGGGTTCGGCATGATTTCCGGCTCGTCGCTTGCCACCACCGCCACCATGGGCCGCATCGCGCTGCCGGAAATGGAAGAGGCCGGTTATTCGCGCAGTCTGGCCGCCGGAACGGTGGCCGCAGGCGGCACGCTCGGCATTCTCATTCCGCCGTCGACCATTCTGGTGATCTACGCCTTCCTCTCCGGGGAATCGATCAAAAACCTGCTGCTCGCCACGCTCGGCCCGATTGTTCTGGCCATCGCGCTCTATTGCCTGGCCGTTTATGTGCCGCTGTGGCTCGGCCTGACCAAGGCCCCCTATCAGGCCCGCTCGACACGTGCCCAGTATCGCCGGGCGCTCGCTGATCTTCTGCCGCCGGTCGTCGTTTTCGCCATCATCATGGGCGGTCTTTACCTCGGCATTTTCACCGCCAACGAGACCGCGGCCATCGGCGTTGCCGTCGTGCTCATCTATGGCGTGGCCTCGCGACGGCTGTCGATGAAGGGCTTCTTCAAGGCGGCGATTGAAACGTCGCTCACCTGCGGGGCCATCTATCTGGTGCTGATTGCCGCCAATCTTTTCAATTACTTCCTGACGCTTTCGGGCCTGCCCTTCACGTTCACGTCGATGTTCGGCCCGATGCTCGACAACCCGCTGCTGGTCATTTTGACGATGACGGCGATCTATCTGGTGCTCGGCACGCTGATGGACTCGCTGGCCATGCTGCTACTCACCGTACCGCTCTTTCTGCCGGTCGTGCAGGCTGCAGGCATCGATCCGATCTGGTTCGGCATCTATGCGGTCATGGTCGTCGAAATCGGCCTCATCACGCCCCCGGTCGGCATGAACCTCTTCGTTCTGAAGGCAACGCATCCCAGCATCCGCATGACGGAACTGTGGCAGGGCGTTCTGCCCTTCGTGCTCGCCGACCTCATTCGCATCGCCATCATCATCGCCGTTCCGGCGCTCGTGGTCTGGCTTCCGCACAACACATTCTGAGTTCCAAGGGAGGAAAACATGAAACTCATGAAGAAAATCACCGCTGCCCTTCTGCTGACGACCATGGCCGCCACCATGGCTGAGGCCCGCGAAATGCGCGTCTCGTCCTTCGAGCCGCCGGTTGGCTTCTATTCGTCCAAGGTCATCCAGCCGTGGATCGACCAGATGAATGCCAAGCTGTCCGAAGCCAACCGCTTCAAGCTTTACCCCGGCTCCATTCTGGGCGGCGCACCGGCCCAGGCCGAACTCGTCGCCAAGGGCGTTGCCGATGTGGCGCTCGTCGTGCCGAACTACACGCCGGGCATCTTCCCGCTGTCGTCGGTCGTTGAACTGCCGGGCATTGCGCCGGATGCCAAGACCGGCGCGAATGTCATGACGACGCTCTTTGAGGAGGGAGTGCTGTCGCCGGAATACAAGGATTACAAGGTCATCGCCCTGTTCTCGACCGCGCCTTACCGTGTCTTCACCAAGGATGCAGGCGCCCGTTCGCCCGAAGTGCTGAAGGGCATGAAGGTGCGCACGCCCTCGCCCTTCATCTCCACCATGACCTCGATGCTCGGTGGCACCGGCGTCTCCATTCCCGCCCCGCAGGTTTATGAAAACCTCGAGCGCGGCGTGGTCGGCGGCGCGGTCTGGGCGTCTGACGCCTACAAGACCTTCCGTCTTTATGAAGTGGCTCCGAAGCTGACGCTGACCCGGATCACGGCAAGCCCCATGGCCATTCTCATGAACAAGAAGACCTATGACGCCCTGCCGGAAGCCGACCGCAAGGTCATCGACGGCTTCGCGGGCCGTCCGGCTGCCGAATGGATCTCCGGTGTCATCACCGATTACGACGCCGCCGTTCAGGCCGAAATGCGCGCCAACCCGAAGGTGGAAGTGATCGACCTGACGGCGGACGAGCAGAAGGCCTGGGAAGATGCGCTCGCCAAGGCACCGGAAACCTGGGTCTCCGGTCTCGGCGACAAGGGCGAAGCCGCCAAGAAGGCCATCGAACGCGCCAAGGCGCTCAACACGCACTGATCGGCACCCTGTCCGTCAGGTGGACAGCGGTTCACCTGACGGCGCAAGGGCGGCAATCACCACCAGTTCGCAGAGCACGGGAGACTTCACCATGGCAGTCATCGCTCTTGGATATCTTGGAATCCGTTCCGACCGCCTTGACGAATGGGCGGACTTCGCAGGCGGCCTTCTCGGCATGCAGAAGATCGACCGTGGCAGCACGGCGCTGGCCTTTCGCATGGATGATCAGGCGCAGCGTCTGCTCGTTTCGAACGAGCCGGGCGACACGCTCGCCTTCCTCGGCTTCGAGGTGGCAAGCCGCGACGACCTGCAAACCTATGCCGCAAGGCTCGACCGGGCCGGTGTTCGCGTCCATCTCGGCTCGCGTGAACTGGCCGACCGCCGCTTCGTTGGCGATCTGATCTGGTTCGAGGACCCGGGTGGCAACCGCGTGGAACTGTTCCACGCGCCGATGATCGCCAGCGATCCGTTTGTGCCGGGCCGCCCGATTGACGGCTTCATGACCGGCCCGCTCGGCATGGGCCATGCGGTTCTGCATGTGAAGGACATCAACGTGATGATGCCCTTCTACCGCGACCTCCTGGATTTCCATGTCTCGGATTACGGGCTGCAGCCTTATGGCCTGTACTTCTTCCACTTGAACGACCGGCACCATTCCTTCGCCATGGTCGGCTCGGGCCAGCTCGGCTTCCACCACTTCATGGTGGAATTCCAGAACCTCGATGATGTGGGACAGGGATACGATCTGGCGCAACAGCGCGAAAACGGCGTCGCCTACACACTCGGGCGGCACACCAACGACTACATGACGAGCTACTACGCCAACTCGCCGTCCGGCTTCTTTGTCGAAAACGGCTGGGGCGGACGCTTGATCGAGCCCGCGACGTGGGAGCCGCATGAAACCCATGACGGCCCGAGCTTCTGGGGTCACGAGCGGCTCTATCTCACCGAAGAGGGCGGGCGTCGCCGCCTGCGCGAGATGCGCCTTGAGGCGGCCCGCAACGGCAAGCGCTCGCCGCCGGTGGTCGAGTGCCCGTGGCTTTACGGCGAACTCGCCCGCAAGGCCTCGTGACGTGACCGGCGCATGACAGGAATTTTCAAGGAACAAGGATTGGGGGAGGATAACATGACCACCCGAAACGATATTGCTTATGATGTGGCCATTGTCGGCTATGGCCCGACGGGCGCGACGCTGGCCAACCTTTTGGGGCAGGCGGGTCTGCGCGTTCTGGTGCTGGAACGTGAGGCGGCGGCCTACCACCTGCCGCGCGCCGTGCATTTCGATGCCGAAGTGATGCGCGTCTTCCAGACGATTGGTCTGGCCGATGAGGTTGAGCCGACCACCATGTATCATCCCGGCATGCGCTTTGTGGATGCGGGCGGCAAGCTTCTCATGGACTGGCCGCGACCGCTCGAAGCCGGTCCGCAAGGGTGGAAGGCGGGCTACCGCTTCCACCAGCCGGATCTGGAACAGATCCTGCGCAATGGCACGGTGCGTTTCCCCAATATCGAAGTGCGCACCCGCTGCGAAGTGTTTGCGCTCGAAGATCAGGGCGATGCCGTCGAACTGCGCTTTGAGGATATGTCGAAGGGCAAGGTCGAGCGCGTCCATGTCGGCTATGTCGTCGGTTGCGATGGCGCGCGCTCGCTGGTGCGCCGCTACATCGAGACGGATATGGAAGATTGCGGCTTCCACGAGCGCTGGCTGGTGGTTGACCTCATCCTCAAGCAGCCGAAGCCGGAGCTTGGCGATTTCTCCATCCAGTATTGCAACCCGGCCCGCCCGGCGACCTATGTGCCGGTGCCCGGTCTTCGCCGCCGCTGGGAAATCACCGTGCTACCGCACGAGGATTCCGTATCGATCACGGCGGCCGATCGCGTCTGGGAACTTCTGGCTGACTGGATCACGCCGGAAGAAGCCTTCCTGGAGCGCACGGCGGTCTATACCTTCCACTCGCTCATCGCCAACAAGTGGCGCGCCGGTCGTCTGTTTCTGGCGGGCGATTCCTGCCACCAGACGCCGCCCTTCATGGGGCAGGGCATGTGTGCAGGGGTTCGCGATGCGGCCAACCTCGGCTGGAAGCTCATTCTGGCGGCGAAGGGCGAAGCCGACGAGGCACTGCTCGACAGCTACCAGAGCGAACGCCGCCCGAATGTCGCGGAATATATCCGCACCGCCGTGCGTCTGGGCGGGTTGATCAACACCTGCGGCACGCAGGAGGCGCTGAACGCCGCCATGCGCTCCGACGAAGGCGGCCCGGCGCTGATGAAATCGCTGACGATTGGCCTTGGCGAAGGGGTGAATTCCGGCCCGCATGGCGGTGCGCTGTTTCCCCAGCCGCGTCTGGCCGATGGCCGCATGATGGATGATGTGGCCGGTTATGCCGCGACCCTGATCGTGGATGCGTCGCTCGCCGCTGAGGTCAAGGCCCCGCAGGGTCTCACCGTTCTGACGACGAAGGACCTGCCCGGCGCATCTGACCTTCTCGCCAACCTTCAGGCCGTTGCCGTTGTTGTGAGGCCCGACCGCTACATTCTCGCCACCGCTGTCAATGCCGGGGAAATCCCGGCGCTGATCGAGGCGGCGACCCGTCTTTCCGGCCTTCCCGGCCCAACCTCTTCCATGCCCAATCAGGAGAAAATTTCAGCATGAAACTCGCGTCCTTCCTCATCGGCGGAAAGCCCGGCTACGGCCTCGTCACGGACAACGGCGTTGTCGATCTTTCCCGCCGTTTCCCCGAATGCGCCACGCTGCGCGATTTTCTGGCTGCCGGTCTTCAGGCGAAGGCTGCCGCTCTCTCGGGCGAAGCCGCTGATCACGCCCTTGACGCCATCACCTTTGCACCGACCATTCCGAACCCGGACAAGATCATCTGCGTGGGCCTGAACTATCACGCCCACGTGGAAGAAACCGGCCGCACGGTGACGCCGAACCCGGTCCTTTTTGCCCGCTATTCCGGCAGCCAGATCGGTCACGGCGCACCGCTCGTCAAGCCGCTCGAATCCGACGAGTTCGATTATGAAGGCGAACTGGCCGTCATCATCGGCAAGGAAGGTCGCCGCATTTCCGAAGAGGATGCGCTCGACTACGTGGC
This sequence comes from Pseudomonadota bacterium, assembly GCA_020161665.1. Classification (GTDB taxonomy): domain Bacteria; phylum Pseudomonadota; class Alphaproteobacteria; order Rhizobiales; family Rhizobiaceae; genus Ectorhizobium. The sequence continues at coordinate 58,105 of JAIUPA010000035.1, read as the reverse complement.
CGGTTACGCCTGCTACAATGACGGTTCGGTGCGTGACTGGCAGAAGCACACCGCCCAGTTCATGCCGGGCAAGACCTTTGCAAACACCGGCGCCTTCGGCCCGTGGATGGTGACGACGGATGAAATCCCGGACCCGACCAAGCTTCATCTCGTCACCCGCCTCAACGGGCAGGTGGTGCAGGATACGACGACCGATCTTCTGATCACGTCCATCCCGCGCCTCATCGCCTATTGCTCCACCATCCTGCCGCTTCTGCCCGGCGACGTGATCGTCTCCGGCACGCCGGGTGGCGTTGGCGCCCGCCGCACGCCGCAGCTCTGGATGAAGGAAGGCGATGTCTGCGAGGTGGAAATCTCCGGCATTGGCGTCTTGAGCAACCCGGTGGTGGCCGAGCGCTGATCGGTGACGGCAATCGACTGTAGCCGCCGCGGCGAGGTTATGGCATGACCGTTGTCATGAAGGAAATCACCGCGTCGGCACAGGCAGAAGGCGGGGTCCGCGCACTGGTGCGCGGCCTGGCCGTTCTGCGCTACGTCAACATGGCGGGCGAGGCGCGCCCGGCGGAAATCGCCAAGGCGCTCGCCATTCCACGGCCCACCGTCTATCGCCTTTTGCAGACGCTGGAGGAGGAGGGCTATATTGTCTTCTCCGCCTCCAACAACCGCGTGCGCGTGACCCGTCTGGCGGCAAGCCTTGGCGACGGGTCGGCCACCACCTCGCTGCTCTGTCAGGCGGCGGGGCCGCTTTTTGCCGAATATGCGCCGAAGGTCATCTGGCCGCTCGATCTGTCGATCTACGACAATGCCGCCATGGTCATTCAGGAAACGACCCATGGCCGAAGCCCCCTTTCCATTGACCGGGGCATGACCGGCTATCGCCTGCCGATGCTCAGAACCTCGGCGGGCCGTGCCTATCTCGCCTTCGTTTCCGAGGAAGAGCGGCAACTGATCCTGCGTCACATCGAAAATCTGGGCCTGCCGGAAGACCGGCCTTTCCTCGCCCCGGCCTATCTCGCCACGCTGCTTTCTGAAGCGCGCACCAAGGGTTATGCCACGCGCGAGGCGGGCGAATTTCGCCCGAATACATCCTCCATCGCCGTGCCGGTGCGCATTGATGACACCACGGTCGCCTGCGTTTCGATGATCTGGATCCGCTCCGCCATGCCGATCCGCGAGGCGACGCGCTATGTCGAAATGCTGCAGGAAATCGCCGCCCGCATCGCTGAAAAGGCCAAGGCCTGAGCGTTCAGGTTTTTAGAGGCTTTTCGACCATTTCCCGGGCAATCGCGTCATCAATGGGTGTGGCAAAACTGTTCACGATGAAGCCGAGGGTCGTGTAGAAACCGACCGTCGCGATCACATCGAAAAGCCCCTGTTTGCCGACAAGTGCGGTGATGGCGGTGATCGTTTCGGGCGACAAGCGCTTGTCGATCACCAACTCATCCACGGCGCGGGAAAGAATCGCGTCATCGGCCTCCATGGCCGCAAGCGGCCCGGCAATCGCGGCAATCCGGGCATCGCTCATGCCGCAGGCCCGGCCCCGGCTGACATGATGTGCCCACTCGTAAGGGGCCTTCATATGATGCCCGGTGCGCAGGATCACCACTTCGCTGAAGGGGGCGCCCAGCCCGTGTTTGACCACCACCTGATCGCGAAGCGGTGCCCAGGCAGCGAGAAGCTGCGGGTGATGCGCCATAGTGCGATAGACATTGAGCCGCCCGGCAAAGCCGCTTTTGAGGTCGGCAATCGCGTCGGGCCATTCGGCATCGGAAAGCGGCGGGAAGGGAAGGGCGGGTGCGGTCATGGCGGGTTTCCTTGTTGCCGCAAAGGCAAGCCGGTTGCGGCCCGTTGCGCAAGCCTTGCCTCGCGCACCGTCCGCAGGATGAACGGGGCCGTTAGCGCTTGCGGGTAAAGCTTGGGCGCACCGGCAGGTTATGCTCGATGGCAAGCCAGGGCGGATTTTCCGCATACATGTCCTGAATGAGCTGCTTTACCAGATCGATGTAGCGGGAATTGTCGCCCGTCCGGTGGTTGAGAATGACGGGCGATGTGGCGCGTTCGCCTTCCACCAGCCGGTAATGCAGGTCCGAGCGCATCTGCCGCGCCGAGGACGGCACGATGCAGATACCGGAATCCGCCGCGACAAGGCCGAGCGCCGTCTGGATTTCGCGCACTTCATGCACTTCGGCAGGCCGCGCATCATGATTGTGCAACAGCGCCAGAACGTGGTCGGCATAGCTCGGGCGCGGCTCCTTGGGGTAGACGATGAGCTTTTGCCCCGCGAGGGCTGAAAGCGGCAGCGGTGCTGTGTCTTCTGCGAGCGGCGTTCCCTTGGGCACGGCAACCGCCAGACGCTCCTCACGCAGGACAATTCCCTCCACATTGGGGTCGTTGTGGCGAAGACGCCCGAAACCGATGTCGATGCGGCCCTCCTTAAGGGCCGGGATCTGCTGCACGGAAACGAGTTCGATCAGTTGAATATCGAGTTCCGGCGCATGCTGGCGAAGCTTGCGCACCAGCATGGGCAGGCCGCCATAAAGCGTCGACGCCACGAAGCCGATGGAAAACACGCTGTTCTGGTTCAAGCCGACACGCCGCGTGGCGGCCCGCATCTGGTCGACGCGCCCGAGAACCTGCAGGGATTGCTCATAGAACAGCCGCCCGGCATCCGTCAGCTTCAGCGGTCGGCTCTTGCGGTTGATGAGGGCGACGCCCAGTTCCTCCTCCAGAAGCTGGATCTGCCGCGATAGTGGCGGCTGGGCAATGTTGAGCTGCTGTGCGGCGCGCGTGAAGTTGCGCTCGCGCGCCACCGCGATGAAATAGCGAATTTGCCTCAAGTCCATGCCGCATCCTCCCTGATAGCGTTAGCTATGCATCATTGGCGGTATGTTGCAATGCATCCTCGCCGTGGTTCAGCCGTTTTGACGATACACTATACCTTTTTGATATGGATGTAGATTCAAACGGTGTTGGACGTCGGGCCGCGTCCATCGCAAGGTAGCGTCATGAACACGACCTTTGCACCCACCGCTCAAACCACTGCCTATGTTCCTGTCGTCGAACGAGTCGAGACCCTGATCGTCGATCTGCCGACCATCCGGCCGCACAAGCTTTCTGTTGTCACCATGAACGGCCAGACGCTGATGCTGGTGAAGGTTTATTGCAGCGATGGCGTTGTCGGCATCGGTGAGGGCGCGACGATTGGCGGCCTTGCCTATGGCGGCGAAAGCCCCGAGACGATGAAGGTGGCGATCGATAGCTATTTCGCCCCGGTGATGATCGGCCAGAATGCCGCTCGCGTGCAGGCTCTGATGGCCCGCATCGGCAAGATGGTGAAGGAAAACCGCTTCGCCAAGAGCGCGGTGGAAACGGCGCTTCTCGATGCGCAGGGCAAGCGTCTCGGCCTGCCGGTCAGCGAATTGCTCGGCGGTCGCCGCCGGGATCGTCTGGCGGTCGCCTGGACACTCGCCTCGGGCGATACGGCGAAAGACATTGCCGAAGCGGAAAAGATGCTCGACCTTCGCCGTCACCGCATCTTCAAGCTGAAGATCGGCGCGAAGTCCATCCGGGAGGATATTGCCCATGTCGCCGCCATCAAGCGGGCGCTGGGCGATCGCGGCGCGGTGCGCGTCGATGTGAATATGGCCTGGAGCGAGACGGAAGCAGCTTTTGGCATGGCGGCGCTTGCCGATGTCGGTTGCGAACTGGTGGAACAGCCGGTTTCTTCCGCTGCGGCACTCGCCCGTCTGGTACGCCGCTTCCCGGTGGCGCTGATGGCCGATGAATCGCTGACCGGCCCCGAAAGTGCCTTCGAGATCGCCCGCGTTCAGGGGGCCGATGTGTTTGCCATCAAGATCGAGCAGAGCGGTGGCCTGTTCAATGCGCAGCGGGTTGCGACCATTGCCGATGCGGCGGGGATTGGCCTTTACGGCGGCACCATGCTCGAAGGCGCGGTCAGCACGGCGGCCTCGGCCCATCTCTTTGCCACCTTTGCCAACCTGCAATGGGGCACGGAACTCTTCGGTCCGCTGCTTCTGACCGAGGAAATCCTGAAAACCCCGCTCGATTACAGCGATTTCGAACTGACGGTTCCGACAGGTCCCGGCCTTGGCATCGAGCTGGATGAGGAACGCGTTGCCTTCTTCGCCCGCGATGGCCTGAAGAAGACCCGGTGAAGGAGAACACCATGCTGTTTCATGTGCGAATGGACGTGAAAATCCCCCATGACCTGCCTGCCGATGTGGCAGCAGACATTCTGGCCCGCGAGAAGGCCTATGCGCAGGATCTGCAGAAAAGCGGCAAGTGGCGCCACATCTGGCGGCTGGCCGGGGAATACGCAAACGTCAGCATTTTCGACGTGCGCGACAATGCCGAACTCCATGACATCCTGAGCGGCCTGCCGCTGTTCAAGTTCATGGAGATCAAGGTGACGCCGATGCTGCGGCATCCCTCGTCGATCCGCGACGACGACACCTGAAAACGTGTCTTGCGGGTCTTACGGAGGACGTGACCCGCGCAACTGCCTGAAAACGTTCCTAGAGGAGGAGTGACAATGAGTGTGAAGATTTTCGACCGTCCGGATATCCAGGACTTCCTGAAGGTCCTGAGCGGCATGGACAAGACCGGCGGCAATGATCGCATGAAACAGATCACCCACCGCATCGTGTCTGACCTGTTCAAGGCCATCGACGATCTCGATATCACGCCGGATGAATACTGGACCGGCATCGCATGGCTGAACGAACTGGGTGCAGCCGGTCAGGCGGGCCTCATTTCGCCGGGCCTTGGCATTGACCACTTCCTTGATGAGCGTCTGGACGCCATCGACGCAGCCCTTGGCATCGAAAACCCGACCCCGCGCACCATCGAAGGCCCGCTTTATGTGGCCGGTGCGCCGGTCTCCACGGGCTTTGCCCGTCTTGATGACGGTGCCGACACCAACGGCCACACGCTGATCATGCATGGCACGGTTTACGGTGCCGATGGCAAGGCGAAGCCCGGTGCAAAGGTTGAAGTCTGGCACTGTGATACGCGCGGGTTTTATTCCCACTTCGATCCGACCGGCAAGCAGGCCCCGTTCAACATGCGCCGCACGATCATTGCCGATGAAAACGGCCGCTACAAGTTCCAGAGCATCCTGCCGAGCGGTTACGGCGTGCCCCCGGGCAGCCCGACCGAAAAGCTGCTCTCGGCCCTTGGCCGCCATGGCCAGCGTCCGGCCCATATCCACTTCTTCGTCAGCGCCGACGGTCATCGCAAGCTGACGACGCAGATCAACATCGAAGGCGATCCGCTGATCAACGACGACTTTGCCTATGCCACCCGTGACGGGCTGGTACCGTCGGTCATCGAGCGCACCGATGAGGCGAGCATTCACGCCAACAATCTCAATGGTCCCTTTGCCGAGATTGCCTTCGACATTCATCTGACGGCTCTGATTGACGGCGTCGACAACCAGATCAACGAACAGCGCAAGCGCGCCGCAGCGTAAGCGGCGTCTTCCAGGGCGGCCCTTCGGGGCCGCCACCCCAAGCCCCTGAACCCCGTATCATCGACATTGTGGCAAGGACAGCGTGAAACACGCGTCCCTGCGGGAGAACACTCATGTCCGCGATTATCGACAAGGCCCGTGATCTCGATCATCTGCTGGCAACCGCCGTGCAGGACGACAAGGAAGCCGGCATTTTCCGTTGCCGCCGCGACATCTTCACCAACGAAGACCTCTTCGAACTGGAGATGAAGCATATTTTCGAAAGCAACTGGGTCTATCTCGCCCATGAGAGCCAGATCCCCGAAAACAACGACTATTACACGACCTATATCGGTCGCCAGCCGGTGGTCATCACCCGGGACAAGACGGGCGAACTGAACGCCGTCATCAACGCCTGCGCCCATCGCGGCGCGATGCTGTGCCGTCGCAAGCACGGCAACAAGGGCAGCTTCACCTGTCCCTTCCACGGCTGGACTTTTTCCAACACCGGCAAGCTTTTGAAGGTGAAGGACGAGAAGACGACGCAATATCCCGAGCAGTTCGCCAAGAACGGCTCGCATGATCTGACGCGCGTCGCCCGCTTTGAGAATTATCGCGGCTTCCTGTTCGGCAGCTTAAGGCAAGATGTCGCTCCGCTTCTCGATTTCCTCGGCGAAACCCGCGTCATCATCGACCAGATCGTCGACCAGGCCCCGAACGGGCTGGAAGTCGTGCGCGGCAATTCCTCCTACATCTACGACGGCAACTGGAAGCTCCAGATGGAGAACGGTTGCGACGGCTATCACGTCTCGTCGGTGCACTGGAACTATGCCGCCACCATGGGCCGCCGCAAGGAAGAGGGCACCAAGGCGGTGGACGCCAACAGCTGGAGCCGCTCGGTTGCCGGTGTCTATGGCTTTGAAAACGGCCACATCCTGCTGTGGACCAACACCATGAACCCCGAGGTGCGCCCGGTCTATGGCCAGCGTGACGAGATCGCCGCCCGCGTCGGTGCCGACAAGGCCGATTTCATCGTCAACCAGACGCGTAACCTGTGCATCTACCCGAACGTGTTCCTGATGGACCAGTTCTCGACGCAGATCCGCGTCACCCGTCCGATCAGCGTGGATAAGACCGAGATCAGTATCTTCTGCTTTGCCCCGAAGGGCGAAAGCGCCGAAGACCGCGCCATCCGTCTTCGCCAGTACGAGGATTTCTTCAATGTTTCCGGCATGGGCACGGCGGACGATCTCGAAGAATTCCGCGCCTGCCAGTCCGGCTATGCCGGGGTTGCAGCGCTGTGGAACGACCTGTCGCGTGGCGCGCCGCTGTGGATCGACGGTCCCGACGACAACGCCAAGCGCATGGGGTTGAACCCGCTGCTGTCGGGCGAGCGCAGCGAGGACGAGGGCCTCTTTGTTCGCCAGCATGAATACTGGGCTGCGGTGATGCGCGATGCGCTGGCCGCTGAAAAGAAGGGAGACGCGGCATGAGCCTGTCTTACGAAGCCATCTGCGCCTTCCTTTATCGCGAAGCGCGCCTTCTGGATGATCGCGATTGGGACACCTGGCTGACCTGCTATGCCGCAGATGTCACCTACTGGATGCCCGCCTGGGACGATGATGACCAGATCACCGAAGACCCGCAGTCGCAGATCTCGCTGATCTACTACCCGACCCGCGACGGTCTGGAGGACCGCGTGTTCCGCATCAAGACGGAACGCTCGGGCGCTTCCACGCCGGAACCGCGCACCAGCCACAACGTCACCAATGTCGAGGTTCTGGCGGTAAGGGGCAACGAGGTGGACGTTCGCTACAACTTCCACACGCTGAACCACCGCTACAAGGTCACCGATCAGTTCTTCGGCACGATGTTCGTGACGCTGCGCACCACGGACGGGGAAACGCTGATCTCCGCCAAGAAGATCGTTTTGAAGAACGACTACATCCGCCAGGTCATCGACGTTTACCACGTCTGAGGCCGGGGCGGGCTGTCGATAAGGTTTTTGAGAGGAGGAACCATGTCCAGCTGCAGGATTGCACTGAATTTCGAAGATGGCGTCACCCGCTTCATCGAATGCAAGGCGGGCGAAAAGGTGCTTGATGCCGCGTTCCGCAACAAGATCAACCTGCCGATGGACTGTTCCGACGGCGTGTGCGGCACCTGCAAGTGCCGCGCCGAAAGCGGCAGCTATGACCTCGGCAATGACTACATCGAGGACGCGCTGAACGAGACGGAAGCGGCGGACGGCATTGTCCTGACCTGCCAGATGATCCCGTCGAGCGATTGCGTCCTCTCCGTGCCCACCACCTCGCTTGCCTGCAAGACCGGGCAGCAGAAATTTGCCGCAACGGTTTGCAAGGTCGAGCCGCACAAGGATGCCGCCATCGTTCTGGAACTGGATGTGGATGCGGCAACTGCCGGTCCCGCCTTCCTGCCGGGGCAATATGTGAATATCGACGTGCCGGGCAGCGGCGATAACCGCTCCTATTCCTTCAGCACGGCCCCTGGCGAACAGCGCATCGGCTTCCTGATCAAGACAATCCCCGGCGGGTTGATGAGCCGCTGGCTTTCCGGCGCAAAACCCGGCGACAAGCTGTCGCTGACTGGCCCGCTCGGCAGCTTCTACCTGCGCAATGACGAGCGCCCCTTGCTCTTCCTTGCAGGCGGTACGGGGCTTGCCCCCTTCCTTTCGATGCTGGAAGTGCTGGCGCGTGCCGGTTCGACCCAGAACATCCACCTGATCTATGGCGTGACCCGCGACCTCGATCTGGTGCTGGTCGATGAAATCGAAGCCTATGCGGCTCGCCTGCCGAACTTCACCTTTTCAACCGTGGTGGCCGAGGAAGCCTCGACCCATCCGAAAAAGGGCTGGGTCACGCAGCATATGCCGGAAGACATGCTGCAGGCGGGCGCGTTTGATGCCTATCTCTGCGGTCCGCCGCCAATGGTCGATGCCGTGCGCCGCTATTTTGATGAAACCGGCGTGAAGCCCGCAAGCTTCCACTATGAGAAGTTCACGCCCAACGTTCCCCTGAAGGCGAGCGCATGAACGCGCCCCTTTTCAAGGGCCGCTTTGCCGGCAAGGTGCTAGTCGTCACCGGCGCGGCGCAGGGCATTGGCCGGGCCGTGGCGCTCAGGGCCGTGGCTGAAGGCGGTCAGGTGCTCTTCGTCGACCGCGCCGATTTCGTCGGTGAGGTGGCGAAGGAGGCGAAAAGCCGCCGGGCCGCCGCCTTCAATGCCGATCTCGAAACCCATGAGGGGGCCGCTGCCGCCATGCGCCACGCGGCAGACACCTTCGGTGGCATCGATATTCTCATCAACAATGTTGGTGGCGCGATCCGTATGCGCCCCTTTGCCGAGTTCGAACCGGCCCAGATCGACGCGGAAATCCGCCGCTCGCTGATGCCGACGCTCTACTGCTGCCATGCGGTCCTGCCGCATCTGTTTGCACGCGGCGGCGGCACCATCGTCAACGTCTCGTCGAACGCGACGCGCGGCATTTATCGCATGCCCTATTCGGCGGCCAAGGGGGGCGTCAACGCCATCACCCGGTCGCTCGCCATGGAACTGGCGGACCGCAATATCCGCGTCGTGGCCACCGCGCCCGGCGGAACGGAAGCGCCGCCGCGCCGCATTCCCCGCAATGCTGCGGGCGATACGGCGGAAGAGAAGGCCTGGATGGCTGAAGTGGTAACGCAGGTGAAGCAATCGAGCTTCATGAAGCGCTACGCGACCATAGAGGAGCAGGCGTCGCCAATCCTGTTCCTCGCCTCGGATGAGGCATCCTACATCACCGGCAGCATCATGCCCGTCGCCGGAGGCGATCTGGGCTGAGGGCCACCAGTCAAATGCGTGACAACTCGGGAGGAGTGATGATGCGCAATATCGATGTGAATGACGCCATAGACAACAATCCCTTCGGTAAATTCCAATGGTCGGTGGTGGTGCTGTGCGCCCTGCTTCTGATCGTGGACGGCTATGACGTGTTCGTGGCCGGAACGGTTCTACCCACGCTGATCGCCGAATGGGGGCTGACCAAACCGCAGGCCGGTGCCCTTCAGGCCTGGGCGCTGTTTGGCATGATGTTCGGCGCGCTGATCTTCGGGCCGCTGGCCGACAAGATCGGCCGCAAGAAGGGCATCGCCATCAGCTTCATGCTGTTTACCTTCTCCACCTTCCTCACCGGCTTTGCCGGATCGCCGGATCAGTTCAAGGTCTTCCGCTTCATCGCCGGTCTTGGTTGCGGCGGCCTGATGCCGAACGCCGTGGCGCTGATGAATGAATATGCTCCGAAGCGTCTGCGTGGCACCATGGTGGCGCTGATGTTCTCCGGCTATTCGGTGGGCGGCATGGTTGCCGCCGGTCTCGGCATCGGTCTCATTCCGTCCTTTGGCTGGCAGCCGATGTTCTTCGCGGCCGCCGTGCCGCTGCTCCTCCTGCCGCTCGTCTTGTGGATGCTGCCGGAATCGCTCGGCTTCCTCATTCGTCAGGGCCAGCAGGACAAGGCCAAGGCCATTTATGCCAGGGTTGACCCCTCGCTGCAGCTGACGGCGGAGGACCGCCTGACCTACCACGAAACCAAGGGCGCTTCGGCCTCGGTCGCTGAACTCTTCCGCCACAATCGTTCGCTGCGCACCGTCATGCTGTGGGTTGCCTTCTTCTGCTGCCTGCTTCTGGTCTACCTCCTGTCGTCCTGGTTGCCCAAGGTGCTGCAGGAAGCCGGTTATGCCGAAAAGGCAAGCCTTCTCAGCCTCTTCTCGCTGAACTTCGGCGGTATGGTCGGGGCCATTCTCGGCGGCTGGCTGGGGGATCGTTTCGGTCTGCCGAAGGTGGTCGTGGCCTTCTTCCTTGCCGCAGCCGTCTCGATTGCGCTGATCGGCTACAACCCGCCGGCTGGCATCCTGTTCCTGCTGGTCTTCGTGGCCGGGGCCACCACCATCGGCACGCAGATCCTGCTCTATGCCAGCGTCGCCCAGCTTTATAACCTCTCGATCCGCTCGACGGGTCTGGGCTGGGCCTCTGGCGTGGGACGTATCGGTGCCATCGTCGGCCCGACCTTCGGGGGCATGCTGCTCGCTCAGCAACTGCCGCTGCAGCAGAACTTCCTGCTGTTCGCTATCCCGGCGGCCATCTCGGCGCTTGCCATGATTGTCTTCGCCGTCAGCAACGCTCGCAGCGCAAACCCCGTGCAGCTGGCAACGGCCTAAAGGAACGCGCCATGACCAGCGTCTGGAAAAGCCTCGGCAAGGATCTCTCGCTCTCGGCCATACTGGCCGGAATGATCGCCACGCTGATTGCCTATGCCGGGCCGCTGGTCATTATCTTTCAGGCAGCGCAGGGGCTTTCCCCTGCGCTGCTGCAATCCTGGGTCTGGACGATTTCCATCGGCAGCGGTGTGCTTGGCCTGATCCTGAGCCTCTACTACCGGGTGCCGGTAGTCATCGCCTGGTCGGCCCCCGGCTCGGCGCTTCTCATCACCCTTCTGCCAACGGTGGATTATGCCGATGCCGTCGGGGCCTATCTGGTCTCCAGCCTCATCATCTTCGTCATTGGCCTGACAGGCAGTTTCGACCGCATCATCGGCAAGCTTCCCGCTGCCATTTCCGCCGCCATGCTGGCCGGTATTCTTTTTGGCTTTGCCGCGAAAATGTTCTTTGCGCTTCCGGCGGCCCCGCTTCTGGTTGGCGCGATGTTCGTCGCCTTCTTTATCGGACGGCGCTGGACGCCGCGCTATGCCGTGGTTCTGGTGCTGGTTGCGGGCTGTCTGGTGACGCTGGTTACGGGCAATATCAACGGTGCCATGCCGGTGTTGGCCATCACCTGGCCCACCTGGACGATGCCGCATTTCGACGGGCAGGCGATCATCAACATTGCCCTGCCGCTCACCGTCGTTTCGCTGACCGGCCAATGGGTGCCGGGCATGGCGGTCTTGCGCGGCAGCGGCTATCCGCGCCCCGGCGCTTCACCGCTCATTGCCTGGTCGGCGCTTGGCTCGGCGCTTCTCGCCCCGTTCGGCTGCCATGGCCTCAACCTCGCCGCCTTTACCGCCGCCATCTGTACCGGCAAGGAAGCGCATGAGGACCCCGGCAAGCGCTATGTCGCCGCCGTTTCGGGAAGTGTGCTCTATATCCTGCTCGGCGCTATTTCCGCGACCGTCCTCTCGCTCTTTGCCCTGCTGCCGAAAGAACTGATCGCGGCGCTGGCGGGACTGGCGCTTTTCCCCACCATCGTCAATTCGCTTGCCGGTTCGATGACACAAGCCGGGGATCGCGATGCGGCGCTCATTACCTTCATCGTCGCGGCCTCGGGCATGAGTTTTCTCGGTCTCGGCGCCGCCTTCTGGGGCTTGATTTTCGGCATCGCCACCCATCTCATCCTGAAATGGCGACCGTGGAACGCACGCCAACCGCAGTCCTGACCTTTCGAAAGCGCATGATCATGAAAACCCTCGACCTTGCCACCCACCGCTTGAATTACCGCATCGATGGCGATGGAGACGGCAAGCCGTGGCTCGTCTTCTGCAATTCGCTCGGCACGGACCTCCATATGTGGGACGAGCAGGCCGAGGCGCTCGCCGGCACGTTCCGCATCCTGCGCTACGACCGACGCGGCCACGGGCGCTCCACCGCCCCGACGCCGCCCTATAGGATTGCCGATCTCGGCGGCGATGTGATCGCCCTTCTCGACGCGCTGAAGATCGGCAAGGCGCATTTCTGCGGCCTGTCGATTGGCGGGCTGACGGGGCAGTGGCTCGGCATTCATGTGGGCAATCGGTTCGACAGGATCGTCGTCTGCGCCACGGCAGCCAAGATTGGAACGGGGGCAAGCTGGGCGGCGCGCATCGCGGCGGTTGAGGCGAATGGTCTGGCGGCACTGACGGCGGCGACCGCCGAGCGCTGGTTCTCGCCCGCCTTCAATCAAACTCACGCCGCGCGGGTGGCGAAGATTCTGGCCGCTTTCGTTTCAACCACGGTTGACGGTTATAATGGCTGCTGCGCGGCGCTTGCCGATGGCGACCTGCGCGCCGAAATCCACCGCATTCAAAACCCGTTGCTCGCCATTTCCGGGGCGGATGATCCGGTCTGCCCGCCCGCTGATCTCGAGGCGATTGCGCGCGCCGTGCCGAACGGACGCCACCTGTCCCTGCCGGGTCGCCATATCGTCAACATCGAATCCGCTGCCGCCTTCAATGCGGCGCTTGTCGATTTTCTGGCCGGATAATCAGCGCTCGCGAAAGGCGGTTTCCGCCAGCTTGAAAATGGGCTTGAACACATATTCGAGGATGGTGCGTTCGCCGGTCACGATGCTGACCTGCGCCGTCATGCCGGGAATGATCTCGAGATGCCGGGCGCTCGCGTTGGCGTCCACGTCAATCCGCACGGTGACGGGATAGTAGGGCGCACCTTCGCTGGTCAGGCGGGCATCGATCGTGGCGGCACCTATCTCGGCGGGCAGGACCATCAAGGCACCTTTGATGACGACACCATCAACATTGCCAATGCGGACTTTGCCAAGATCGACGGCAAGAGCGGCTTCGACACCCTCGTGGCCGCGGGCACCGACATGGTGCTCGACTTTACCAAGATCGCGCAGGACCGGGTCTCCAGCATCGAGATGATCGACCTGACGGGCCACGGCAATAACCAGCTGACGCTGACCGCACAGGACGTTCTCGACATGTCGGGATACACCGAAGCCAACACGACAAGTCTCTGGGTGAAGCTCGATTCCGGCGATGTCATTGATTTTTCGGGCGAAGGATGGAGTTTCGGTGTCGCCCAAGTGGATGGTGCGCATACCTATGACGTTTTCGAGAATGCGGCACTGGCCCCGAATAGTGTCAGGGTTCTGATCGAACAGTTCGATGGCAGCACGCATATGTACTGATGGGTGCGGCATGTAAGACCGACCTCACACGCACATCGGGCTATGCGTCGTTCAAGGATCGACCGTGGTCAGATCAGCCAAAGGCCAGCGCCAGCGCCAGTCCCTGGCGCAGAAGCTGTGCGGCTGCCTCTTCGTTTTCGGCTTCCACATAACAGCGCATTTCCGGGGCGTTGCCGGAGGGCCGGAAATGCACGGTCTTGCCATTGGTCAGCGAAATGCGCAGGCCGTCGACATCACTGACGGCGGCGATGTCACCCAGCGGCGCCACGAAAGCGGCGAGGTTTTCGGGGGCGGAGCGCAGGTGCGCCATCAGGGCGGCGCTGCGTTCCACGGCAAAGTTTTCCAGACGATCGGCGGCGGCTACGGGCAGGCGGTAATCGCGGGCCAACTGCGAGAGGGTCTTTCGCCCCTGTGCGGCCGCATAAAGGGCTATCAGGGCGGGCAGGAAACTGTCTCGCGTCGGCAGTGGGGCCAGCGCCATGTCGCGGATGCGGAAGGCCGAGGCGGTCAAAAGGCCGCCATTGGCCTCAAAGCCCATGACGCGGTCGCGGCCCTTTGCCAGCGCTTCAGCCATGGCGGCAATCACGAAGGGCGAGCCGACGCGGGTGCGCAATACGGTGTAGGGGCCTGCCGCTTCCAGACCGGAATTGGAGGTCACGGGCGTTGCCACCACATCCGCCTTCAGGAAGCGGGCGGCCATCAGGCCGAGAAGATCACCGCGCAACGGCACGCCGGTCTCATCGGCCACCAGCGGGCGGTCGCCGTCGCCATCGGCCGAAACAATCGCATCAAGGCTGAATTCGCGGGCCGCTTCTTTCAACAGGACCAGCGTTTCCGGCGAGACGGCTTCCGTATCGACCGGAATGAAGCTTTCGGAACGGGCAAGCGGCACCACATCTGCCCCGTAATGGGCGAGCACATCCATGAACAGGTCGCGCGCGACCGTTGAATGCTGGTAGACGCCGACGCGCATCCCGGCCAAAGCCGCATCCGGCAGGAGGGCAAGGTTACGCTCGAGGAAAAGGGCCGCACAGGCAGCAGAGCGGTCTTCGGCGAGCCCCGGCGTTGCGTCGATGCCGGTCGTTTCCGCGGCAAGGGCGGCAATCGCCTGTTCGTCCGCCTTGTCGATTTCGCCGTCCGGGCGGTAAAACTTGATGCCGTTGCGGTCAGCGGGAATGTGCGAACCCGTGACCATCAGGCTGGCGGCATTCAGCGACATTCCATAAAGGGCAAGGGCAGGCGTCGGCACCGTGCCGCAATCCAGCGGGTGAAGACCGGCCCGGCGCAGCGCGCCGATGGCAATCGCGGCAATATCCGGGCTGGACTCGCGAAAGTCCCTGCCCATCAAAATGAAATCGTCGGGGTTCGCGATGCCGCTTTTCAACAGGTGGCGGGCAAAGGCATCGGAATAGATGGCGGCGGCCTCGCCCTTGAGGTCGACCGAAAGGCCGCGAAGGCCGCTGGTTCCGAACTTGAGGCTCATGCCCGCTCCTGCCCTACGCCGTTTTGAGTTTGAAAATCGATAAAAGACAAATACTAAAACCCTGTAAAGTCTGCGTGTCGATTTCAATCTATCGCCTTTACACAGTCATTACTTCTTTGAATTAGTTTCGTCGGGCATTTCGAGAACTGTGCGAAATGTTCACGGTTGCAGGGACACGTCCGACAAGGAGTTCGGTGAATGAACCATTCGGCAGGCAAGATCACCCCGGTTCTTCTGGCAGGGGGGGCAGGTTCACGCCTTTGGCCCGTTTCGCGTGACCAGTTGCCGAAGCAGTTCCAGCCCCTGGTTGGCCCTCACTCCACCTATCAGCAGACGTTGAAGCGCGTTTCCGAGCCGTCGCTCTATGCCGACGCGCTGGTCATCACCAACAATGATTTCCGCTTCTTCGCCCAGCGTCAGGCCGAAGACATTGGTGCGTCGGTTCAGGTCGTTCTGGAACCGGCCCGCCGCGATAGCGCCGCCGCCATGGCTGCCGCGGCCGTGATTGCCGAACGCCGCGCCCCCGGTGGTCTCGTTCTGGCGCTGGCAGCCGACCATGTGGTTCTGGATGAAGACCGCTTTACCGAGGCGGTTCGTCTGGGGCGGGAAGCAGCGCAAAAGGGCAATATCGTCGTCTTCGGCCTCGTGCCGAACGAACCACGAACGTCCTACGGCTATATCAATCCGGGCGAGATGGTTTCTGACAATGCCGACCTGCGCATGGTCGAGGCCTTTGTGGAAAAGCCCGATGCGCCGACCGCCATCGGTTATCTGCAGAAAGGCTATCTGTGGAATTCCGGCAACTTCCTGTTCCGCTCCGACATGATGATTGCCGAACTGGCCGCCCACGCGCCGGAGATTCTGGCTGCCGTCACGGCCTCCGTCGATCTGGCCAGCGAAGACATCGGCTTTCTGCGTCTGGATCGCGACAGCTTCGAAGCTTCGCCGAAGAACTCCATCGACTATGCGGTGATTGAAAAGACCAAGGCCATTGCCGTTGTGCGCGGCCATTTCCGCTGGTCGGATATCGGCAGCTGGGATGCCATTTGGGAAGTGGCGGGCAAGGATGATGCCGAAAACGCCATCGAGGGTGAGGGCGTTGCGCTGAAATCCGAGGGCTGCCTCATTCACTCGCGCGATATTTTGACCACGGTCGTCGGCGCGAAGGATCTGGTCGTCGTCGCCACCAAGGATGCCGTGCTCGTCGTGCCGAAGAACCGTGTGCAGGAGGTGAAGGCCCTTGTCGACCAGCTGAAGGCGGAAGGCCACGATCAGCAGGTGGCAATCCACAAACGCTCCTATCGCCCGTGGGGCGATGTTGAGGAACTGTTGAGTGGCGAGCGTTTCGGCGTGAAGCGCATCCTCATCGAACCCGGTTCGCGCACCTCGCTGCAGCGGCATATGAACCGCGCTGAACATTGGGTGGTGGTCAAGGGCACGGCCTCCGTCACCATTGGTGAGACGGACAGCATCGTTCCGGAAAACGAGTCCATCTATGTGCCCATTGGCAGTGCGCACCGCATTGCCAATGAAGGGCGCGTACCGCTGGAACTGATTGAAGTGCGCACCGGCGCCTATATCGGCGAGGATGACATCATCCGCCTTGAGGACGATTACAGCCGTGTCTGAAGCATGATCCGACCGTAGTGAAACGAGGATCGATAAGATTATGCTTCAAACATAACAGCTTGGAGCGCCGATCTGATTTAATCAGGTCGAGCAGCGCTCTAAAGCATGTCGCGCAAAAGTGGGAACCGGTTTTGCGATAACGACATGCGAAAAAACAAAAATTTAAAGCCGAAACCCAATCAGGGCTGGGAGCCTGGCTTTTCGCGGTCTCTCAGCTCTTTTCAGGGGTGGCCTTCTGGCGAATGACCGTCTCGAACACGTAGCGGTCCTGCGGGTAGACGGCGACGGAGACCTGATAGAGACGCCCGTTTTCATCGCTGTAGCGGCGGGTGATCCGCACCGCCGCTGCCCCTTCCTCGACGCCCAGAACCTTGGCGCGACGGGCGTCGATCTGTACCGCATCGATGCGGATGACCGCCTCGGCGGGATGGACGCCAAACCGCTTTTCCACCATCTGGAACACGGCCCCGCCTGCGGGAATGTCAGCCGCAACGGCGGTATAAACCTGCGGAAGATAGACATCGATGTGCGAAACGGGCGTGACTTCGCCGATGCGGCGTCGCCAGAAGGACAGGCGGTGCCAATCGCCATCCGCCGTCAGTTCGGCTTCGCTGAAGGCCGGGTCGTCGGGATCAAGTCTGCCGCCTTCGCCAGATACCGTTTCGGTGTCGCGCGGATAGGAGAGCAGGGCATCGATGGAATCGAGCGGCATACGCAGGCGCTGCGGCTCGGTGGCGATCACGATGGTGCCCGAACCCTGCCGACGGCGGATCATGCCGTGGCTTTCGAGATAGCGTAGCGCCTCGCGCACCGTGGCGCGGCTGACCTGCTCGTCGGCGGCAATGTCGCGTTCCGTTGGAAGCGCGCTGCCGACCGGATAGACGCCTGTGGCGATTTTTGAATAAAGCGCATTGGCGAGTGCCTGATGGCGCCATTGCGACTTGCGTTTTCCCTGATCCATCGTGGCCGTTTCGCTGATTTTCCCCGGAATTCCGGCACGTTTCCCCTCATGATTCTCTAGCTTTTCAAGGGGCCGGCGGCAAGCGTTACGGGGGCTTCTTCAAACTCTTTAAACGATTGGGGGGTATATGTTTGGAGGTTGCAGCGCATGAAGGCGACGCGTTTGGAGGTTCGATGGACAGGATTGCTCGGCTTGGTGGCCACAAGACACATCAAGGAACCTTTGGCGGGTTCGTGCGGGTTTCCCAATCCCGCTTCGGTCTGCCGCCTGTCACGGTAGCGGAATAAAAGACAGAACAGTTGCCATATGAAGAAACGCATTCGTCTCCATCAGGTTCGTGTCGGAATGTTCGTCGAGGAACTGGAAGTTCCCTCGTCGGGCAAGGGTGCCCCCAAGGGCGCCTTCCTTCTGCGCACCCCGCAGGAGGTCGACAAGCTTCTCAAAAGCAACGTCATCAGTCTTGTGATCAACACCGGCAAGGGTGTCGATGTTAACGGCACGGCCCATGTCGCCAGCCACAGCGGCAGCTACAGCCCGGCTGACTACAAGAAGGACATGCTGGAGCGCTTTTCGGCGGAGGAAATCCGCGAAGCGCGCAAAACCGTCGAGGATTGCAACTCCGCTGTCCGCAATATCTTTTCCAAGGCCCGCACGGGTAATTCCTTCAACCAGGAGCATGTGACCGAAGTCCTTGGTCCGGTGATGAAGGCCGAAGGCAATGCCGCCGCTGCCCTGATCGGCATTGCGCGCCTGCGTGACCGCGATGAGGCAACCTTCCTTCATTCACTGGCCGTCAGCGCCATGATGGTGATGTTTGGCCGTTCGCTCGGTCTTGACGAGGAAACCATCAAGACGCTCGGTTTTGCCGGTCTGGTACATGATATGGGCAAGATGGTGCTGCCGCTTGAGGTGCTGAACAAGCCCGGCAAGCTCGAGGGCAAGGAACTCGCTATCATGCGCTCGCATCCGCAACGCGGCTATGAGCTCCTGAAAAAATCCGGCGACATGCCGCAGATCGTGCTCGATGTCTGTCTTTATCACCATGAGCGATATGATGGCGCGGGCTATCCGGCCAAGCTTGCCGGTGAGAAAATTCCCTTTTCGGCGCGTCTGGCCGCCGTTTGTGATGTCTATGACGCCATGACGGCCGTGCGCCCCTACAAGCGCGGCTGGTCGCAATCCGAAACCATCGACATGATGCTGCGCTCCGCCGGCCATTTCGATCCGGATCTTTTGCGCAAGTTCGTCTCCAATATCGTGCTGACCGGCGCGATTGTTTGACGCCACTACCTTTCGGATTCCAGCGCCACACGCATCTGTTGCTGCTCGGCGCCTGAAATCGGAAAGCGCCACATCAGCGCAATCGCAATGAGTTTCGGCAAGACGGGCAGCCAGGCGTAAAGCGCCGACAGCGCGGCGAGCGCCTGCGGCGGCTGAGGCTCTGCCCCGGCGGGGACAAAGCCGGACAACGCGAGAAGCGGGAAGACCAATCCCGTCGCCAGAGCCAGCGAAAGTTTGGTCGCAAGCCCCCAGATCGCGAAGAACAGCCCGGTCCGTTGCTCGCCACTTGTCATCGTGTCGAGGTCGATCACATCGGCCTGAATGGCGGGCGGCAGGGTCACGTCGAAGCCAAGCAGCAGGCCG
Source organism: Pseudomonadota bacterium (assembly GCA_020161665.1). Lineage (GTDB taxonomy): Bacteria > Pseudomonadota > Alphaproteobacteria > Rhizobiales > Rhizobiaceae > Ectorhizobium. The sequence continues at coordinate 39,028 of JAIUPA010000035.1, read as the reverse complement.
GTGGTGATGCAGATCAAGGCGAACGCCACCACATCGCCTTCGCGAAGAAATCCGGCCAGCATGAAGATCAGGCAGGCGAGCAGCATGGCGGCACACCAGCTTCGATGCTTGCCAAAACGGGATGCGGTGAACACCGCAAGCGGCACGCCGACGATGCCGCAGACGAAATAGAGGAGCAGAAACGGACCCCGCAATTCCGCGACCCCAAGCCTTTCCGACACGAAGAAGAAAAACAGCGTCGCCGGTATGGCATTCGCCAGTCCATTGAGCAGGAAGGCGAGGATCAGCCGCAGGAAGTATCGGTTGACGGCGAGAAGCCGCAAACCCTGAACCAACGAAACCCTCTGCCGGGTCAAATCCGTCGGTTCCGGCACCTGCCAGACGGCAAGCGCCGCCATGGCAGGCAAGGCAACGGCGAGAAACACGGCGAGCGCCGAGAGACCGCGCGCGTCACTTCCTCCAGCTATCGTCAGGGCAAAGGGCAGGATGATCGCAACCAGCGTTCCGATGAGCGTCGCGGCCTCGCGAACGGCGGAAACCAGCGTCCGGCCGCGATAATCCCCGGAGAGTTCAGCCCCCCAGGCCGTGTAAGGCAAGGTTGCGCCCGTATAGAAAAAGGACAGGAGGAGCCCCCAGAGCGCGAGATAGGCAAGGCCAGCACCTTCCGGCGGCCAGAACAGCATGAAGGCGGCAAAGCCCGCTGCCGGTGCGAAGGCCAGAAAAACGCTTCGCCGCCGCCCCCATTTCAGCGAAACCCGGTCCGCAAGCAGACCGACCAGCGGATCACTGACCGCATCGAAAAGGCGGATGACGAGCAGCACCAGACCAAGCCCCGCTGCCGAAATGCCCATAGTCTCCGCATAGAAGGTCGGCACCATCACGTAGAAGGGCAGCGCCATGGCCGCCAATGGCACGGCGGGCAGGGCGTAAAAGAAAAGCGTGCGCCGTGCGGGAAGGCTCATGCGCCACATCCCGGGCAAGGAACGAAGGCGGCCTGAGGCTTGAAGGTCATTCGGGCTTCGAACATGGGTGTCGCTCCGGCGCGTGTTTCATCTGAACCTAACGCGCGAGACAATGCGCCGGATGAGTGTCACGCCGAAATTCCCGCTGCACAGCGACAAGGACCGCGTGGTCGGCCATGAATACATTCACCAGAATTATGATAATGATGCATTATATAAATTTGTGCGACGGAATGACGCGCGTAATCTGGGAGCGTGTCAAAAAACAGGACGGGGCATCGATTGCCGTAAAAAGCGGCAGGAAATGCCCGAACCGCTCCAGAGGGAACCATAATGTTCATCAAACATGCGGCTTTTGCCGCCAGCCTGATCATGGCCGCTGTTGCGGTTGCTGCCCCCGCCAGCGCGGAAGGCCCGATGAAAATCAAGATTGCCACCGAAGGCGCTTACCCGCCCTTCAATTCGGTGGATTCCAACGGCAAGCTCTTCGGCTTCGATGTGGATATCGCCAACGCGCTCTGCGCGGAAATGAAGGCCGAGTGCGAACTCGTGGCTCAGGATTGGGACGGCATCATTCCGGGCCTGATCGCCAAGAAGTACGATGTCATCATCGCCTCGATGTTCATCACCGAAGAGCGCAAGGAGAAGGTTGCCTTCACCAAGCCTTACTACAAGGCGGCCATGACCTACGTCATGAAGAAGGGCGCGGACGCTTCCGTTCTTGACAAGCCGGACCTCGGCGGCAAGTCGGTCGGCGTTCAGGCCGGCACGACGCAGGCCACCTTTGTGGAGGCCAAAAACCCGAAGGCCGACATCAAGCAGTATCCGACGCAGGATGAAGTGAACCTCGATCTGGCCGGTGGCCGCCTCGACATGCAGGTCGGCGACCTCGTGCCGATGCTGGAATGGACGGAAAAGACCAAGGACGGCGCTTGCTGCGAACTGGTCGGCAAGCCGATCACCGATCCGAAATATGTCGGTGACGGCGTGGGCATGGCCATCCGCAAGGAAGACAAGGCGCTCGAGACGAAGCTGAACGCTGCGCTCGATGCCATTGTCGCCAACGGTGTCTACAAGACGATCAACGACAAGTACTTCTCGCTCGACATCTACAAGATGGAGCGCTGATCAAGCAGCCGGGCGGCTTGTGGCGTCTGCCGCGCCGCCCGGCTTTTCTCTGAGTTCGATAAGACGAAGTTTCCCATGACATCGCAGGTTCTTCTGCTCGGCGCGGGCATTGTCGGCGTCAGCGTCGCTCTTCATTTGCAGGAACGCGGGCTTTCCGTCGCGCTGCTTGATCGCTCGCTGCCGGGTGAGGGGGCAAGCTTTGGCAATGCCGGGCTGCTGGAACGCTGCTGCGTCATCCCCTATGCCATTCCGCGCGACTGGCGCTCGCTGTTTGGCCATGCCTCCAACCTGAAAGCGGCGGTGCATTACGACCCCACCTTTCTGCCGCGCATCGCGCGCTGGATGTTTGGCTACTGGCAGGCGTCGCGCCACGACCGGCTGATGAAGATTGCCGGTGAACTTCTGCCGCTTCTCGAAGTCTGCCTTGGCGAACATGATCGGCTGGTGACGGCGGCGGGCCTTGGCCATCTGGTGCGCCGTCAGGGCTGGATCGAGGTGATGCGCAGCGCCGAAACGCTTGATGCCGGGGCGGAACGCGTGGCGCTGATGGCCCGCGATTACGGCCTTGCCGCCGATCTTCTGGATCGTGGCGCGCTTGCCCGTCTCGAACCATCGCTCATGGATGCGGCGGTGGGCGGCATTCATTGGCGCGATCCCTATTCGATCACCGATCCCGGTGCGCTGACGAAGGGTTATGCAGCGCTTTTCGAAGAGCGCGGGGGCACGATCCTGCGCGGCGCGGTCACGTCGCTTGTCCGGGACGGTGCGGGCTGGCAGGTCAAAACGGATGGTGAAACGCAGGTGGCGGAACGTGTCGTTGTGGCGCTGGGCGCACATTCAGCGACACTTTTAAAGCCGCTCGGGCTTTCCGTGCCGCTCGTGGCCAAGCGCGGGCACCACCTGCATTACGCGGGCGTTGGCGATGCGATGCTTAACCATGCGGTGCTGGACGAAGAGGTGGGCTATGTGCTGGCCCCGATGACGCGCGGCATTCGCCTGACGACGGGCGTGGAACTCGCCGACCCGAACGATCCGCCCAACCGCGTGCAGCTTTCGCGCTGTGAGGTGAAGGCGCGCGAGATTTTCCCGCTTGGCCAACCGCTAGAAGACACGCCCTGGCTCGGCCTTCGTCCCGCCACCCCGGACATGAAGCCGGTGATCGGTGAAGCGCCCGGTCTTCCCGGCCTGTGGCTTGCCTTCGGTCACGCCCATCATGGCCTGACGCTTGGCCCCGCGACGGGGCGGTTGCTGGCCGAAATGATGACGGGCGAAGCGCCCTTTGCCGATCCACGTCCTTTCGACATGCGCCGCTTTATCTGATAGCTTTCAGGTTCCAAACGGCATCTGCCGGAAAGAAGGGCATGCGCAACGAACGCTTTTTGCGGGAACTCGACTGGAACCTGATTTTCATCTTTCAGGTGATTGTCGAGGCAGGCAGTATCACGGCCGCCGCCGAACGCCTGTTGCGCACCCAGCCAAGCGTTTCCAACGCCTTGTCGCGGCTTGAAACCGCGCTCGGCCATCGCCTCATCCACCGCGCCCGCGGCACGTTTCGCCTCACGGATTACGGCCAGCTTTTTCATGAGGAGACGTTGCGCGTCGTCCATGGCGTTGAACGCATTGCCGATCTGGCAATGGATGGTGCCAAGGCCGACCGCCAGCTTCGTCTTCTCGTGGCCAATCATATCGACAGCCCGCTGTTCGATCAGGCGTTGCGCGACTTTCACGAGCGCCAGCCGGGCGTGAAGATCGAGATTGAAACGGCTCCGTCCGGCATGGTGGTGGAACGGGTGCGCAAGGGCGAGGCGGCGATTGGCGTGTGTATTCTAAACCGCGCGCTGCCCGATCTCGTCAGCCGCTATCTCGGCTCCAGCCGCATGGGGTTTTATTGCGGGCGCAGACATCCGCTGTTCGGGCGTCAAGGCCTGACGCTCGATGATCTCGACGCCCATAATTACATCTCGTTTGAAAGCGATCATCTGGATGCCGGGCTGGAAGCCGTGGCGCGTCTGGGTCTTGGCAATCGCTTTCGCGACAATCGCATTGCCGGGTCGGCCAATGACGAGGAAATTCTGCGATTGATCGAGGCGGGCATCGGTTTTGGCCCGCTCAATGTCTCGATGGGCACGCTTTATGTGCGCGAAGGCCGCCTCTGGCAATTGCCGCCCTATGATGATCTGCCGGGTGTGCGCAATTACCTCATCACCAATCCGTCGCTTTCGATGACACGCGAAGACGTGGCCTTTGTCGATCTCCTCGAAGCGCTGCGCGATGCGGGTGGCGGCGCCTGATTACGCGTCGGAAGCGATGATCTTCTGGTAAAGATCCGGGTCCGTATCGCCTTCGCTGCCGAAGACGAGAATGACGCTGTCGTCATCAAGCGACAGACGCTTGCGCCAGTCGGCCCGGCTTGCCGCCGTCAGGAACCCGGCAAGACCTGCCACGCCGCTTTCGCCGCCCACCAGCTTTGCACCGGCTTCGCCGCTCGCCAGAAGCCGCATGGTCTCGGCCGCCGCCGCATCCTCAATCGCCATAAAACCGCACACACTGTCGGCCAGAATGGGCCAGGCAATCAGCGAAGGTTCGCCACAGGCAAGGCCTGCCATGATCGTGTCGAGATCACCCGTCACGGCCTTGGGTACGCCCGCTTCAGCACTCGCCAGCAGGCAGGCAGCGGCCTCCGGCTCGACGACGATGAAAGACGGAGCGTCCTCTCCCAGACGCTCGCGCAAATGCGCCACGACGGCGGCGGCCAGACCGCCGACGCCGCCTTGCAGAAAGACATGGGTGGGGCGTTTATCGCCAAGCTGGCCAAGGGCTTCCTCGGCCATGACGCTATAGCCCTGCATCACATTGCGCGGAATATCGGTATAGCCGGGATAGGAGGTGTCGGAGACGACGTTCCAACCCTCGACTGCGGCCATGCGGGCGGCTTCGCGCACGCTGTCATCATAATTGCCGGGGGTGCGGATAATGCGCGCGCCAAAGGCGGCAATCGCCTCTTCGCGGGCCGTGGAGACCGTCTCGTGCAGGAAAATGACGGCCTTGCAGCCGAAAAGCCGCGCGCCCCAGGCGACCGAGCGGCCATGATTGCCATCAGTGGCGCAGGCAACGGTGATTGTCGCGGCGAGATCGGCAAATTCCCCGGCGGCCACCGCTTGCGGGCAAGCGTCCTTGCCGGTTTTGTCCGCGATGATCTGGGCCATGAGCCGGAAAACGGCATAGGCACCGCCCAGTGCCTTGAAGGAGTTGAGGCCGAAACGGGCCGCCTCCTGCTTGTAATGGATCGCCTTGACGCCGGTCGCCTCTGCCAGCACATCGAGGGAGACGAGGGGGGTGATGGCATAGCCCGGCCAGGTCGACACCGTCTTGAACGCTGCGTCTGCTGCCTTCAGCGAAAGCACGTCCTTGAAGGCCTCGGGATAGGGCGCGGCCTTCCTGTCAAAGGTCGCGAGGCGGGCGTCAAAACGGGAAAAATCACGCGGCATGCGGGCAGCTCCGGCATCAGTCTGAAGACCGGACCATACCCGCGGGCCGCTTGCCGTCAACCGCATCTCAGGCGGCGTCAATATCCGTGTGGGTGAAATCGTCGCCTTTGAACAGCAATGGTTCGCCTCGCGACTTGGCCAGCGCGTAGGAGAAGCAATCGCCGTAATTGAGGCCTGCTTTGTGCCGCCCTTTGCCAAAACGTTGCCAGGCACGGCGGGCCATACTCAGTTGGTCCTCGTCGAACGCAATGATTTCGACGCCCGCTTTATGGAGCCAGAGATCAAGCTCTGCCGCGCCGGCTTCGCCAAGACGCGTTTCCAGAACCATGGAAAGCTCAAGCACCGAAGCCGTCGACATGAACCGGCGTGGCGCATGGATAATTTTCAGTTCAAAGTCTTCAGCATCTGGCTCATTGAAGGCGATGGCGACAATCGCCGACGTGTCGATAACCATCAGCGCGGCAGCCCGTTTTCGTCATAGCCTAGAATCTCGTCGGCACTGCGGCTGTCGAGAATCGGCATTTTTGCCCAGCGCTGACGGCTGGCGGCCAGTTCTTCGCGTAAAATGTCCCGGCGATCCGAGCTGACAACCCGCCGCAGCCGCTCTTCAAGGGCACGGCGGGTCGCCATGGTAATTGTCTCACCGGTCTTCTCGGCAAGTGCCTTGGCAAGGCGCTCTGTCTCAATATCCTTGATGCTGAGGGCCATAATAGGTTCCTTGCTACCTGATTTTCCACATTCTACCTGAATGGGGTTTCTAGGCAAGGCCGCTTGCCGTCAACCGCGCTTGAGCGCCCGGCCGATGGCGATGAGAATGCAGGCGCCGATGAAGCCCGCAATCAGATAGCCGAGCCAACCAGTCAGAACGACGCCAACCACGGACAGAAGCGTGTTGGCGAGGATGGCGCCGACCATGCCGAGCAGGATGTTCATGATGACACCCATGTTGCTCTTCATGAACTGTTCGGCGAGCCAGCCTGCTACGCCGCCGATTATGATCCCAGCAATCCAGCCGATGCCTGCGGTGCCCATTCGTTTCACTCCTTGTTCGATAAACCTTTCCCATCAAACGGTTTCGACAGGGAAAGGTTCCCGCAATGTCAGGCGAATGTGCGCTCGACAAGGCGCGGCAGCATCAGGCGGAAGGCGATGGAGCGCGCGCTCTGGAAGATGAGAAGAGCAATCCACAGGCCGTGATTGCCAAGCATCGGTTGCAATAGGGCCCAGGCGGCAAAATAGACGGCCAGCGAAATGAGCATGAGGTTGCGCATCTGTCGCGACCAGGTGGCCCCGATATAAATTCCATCCATCTGGAAGGCGAGCGTGCTGACGACCGGAAGCGCCACCACATAGGGCAGGAAGGTGTGGGCAAGGTCGGTTACAGCCGCGCTCGGGGACATCCAGCCGATGACCATGCCGCCCGTTGCCGCAAAGGCGGCAGCGATGACAAAGGCGAAAACGAAGCCCCATAATGTGGTGAGCCGCACCGTCTGGTCGAAGGCGGGGCGATAGCGCGCGCCCACGGAGCGCCCGGCCAGCTGTTCGGCAGCGGTTGCCACGCCATCGAGAAAGCCGACACCGAAGAAATAGTAATGCAGCAAAATGGTGTTGGCGGCGAGCGGCTGCAGCCCCAGAGCGCCGCTTTGCCGGGTGAAGAAGGACAGGCCGATGAGAAGCGCGAAGGTGCGGATCATCATGTCGCCATTGACCAGAAAGCTGCGCTTCAGCGCGGCCCGGTCGGGCAGTCGCCAGGCGCCTTTCTGCGTGCCGGTGATGATGAGCCACAGGCCCGCCAGCGCGGTGGCGGCTTCGGCGATCAGCGTTGCCATCGCCACCCCTTCAATGCCCCAGCCAAGGCCGCTGACGAAGGCAAGGCTCAAGCCCGCGTTCAAGCCGTTGAGCAGGATTTGCAGCACGAGGCCCGCAAACGAGTTGCCCCGCCCGAGCACCCAGCCGAAGGCAACGAAATTGAAGAGAACGAAGGGGGCAGACCAGATGCGCCAGTGGAAATAGGTCTTGGCCATGTCGTCAACGCGGCCTTCTGATCCCATCAGCGTCAGGCCGAGCGCGCCGAGCGGTGCCTGAAAGACGAGAAGAACCAACCCGGCCACGAGCGCGATGGAAAGTGCCGCCGCCAGCATGCGCTGTTCCTCGCTGCGGTCGCCCGCCCCCATAGCTTGCGCGGTAAAGGCCGTTGTCGCCCCACGCAGGAAATTGAAGGTGACGAAGATGACATCGAACACCACGGAGGCGAGCGCCACGCCCCCCGTCGCCGCCTCGTCATGCAACTGACCGATGACGCCGGTGGCGATCAAACCCGTCAGCGGCGTTGACAGGAAGGCGAGCGTCATGGGGGTCGAGATGCGCAAGACTTCGCCATGCGTCACGGAAAAGGGGCGGACTGGCCGTTCGGCAGGGATGGCGGTCATGGGGCAATCGGGGGATGGAGGGGCGGGGAGGTATGAGGTGTAAACCTCCTGCGACGCTTTGCGAAGTCAAATTGCAAGCCACGGCCCCATCGCGCAAATTTGTGCTTGATCAAAGCGCATTTCCTGTATGGTGCTTGCGACTTGGGAGGACGACGGGAGGCGGCTTTTCGGGGCTGAGATCGATATGGGCTTTTCGGATCACATCAGGGAAATCGAGCGCGTGGGGCAGGGCGGGGAAACCGGCCGCGATCCTATCGTCGTGGAATCCTGGCTTCGTTGTCTCGATACTTACCGGCTTGACCCGAGCAAGGCGCAGGAAGCGTTGATCGTTTCCGAAACACGGCTGAAAGAACATCGTCAGCAGGCCGAAGATCTGGTCCACATTGCCCGCTCCGGGCTGGAGCGGCTTTACCGGCAGGTGGCGGAACAGAATTATGTGCTGCTTCTGTCGGATCGTCAGGGCGTGACGGTCGAGTTTCTGGGCGATCCTTCCTTCAACAACAATCTGCGCAAGGCCGGGCTTTATCTCGGTTCGGAATGGTCGGAACCGCGCGCCGGAACCTGCGCCGTGGGGGCTTGCATCGCCACGGGTGAGGCGCTGACCATTCACCAGACCGACCATTTCGACATGACGCATACGCCGCTTTCCTGCACGGCGGCCCCGATTTACGATACCCAAGGCGCGCTGGCGGCGGTGCTCGACATTTCGCTGTTAAGCTCGCCGATCCTCAAAGCCAGCCAGAACATGGCCCGCCATCTGGTGTCCTCGACGGTCCGGCGCATCGAACTTGCCAACCTGATGATGAACAGCCGCCACGATCTGGTGCTGCGCTTTGCGGGTGCACCGGAATTCCTCGATGTCGACCCGGAAGCGGCGATTTCGGTCGATGGGGCCGGGCGCATCACCGGCATGACGCATGGCGGGGCGCGGCTTCTCGCCGCCTCGCGCGGGCTCGACTGGCGAAGCCCGGAACTGCTGCTCGGCCAGCCGGTGTCCGAATTCTTTGACGCACACGTTGATGAACTGGCGGCGCTCACCCGTGCCCACCTGCCGCAGGACCGGCGTATTGCCGTGCGCGATGGCTCGCTGCTTTACGCCCATGCCATCGAGCCGCATCAGCGCAGCGTCACCGTTCAGCAGGCGCGCGCGCCGCGTGCCCCGCAGGCGCTCGGGCGTCTGGGCGGCGTGGTGCCCGCCGTCGAGACCCTGCGCAAGAAGGTGTTGAAGCTTGCCCCCGGTTCGCTGCCGATCCTCATTCAGGGGCAGACCGGCACGGGCAAGGAATATCTGGCGCGCATCATCCATGAAGTGAGCGGCCTTTCGGGGCGCTTCATCGCCGTCAATTGCGCGGCAATTCCCGAGCAACTGATTGAAAGCGAGCTGTTTGGCTATCTTCCGGGGGCCTTCACCGGCGCGCTGGCCAAGGGCCGCAAGGGGCTGGTGGAAGAGGCGCAGGGCGGAACACTGTTCCTCGATGAAATCGGCGACATGCCGATTGCCGCGCAAAGCCGTCTCCTGCGGGTTCTCGCCGAAGGTGAGGTACTGCCGCTTGGCGGCTCGGTGCCGCGCAAGGTGGACTTCCGTGTTCTTTCGGCCTCGCACCGCTCGCTGGCCGATATGGCCGCGGCGGGCACGTTCCGCGAAGACCTCTATTACCGATTGAACGCCGCGATCCTCACGCTTCCACCGCTCAGCGAACGCGATGATTTCCCGTGGATTCTCGAACGTCTCCTAGAAAAGCACGGCAAGGCCGGGCGACCGCTGAAGCTTTCGGATGCGGCGCGCATGGTGGTGCTCGGTTATCGCTGGCCGGGCAATATCCGCGAACTCGACAATGCCATCGCCTATGCCGGGGCGCTCTGCGATGACGGGTTGATCGAGGTGGCCGACCTGCCGGAGCGTCTGGGGCCAGCCGCGCCCCGCCCGGTGCTGATGCCGGATGAGGAAGCCGCCCTTCGCACCGTTCTGGCGCAAAGCAAGGGCAATGTTTCCGAAGCCGCCCGCCGGCTTGGCGTTGACCGCACCACGCTTCACCGCCAGATGCGCCGCCTTGGCATATCCCGCCTGAACTGAGGCGCATGCCACAGCTGTTGCGCCACAGGTGTGGCGCACATCCATCCTTCTAAACCCAAAAACCGAATGATTCCGGTCCTCATGCCCGTCTGGCACGGCTGGCATGGCCCTTGCTGCCTTATCTGCATCAAAAGCAGCCAAGGGAGAAATACCAATGCGTGCGCTCAGATTTCATGCCGCCAAGGATTTGCGGATTGAAGAGATTGCTGATCCCGGCCAGCCCGGCCCCGGTCAGGTGGTGGTTCGAAACAAGTTCGTCGGCATTTGCGGCACCGATCTGCATGAATACAGCTACGGCCCGATCTTCATCCCGACCGAACCGCACCCCTTTACGAAGGCCCACGGCCCGCAGGTGCTGGGTCATGAGTTCGGCGGCGTCATCGAAGCCGTCGGCGAAGGCGTCACCTCCGTCAAGGTCGGCGACCGCGTGTCGATCCAGCCGCTGATCATGCCGCGCTCGGGCGATTATTTCGCAGACCGTGGCCTGTTTCACCTGAGCCCGGAACTCGCGCTGGTGGGTCTGAGCTGGGTCGGCGGTGGTATGGCCGAAGCGGCCCTCGTCAACGAATACAACGTCCAGAAAATCCCGGATGAGATGAGCGATGAGGAAGCCGCGCTCGTCGAGCCAACGGCGGTTGCTGTCTATGCCTGCGACCGTGGCGGTGTGACGGCGGGCAACAGCGTGCTTGTCACGGGTGCCGGTCCGATCGGTATGCTGACGCTGCTGGCCGCGCGCGCCGCCGGGGCCGCCCAGCTCTTCGTGTCCGACCTCAACGATGCCCGCCTCGACTATGCCAAGGGCATCCTGCCGGATGTGATCACCATCAACCCGAAGCGCGACAATGTCGGCGATATCATCCGTTCGAAGACGGAAGGCAATGTCGGCTGCGATGTCGCCATTGAATGCGTCGGCAACGAACATGCGCTGAAGGCCTGCGTTGATTCCGTGCGCAAGCAGGGCGTGGTGGTGCAGACGGGTCTTCACCCGCACGAAAACCCCATCGACTGGTTTCAGGTGACGTTCCGCGACCTCGAAGTGAAGGGGTCCTGGGCCTATCCCACCCATTACTGGCCGCGCGTCATCCGTCTCATTGCGTCGGGCCTTCTGCCCGCCAGCAAGGTCGTCACCAAGCGCATCACGCTCGATACCGCCGTCAAGGAAGGCTTCGACACCCTTCTCGATCCGGCCGGTACGCAGCTGAAGATCCTGATCGACCTGTCGAAATAAGCATTTGCCGCAGGGGTATGCCGGGAGAGGAGCCCGGCCACCTTGCGCAAACCCGGAAGCCGCCTGTTCCCGGCGGCTTCCTCAAAACCATCAAGCAACATGGAGGAGATGATATGCTTGACATCAGCCCGAGCACCAAGATCGATACGGTGCTTTCCAAACTTGGCGATACGCTGGCCCGTGGCGATATTGATGCCGCCGTCAACCTGTTTCAGGCCGATTGCTATTGGCGCGATCTGGTGACCTTCACCTGGAACCTGAAGACGATGGAAGGGCATGGCGAAGTCCGCGACATGCTGCTCAACCAGCTGGCCACCACCAAGCCGTCGAACTTCGTGCAGGATACGAAGGAAGCCGCATCGGAAGCCGGTGGCGTGACCGAAGGCTGGTTCGAATTCGAAACGGCTACGGCCCGTGGCTACGGCCATATCCGCCTCAAGAACGGTCTCATCTGGACGCTGCTCACCACCATGAGCGAGCTGAAGGGCCATGAGGAGCCGAAGGGCTTCCGCCGCCCGATGGGGGCCGAACACGGCCACAACAAGGACCGCAAGACCTGGAAGGAAAAGCGCGAGAACGAGGCCGCAGAGCTTGGCTATTCGCAGCAGCCCTATGTGGTGATCATTGGCGGCGGGCAGGGCGGCATTGCGCTTGGCGCGCGTCTTCGCCAGCTTGGCGTGCCCACCATCATCATCGAGAAGAATGAACGCCCCGGCGACAGCTGGCGCAAGCGCTACAAGTCGCTGTGCCTGCATGACCCCGTCTGGTACGACCACCTGCCTTATATCCCCTTCCCGGAAAACTGGCCGGTCTTCACGCCCAAGGACAAGGTGGGCGACTGGCTGGAAATGTACACCAAGGTCATGGAACTGAACTATTGGGGTTCCACCACCTGCAAATCCGCAACCTTTGACGAGGCGACGGGCGAATGGACCGTGGTTGTGGATCGCAACGGCGCCGAAGTGGTGCTGCGTCCGAAGCAGCTGGTGCTTGCCACCGGCATGTCGGGCAAGGCCAATGTGCCGAAAATCCCCGGTCAGGATGTGTTCAAGGGCGAGCAGCAGCATTCCTCACAGCATCCGGGTCCCGATGCCTATGAGGGCAAAAAGGTCGTCGTTATCGGCTCCAACAACTCCGCCCATGATATTTGCGCGGCGCTGTGGGAAGGCGGTGCGGATGTCACCATGCTGCAGCGTTCCTCCACCCATATCGTCAAGTCGGACTCGCTGATGGAGATCGGGCTGGGTGATCTGTACTCGGAGCGCGCCGTGCAGTCGGGCATGACCACCCGCAAGGCCGACCTCATCTTTGCCTCGCTGCCCTATCGCATCATGCATGAATTCCAGGTGCCGATTTACGATCGCATCCGCGAAAAAGACGCCGATTTCTATGCGGCGCTCGAAAAGGCGGGCTTCATGCTCGATTTCGGCGACGATGATTCCGGCCTGTTCATGAAGTATCTGCGCCGTGGCTCGGGCTATTACATCGATGTCGGGGCCTGCGATCTCGTTATCGACGGCTCGATCAAGCTGAAGTCGGGCGTTGATATTTCGCACCTGTCGGAAAATGCCGTGGTGCTGAAGGATGGCACGGAACTTCCCGCCGATCTCATCGTCTATGCCACCGGCTATGGCTCGATGAACGGCTGGGCCGCCGATCTCATCTCGCGTGAGGTGGCGGACAAGGTGGGCAAGTGCTGGGGTCTTGGCTCCAACACCACCAAGGACCCCGGTCCGTGGGAAGGCGAACAGCGCAACATGTGGAAACCGACGCAGCAGGAAGCGCTGTGGTTCCACGGCGGCAACCTGCACCAGTCGCGCCACTATTCGCAGTATCTTTCGCTACAGCTGAAGGCGCGCCACGCCGGGCTTGAAACGCCGGTCTACGGCATGACGAAGCCGCATCACCTGTCCTGATCAGCCCCTGCCTGATCAGTCTCGCGGGGCGCCGGTTTGACTGGCGCCCCGCTTTTTTTACACTCGTCAAAACATATTGTTTCTGAACTGTTCTTGAATAAAGGGTATGAAATAAGGATTTTGTTCTTAGACTTGTTGCTGGATCGGGGAGCAGTAAAGGCTCTGGCCTTGTTTTCGGACGCGTGTTACCAATCACGAAAATGTGCAAACCATCCCGGTTTGCGTCTTCCTCTCACGGGCAAACTGACATGAAGTCTATCCGCCGCTCTCTTCTCCTTCTCCCTGCCTTTCTTCTTGTTCCCGGTCTGGCCTCGGCCGAAGAAAGCTGCTTTCGCATGAAAGACAAAACGACCTCGGCGCGTCTGATGGTCGATATGCCGGATGGCGACGGCAAGCTCATCGCTGTCGAGGATGGCACAATTCAGGATGCCGAACAGGGCTATTACACCAGCTGGGAAAGCGAAATCACCGGCACCCGCAAGGGTAGTCAGGCCAAGGTGAAGGCTGAAATCACCATCGAAAATGATAAGCAGGTGGAACAGCAGGTCTGGAAGATCGAGAAGGGTGCGATTGTCACCGACCGCGGTCGCTTTGAGGCGGTCTCCTGCGACGAGTTCGACAAGGAAGACCAGCAGGGCGATGGAAAGAGCGAGGAGAAAAGCGAAGACAAGAGCGACAAGGGCTCGACCTTCGACAACGTTCCAGACCATGCCAGCGACGACATCACCCGCGGCCATTGTGAAGACAGCGAGGACGTGATCTTCACCTGCGAGGTCAATGACGATGACGTGGTGTCAATCTGCGCCTCGAAGAACCGCAAGCAGGTCTCCTATCATTATGGTCCGGTCGTTGCGCCGGAACTGGATTACCCGGACGACAAGGCCGGCAGCGCCAAGCGTTTCATGATCCATTCCATCGGCTATTCCGGCGGTTATGACACGGGTCTCGGCTTCAAGACCGGGCCTTACACCTATGTCGTCCACGAGCGCATGATCAGCCGTGGCGCCAATGATCCGGGCAAGGACATGGAAGGCGGCGTTACGCTCTACAAGGGCATGAAGGTGGCAAAAGAACTCACCTGCCGCAGTCTGGGCGATGCGGGCCTCGGCCTCAACCAGTTGATGGATGCCGTGCCGGAAGTGCCCTTCTTCGATGAAGAAGGCCTTGTGCAGTAAGGCTGCTCAGACCGTTTGATCCTTGCGAAAACCGCTCAGGCGACGAAACGTCGCTTGGCGGCGTAGCTCTGGCTAGATGAGCCGGAGGCGCGGATTTCGCCGTGGCGGTTCAGCTGGAAGTGACCCACCAGTTCGCTCAATTGCGCCGCACCGGATGACAGCGCCTGGCTGACGCCGTTCATGCTGCCCACCATGTTGATGTTCTCGCGCGCCATATGATCGATGGCGTTGACGGCGGTTGAGATTTCTTCCAGTTGCTGTGACTGTTCGACCGCCGTTCCGGCAATGGCCTGAACATTGTCGTCGATGGTGTGAACGAAGGTTTCAATGCGGCGAAGCGCGTCGCCGGTGTCGTCCACCAGTCGCACCCCTTCCTTCACTTCGCTGGAGGCGTTGGAAATCAGGCGGGCAATTTCCTGCGCGGCCTGTGCCGAGCGCTGGGCGAGTGCCCGCACTTCCTGCGCCACCACAGCAAAGCCCTTGCCGCTATCACCCGCTCGCGCGGCCTCAACCCCGGCATTGAGCGCCAGAAGGTTGGTCTGGAAGGCGATTTCATCAATCACGCCGATGATCTTGTTGATTTCGTGCGAGGCGGTTTCGATGCGGCCCATGGCCTCCACCGTCGCGCTCACCACATTCACCGAATCCGTGGCCGCCTTGCTGGCCTCGGCCACCAGCCCACGGGTTTCCGTGGTGCGGGTGTTGGCTTGGCTGATGGCATTGGTGATCATGTCGAGCGCCGCCGTTGTCTGGCGAAGGGCGGCCACCTGCTGGTGCGTGCGCTCCTCAAGGCTCTCCGAACTCACCTGCATCTGCAGGCCGTTGCCGCTGACATTTTCCGTCTGCTGCAGGACCTGTTCCAGCGTCTTCTGGAAGCTGGCAAGCGAGGTGTTGTAGTTGACGCGAAGCGCCTCGAATTCGGGAATGAATGTTTCGTCGATGGTCTGGCGGATATTGCCATCGGCCAGCCGCTTCAGTCCGTCGGCCAGCGTATGGATGGCTTTGACGCGCTCGGAAATATCGGTCGCGAACTTCACAACCTTGATGACATGGCCGGAATTGTCGAGGATCGGATTGTAGGTGGCCTGAATGTGCACTTCATGGCCTGCCCGGTCGATGCGCGTGAACTGCCCGGCGTGGAACTTGCCGGACGCCAGATGTGCCCAGAATTCCGCATAGTCGCGCGAGCGGACGTAGGACGCGTCGCAGAAAATCGCGTGATTGCGCCCGACGGACTCGTCCAGACGGTAGCCAAGCGCGCTCAGGAAATTGTCGTTGGCCGTCAGAATGGTGCCATCCGGGGCAAATTCGATGATCGCCTGCGAACGCGAAAGGGCGGCCAGTTTTTCGGCGCTGTCGATCTCCGCCATCTTGCGTGCCGAAATATCGGTCGCGAACTTCACCACCTTGTAGGGCTTGCCGCCCCGCAGGACCGGGTTGTAGCTCGCCTCGATCCAGACCTTGCGGCCATCCTTGGCGCGGCGGCAATATTGCGCCCGGTCGAATTCGCCCCGCGCCAGCTTGGCCCAGAATGCCGCGTATTCCGGTGACGAGGCCACCTCCGGCGAGACGAAGATGCGGTGATGCTTGCCCTTCAGTTCGGCCTTGGAATAGCCCATGGTTGAGCAGAAATTCTCGTTTGCTTCCAGAATGTTACCCTGAAGATCAAACTCGATCACGGCCATTGACCTGTCGATGGCTTCGAGAATGTCATGGGTGTGACGGGAAAGGCCAGAGAGGAGAAAGGACATGGGCGCATCCGGCTGCTAGGTCATATCTCGAAACCTTGCCACGAAAGAATTAACGGACTGATAACCATAATGTTTTGCAAGGCGCGGAGCCGTTGCCGCAGCCCTTATCGCGCCTTCAGCAACCGCAAGGCGTTGAGGGTGACAAGAACAGTCGCGCCCGTATCGGCCAGAATGGCAGGCCAAAGCCCGGTGATACCCAGAATGGTCGTCACCAGAAAGACCCCCTTCAGGCCAAGCGCCATGGTGATGTTCTGCCCGATATTGCGCATGGTGCGCTTCGACAGGCGGATCATGTCGGCAATATCGCTGACGCGGGCGTGAAGAATGGCGGCGTCGGCGGTCTCCAACGCCACATCCGTGCCGCCGCCCATGGCAATGCCGACGTTTGCGGCTGCCAGTGCCGGGGCATCGTTGATGCCGTCCCCTACCTTGCCAACGATTTCACCGCTGGCTTTCAGGGTTTCGACAAGCCTCTGCTTGTCCTCGGGCAGCAGCTCGGCATGGACCTCGATGCCAAGTTCCGCCCCGATGGCCGCCGCCGTCCGCTTGTTGTCGCCCGTCAGCATGAGGGTGCGGATACCGCTATCCGTCAGTGCCTTCAGCCCGGCGGCGGCGTCTTCACGCGGTTCGTCACGCATGGCAATCGCGCCGGCCAGAACACCATCCACAACGAGAACGGACACCGTCTTGCCCTGATCGTTCAAGGCTGCCATGGCATCACTCGCAAGAGCCGGAATGGTGCTCTGCTCGGCAACAGCCTTGGCCGAGCCGAGGAAGACGTTTCTGCCCTCGACTGTCGCCGTCACGCCTTTGCCCCCGAGCGCCCGTGCCTCTGCCGCAGCCGGAATGTCGATGGATGCGGCGGACGCGGCGGCGAGAATGGCCAGCGCCAGCGGGTGGCTGGAGCCCGTTTCAAGCGCTGCCGCCAGCCGCAGGATTTCGGCCTCGGTCTTTTCGAACGCGAGAATATCTGTCACCTTCGGCTTGCCTTCGGTCAGCGTGCCGGTCTTGTCAAAGGCAATGGTGGTGAGCTTTCCAAGCTCTTCCAGAACAGCGCCACCCTTCATCAGCAGGCCGCGGCGCGCGCCTGCCGAAAGCGAGGCGGCAATGGCGGCGGGCGTGGATATGACCAGCGCGCAGGGGCAGCCGATCAGCAGGATGGCGAGGCCCTTGTAAATCCATTCGGACCAGAGACCGCCCGCCACAAGCGGCGGCAACGTGGCGACGAGCGCGGCAATCAGCACGACCACCGGCGTGTAATAGCGCGAGAAGCGGTCGATGAAGCGCTCGGTCGGGGCTTTCGATTCCTGTGCTTCCTCGACCAGCTTGATGATGCGGGCAATGGTGTTGTCCGCAGCACTGGCCGTGACGCGAACCTTCAGCGCCGCATCGCCATTGACGGTGCCCGCGAAGGTCGTGTCACCCACGCCCTTGCGCACCGGCACGCTCTCCCCGGTGACGGGGGCCTCGTTAATGGCGCTTTCGCCTTCGATGATGACGCCATCGGCGGAAATCCGGTCGCCCGGACGCACCAGAATGAGCGCGCCGACAGACAGCGTTTCGGCCGGCACTTCGCGGAGTTTGCCGCCTTCGTCGAGCAATGCGGTTTTCGGCACCAGTGAGGCAAGCGCCCGGATGCTGTCGCGCGCCTTGCCTGCCGCAACACCTTCCAGCAATTCCCCGACGAGGAAGAGGAATACGACGGCGGCGGCCTCTTCCGTGGCGTTGATCATCAGCGCGCCTAGGGCGGCGATGGTCATCAGCATTTCGATGGAAAATGGCGTTCCGGCAAGGGCCGCCATCACGGCGCGGCGCGCGATGGGGAGAAGGCCGACCAGCATGGCGATGGTAAAGGCATAAGGTGCGATGCCGGAAAACAGATGGCCGACGCCATAGGCCGCCGCAAGCGCCAGCCCGGCGAAAATCGTCAGCTGTCCCTTGCGGCTTTGCCACCATGGCCCTTGGCTTGCGCCATGGTCGTGACCGTGAAGGCCTGAGAGATCGTCGTCATGGTGATGATCATGGTCATGCCCGGAGCATCCGCAGGAGGAACCGTGCGAATGCTCGTTTGCGCAGCACGCCCCGTGGTCATGCGGCGCATGGCCGTGTTGAACCGGGGCTTTTTCGGCGATCCGGGAAACGGTGTAGCCAAGGCCGCTGACCTTGCGGCTGATCGCCTCAAGGTCGCTTGTTGCATCATGCGTGATCGTCATCGTGCCGGATGTGACCGAAACGGACACATCCTCGACCCCCGGCTGTCGGCGAACGGCGGTGTCGATCTTGGCGGCGCAGGAGGCGCAATCCATTCCTTCAACGCGAAATCTGGCCTTGGACGATGCATGCATGGCAGTAGAGTCCTTTCTCATTGAAAGCACTCTACAAGCTCTAGTCACTAGAGAGGCAAGGGCGAAATCGCGGCGGTCTATCAAAAAATGACCGCCCGCCGCGCTCGACCGTTTGTTAGCGCAATTCCACGGCAAGATCCGTCAGCGCCGGGGCGTCCTTGATCAACCCTTCCTCCTTTAAAAACGCGCCGAAGCGTTCATAGCGGTTCTTGTCGAGGGCTGCCGGGCGCTTGGCAAAGCGCGGCAGCGTGTCGTCAAAGGCCTTACGGTTCAGCGTGTCATTGAGGTTGGGATAGGCGCGGATGAAGAGGTTGAAGGCTTCCTGCGGGTGGTTGGTGAGGTAGATCGACGCCTTTTCGACCGCATCGAGAAAGCGCGGCAGGCGGGTGTCGGCAAGAAGCGCCGGGTGCGTCACGAAGATCAGTTCGTCATAGGCCGGAACACCGTAATCCTCGGGGAAGAAGGATTTGCCCGTATGCCCTTCGATCTGCATCTGCGTCAGTTCGAAATTGCGAAAGCCGCCGATGGTTGCCTCCACCTTGCCGCCGATCAGCGAAGGGGTGAGCGCAAAGTTGACGTTGACGAGCTCCACCTTGTCACGCGAAAGCCCGGCGCTTGCAAGCATGCGCGACAAAAGCACCTCCTCGAAGCCCGAGACGGAAAAGCCGATGCGCTTGCCTTCGAGATCCTTGATGTCCTTCACCGGACCATCGGCCAGCACCGTCAGCGTGTTGAGCGGCGTTTCAACCAGCGTTCCGAAGCGGATGAGCGGCACGCCCGCCGCATGGTCGAGAAAGAGGTTCGGCTGATAATGGATGCCGATATCGGCCTCGCCCGCCGCCACGGCGCGCGGCACGATGGAGGGATCGGTGGGCGGAATGAGCGTCACGTCGAGCCCGGCTTGCTTGAAAAGGCCGAGTTGATCGGCCACCACCAGCGGCGTGTGGTCCGGGTTCACGAACCATTCGAGCAGCACGCTCAGCTTGTCGTCGGCCTGTGCGGCGCTGGCGAGGAACAGGCTCGCGGCCATGGCGAGGAGGGTTTTGCGGATCATTGAAGGCTCCTTGGGCGGGTGTTGTGGGATGAGTTCATGTCTCGCGCATCCACGGGGTGAGGCGCGGGGCCAGCCAGTCCATGGCGTAGCGAAGAAGAAGGGTGAGGGCGGCGAGAATGGTCATGGCGGCAAAGACCATGTCGGTCTGCATGCGGGCATTGGCCTGGATCATGACGAAGCCAAGCCCGGCGGAAGCCCCGACCCATTCCCCCACCACGGCCCCGAGTGGGGCGAGCGGTGCCGCGACCCGAAGGCCGGAGACGAGCGAAGGCAAGGCAAGCGGCAGACGGATATGGCGAAGCGTTTGCCAGTGGGTTGCAGGCGTCAGCGCGGTGGCGTCGATCAGGTCGGGATCAATGCGCCGTAACCCGTCACCGAAGGAGGAGGCGACCGGAAAGAAGATGATGAGCGTTGTCATCACCACTTTGGAGGCCATACCGAAGCCGAGCCAGAGGACGAGGAGCGGTGCCAGCACGAAGACCGGAAAGGCCTGCAGCACCAGAATGACCGGCCAGACCAGTCGCCCGAGACGCGGCGAGGCAGCGATGCCGAGTGCGGTGGTAAAGCCGAGCAGCGACCCGGCGACAAAGCCCAGGAGGATTTCGGCGAGCGTCACCAGCGCGTTTTCGAAAAGATAGGCGGGCTGGCGCTGAAAAGCGGCCATGACCTGCAGCGGCGTGGGCAGGATGTAGCGCGGCGGCGCGGCAAGCCACAGGATCGTGAGCCATAGGATGACGAGCGTCACCACCGTGCGCAAGACGGCGCGAAAAGTCTTCATGCGCGAAGGCTCAAAGGCTGCGGCTGGCGCGTCGGGCGGATGAAGTGAAATTCGAATGCGGCATGGTCGATCTCCTGACGGTCATCATGGAGATCCAGGCAAAGCGAAGAAGGGGAGAAAACGCGTGAGGCGCTCCTTGTTCCGTTCCTACGCCGGTATGACCCGGATCAGGTTCAAGGGTCCGGCTCACCGCCATCTCAGCACCGTTCGGTGCTCCCCTCGGAATTCAGATGATCTACGCAAGGAAAAGGGGCGGCGTCAAGCCTTGGCCCGACCCCGCCCCTGAATGTGAAGTGATCCGAGGATCAGGCTTCCTCGTCGCCCTCAACCTGCGCGATCCAGTCGGGCAGGTTGTAGTAGTTGGAAATGCGGGCCACCATAAAGGCCAAGTTTTGGATGAATTTTATTGAAGTACCTTCGTGAGTACTGTCTGAAGTAAAGCCCCAGCGATGACGCCAATAAAGCCAAAGGTTGCGGAAACCCAGACTATTTTTTTATGCTCAAGAAATGATCTTCTGTCGATTTCCGCCCGCGCTAGTGCTTGTTTCTTTTTGAAATCAACACCTTGAGCGCCAGGATCATAAGATAGAATGTAGCGTAACTCGCCTTCCGACAAGTGTTCAGCTTCCCGCATGGCTTTATCAAAGCCATCTTTCGTGCATATATCGTTAGTTGCAATGATTTGATCAATGCCCATAATATCTCCTCCAATGATTTTGTCTAACGAGCTTGGAGTTTGGAAATACCTGCGTTTCAAGTAAGTGCTTGAAAAGGGGCGGCGTCAAGCCTTGGCCCGACACCGCCCCTGAATGTGACGTGTCCGAGGATCAGGCTTCCTCGTCGCCCTCAACCTGCGCAATCCAGTCGGGCAGGTTGTAGTAGTTGGAAATGCGGGCCACCTTGCCATCGCGAATGTCGAAGAAGGCGCCGGCGGGCAGAACATAGGTCTGGCCATTGGCGTCCGGCAGGCCCTCGTCGGTAGCGAGATAGGTGCCGTTGACGGTGAACTCCGCCGCCCCGCGCGTGCCGCACGGGCTTTCCATGATCACCATGTCAGTCAGAACCTCGCGGTAGCAGCGGTTCATGTGGCCCATGAAGGTTGCAAAAGCGGCCTTGCCGGTCTGGCGTTCGCCCTGATTGATGTCATGCGCCACATCATCGGTCAAAAGCGCCAGAAAGGCGTTCATATCGCCCTTGTTGAAGGCTTCGTAATAGGCGTGAATGGTCTCGGCGGCACGCATTTATGCTGTTCCCTTGTCTTTGATTTGCTTGGCGTATCGGTCAGAATTCCTATATCAAAGGTGACGTTTTGCAAAGTCGGAAGCGCAGATGAACATTGAAACCCGCGCCGGTGCGGATATTGCCCCCTTCATTGACGATCTGGCCCGCCTGCGCATCGCTGTTTTCCGCGCCTTCCCCTATCTTTATGAAGGCTCGCTCGATTACGAAAAGACCTATGTGGCGACCTATGCGCGCTCACCGGGCAGCGTCTTCGTTCTGGCGCTTGATGAGGGAAAGGTTGTCGGCGCGGCCACAGGCCTGCCGATGGCCGATGAGACGGACGAGTTCAAACGCCCCTTTGTCGATCATGGTTATGATCCGGCCCGCATCTTCTATTTCGGGGAATCGGTGCTGATGCCCGCCTATCGTGGCCGGGGCATTGGTGTGCGCTTTTTCGAGGAACGCGAGGCCCATGCGCGCCGTCTGGGCGGGCTTGATCTCTGCGCCTTCTGCGCGGTGGAGCGCCCCGTTGATCACCCGGCCCGGCCTGTCGATTACCAGCCGCTCAACGCCTTCTGGGGCAAACGCGGCTTTATCCACCATCCTGAACTGAAAACAGACTATGTCTGGCGCGATGTGGGCGAGGCACAGGAAACCGCCAAGCCCATGTCGTTCTGGCTGAAGGAGATCGCCTGATGGTCAAGTTTGCCGCCTGCCAATATGCGCTGGAGCGCTTTGCCAGCTGGAATGAATTCGCCACGCATTTTGCCGCTCTGGTCGATGAGGCCGCAGCCTCCGGGGCCGAGATTGTGCTGATGCCGGAATATTCCGCCATGGCGCTGACCGGCCTTCTGAGCGATGATCTTTGCGCCGATCTGCACGGCTCGATTGCCGCCATCCAGCCGCTGCTGCCGGAGTTTCTGAAGCTTTCGGAAGAGCTGGCGAGAAAGCACGGCATCTGGTTCTGCCCCGGTTCCGCGCCGGTGCTCGACCCTGATGACAAGTTCCGTAACCGTGCTTTTCTCTTTGGTCCCGATGGTCCGGTCGGCGTTCAGGACAAGATCGTCATGACCCGGTTTGAGCGTGAGCAATGGAACATTGCCGCGGGCGTCGATGGTCTGAACACGTTCGACACGCCCTTTGGCAAGCTTGGCATTCTCATCTGCTACGACAACGAGTTTCCGCTGCTCGCCCGCCGGCTGGCCGAAGAAGGCGTTGATCTGGTGTTGTCGCCAAGCTGCACCGATACGGAGGCGGGTTATTACCGCGTGCGCATCGGGGCACAGGCTCGCGCGCTCGAAAACCAGTTTGCCGTTCTCGTCTCTCCAACGGCGGGCCATGCCCCGTGGTCGCCCGCCGTTGATACCAATTGCGGCAAGGCCGCCCTTTACGTGCCGTCCGATTACGGCATGCCGCCGTCGGGTGTGTGGTGCGAAAGCGAGGCGGTGTTTACCCCCACCAGCCGCTGGCTCTATGGCGAGATTGACCTTGCCGACGTGGCGCGTCTGCGCCATGAGGGACAGGTGGCGCTCTTTCGCCACTGGCCGGATCAAATCCTGCCCTGAACCCGCTCAGAACCAGCCGAGCAGCGCCCACCACAGATAATCGAGCGGCAACAGCACGATCAGCGTGATGGCGGCCAGCGGTGCCGTGAGTTTCAGAAGCGAGCCAAGCTTTTCGCCGGAAAGCTGCATGGCCACCACCAGCGGGGCCACCTGAAACGGAAACACCACGGTGGAGAAGCCGACGACCTGCGTCATCAGCACGGTTTCAAGGTTGAAGCCTGTGACGGCGGAAATCTCCTTGGCCAGCGGCGTCAACACGGCGGGCACGCCCGGCGTGGTGGTCACGAAGCCGGTGAAGAAGGACATGAGGCTGAGCGAGAAGAAGTTCAGCGCATTCTGCCCCTGTTCGAGCGGCAGGACCTTGAGCAATCCGCTGCCGATCAACGTGCCCAGTCCGGATGTGTTGACGACAGCCCCGAGCGCCAGCGCGCCTGCGACGAAAAGGATCGAGCCGAAATCGGCGGAGGCCTTGAAGGCCGGCGGCGGCACGACACCGATCTTCGGCATGAGAAGAATGACGGCGGTGCCAAGCCCGATCCAGGCCGGGTTGATGCCGTGCAGCTTGTCGGTGGCCCACAGCGCCAGCGTGATCAGAAGGATGATCGAGACACGCAAGCCCGCACCGGGCTGGGCGGCTTGCGCGGGCTTGCCCTTTTCGCCGCCTTCGGCCTTGGCCGAACCGGCATTTGCGAGCGGTTCGCCAACGGTTGCCGGGAAGAGTTTCACCACCAGAAGCACGACTGCGGCGGATTTCAAAACGCCAAGGATCGGGAAGTGCAGCATGAGGTAATCGAGATAGCCGAAATGCGTGCCGTAGATCGTTTCCGCCGCGCCGGTCAGAACCATGTTCGGAATGTTCGACGGCAGGATGGTGAAGCCCGGCATGTTGCAGGCCACCGCCAGCGTCACGGCAATGCCAATGCGCCCGTTTGAGCCGGGTGCGAAGCCGACACGATGGGCGAGTGCCATGCCAATCGGCACCAGCGCCACGGCCCGCCCGATCGAGGACGGCATGAGGAAGCCAAGCAGCGTTGCCACCAGAACCAGCCCGCCGATGAGCCGCACATAGCTGCCGGTGAGATGGGGCGCGATGACACCCGCCATGCGGTCGCCAATGCCGGAAATGTTGATGGCGCTGCCGATGACGAAACCGGAAATGATCAGCCACACCGCCGCCGAGGCAAAGCCGGAAAAGACAAGGTCGGGCTTGGCGAGATGCAGGATCAGCACCACGGCAAAGAAGACCATGGAGCCGAGATAGTTCGGCACGACCGAGGTGGCCCAAAGCGTGAGCGTGACAAGGACGATGCCAAGGGTGGCCGCCTGCACCCGGTCAAACGGGGCGGGCACGATGATGGCAAGGGCAAGGGCGATGAGGACGGACAGAAGGGCAACCGCCGTCTTGATGTTCAGTGTTCCCGGCAAGGCGGGTCTCCCATGGTGCGATTTGATGATTGGCAGGAAACTAGCAAATGACCGCGAAATGCGTTATACCGCCATCATGACAAATGATGTCGATGACGCGCCATTCTTCCAGCCGCTGGACATTGCCTATACGCTGGATGCTGCGCGCCCGGTGCTGGCCAATCATCGCCCCATCCGCGCAGGGCGTGCCGTGCAGCCGCACAGCCACCCGCGCGGCCAGCTTCTCTGGGCGCATGATGGCGTCTTGCGGGTCTCCAGCGGCGGCAATGTGTGGATTGTCCCGCCCACCCATGCGATGTGGATACCGGGCGGCCTCGAGCATGATCTGGTGACGGAAACCGACGCCCATATCCGCAACCTGCATGTGGACCCTTCGGCGCTTCATCGTCTTGCCCGGTTGGGACGCGACGCCTGCTCGGTGCGCGTCATGAACCCGCTCATGCGCGCCTTGATCCTCAAACTGTGTGAAAGCGATCTTTCCGCCCCCTTTGACGAGCGCACAAACCGCCTTGTCGATGTGGTGCTCGATGAACTGGCGGCGCTGGAGGAAGCACCGCTTTCACTTCCCGGCGGGCATGATCCGCGCCTTGTGCGCCTGACGCGCTATCTCGGCACGCGGCCGGAAGATCCGCGCTTGCTCTCGGAACTCGCCGCCATTGCCGGGGCGAGCCCCCGCACGCTGGAGCGCTTGTTCGTCAAGGAAACGGGGCTGACCTTTCGGGCCTGGCGCACCCGCCTTCGCCTGCTGTCGGCCATCGAACGGCTGAACCGTGGCCAGAGCAGCACGGAAATCGCCCATTCGCTTGGCTATTCCAGCCCGAGCGCCTTTGTTGCGGCCTTCCGGGGCTATTTTGGACGCACGCCGCAACAGTTTCTGGCCGCCTGAGGCGCGCATTTGAACAACGACTCCAAACGGAAAAAGGCCGGCAAGATGCCGGCCTTCGTTGGGGGAGGAGAGAGAGGGCCTTACTGCTTCGGCAGAAGAACCTTGTCGATCACGTGAATGACGCCGTTCGACTGCTTGACATCCGCGATGGTCACGGTGGCAACGCCGCCATTTTCGTCCGTCAGGGTGATCTTGCCCATGTCTTCCTTGGCCTTCAGCACGCAGCCGCCAACGGTCTTGACGTCATGCACGCCCTTGTCGTCCTTGATCATCTTCTCGATGGCGCCGGACAGCGCATTGGCCGAAACGACGTGGCAGGTGAGCACCTTGGTCAGCTGTGCCTTGTTTTCGGGCTTCAGCAGAGTGTCGACCGTGCCGGCGGGCAGGGCGGCGAAGGCTTCATTGGTCGGGGCGAAAACCGTGAACGGTCCGGCACCCTGCAAGGTTTCCACCAGACCGGCGGCCTTCACGGCAGCCACGAGCGTGGTGTGATCCTTGGAGTTCATGGCGTTTTCAACGATGTTCTTCGTGTCGTACATCGCTGCGCCACCGACTTCCGGGTTGGCGGCCTGAGCAGAAAAAGCCACGGCGGAAAGAGCACCAGCAAGCACAATCTTGCGGAACGAAAGAGTGTTCATCGTATATCCTCCATTAAAGGGTTCAAACCTGGACTTTTGTCAGTCTCAAGTTGCCGCCATTTCTCTGGTGGCGAAGGATATGACGAGATGGGCCGCGAAAAAGTTTCAGTATTTTTTGATTTTTTATTAAAATACTGATTTTGAAGAGAATTTATTACAGAGAACGCAGCGTGCCGCTGGCCAGAACCGGCCCGGTCGGCTGCCCGGTGGGGGAGCCGCCCTGCGGTTCGAGACTGACGGCGAACGAAACACCCTGATGGATGCGCTGACGCATCGGGTCTGAAATGCGGATGAGGCCCTTGTCGGCCGTATCAACCAGACCGATGGACTGCGGACGGCCATCCTCGGCGATCAACCAGACCTCAAGCGACTTCGGATTATCCGAGGCGGCGGCAATCGGCACGATGCGCATCTCGCCATCCGCCGGATCATAGGAGGCAACGAGCCCCATATGCCCGGTGGTTGCGGCAAGCTCGGCGACAAGAACGGGGGCCTGGCTTTGGAAGATCGCCCCGTCGGGCCGGAAAAAGATAAACAGCGATGCAGCAAGCGAGGCGGCGGCCAATCCGCGCCAGAAGGCGAGCGAGCCCCACAGGCTGAAGGCGGTGCGGGCAGGCGCGGGCGCGCCGAAAAGGCGCCGCTCAATCCGGTCGAAAACCGCAGCGGGCGGGGAAACTTCGGCGTAATCCGGATCGAAAGCGCTGAAATGGGCCTGCCATGTCGCAACGCGCGCCGCGAAGGCGGCATCGCTGCCGATCCGCTTTTCGATCAGGGCGCGCTCATCGTGAGGCAGCACACCGAGGACATATTCTGCCGCCAGTGCATCATCCATCTCACCCGGTCGAAGTTCGCTTTCGTCAGCCATGGCTTTCCATACACTCTCTCAGTTTCAAGAGGCCTCTGCGCAACCACATGCGGATTGTGCTCAAGGGTACGCTGAACAGTTCCGCCAGTTCCACATAACTTAACCCCTCCACATAGGCCTGCTTCACGGCGCGCGATTGCGCCGAAGGAAGACGCCCCATGCATTCATCAATGCGCCGCCCTTCATCCTTCCAGGCCATTGCGGTTTCCGGGTTCGGAACACTTTCATCCGCGATATCGGTGCGGTCATCAATGTCTTCTGTCGGTCGCTTGCGGGCCCGGATCAAATCAATGGCATGGTTTCGGGCAATGGTCACAAGCCAGCTGTTGGCCGTGCCAGCAGCCCGCCCGAATGACTTGGCCCTTTGCCAGACGCGGATGTAGATCTCCTGCAACGCTTCTTCCGCATCCGTCCTGTCCCGTAATATACGAAGACAGACGCCAAAAAGTTTCGGGCTGGTGTGCGTATAAAGACGCGCGAAGGCCAAACGGTCCCCCAGCGCCACCCGGCTGATCAACCCGGCCACTTCATCCTCAATCAAGGCACAGTCCTTTCGCGCAGCAATCATGATTGCAGTGTCGATGGAGGTACTACGCCTGAGGATGGCGTCTGGATCAGTGGGCGCGTGGAAGGTTTTGCTGTGGGGCAATGAGAAAAGCCGCCTTTGACCAAGGCGGCTTTGCTGTGAACTCTATAAGGAATGGTCGTGCCAACGATATGCCGCTCAGGCAAACTCGGCGCACATTTCGCAAAGTTCGTCCCACAGGCTTTCTGCAAAGCCGCGCAGCACCATCAGTTCGAAGCTTTGTTCGCCGGTGCGGGTGACATGCGCGCCGATATGGCCGATGAGCGTCGTCGTGGCATGACCGACCGGAAAAGCGGCAAGCGACAGATCGGCCGCCGTGCCCTTGTTCAGAGCGCGCGTTGCCTTCTCACCGGAAAGACCAATGCGGACGCGGCCATGGCTCTGGTCCACGGTGTCGATGCCCAGGGCTCCAAGCTTTTGCGTCATCGCGCCAAGTTCTGCGGCGGAAAGGGCCGCATCGCCGACGATGAACCACTGGCCGGGCGAGACGAAGCGCACGGCGATTTCGGAGATGCCAAGGGCAGTGCGGATGGCGCCGGAGAGGCCACCATCCGCGCTTCTCGAAAGCGCATGCAGAACATGGCCTTCGGGAAGCACCTCAAGCGACACGCCCATGAAGCTTGAGGATTTCTTGTCGCCGAGAGCGGCGCGGTGTTCGATCTTGAAAGCAGACTTCAGTGCAGACATGGCTCAACCTCAGACTTTCAGCTTTTCGTTGGCCGGATCGAAGAAGACCGGATCGCAAAGGCGGGCAGGGGTGTATTCATTGCGGATGCCGTTCCACACCAGAACCTCTTCGCCGTGGCGCGAGGCACCGCGCTTGACGAGCGCCAGCCCGATGGTGGAGCCGACATGCGGCGAGTAGCAGCTTGAGCTGATATAGCCCTGATCGTTTTCGAGCGTCGCTGCCGCACCCTTTTCGAGGATGTGCGAGCCGGAACGGAACGTCGTGGCCGGATCAAGCGGCGCAACGCCAACAAGCTGGGCGCGGTTCGGGTCGTTCAACCCTTCACGCGACAGCATATGCTTGCCGACGAAATCGGCCTTGGCGGCGGAGACCATCTTGCCGAAGCCGAGGTCGCCCGGCACCACGGTGCCGTTGATTTCGTTGTGGGTCACATGGCCCTTTTCGATGCGAAGAACACCGAGCGCTTCCACACCATAGGCGCAGATGCCGTGTTCCTTGCCCGCTTCCATCAGGGCATCGGCAACGCTTTCGCCGTAGCCTGCCGGAACCGCCAGTTCATAGGCGAGTTCGCCCGAGAACGAGATGCGGAAGAGGCGGCCCTGAAGCTGGCCACCGAAGAGCGAGACTTCCTTTGCGCCAAGGAAGGGGAAGGCGTCGTTGGAAATGTCTTCATCAACGATGGTCTGCAGGATGAGGCGGGACTTCGGCCCGGCAATCGCCATCTGTGCCCACTGGTCGGTGACGGAGGCGAGACGCACGTCAAGCTCCGGCCACAGCGCCTGTGTGCAGAATTCCAGATGGTTCATCACGCCCGCCGCATAGGCGGTTGTCGTCGTCATGAAGAAGCGGTTTTCCTCAAGGCGGCTCGTCGTGCCGTCATCATAGATGAAGCCGTCCTCGCGCAGCATCAGGCCGTAACGGGCCTTGCCGACCGGCAGTTTCAGGAAGGCGTTGGAGTAAACGCGGTTGATGAACTCGGCGGCATCCGTGCCGGTGATCTCGATCTTGCCGAGCATCGACACATCGCAAAGACCGGCATTGATGCGGATGTTCTTCACTTCGCGATCAACGCTTTCGCGCCAGGTCTTTTCACCGGCGCGCGGGAACCACGAGGAGCGGTACCACAGGCCCGTTTCCACGAACTGCGCGCCGTTCTTCTTGGCCCAGTTGTGGAGCGGCGACTGGCGCACCGGCTGGAAATGCTTGCCATGCGAGGTGCCGGCCAGCGCGCCGAAGGACACCGGCGTGTAGAAGGGGCGGAAGGTGGTGGTGCCGACAGCGCCCGGCGAAATACCCCGCGCTTCCGCCAGAAGACCGATGGCGTTCACATTGGAAAGCTTGCCCTGATCGGTCGCCATGCCGTTGGTGGTGTAGCGCTTGGCCAGTTCCACATGACCATAGCCTTCTCGAACGGCAAGGCCGATATCCTTGCGATGCACGTCGTTCTGGTAGTCGATAAAGGCCTTGCCCTTGATGCCCGGAATGGACCAGACCGGCTTGGCTGCTGCCGGAACAATATCGCCCTCAACCGTACCAAAGCTCGAAGCCTGAGCGGCAAAGCCGAGATCGCCGAGAAGGGCGGCGGCCTTGGCGGCACCGGCTTCAAGGCAGGCAGCCAGACCGTTGGTGGTGGCAACGGAGCCGGCCAGCGTCAGACCCTTGCGCTGATCCGGCACGATGAAGGCACCGTTTTCGTCCGACCAGGTGGGCCGTTCGCCGCGCTGGCAGGCCAGATGAATGATCGGGTTGAAGCCGCCGGACATGGCGAGCGCATCGACGGACAGCGTCTCGGTCTTGCCGCCCTTGAAGACGGAGATCGAGGCGAGCGCCTTGCCGCCATGGGCGTCCGAGACATAAGCGCCGGTGATGACGCGGGCCGTGCCGGAATAGACGCCGGGGGCAGCCCCTTCGGCACGGCTGTCGATGATGGCGGCCAGCGCAACGCCTGCCTTTTCCAGATCACGCGCCAGCGCATAGCCGCTGTCATTGGTGGTGAAGATGGCGACCGACTTGCCCGGTGCCACGCCATAGGTGTTGAGATAGCTGCGCATCGCGCCTGCCATCATCACGCCCGGAATGTCATTGCCGCCGAAGGTCAGCGGGCGTTCTTCCGCGCCGGTGGCGAGAAGGGCCTGCTTGGCGACGATGCGCCACAAACGCTCGACCGGAACGTTCGGAAGCGGTGCGCGCACATGCTTCTGCACCCGTTCCACCGCGCCAAACACATTGCCGTCATACCAGCCGAACGCCGTGGTGCGGGACAGTAGCTCGACATTCGGCAGGCTGGCGAGTTCGGCCAAGGCCGAAGCGACGAAATCGGGGGCGGCCACGCCGCCGATCAGCGCGGTTTCGGCAAGAAGGCCGCCGCCGATGCGGGCATGTTCATCGACCAGAATGACGCGGGCACCGGCACGACCGGCGGTGAGGGCTGCGGCAAGGCCGGTGGCGCCGCTGCCGACGACCAGAAGGTCGCAATGCGCCCAGCATTTTTCATAATGGTCCGGGTCGGTCTCGTAGCTTGCCTTGCCAAGACCGGCGGCGCGACGGATGAAAGGCTCGTAAAGCTTTTCCCAGAAGGCGGCGGGCCACATGAAGGTCTTGTAGTAGAAACCGGCGCCGAGGAAGGGCGACAGCAGGCTGTTGAGCGAACCGATGTCGAAATCGAGCGACGGCCAGCGGTTCTGGCTCCGGGCCACGAGGCCCTGATAAAGCTCCTGCATGGGCGCGCGGGTATTGGGTTCGGTGCGGCCACCCTCGCCAATCGTCATCAGCGCGTTCGGCTCGGCTGAGCCTGCCGTCAGCACGCCGCGCGGGCGGTGATACTTGAACGAGCGGCCCATCAAGAGCTGGCCATTGGCAAGAAGCGCCGAGGCGACGCTGTCGCCTTCAAGGCCGATCATGCGCTTGCCGTCGAAGGTGAAGGACAGCGGTGTCTTGCGGTCGACAAGACCGCCCTTGGGGAGACGGTAGGAGGTCATTGAGCGGCTTCCTTCTTGTCTGCGGCGTCGCGCACGGCGGCAATGTCATGGGTGGCGGTGTCGCGCGTCACCACCAGCCAGCGACGGCAACCGGAGGTGTGGTGCCAGTATTCGTCGTAAAGGCCGCGCGGGTTGTCGCGCAGATACACATGGTCGAACCACGTTGCTTCATCGGCATCCGCCTCAGGGCGGGCAAGGGCGGCACCCTTGACGGTGAATTCTTCCTTGGGGCGAGACCCGCAATGGGGGCAGGAAATCAGGCTTGCCATATCAGTTATCCTTGGTGTCTGGCCCTGCGAAATTCCGGACGCAAAACCGCTGCACACATTTGCTGGAATTTCGCTCTCAATGCAGGTTCGGCTGGGCGCCCTGGCCCTTTTCGTCGATCAGATAGCCCCGCTCGAACCGATCAAGACGCATCTGGCGCGTCACCTCATGCGGTTCGTTCTTGGCAATCAGATGCGCGAAGCAGAAGCCGGAGGCGGGCGTGGCCTTGAAGCCGCCATAGCACCAGCCGGCATTGAGATAGAGATTGTCGATGTGGGTCTTGTCGATGATCGGCGTGCCATCCATCGACATATCCATGATGCCGCCCCAGGAGCGCAGCACGCGCACCCGCGACAGGCCGGGGATCATCGCCTTGCCCGCCTCGATCACATGCTCGACGCAGGCGAGGTTGCCGCGCTGGGCATAGGAATTATAGCCTTCGATGTCGCCACCGAAGACAAGGCCGCCCTTGTCCGACTGCGACACGTAGAAATGGCCCGCGCCGAAGGTGACGACGCAATCGATGAAGGGCTTCAGGCCCTCCGACACGAAGGCCTGAAGCGCATGGCTTTCAATCGGCAGCTTCATGTCGACCATGGAGGCGACCTGCGAGGAATTGCCCGCCACGGCCACGGCCAGCTTGCCGCAGCCGATAAAGCCCTTGTTGGTGTCAACGCCCAGCACCTTGCCGTTTTCGCGGCGAATGGCGGTCACTTCGCAATTCTGGATAATGTCGACGCCGAAGCTGTCAGCCCCGCGAGCATAGCCCCAGGCCACGCCGTCATGGCGCACCGTGCCGCCACGACGCTGGATCAGGCCACCCTGAATGGGAAAGCGGGCATTGTCGAAATCGAGGAAGGGCAGCATTTCCTTGACGGCCGCGCGGTCGAGAAGCTCCGCATCGACCCCGTGCA
Organism: Pseudomonadota bacterium; assembly: GCA_020161665.1. Classification (GTDB taxonomy): domain Bacteria; phylum Pseudomonadota; class Alphaproteobacteria; order Rhizobiales; family Rhizobiaceae; genus Ectorhizobium. Next base: position 6,667 of record JAIUPA010000035.1, on the reverse strand, counting down.
GGCGCATGGCATTGCCGCGTCGCGTATAGGCATCGCGCTGCGCATCCGAATGGATGAGGTTCAACACGCCGCGCTGCGAGACCATGGCGTTGAAGTTGAAATCCTGCTCCAGCCCTTCCCACAGCTTCATGGAAAGCTCGTAGAAGGGGTTATTGCCCAGCAGCAGGTAATTGGAACGGATAATCGTGGTGTTGCGGCCCACATTGCCCGAACCGATATAGTTCTTTTCCAGAACCGCCACGTTGCGGACGCCGAATTCCTTGGCCAGATAATAGGCCGTCGCCAGACCATGGCCGCCGCCGCCGATGATGATCACATCGTAATGCGGCTTCGGCTCCGGCTCGCGCCAGGCCGGTTTCCATGAGGCATTGCCGCGAAGGCCGTTCATGAGAAGGGAAAGAGCTGAATAGCGCATGGGAATCCTTGTCCGTTTGACAAAAGCTTAGCCGCATCGCCCTTTGTGATATTGCACTGAAGAGACATTTATTGATAAATTAGGGACATGTCGCATTCAGAGCCGCGCAGCACCCAGAGGATCGGCTTTCTCCTCACCTCCAATTTCGCGCTGATGTCCTTTGCATCGGCGAGCGAACCCTTGCGTGCCGCCAATCTGATCGGCGGCGTCGATCTCTATGAGGTCGTGACACTCTCCATGGATGGCCGCCCGGTGAAAAGCTCTTCCGGTGCCTCCTTCGATTGCGCGCCGCTCGAAAAGATGGGCGAGACCTGCCACACGGTTTTCGTCTGTGCGGGTGGCGGGCCGCAGGACTGGCAATTTTCCGAGGCCGAATATGGCCGTCTTCGCCGCCTGCCGCGCCTTGGCATCCGGGTCGGCGGCATTTCCAGCGGCGCTTTCGTGCTGGCGGCGGCGGGCCTTCTCGATAACCGCGATTTCACCATCCATTGGGAACATGCGCCGGTGCTGCGCGAGGCCTTCGGGCATCTGACGCCCCGCCACGCCCGCTATGTGATCGACGGCGACCGCATCACCTGCGCGGGTGGTATCGCGCCCCTCGACATGATGCATGCCATGATCGAGGAGCGCATGGGCTCGCATTTCGCAAGGCGTGTTTCCGACTGGTATCTGCACACGGCGGTGGCCGAATCCGAAGCGCCGCAACGCGGCTCGGCGGCGGAACGTTTCGGCACGCATCACCCGGTCTTGCTGACGGTTCTGGAAAAGATGGAGGCCACCATCGAGCAACCGCTCGACCGCGCCACCATGGCCCGTTTCGCAGGCACCAGCGCCCGCCATCTCGACCGGCTGTTTGCCAGCCATCTCGGCGAGGGGTTTCTGGATACCTATCGCAATATCCGCCTGAAACATGCCCGCCGCCTCATCGAGCAAAGCCCGCTCTCGGTGACCGAAGTGGCCTTTGCCACCGGCTTTTCCTCGGCAGGGCATTTCTCGCGGGCCTTTTCGGCCCTTTTCGGCCCATCGCCAACGGCGCTTCGCAAACGCATTTCCGGTGAGGGCCGGGAGTAGAGCGCTTCAGCGCCGTTTGTAATCGGCGCGGTTGATGCCGTAGCGGGTAAGCTTGTCGTAAAAGGTCTTGCGGGCAATGCCGAGCGCCTGAAGCGTGGCGGCCACATCGCCCTCATTGCTCTCCAGCGTTTCGCGGATGATCGCTTCTTCATGCCGGTCCATGCGTTCGGGCAGCGTGTCGGATGCGAGGGCCGAAAGGTTGGCCGATGGGCTTGTCGCCGGCAACGGTCCGACATCCTCGACACCCAGTACGACCCGTTCGGCAAAATGGCCCAGTTCACGCACATTGCCCGGCCAGTCATGGGCCGTCAGGTGACGCAGGACGCCGGCCGAAAGGCTCGGCACATCGCGGTTGAAGCGGGCGGCGGCGCGCGTCAGAAAATGCGAAAAGAGCAGCGGAATATCATCGCGCCGTTCTCTCAGGGGCGGAATGGTCAGCGTCACCACATTCAGCCGGTAATAGAGGTCTTCGCGAAAATCGCCGCGCTCTGCCGGATTGCCAAGATCGATTTTGGCGGCGGCCACGACCCGCAGATCAACGGGCCGCACCTCGTTGGTGCCAAGCGGCGAAACCTCGCGCCGTTCGAGAACCCGCAGCATTTTCACCTGCGCCGACAAGGGCATGCTCTCGATTTCATCGAGGAACAGCGTGCCGCCGCTTGAATACTCAATCCGCCCGACGCGCTTCTTCTGCGCGCCGGTAAAGGCCCCGGCCTCATGGCCGAAAAGCTCCGCCTCGATCACGCTGTCGGGCAGGGCACCGCAGTTCAGCGCCACGAAATGACCGTTGGCGCGCCGGCTCCAGCGGTGCAGAAGGGTGGCGACCACTTCCTTGCCGCTGCCGGTTTCACCCGCCACCAGCACATCCACATCCGTATTGGCAATGTGGCGCAGGGTGTTGCGCAACCGCTCCATGGCGGGCGTCTGGCCAATCAGTGGCGCATCACCCTCCACCTGTTCCGCCGCCCGTTTGAGTGCGCGGTTCTCCATCACCAGACGGCGCTTTTCCATGGCGCGCGCCGCACTTTGCACCAGACGGTCAGCGGGGAAGGGCTTGGCGATGAAATCATAAGCGCCCTGCTGCAAGGCCGCGACGGCCATCGGAATATCGCCATGGCCGGTCACGAGGATCACCGGCAGATCGCCATCCATGGCCACAATGCGCTTGAAAAACTCAAGCCCGTCCATGCCCGGCATACGGATGTCGGTGATGATGACGCCCGGAAAATCGGGCGTGAGGCTCGCCAAGGCTTCCGTAGCCCGCGCGAAGGCTGTCACCGTAAAGCCCGCCAGATCAAGCGTTTGCGAGACGGCGCGGCGCAAATCATCGTCGTCATCCACCAGAATGACAGGGCCGGTCGCTTCCATCATGCTGCCCTCCGCAAGTAGACCGAGAAGGTGGTGCCAGACGTGTCGCTTTCCACCTCGATGCGTCCGCCATAATCGGCGGCGATTTCGCGCGAGATGACAAGGCCAAGGCCCAGCCCGTTTTCCTTCGATGTGTTGAAGGGGGTGAAGAGCGCTTCAAGAATGTCCGGGGCGATGCCGGGGCCGTTGTCGGTCACGCACAGCACCACGCCGTCTTCGCCCTCGAGGCGAGTGTGGACGCTGATCCGCGCACCGGCCTGATCGGCGGTCGCTTCCAGCGCATTCTGCAGAAGGTTGATGAGGATCTGTTCGAGCCGCACCCGGCTTCCCACCACCTGCAACGAAGGCTCGGGCAGGTTCAGATGAAGCGCGTCCATATGGCCCGAAAAGCGGCTGCGTAGCAGAAGTACCGCGCCCTCGATCACATCCCTGAGGCCGATGGGCCCGACACCGGCGCGCCCCTTGCGGGCCAGCATCTTGAGGTCGGCGGTAATCGTACCGATGCGCTCGGTCAGAGCCGCGATCTGCGCGAGGTTTTCGCCCGCTTCGGCCAGACGCCCGCGTTCGAGAAAGGTGCGGCCATTATCGGCGAAGGCGCGGATCGTCGCCACCGGCTGGTTGATTTCGTGGGCAACGCCTGCCGCCACCTGCCCGACGATGGCCAGACGGTTTGCCTGAACCAGATCCTGCTGCACACCCTGCAGGCGCTTGGCCGTCTGTTCATGTTCCTCGATTTCATGTTGCAGCCGGTCGCGGGCGGCGGTCAGGTCACTGGTGCGCGCCTCGACACGCCGTTCCAGCTCCTCGCGCGCCTGCCGTTCACGCGCCATATCGGCCCGCACCCGCTGACGCCGCCGGAGCACGAAGGCGGCGATGCCGAAGGCGGGCAAAAACGCGGCAAAGACGGCAACGCGGCCCTGCCAGCGGGCGGCGGCGAGCGCTTCTTCCACCGGCAGCAGGAAGGCCAGCGTCCAGTCGGTTCCGGGAACGGGCAGGCCGAGCCGGATGAAAAGCCCCTTCTGCGGATCGCCTTGGTTGACGCGCACCATCTCGCCCCCGCTTTCAAGGTGTTGCAGGCGAGTGACCGGCAGCGGGTCCAGCGGCGCACCGCCAAATTCCAGGCTTTCGGCGATGGTTGCGCGCTGTGCATCGGAAATCGGCGCCACCGAGCGGAAGCGCCAGTCGGCAATGCTGGTCATCAGCACGATGCCGCGCCGGTCGGTGACATAGACGGGACGCGCGCCGATCCGCCAGTCGCTTTCCAGCCGGTTGAACTCCACCTTGGCGACGACGACGCCGAGCGCCTTGCCGCTTTCGTCCTCGACGCGGCGGGAGATATAAAGCCCCGGCCTGCGGCTGACCGTGCCCAGCGCATATTGCTCCGCCGCGCCGCGCTCCAGGGCGTAGCGAAAATAGTCGCGGAATACGTAGGAACTGCCGACAAAACTGTCGGGCGCGCGAAAATTGCTGGCGGCAATCGCCACGCCATCCGGGCCGATGACATAGATCACCGACGCTTGCGTGCCCTCAATCAGGCTTTCCAGCCGGTGGTTCAGGCGCGAAACATCCGCTTCATTGCGGCTTTCAAGCGCCTTGCGCAGATCGCTATCGCCGGAAAGCACCAGCGGCAGGGCGCGCGGGCGCTCAAACGCGGCATTCAGGAGCGCCACTTTCAGCGCACCATCGGTCGCCGCATCCTCGCCAAGGGCCGCCAGCGTACGCGAACGACTGAATTCATCCGCCAGAAACATCGCGCCAAACAGCACAAGCCCGGCCACGACGATAAAGGCCAGCCAATGCCGACGCTCGCTCACCGGCAGATCAGGCTGGGAAAGGGGGTTGTCGTTTTCCATATACGGATTGTGTGGATATTCACACAAAATGCAAGAGGCGTTGTGTGTTATTCCGCCCTTTGTGGCGATCCGCTTTTCAGCGTTCAGAAATAAATACGAATATAAAACAATAACATAAGCACTTTTTCGAAACTGGCACGCCGGTTGCTGATGAGTCTGTCGACCAGCCGGGATGGCTGTAACGCAAAGACGACGCTCAGGAGGCCGGGGAACCGGATGGGCGCGTCAAGACGGAGGGAAAGTCATGATCGAAGACAAGGTCGTGGTCTCGGGCCACGGGCGCAAGCCATTTTACAAGGTTCTCTATTTTCAGGTTCTCGTCGCCATCGTCGCGGGCATCGCGCTGGGCCATTTCTGGCCGGGCGTCGGTGAATCGCTGAAGCCGCTGGGCGATGCCTTCATCAAGCTGGTGAAGATGATCATCGCGCCGGTGATCTTCCTCACCGTTGCCACCGGCATTGCCGGGATGAGCGACATGAAGAAGGTCGGTCGCGTGGCCGGCAAGGCCATGCTCTACTTCCTCACCTTCTCGACGCTGGCGCTGATCGTCGGTCTCGTGGTCGCCAACACGCTGCAGCCCGGCACGGGCATGCATATCGATCCGGCGACGCTCGATACCAAGGCTGTCAACGACTATGCCGCCAAGGCGCATGATTCCACGATTGTCGGCTTCCTGATGAACGTGATCCCGCAGACGGTCGTCGGCGCTTTTGCCTCGGGTGACATCCTGCAGGTTCTGTTCTTCTCGGTGCTGTTCGGTATTGCGCTGGCCGTGGTTGGCGAGCGTGGCAAGCCGGTTGCCGATTTCATGCACGCGCTGATGTACCCGATCTTCCGTCTGGTCGCCATTCTCATGAAGGCCGCACCGATTGGCGCTTTCGGGGCCATGGCCTTCACCATCGGCAAGTATGGCATCGGCTCGGTCACGAACCTCGCCTTCCTTATCGGTACTTTCTACCTCACCTCCTTCCTCTTCGTGGTCGTCATTCTGGGCGCGGTTGCCAAGTACAACGGCTTCTCGATTTTCGCGCTGATCCGCTACATCAAGGAAGAAATCCTGCTGGTGCTCGGCACCTCCTCCTCGGAAGCGGCTCTGCCGGGCCTGATGAGCAAGATGGAGCAGGCAGGCTGCAAGCGCTCGGTTGTCGGTCTCGTCATTCCGACGGGCTACTCCTTCAACCTTGATGGCACGAACATCTATATGACGCTTGCTGCCCTCTTCATTGCCCAGGCCACCGACATTCACCTGTCGCTCGGCCAGCAGGTTCTGCTGCTCCTCGTCGCCATGCTGTCGTCGAAGGGTGCCGCAGGCATCACGGGTGCAGGCTTCATCACGCTCGCTGCCACGCTGCAGGTGGTGCCGGATGTGCCGCTCGCGGGCATGGCCCTCATTCTGGGCATCGACCGCTTCATGTCCGAATGCCGCGCCATCACCAACTTCATCGGCAATGCCGTGGCAACGGTTGTTGTTGCCCGTTGGGAAAACGAGCTGGATGAGGACGTCTTCCACAAGGCGCTGGGTGGTCAGTTGATCGAGGCGGAACCGGAAGCGATCAGCGCCGTCAACTAACGCCCGTATATTCAAGTACTTAACGCCCGGCCACGTCCCTCGTGCGCCGGGCGTTTTCGTTTGTGGTAAGCTGACGGGCGGTGTGTCTCGGGTTCAATATCCGGAATAATTTCATTGAACCTAAGGAAATAATTATTCTTACCAGTTGAAATAACAAAATCCCTGTGATAGCTCTTTTGTCAGTAACCGCTAGAGGGCTTATTCCATGTGTGGGATTGTAGGATTGTTTTTGAAGGACCGATCGCTTGAGGGTCGTTTGGGCGAGCTGTTGAGCGAGATGCTTGTGACGATGACGGACCGCGGTCCGGATTCGGCTGGCATTGCGATTTACGGCTCGGGCGATGCCGGCAAGGTGAAGCTGACGGTTCAGTCTGCGACGCCGGAGACGGA
>JAIUPA010000034.1 GCA_020161665.1 Pseudomonadota bacterium | reverse complement strand
GCGTCGATCTGGTCATACGCCTTGAACTCGCCGAAGAACTTCGTGATCGCTGCCGTCAGAGACGTCTTGCCGTGGTCAACGTGACCAATCGTGCCAATGTTAACGTGAGGCTTATTGCGCTCAAACTTGCTCTTTGCCATTGTAATCTTCCTGTGATCCGTAAGGTTACCGACCCGGCGAACCGGTTTGGTTTGGCCGTTTAAGGCTTTCGCGCGCAATGCGCAAGACTTAATTACGCTTGGCGTACACCAATGCGGCGTGACGCGACACGGCGAACAAACCCATTCAGCGAACCCGGGAACGCAATACCCGGCGGACGCGAAACAAGCGTGACAAATTTTTAAGAAGGGTTCGAAAGTGGAGCGGGTAGCGGGAATCGAACCCGCGTATTCAGCTTGGAAGGCTGCTGCTCTACCATTGAGCTATACCCGCGGTCGATGTTCGATCCGATGCGGAATGGTGGAGGGAGTTGGATTTGAACCAACGTAGGCTGAGCCAACGGATTTACAGTCCGTCCCCTTTAACCACTCGGGCATCCCTCCAGTTTTCCGTCCGGATCGAAGCCAGATCAGATGCGAAGCGGCAGGCCGTTCGTCATCTGCGGCGGCTATATGACTGCCCCTTAGCGCGATGTCAACACGACCTGTGTGGAAAAAAACCGAAAAATTTTCCTTCGCCTTTTCAAGCGGCTTTCGCCTCCCCCTATGCCCGAGGATCGCTTGTGGCTATAAGACCTGCATGAGCAAGGACAAGAACAACGACAAATCCGCCCGCGACACCCATTACGCAACGCTTCGGCGCAACGTGAGGGATGCCAAGCGTGAGCGTGGCGAAATTCCAACCCCGCCCATGGGACGCAATCCGCGTCAGGGCAAGGAGAATTTCAAGCCGCCGCAACTCCAGCCGGAACAGGTTTTCCTGTACGGCCTGCACACGGTGCGCGCCGCACTCGACAACCCGGCCCGCAAGCTGATCAAGCTTTCGGTGACGCGCAACGCGCTGGCGCGGCTTGGCATCGAGGAAGGCCAAAATATTGGCGTACCAGTGGAACTGGTCACGCCGCAGGATATCGACCGCTTTCTCGGTCCCGATGCCATCCATCAGGGCGTGATGCTGGAAACGCGTCCCCTGCCCGTTCGTCGTCTTGACGCCTTGAAGGACAGCCCGCTGCTTCTGGTGCTCGATCAGGTGACGGACCCGCATAATGTCGGCGCGATCATGCGTTCGGCAGTTGCGTTTGATGCCGGCGCGGTGATCACCACGCAGCGCCACAGCCCGACCGAATCGGGCGTGCTTGCCAAGTCGGCCTCCGGCGCGCTGGAACTCATCCCCTATATTCAGGCGGGCAATCTGGCCGATACGCTGGAAGAACTGCACCGCCTTGGCTTCCAGTCCATCGGCCTAGATTCGGAGGGGCCGCAACCACTGGAGCCAACCTTCTCCGGCGACAAGATCGCCCTTGTTCTCGGCTCCGAGGGCAAGGGGCTTCGCCAGAAAACGCGCGAGACCGTGACGGCACTGGCGCGTCTGGACATGCCGGGCGCCATCAAGTCGCTCAACGTTTCCAACGCCTGCGCGATCTCGCTTTACGCGGCCAAACAGCATCTGTCCCGCCAGGGTAAATGACCTCGATTCGATCCTGTTTGCGATGCACCGTATTCCTGCGAATGCGGTGCATCTTTTTGACTTCGATCAAAGCCGCAGGCGGTTCACCGCTCCTATGATCGGCATGAACAAAACGAAGGAGGAAACATTGTCCAACACCCCTCACACCCTCGCCGAAGAGTTTCCCAGCCAACTCGACGCCATCCACAGCCTGAAGGTTTCGGACACGCGCTTTGCCAAGCTTCTTCAGGAGTATGACGAGGTCAATGACCAGATTCATCGCAGCGAAACGCGCGTCGACCTCTTGAGCGAAGAAGCTGAACAGGGCCTTCGCCGCCGCCGTATGGCGCTGAAGGATGCGATTGCCGCTGGGCTCTCAGCAGCCAAGTAAGCTTACTGCATAAATGACCGGAATGGCGCGGGACGGGCATCGTTTCGCGCCATTTTCATGTCAGGCGTCGGCAGAGAAGTTCCATCGTTTCCAGAAAACGCGAGCGGTCTTTCGGCGAGAAAGCGGCGTTATAGCCCTTGCTTTCGCCAGTTTCGCGAAGGTGCTGGTTGAGGTTGCGCATGGCGGTTGCCATGCCGATGTTCGTTTGATCAAACAGACGCCCCGTCGGTCCGCAGACAAAGGCACCGGCGGCCACACAACGCCCCGCCAGCGGCACATCCGCCGTCACGACGATATCGCCCGCCCCGGCGCGTTCAGCAATCCAGTCATCGGCAGCGTCAAAGCCTGCCGAAACGATGACATTGGTCACCATCGGATCACGCGAGGGGCGAAGCCCTGAATTGGCGACGAAGGTGACCTTTTGGGCATGTCGCTCGGCGACTTTCAGAATTTCGGCCTTGACCGGGCATGCATCGGCATCAACGTAGATCATGAAGCGTTTTCCAGCGCATGGGCTTTTGCCAGACTTCCCGGATACCGGGCCGACCATCATTCATTGCGCGCTTATGGATTGGGGAAAATGGTGCCCCCGGCAGGACTTGAACCCGCGACCTTCGGTTTACAAAACCGCTGCTCTACCAACTGAGCTACAAGGGCACTTTGGAGGCCAAGTAGCATATTCGGCGGTGGTGTAAAACGAAAAATATGAGGCAGGATTCACCATGCGATTCCGGATTTGGTGCGCCGGTGGGCGAATCGGCTTGAGTGTCCGGCAGGATTGCCATAACCGTTACAGCGCCCGCGCATCGCAACCATCCTGCCTCTTTTCGCAGTGACGAATGGTGCGCCAGCCAGTGTGATCGGGAAGTCGTGCATGCCTCAGTCGTTCAGTACCATTGCCTTTGTGGCCTCGGCAGCGCCTGAAGCGCAGGACGCCTTGCGTGAACTCGTGGCTCGCTATGGCAATACCAGTCCCGAGGATGCCGATATCGTCGTGGCACTCGGCGGTGACGGCTTCATGCTGCAAACGCTGCACGGCACGATGAACAGCGACAAGCGTGTCTATGGCATGAACCGTGGTTCGGTCGGTTTTCTGATGAATGATTTCTCGATCGACGATCTGGAAGAGCGCATCGCCGCTTCCATCGAAAACCGCTTCCATCCGCTGCGCATGGTCACGACGGATGAGAATGACGATGTCAGTTCGGCACTGGCCATCAACGAGGTCTCGCTGTTTCGCCAATCCTATCAGGCCGCCAAGCTTCGCGTGATGGTGGATGGCCGGGAGCGGCTGGAGGAGCTGAGTTGCGACGGCTTGATGGTCGCCACGCCGGTTGGCTCAACGGCCTATAATTTTTCGGCGCACGGCCCGATCCTGCCTTTCGAGGCTCCGCTTCTGGCCATGACGCCCGTCAGCCCCTTCAGGCCGCGGCGCTGGCGCGGTGCGCTTTTGCCGGATAGCGCCGTGGTGGAAGTCCACGTGCTGGAGCCGGAAAAGCGTCCGGTCAATGCGGTCGCGGACCATCAGGAAGTGAAGTCCGTGCGCAAGGTGGAAATCCAGCAGGCACGCGATTCGACCGCGCGTCTTCTTTCGGACCGCAACCGCTCCTGGTCCGACCGCATTCTGGCCGAACAGTTCGCTACCTGATTCCCGTATTCCTTCTTCCATCGCGTCATGAGGGCGCGACATCGCCGAGGTTTGCATGGATTTTCTCGGAGCCATGAAGGCTATCGAACAGTTTGCCTACGAATTGATGTCGTGGGTGCTGTTCTTTCCGCTCACCATTTATCGCGTCATCATCAATCCGGTCCGGATGATGGATTATGTCGCGGCGGAAACGGAAAAGGACGAGACGGTTGCCTTTGCTGCAGCCATGCGCCCGACCCTCTTCCTTCTCCTCGCGTTGACCATTGGCGTTCTGACGGTGCCTTTCACCGAAGCGGAAGTTCTGATCATCAGCGCCACGCGGCTCGGCAAGGCGATCACCGACAGCTGGGTGACGCTGGTGATGTTCCGCATGATCGTCTTCACCGCATTTCCGATTGCCGGTGCGCTGATCCATGATCTTTTCACGCCCGGCGAAGTGGACCGCAACACGCTCAAAAAGCCGTTTCTGCAGCAATGCTACATCATGGCACCCTTTGCGCTCATCACTTCGCCCTGCCTCACCCTCGCCTCTCGCGGCGACCTGTGGGCGGGGCTGGCGCTGCTCGTCTCGGTCATCTGGCTGATCACCGTTGAGACGCTGTTTTTTCGCAGACAGTCGCGCTTCGGCTGGGTTGGCTCGGTCTTTTCCGGCTTCACGGTCTTCCTCATCGGATATGCCGTGTTCGCCATCGCCGCCCTCGTGATGCTCTAAAAAAAGCCCGGCATAGCCGGGCTTTTCATCTTCAATCGGAAGGCTTTCTCAATCGAGATCCGCCACGGAGGCATCGGCCTTGCCGCTGATGCGGTGGGCAAGGGCTGCTTCCATGAACTCGTTCAGATCCCCATCCAGAACGTCGCCCGGTGCGGTACTTTCCACGCCGGTGCGCAGGTCCTTGACCAGCTGATAAGGCTGCAGAACGTAAGAACGGATCTGGTGCCCCCAGCCGATATCGGTTTTCGATGCGGCTTCGGCGTTCGCGGCCTCTTCGCGCTTCTTCAACTCGGCTTCATAGAGGCGCGCACGCAGCATGTCCCACGCCTTGGCGCGGTTCTTGTGCTGTGAACGCTCCTGCTGGCAGGCCACGACAATACCGCTCGGAATATGCGTGATACGCACGGCCGAGTCGGTGGTGTTGACGTGCTGACCGCCGGCACCCGACGAGCGGTAGGTATCGATGCGGCAATCGCTTTCGTTGACTTCGATCTGGATCGAGTCATCGACCACCGGGAACACCCAGATGGACGAGAACGAGGTGTGGCGACGCGCGTTCGAATCATAGGGCGAGATGCGCACCAGACGATGCACGCCCGATTCGGTTTTCATCCAGCCATAGGCATTGTGGCCCTTGACGAGGATCGTCGCAGACTTGATGCCCGCTTCTTCGCCATCACTGACTTCCAGCAGCTCCACCTTGAAGCCGGACCGTTCCGCCCAGCGGGTGTACATGCGCAAGAGCATGCTCGCCCAATCCTGGCTTTCCGTGCCGCCTGCGCCCGAGTGGACTTCGACATAGGTGTCGTTGGCGTCGGCCTCGCCCGAAAGCATCGCCTCCACCTGGCGGCGGTTGGCTTCCGTGCGCAGCGCCTTCAGCGCATTCTCGGCATCGGTGACAACATCCGCGTCACCCTCTTCCTCACCCATTTCGATCAATTCGACATTGTCGTTCATCTGCTGTTCGAGCGAACGCACGCCGGAGATCGAATCCTCCAGCTGCTGGCGCTCGCGCATCAGATTTTGGGCTTCGGTGGCATTGTTCCAGAGGTTCGGGTCCTCTGCCTTGTTGTTCAACCAGTCCAGTCGTCTTATCGCCTGGTCCCAGTCAAAGATGCCTCCTCAGCAGGCTTATGGCCTGCTTGATTTCATCAGTTACATTTACGATTTCAGCTCGCATGGTTCCATTCTTCCTATGATCGGAAAGGCTCGTCCATAAAAGCGACGGGCGAGGATGTAAACCCCGCCCGCGGCCCTAGGACCAATCGACATGCAGGATTTGAAGCGTGGTATGAGAGAAAATCGTTCAGTTCCAGGAGCGAAACCGAAGATGGATCGAATATCCATCGAGGATTTGCGACGCCGAAATGGGCGATTTTCACCATATCCCGAAGGGACGCGGCGGATTTTGCCCCTGAATGCGTCGAAAAGCCCTTGTGGAGTCATGCTCCACGGCGGCCTTTCCTCCTGTTCAGAAACAAAATCACGCTCGCGCCACGCCCGAAACCTGAATGTCGATTGGTCCTAACACTTCACATTTGCAATTATCAGAACAGTCCGCCGGGGCCGGATTCGACGGCCTGACGCGCCTGCGGCGAGGTGCGCAGAATTTCTTCCGGCGCCAGCGTGCCTTCCATGCCGATGACCGTGAAGCTGTCTGCCGGGCCGGTGCCGGGCTTGAAGGCTTCCATGATCGTATCCGGATCGCCCGGATTGGCCTGCATGCCGGTTTTGCGGTTAACCGGGATCATGACCATGCCTTCCGGCACAATAAACTTCGACGGCGGCGTGCCCTTGAGTGCACCCTGCATGAAATCATTGAACATCGGTGAGGCCAGAGAACCGCCCGTTGCACCGCGTCCAAGCGGCGTCGGCGTGTCGTAACCGAGATAAAGGCCCGCCACGAGTTCGGGCGTATAGCCGACGAACCACGCGTCCTTTTCATCATTGGTCGTGCCGGTCTTGCCTGCCACGTCGCGGTCAAGATTGATCTTGCCAGCGGCCGTACCGCGCTGGATCACGCCCTGCATCATCGAGGTGATCTGGTAAGCGGTCATCGGATCGAGAACCTGCTCACGCGTATCGACGATGTTCGGCTCGTCCTGCCCCGTCCATGACGCCGCATTGCACCCCTCGCAGGTGCGCTCTTCATGACGGAAGATTGTCTTGCCGTAGCGGTCCTGAATGCGGTCGATCACCGTCGGCTTGATCTGCTTGCCGCCATTGGCGAGCACGGCATAGGCCGAGACCATGCGCATGACCGTCGTTTCGCCCGAACCGAGCGACATGGCCAGAACCGGCATCATCTTGTCGTAAATGCCGAAGCGCTCGGCATATTCGGCCACCAGACCCATGCCCATGTCCTGAGCAAGGCGAACCGTCATGAGGTTGCGCGACTTTTCAATGCCGAGACGCAGCGTCGAGGGGCCGGCAGATTCACCACCGTAGTTTTCCGGACGCCAGACCTGCCCGCCGGAGACGATCTCAAGCGGTGCATCCATGATGACCGATGCGGGTGTGTAGCCGTTATCAAGGGCCGCAGCGTAAACGAAGGGCTTGAACGACGACCCCGGCTGACGCATGGCCTGCGTTGCACGGTTGAATTCGGACTGGGCGAAGGAGAAGCCGCCCGCCATGGCCACGACGCGGCCCGTGTGCGGGTCCATGGCCACAAGGCCGCCCTGCACCTTCGGGATCTGGCGTAGACGCCACTTGCCGCTGCCCTTGCCGATATCCTCGACAAAGACAACATCGCCGATGTTCAGCACGCCTTCCGGCGACTTGGCCGACTTGCCGTTGCTCTGGCGATAGGCCCAACGCATGTTTTCGGCCAAGATCACGCCGGTTTCACGCTCCGGCGGAAGCTTGCCGCTGGCATCGCGCGCTGACTGCAGGCCGATTTCGGCGCGATCAGCGGTCACACCGCGAACGACGGCCAGACGCCATTCCGGAACGTCACGCAAAGACGGAACGTCAGCCAGCGCCTCGCCCCATTCCTTCGTGCCATCGAGACGGGTGACCGGGCCACGGAAACCGCGACGCTCGTCATATTCAATCAGCCCGTCCTGCAGAACCTTGCGGGCGATGGCCTGAATGCGCGGGTCGAGCGACGTGCGCACGGACAGACCGCCTTCGTAGAGGGCCTTTTCGCCATAGCGGTCCATAATCTGACGGCGGACCTCTTCGGCAAAATACTCGGATGCGGCCAAGGTCGGCCCACTGCGGCGCATATTGACGCCCAAGGGCTGCTTCTTGGCGTCTGCCGCCTCTTCCTGCGTGATATAGCCATCCTCGGCCATACGGTCGATCACGTAGTTGCGGCGTGTCAGCGCCTGCTCCGTGCGGCGGAAGGGATGATAATTGTTCGGTCCCTTGGGGAGACCGCCCAGATAGGCCGTCTCCGCAATGGTCAGTTCCGTCACCGACTTGTTGAAATAGGTGAGTGCGGCGCTGGCAATGCCGTAGGCGTTCTGACCGAAGAAAATCTCGTTGAGATAAAGTTCGAGAATCTTGTCCTTGGAATAGGTGCGCTCGATGCGGAAGGAGAGGATCGCTTCCTTCACCTTACGGGAATAGGTCTGGTCAGCCGTCAGAAGGAAGTTCTTGGCCACCTGCTGGGTGATCGTCGAAGCGCCTTCCGGGCGACGATCCGAACCGATATTCTGCAGGTTATTGACCATGGCGCGGGCCAGACCCTGAACGTCGACGCCCGGATGGGTGTAGAAGTTCTTGTCTTCTGCGGCGATGAACGCGGCCTTGACGCGATCCGGAATGGCCTGGATCGGCAGGAACAGACGCTTTTCCTTGGCGTATTCCGCCATCAACTCACCGTTACCAGCGTGAAAACGCGTGGTGACCGGCGGAGCGTAAGCGCTCAGGACCTCGTAATCCGGCAGATCGCGCATGACGTTTGCCAGATACGCTGCCACGCCTGCTGCAATGCAGAGAAACAGGACGCTGGCCAGCCCGAAGAAATATCCAATCAATCTGATCATGGTCTCGACCGAATCCCCGCCCAGCGATTAAGCACAATCCTACTACCAGTCGGGGCGTTTTGCACGACGCAACCGGAATGGCAAGCCATCAACGCACTCCTTGGCCTAAAAGCGTGGACGTGTCTGTTCATGACCCATAGCATGCGCTCTTCCAAACCCTATAATGTGAGGAAATTAGGACGGCTGGCGGTTTTGACCAGTCTTCCACCGTTTTCATCAGCCGCCATTGGGTATGGCACCCGCCTTGTAGCGCGCCACGGCGGCGGCCAGAAGGTCGGCAACTTTCTTGCGCCACGCCTCGTCCAGCAAGAGCTTTTCGTCCTCCGGATTGGACAGGAAGCCGAGTTCCAGCAGCACCGAGGGAATGTCATGGGCCTGCAGCACCCGGAAACCGGCATAGCGGTGCGGATTGTTGATCAACCCCACCTGCCCTTCAAACGATGAGACGACCGTACGCGCCATCGCGACGGAAAAAGCCTGCGTTTCGCGCCGTGTCAGGTCCAGAAGAATGTCGGCCACACCGGAGGGCGCATCCTGAAGGCTGACGCCTGCCACCTCGTCCGAGAGGTTTTCGCGGTGGGCCAGATCATCAGCCATACGGTCAGACGCCTTGTCCGAAATCGTGTAGACCGTCGCGCCGCGGATATCCTTCTGCTTCAACATATCGGCATGCAGCGACACAAAGAGCTGGGCCTGATGCTGGCGGGCAATGTTGACGCGCTCCGAAAGCGAGAGAAACTCATCGCCGTCACGGGTCAGAAAAGCGCGTATCCCCTCTTCCTTGTTGAGCCGTTCAACGAGATCGCGCGCGGCAGCCAGGGTGATTTCTTTCTCGGGCTTGCCGGTTGTTACGCCACTGGCCCCGGCATCAATGCCACCGTGCCCGGCATCGACAGCGACCACGAAGCGGCCATCCGCCGGTGTCGTCGTTCCAGACGGTGCGGGCGTGTTGATGCGGTCGCCCTTACCGGACGCCGTCCAGCTTTGCTCGGCCACGAGCTTTGCATAGTCCGCTGCGGAGACCGCTTCCGCCTCAAGGGTCAGACGATAGCCCTTGCCGTCTTCATTCGGCAAGACCTCGGCGGAGAGCAGGCGTGCCGGTTTCGTTGCGGTGAGCACGATGCGGGCGCTGTCTTCATCCATCGTGCCGTAGCGAATGTCCTGAAAGAGCCCTGCCCCTTTCAGCGAATCCACTGGGAGCGAGAAGTTGGCGGCGGGAAGATCGATGATGATGCGATCCGGGCGCGTGACATAATGGGTCGAGAAAGCGAAATCCCGGTCGAACTCGAACACGACACGGGTGCGAACCCGGTCGCCTGCGATGCGCGCATCCGAAGCCGTGAGCGGTTTTGCCACGTCCACCGAGGTGGCCCGTGCGGGACCCGGCCACGCCTGAAGCGCGATGAGAGCAACAGCAGCGATTCGCAGCAGATAGCCAACCGACCGAGCCCGTCCCTTCGATTTCGCCACCTTCGCCGAAAAATGCATTCCCATCCCTTCTTGCCGCTTTGCGCCAAAACAATCGCCCGGCCTCAAGAATCCCCGTCCGCGCTGCATCCATATTGAGGTTTGCGCTGCCGACAAGCCCCGTTTTAGCCGCATGCGACCGAAAATGCCTTCGAATCGTTAGGCCTGCCAATTTTATCAATAATATGGCAAGGCGGCTTTTCCCTTGCGTTTCATACGGATAAAACTTACAAGGCAAACTTAGGTTAAAGTACCGACGGGATAGAGGAAACGGCAGGCTGCCAACAGGACGAGGCCCTGGCGCCCGCAATCCGCCCCTCATCCGACGTCAAAGGACTTCGACCGCATGCACGATCGCAAGCCGGCGGTGGCCGGAAAATCTTCAGGACGGGTAACCGTCCACGCTCCCGAGGGAGCATTTCATCGGGCCCCGGCAAACGGGGTCTTTCGTCATCATCTCTCGTCTGGTCCTTGATGTTGGCAGAGCGGAACTTGTTAGAAACGGCGACAGGCAGGGTGGCATCCATCCGGCCCGCTTTGTTTCCGCTATCAACAAATGCGCGACCGGCGGGGCATTCTTTATCCGGCACGATGGCAAATGATTTCAGCGGGCCAGTCGCTCCAAGCGGCAGGCCCGTTCTCGTTTCCTCGTGTCGAGGAGCACATTTTCAATGGCAGATAAAATGCTTATCGACGCCTCCCATTCCGAGGAGACGCGCGTCGTTGTTGTCCGTGGCAACCGGATAGAAGAATTCGACTTCGAATCCGAACACAAGAAGCAGATTCGCGGCAACATCTACCTGGCAAAAGTGACGCGTGTTGAGCCGTCGCTACAGGCCGCTTTCGTTGACTACGGTGGCAATCGCCACGGTTTTCTGGCTTTTTCGGAAATCCACCCGGATTACTACCAGATCCCGCTGGCGGACCGTCAGGCCCTGCTGCGCGCCGAAGCCGAGCAGCACCGCCGTGACGACCACGACCATGACGACGACAACGAGCCGGTCGAGGCTGGTGTTATCGAAGTCAAGGAAGAGGAAAGCGTCGTCGAGGTGATCGAGGGCAGCGTTGAGGGCGTCAGCAATGACGAAGCCTCGGGCGAAGCCGCTCCGGCCAAGGCCAAGAAGCCGCGCCGCACGCGGGCTCGCGCCAAGAAGAGCGACGCAGTTGCTGACGAGACCGCTTCTGAAGGCGACGAAGGTCCAGGTGGCAGCATGGCTGCCATGGTCGATGCCGACACGATTTCCGAAGAAGCCGATGCCGGTCACGACAATTCCAGCGATGATGACGACGACGATGACGGCCCGCACGAGAAGGAAGTGATCGAATCCGTGGGCGCCGAAGACGCCATGGAAGAGGTTCCGGACCGCGCCTCGCGTGGCAAGCCGCGCAAGCAGTACCGCATTCAGGAAGTCATCAAGCGTCGCCAGATCCTTCTGGTGCAGGTGGCCAAGGAAGAGCGCGGCAACAAGGGCGCAGCGCTGACGACCTACCTGTCGCTGGCCGGTCGCTATTCCGTTTTGATGCCGAACACGGCACGCGGCGGCGGCATTTCCCGCAAGATCACCAACCCGCAGGACCGCAAGCGCCTGAAGGAAATCGCCCGTGGCCTTGAAGTGCCGCAGGGTATGGGCGTGATTCTTCGCACCGCCGGTGCCAACCGCACCAAGGTCGAGATCAAGCGCGACTTCGAATATCTGATGCGCCTTTGGGAAAACGTCCGCACGCTGACGCTGAACTCCACCGCGCCGTGCCTCGTGTACGAAGAAGGCTCGCTCATCAAGCGTTCGATCCGCGACCTTTACAACAAGGATATCAGCGAGGTCATCGTTGCGGGTGAGGACGGCTATCGTGAAGCGAAAGACTTCATGAAGATGCTGATGCCGAGCCACGCCAAGGTGGTTCAGCCCTACCGCGACATTCACCCGATCTTCTCGCGCTCCGGCATTGAAGCCCAGCTTGACCGGATGCTGCAGCCGCAGGTGACGCTGAAGTCCGGCGGCTACCTCATCATCAACCAGACGGAAGCGCTGGTGGCGATTGACGTGAACTCGGGCCGTTCGACCCGCGAGCACTCGATTGAGGATACCGCGCTGCAGACGAACCTTGAGGCCGCCGAAGAAGTGGCGCGCCAGCTTCGCCTGCGCGACCTTGCCGGCCTGATCGTCATCGACTTCATCGACATGGAAGAAAAGCGCAATAACCGCGCTGTCGAGAAGAAGCTGAAGGATTGCCTGAAGAATGACCGCGCCCGCATTCAGGTCGGTCGTATCTCGCATTTCGGCCTTCTGGAAATGTCGCGCCAGCGCATCCGCGCCTCGGTTCTCGAATCGACGACGCAGATCTGCGCTCATTGCGGTGGCACCGGCCATGTGCGTTCGCAGTCCTCGGTGGCGCTGCATGTTCTGCGCGGGATCGAGGAATTCCTGCTCAAGAACACGACGCATGACATTATCGTGCGCACGACGCCGGAAACGGCGCTCTATCTGCTCAACCACAAGCGCGGCACCATTGTTGATTACGAAAAGCGCTTCGGCGTGGCGATCTTCATCGAAACCGATGACGGGATCGGCTCGCAGCATTTCGCCATCGACAAGGGCGAGCCGGTTGAAAACCCGGTGAAGGTTGAAAGCCTGTTCCAGCCGATCCAGATCATCGAGGACGAAGATGACTTCGTTCCGGAGGAGACGGATGAGGAAGAGGATGACGTTCCGGTTGCCCGCGCGGCGTCTGCCGCCCCGGCTGAAGGCACTGCCAGCGGCGATGACCAGCAGGGTCGCAAGCGCAAGCGCCGCCGTCGTCGTCGCAACCGCAACGGTGAAATGAACGGTTCCGAAAACGGCCCCTCGTCCGAGGGTGATGCCGAGGGCAGCGATGCTGACGGTGATGAAGACGAGGGCGAAGGCGAAGGCTCCGATACGGATGCCGTGGCCGCCGGTGACAAGGACGACAGCCAGAAGCGCAAGCGCCGCCGTCGCGGCAAGCGTGGTGGCCGTCGCAACCGCAACGGTGTTGACGGGGCCGAAGGCGCAGAAGGTTCTGAGCCGGGTGAAGGCGAAGATGCCGCCGAAGGCGAGGAAAGCGGCGAAGCCGTTACGGAAGCCGAAGCCGCTGGCGAAGTCGTCACCGAAGGCGAAATGATCGAGGCCGTCTCTGAGGTCACCCCTCAGCCGGCTTCGGCACAGGAAGCGATCGAATCGGCGACGTCGGAACCGGCACCCAAGCCGCGCCGCAGCCGCAAGGCCAAGGTCGCCGTATCGCCGGTCGAAGAGCCTATGATTGAAGAGGTTGCCGAAACGGCTATCGAGGCCAGCCTCGAAGAAGCCGCGTCCGTCACCATCGAGGTCGAGGCCCCGGCTGACGTCGCGCCGGTTGAAGAGGTGCCTGCCGAAGAGACCTCGGCGGACGATGCCGCCAAGGCCAATCGCGGTAATCGCGGTGAGAATATCGTGTCGTCCGCGCCGGTCGTTAAGTCGTCCAGCCCGACCGAGGGCGGTGAAGACGATCCGAACAAGCCGCGCAAGGCGGGTTGGTGGCAGCGCCGCGGGTTCCTTTGATCTCGTCCATCCACACATGAAAAAGGCCGCCTTCGGGCGGCCTTATTGTTTGTCGAACGAGAACGGCTCAGGACTTATTTGCGCCGGAAGAAGTCATTCATTTCGGCGCGCTTGCGGGCCGATTCCTCAAATTCCTTGCGAAGTTCGGTCCACAGCAGAAAGGACGGCGGGACACCCGTGCGCTTGACGATTTCATCCACGCCGTAGCGCGAGACAAGCATCTGCACGAAGAACGAGGCGAAGACCACGAAGCCCAGCGCAACCACCAAGATCAGCGACATCATCGCGACGACCGAATAGAAGACCGAGCCGGTCTGGGTGCCGAGCGCCCGGGCCTCGGGGTGTTCAGCGCCATAGATCACGGTTCCGGCGAAGACGGCCATCGACGCCACCCAAAGAATGATCACTCCCAATCGCGACATTGCAGCACCTCACAGTTCAGACTTTGATTCATGTGGTTGGCAAATTGATTCCGCAAATGCCGCCAACCCGCTGAAGATGGATTCATTTCAGCGTTTCAGCCATTCGCCTATTCGCCGCACGGCCTCGCGGATTTCCGCTTCCGAACCCGCATAGGAAAGGCGCAGCGCGCGATGGCCCTCAAGCGGGTCGAAATCCATGCCGGGGGTCGCGGCCACCGAAATTTCCGCCAGCATGCGCTTGGCAAAGCCCATGGAGTCGTTCGTCAGGGTGCTCACATCGGCATAAGCGTAGAACGCGCCATCCATCGGCGAAAGCAAAGACAGGCCGATCTCGGGCAGCGCCTTCAGCAGAAACTCGCGATTGGCGGCATAGGCTTGACGGTAGACATCGAGCTCCCGCGTCGCACCAAGTGCGGCCAGTGCCGCCACCTGCGACAGTTCCGGTGCCGAGATGTAAAGGCTCTGCGCCAGGCATTCGATGGGGCGCACCATGTTTTCCGGCAGCACCATCCAGCCGATACGCCAGCCCGTCATGCAATAATATTTAGAGAAGGAGTTGATGACGACCACGTCGTTGGTGAATTCCAGCGCGCTCGTCTCCTCGCCCGCAAATGTCAGCCCGTGATAGATTTCATCGGAGATGAAGGCTGCCCCCCTCGCCGAGCACCAGTCGGCGAGCGCTTTCAGCCGCAGCCTGCCCGTGACCGTGCCGGTCGGGTTCGCCGGGCTTGCCAGCAACACGCCCTTGATCGGCTGTCCGGTTTCGCGCTCGGCGGCCTCAAGGCTTTCCGGCGTTAACGTAAAGCCCGTGCTTTCATCAACGGCGATTTCAATAACCTTCAGCCCCAGAGCCCCGAGAATGGCGCGATAGGCCGGATAGCCCGGACGGGCAATCGCCACCTGATCGCCCGCATCAAAGAGCGCCAGAAAGGCCAGATTGAAGCCCGCCGAAGAGCCGGTCGTGACCGCGATACGCTGCGGGTCGATCGATACGCCGTGACGCGTGGCATAATGGGCGGCAATGCCTTCGCGCAGCGCCATCAGGCCAAGTGCGTCCGTGTAGCCAATGCGACCATCTTCCAGCGCCTTGGCAGCGGCCGCCCGCGCCGCTGTCGGAGCGGGATGCGAGGGCTGTCCGACGGCCAGCGAAATCACCGGCTTGCCGGCCGCGCGTTCCTTGGTGGCCTCGGCCAGAAGGTCCATCGCGTGAAAAGGTTCAACGGCAGAGCGGCGGGAAGGCGTTATCACTTGATTATCCTCTTTTGGGGAAAATGCATCGCTCACAAACAGTTGCTGTGCATTCGGGATTTTGGCCCGACAATTGCCGCATTCTGGCTGTGTTCACAATGAGCGATGCGCAATTATTTGCTGTTTCGTCACCCTTGCAACTGAATTAGGTTTGCCGCTTGCCTCCTGCCGCAAACAGCCCCGGAACGAGTAGAACGCCATGAAGAGAATTGCCCACGCCGTCGCAGCCCCGGTCCTTGCCATGGCGCTTGTCGGCTCCGCCCTGCCCGCCGCGGCGTTTTCGGATTCCGAAAAGAAGGAAATGGGCGAGATCATTCGCCAGTATCTGATCGAGAATCCTGAAGTGCTCCTTGAAGTTCAGGATGCCTACCAGAAAAAGATGGACGACCAGCGCAATCAACAGGCCAAGTCGGTGCTGGATGGCCAGAAGGAATTGATCTTCAATTCGCCGGTCGACATCGTGATGGGCAACCCGCAGGGCAAGATCGAGATTGTCGAGTTCTTCGACTACAATTGCGGTTACTGCAAACAGAACCTCTCGGTGATGCAGGACATTCTCGACAAGAACAATGATGTTCGCTTCATCCTGAAGGAATGGCCGGTGCTCGGCCCGGATTCGGATGCGGCTCACAAAGTTTCCGATGCCGTTCACAAGATCGCCCCGGACAAGTCCGCGCCCTTCTTCCTGAAGGTCATGGGTGGCCGCGGCCGCGCCAACGAAGAAAAGGCCATCGAAGCCGCCGTATCGCTCGGCATTGACGAAGCGAAACTGCGCGAGACGATGAAGACCAATCCGAACACCGAAACGCAGCAGGCCACGCATGTGCTGGCCATGCAGCTCGGCTTCAACGGCACCCCGGCCTACATTATCGGCGACGAACTTCTGCCCGGCGCCTATGGCCTGGACGCGTTCAATGCGAAGATCGCTAACCTGCGCAGCTGCGGCAAAGCGACCTGCTGATCAGCTTTCATCTGTGGACAGGCCGCCGACTACCGCTTAGGGCTTTTCCTTGGCGGCAGGGCGGTCTATAGGTGTTCGCTAACTTGCGGCACCTTGCGCGGCTTTGCCGATTGCAGCGTTGCAGGGACCATGGAGGAAACGCGACTGCTTGTGCCTTCAATCGATTGATGTGCAAGGTAGTGGTCGCTAACGGAACCGCTGATGATGAAAACAGTCTTCGTGCTGAACGGCCCCAATCTCAATATGTTGGGCAAGCGCGAGCCGGGCATTTATGGTGGCAAGACGCTCAAGGATATTGAGGCCGATTGCATCGCCGCCGGGCGTGATCTTGGTTTTTCCGTTGATTTCCGCCAATCCAATAATGAAGGCATGCTGGTTGACTGGCTGCACGAGGCCGATGAAAAGGCCGTCGGCGTGGCCATCAATGCGGGTGCCTATACGCATACCTCGATTGCGCTGCATGATGCCATCCGGGCGATTTCCGTTCCGGTGGTGGAAGTGCACATCTCCAACATCCACGCGCGCGAGGAATTTCGGCACCGCTCAATGATTGCGGCTGCCACCAAGGGCATGATCTGCGGTTTTGGCCCGGCGAGCTATACGCTGGCGCTTTCCGCACTCAAATCCATTACGGGATAAGAACAACAGGGAGTCTCTCATGGCAGACAAGAAATCCGGCATTGATCAGGAACTGATCCGCAACCTCGCCAACATTCTGCGCGACACCGACCTTTCGGAAATCGAAGTAGAGCAGGACGAACTGCGTATCCGCGTCTCCCGCAATGTTGTCGTTGCTCCGGCCGCCCCGGTCTACGCTCCGGTTGCCGCACCTGTCGCCGCTCCGGCCCCGGTTGCTGCCGCTCCGGTGGCTGCTGCCGTTTCGGCCAAGGACAACAAGAACGCCGTGACCTCGCCGATGGTTGGCACTGCCTACCTCGCCCCGGCCCCGGGTGCCCGCGACTTCATTGAAGTCGGCGCTCAGGTCAAGGAAGGCCAGACGCTTCTCATCGTTGAAGCCATGAAGACCATGAACCAGATCCCGGCTCCGCGCTCGGGCAAGGTGACGGCCATCCTCGTCGAAAACGCCCAGCCGGTGGAATTCGGCGAACCGCTCGTCATCATCGAGTAAGGGACCGACATGGTATCGAAGATTCTCATTGCCAACCGCGGCGAGATCGCGCTTCGCGTGCTGCGCGCCTGTAAGGAACTGGGGATTGCGACGGTTGCCGTCCATTCCACCGCCGACGCAGACGCCATGCATGTGCGCCTTGCCGATGAGAGCGTGTGCATCGGCCCTCCGCCGTCGCGCGACAGCTATCTCAACATTCACCAGATCGTCGCCGCCTGTGAAATCACCGGCGCCGATGCGGTCCATCCGGGCTATGGCTTCCTTTCGGAAAACGCCAAGTTTGCCGACATTCTGGAAGCCCACGGCATTACCTTCATCGGCCCGACCGCCGAGCACATCCGCCTGATGGGTGACAAGATCACCGCCAAGCAGACGGCTCTTGAGCTTGGCATTCCGGTCGTTCCGGGTTCGGATGGCGAAGTTCGCCCCGAAAACGCGATGGAAATCGCCAAGACCATTGGCTTCCCCGTGCTGATCAAGGCCACCGCGGGTGGTGGTGGTCGCGGCATGAAGGTGGCCCGCACCGAGGCTGATCTCGACGAGGCCGTGGCCACGGCGCGCACCGAAGCGGCTGCCGCTTTCGGTAACGACGCCGTCTACATGGAAAAGTACCTCGAGAAGCCGCGCCACATCGAAATCCAGGTTCTGGGTGACGGTGCTGGCAACGCCATCCATCTTGGCGAACGCGACTGCTCGCTGCAGCGTCGTCACCAGAAGGTTTGGGAAGAGGCCAACTCCCCCGCACTGACCGTTGAACAGCGCATGAAGATCGGCGAAGTTTGCGCCGCTGCCATGCGCAAGCTCAAGTATCGCGGCGCTGGCACCATTGAGTTCCTCTACGAAAACGGTGAGTTCTATTTCATTGAAATGAACACGCGTCTTCAGGTGGAGCATCCGGTGACGGAAGCCATCACCGGCATTGACCTCGTGAACGAACAGATCCGCATCGCTTCCGGCGACGGCCTGTCGGTCTCGCAGAGCGATGTGGTGTTCCAGGGCCATGCCATCGAGTGCCGCATCAATGCCGAAGACCCGCGCACCTTCGTTCCCTCGCCGGGTACGATCACGACCTTCCATACGCCGGGCGGTCTGGGTGTTCGCGTCGATTCGGGTGCCTATGCCGGTTACAAGATCCCGCCTTACTACGACAGCCTCATCGGCAAGCTGATCGTGCATGGCCGGACGCGTGAAGAGTGCATCAAGCGTCTTTCCCGCGTGCTGGACGAGTTTGTGGTGGATGGTATCAAGACCACCCTGCCGCTCTTCCAGGATCTGGTGAAGAACGAGGATATCCTCGCAGGCAATTACGACATTCACTGGCTGGAAAAGTATCTGGCCGGCGATAACGCCTGAGAATGGCAAGGCGTCGCAGTGGGCAGGACGAAATAACGCCCGAGATTCTGCTGCGCGCCTATTCCATCGGATTGTTTCCGATGTCCGAATCGGCGGATGACCCGGAAATCTTCTGGGTCTCGCCTGACCTTCGCGGCGTGCTGCCGCTCGACGAGCGTTTTCACGTCTCGCACAGCCTTGCCAAGTTCATCCGCAAGCGCCCTTTTGACATCCGTTTCAATCATGATTTTCCCGGTGTGATGCGCGCCTGCGCTGAAGAAACAGCAGTGCGCCCCGAAACCTGGATCAACGAGACGATTCACCAGCTTTATGGTGAACTGCACCGCTGGGGCCATGCCCACAGCGTGGAAGCCTATGAGGGGGATGAGCTTGTCGGCGGGCTTTACGGCGTCTCGCTCGGCTCGGCCTTCTTCGGGGAAAGCATGTTTTCCCGCCGCACCAATGCCTCCAAGGTGTGCCTCGTGGCGCTGGTGGAGCATTTGCGGGCCAAGGGGTTCACGCTGCTCGACACACAGTTCACCACCGACCATCTGAAGACGTTCGGGGCGATTGATATTCCCAAGGACGATTATCTGGTGCTTCTGGAAGAGGCCATGACCTCTCCGCATCTCGACTTCTAAATGAAGCCAAGGCCCATCAGTTGGACGGTGCCGGAGCCGGAATGTCGGACTTCTGCTTGCAGCCCGTCAGCCAGATGTCATAAATCGGATGCTCGACGGCGTTGAGGCCGGGGCTGTCGGCAAACATCCAGCCGCTGAAAATACGGCGAATCTTGCGATCCAACGTGATTTCATCCACCTCGACAAAGGCGTCGATGCGCTGGGCTTCCGTATCGGTGCGCGAATAGCAAACCTTCGGCGTGACCTGAAGCGCGCCGAACTGCACGGTTTCATCGATATAGACATCGAAAGACGTGATGCGGCCGGTGATCTTGTCGATGCCGGAGAACACAGCGACCGGATTATTGATGCGCTCCGCATGCGCAGGCGCAACCAAGTTCATCGTGCCCAAAACGAGGCATGCCACTGCACCTGTCAGCCGCTTTGCCAGCCTTGCGGAAACTGCGCTCATCCCTGCCCTCGTCTTTATAATCAAAGGCCGCCGTTACCGGCGGCACTTAAAGGTCGTCTACCTGACAAATATGGCAAGGATTAGTTGCCGGGCGTCCAGGCGTCGTAGTCGCCCGTCACGCGCGGACGTTCACCGCCCACAGCCAGCGAGCCCTTCGGACGGTAGGAATTCGGCGTGCCGGTCGGGTTGGCGCGATGCGCCTTTTCCCACTCGCGGGCCACATAGTCTTCACCCGACGGCGGGGTGTCGGTGCGATAGTGCATCCAGCCGTGCCAGCCTGCCGGAATGGCCGAGGCGTCGGCGTAGCCGTTATAGACAACCCAGCGACGCTCCTTGCCCCAGGTGGTCATCGGGCCTTTATAATAGGTATTGCCAAGCTCATCCGTGCCGACTTTGGTGCCCTTGCGCCAGGTAAAGAAGCGCGTGCCAATCGTCTGGCCATTCCACCAGGTGAAAATCTGCGTGATAAGCTGTTTCATATCCCGTCCTCGAAGACTTCGGCGCAAGGCCGTTTTCACATCTGCTTATGCCGCGCAAGGCAAGGCTTGTCCAGTGATTCCAAGGGCGAAAGCGCGAGCCTTCTACGTCAATTTCATCTTGAAACCGGCATGGGAGCGCGTGAACCCCAGACGTTCATAAAAGCGGTGCGCATCCGTGCGGCTGACATTGGAGGTGAGTTGCACCAGCGATGCCCCGCGTGCCCTCGCCTCGGCAATGCAAAACGCCATCATTTTCGCGCCAATGCCCTTGCCGCGCTGGTCCGAGCGCGTTTGAACCGCCTCGATGATCATGGCCGTCGTGCCGCGTCCGGTGAGCGTCGTCGTCATCAGGATCTGGAACGTGCCGATGATTTCGCCCCCGGCTTCCGCTACGTAAAGCGTCTCCGCACTTGATTCCGAAATTGCCGCGAAAGCACTGGAATATAACGGCAATAGTGCCGGGTCCGTGCTGTCGCCATGACCAAATTCATCGGCAGCATAAATCGCCACCAGCGCCGGGATGTCGTCCTCACGCGCCTCGCGAATCGTCATGTCCATGGTCGTTGCCTCAAAAAGTTTCGAGCGCCTTGCGCATGATCAGCGCCTGCAGCCCCTTGGCGGGGCCGGTCTCGATCGTGACTTCCTCTACCGGCTCAAAGCCGTGCGCCAGATAGAAGGCAATCGCCTTCTCGTTCTTCGGCTCGACTTCAAGTTCCATCAGATCGGCACCGGGAAAGCAGCTTTCGATCTCCGCGAAAATATCGCGACCAATGCCCTGACGGTGGCAATCCGGGTGCACATAAAGCTGATGGAGAATCACCGTTTCGGGGCGCGTGTTACGGCGCTGGGCATAGGCCATGCCGCCGATGCGCTTGCCGTCATCCGCGACAAGGAATTCCGAACCCGGCGCATCGAGGCGATGCTCAAGGGCGGCCAGCGATTGCCAGCCGTCGATCAGTTCCTGCACCTTCTGCGGCCCATAAAGCGCGTCATAGGTGGCGTGGAAGGCATCGGCGAGCAACGCCCGCACTTTGCCCAAATCCTCTCTGGAAGCCGTGCGGACGAAGAACATCGCGGGTGCCCCTTCTTTATTCTTGTCTCTCTCGTAATTCCGGACGCAAAACCGCTTCACACTTTTGCTGGAATTACATTTTTGCACCGTAATTCCGGACGCAAAACCGTTTTACACTTTTGCTGGAATTACTCTTCAATCCCAAGCTTGGCCTTGACCAGCTCCTGAACGGCCTGCGGGTTGGCCTTGCCACCCGTGGCCTTCATAACCTGACCGACGAACCAGCCCGCCAGCGTGGGCTTGGCCTTGACCTTGGCAACCTGATCCGGGTTGGCGGCGATGATATCGTCCACGGCCTTTTCGATGGCGCCGGTATCCGTCACCTGCTTCATGCCGCGGCTTTCAACCAGTTCCGCCGGATCACCGCCCTCGTTCCAGACGATTTCAAACAGATCCTTGGCGATCTTGCCCGAGATGGTGCCGTCCTTGATGAGATCGATAATGCCGCCGAGCTGGGCCGGAGAAACCGGGGTTTCTTCAATGGCCTTGCCTGCCTTGTTCAGCGCGCCCATGAGGTCGTTGATGACCCAGTTGGCTGCCGCCTTGGCGTCGCGACCGGCCGCCACGGCTTCGAAGTAATCGGCAATCGCCTTTTCCGACACCAGAACCGAAGCGTCATAGACGGACAGGCCGAGGCTTTCGACCAGACGCGCCTTCTTGTCATCTGGCAGTTCCGGCAGGTCGGCCTTCAGGGCTTCGACGAAGGCATCGTCGAATTCGAGCGGCAGAAGGTCCGGGTCCGGGAAATAGCGATAATCATGCGCATCTTCCTTGGAGCGCATGGAACGCGTCTCGCCCTTGGTCGGGTCGAACAGGCGGGTTTCCTGATCGATGCTGCCGCCATCTTCCAGAATGCCGATCTGGCGGCGGGCTTCGTACTCGATAGCCTGACCGACAAAACGGATCGAGTTGACGTTCTTGATTTCGCAACGCGTGCCAAATTCGCCACCCGGCTTGCGCACGGAGACGTTCACATCGGCGCGCATGGAGCCTTCGTCCATGTTGCCATCGCAGGTGCCGAGGTAACGCACGATGGAGCGCAGCTTGGTGAGATAGGCCTTGGCCTCATCCGACGAACGCATATCCGGCTTGGAGACGATTTCCATCAGCGCCACGCCCGAACGGTTCAGGTCCACGAAGGACATGGTGGGGTGCTGGTCGTGCATGGACTTGCCGGCGTCCTGCTCCAGATGCAGGCGCTCAATGCCGATTTCGATGTCCTCGAAATTACCCTGACGATCCGGGCCGAGCGAGATGATGATCTTGCCCTCGCCGACAATCGGGTCCTTGAACTGCGAGATCTGGTAGCCCTGCGGCAGGTCCGGGTAGAAATAGTTCTTGCGGTCAAAGATCGAGCGCTTGTTGATCTGCGCCTTCAGGCCCAAACCTGTGCGCACGGCTTGACGGACGCATTCCTCGTTGATGACCGGCAGCATGCCCGGCATGGCAGCATCCACCAGCGAAACGTTCGCGTTCGGCGCATTGCCAAACAGCGTGGACGCGCCGGAGAACAGCTTGGAATTGCTGGTGACCTGGGCATGGACCTCCATGCCGATAACGATCTCCCAATCGCCGGTGGCACCGGGGATAAAACGCTTCGGGTCGGGGGTGCGAACGTCAACGATGGTCATGATATGCTCTTGTCTCGACTTCACGGAAAGTTCTGTTGAGGTAGAGCAATTGGCGCTGCGGCGCAACGCTTTTTCAACCGCGCCGGGCTAGGGAAAGTCATGTCCAGCCTCCTGATCGCCCCGTTTCTTCTTGTCATCAACATCATCGCCTTTGCGACCTTCTGGTTCGACAAGCGGGCCGCCATTCATGGGGAACGGCGTGTTCCGGAATCGACGCTGCTTCTGATGGCTTTTCTCGGCGGCAGCGCCGGTGCGCTCGTCGCGCGGCAGGTGTTTCGCCACAAGACCCGCAAGCAACCCTTCGCAAGCCTATTGATCGGGATCGCCTTGCTGCAGATTGCGGCAGTGGCCGTTTGGCTTGTCAACCGTACTCACTGAATACGGCTCGTCATCCCGTAAACGGCATCGTCGTCTCCCCCATCGAGCCGCTTGGAGAGCCCCACCGTTTCCACGTCACGGTCAAGCTTCGGGGAATAGGCGACCGACAGCCAGCGGATCGTATAACCGCCGCGCTCGAAGAAGGCGATGGCGGCGTTGCGGGCATGGGTTTGCAGCTCAGCCGTATCAAACCCCTGATGGAGAATGTCGGCCTCCACCGCCGCCAGAAGTGCGGTGCCCAGACCGCGCCGTTGATGGTCCGGATCGATCCAGAAATCGGTGATCGTCTCGTCCAGCTTTTCACGCGCCGCCCAGCCTGCCATGACGCCATCATCCTCCACCACGGAGATCGTCAGCCAGTGGTTGACGGCGAAGCTTTCGAAAGCGGCCTCGGCGGCGACCTGCATCGCGGGGTTCACGTCCATTCCGCTCACGGCGAATGCCCAGGCGCGCAGGCCAACATCCCGCAAAAGCAGGGTCTCATCCTGACGTGCCGCGCGAATGTTGATCATCACTTATTCCGTGTGGGTTCGACACAGTAAAACACCTCTAAGGCGATTGCGCCAGCGCATCACCTTGACGCGGTTAACAAGTCGGGCGTAAAATTCGCCCATTATTGGAGTTTGGATGTCTAACCGAATGCAGTCCCGGTAAAGGCCCCGCCGCAAGTCATTGCGTGCCGGGCCCGAACAAAACGAACCCTCGTATCAGCTTGATACGGGAAACGTTTTTGTGCGCCTTCATTGGCGCTACCACGGACAAAGATCATGGACATCTCTCGCGCTGAACAGCGCATTCTTCACCTGCTGGCACAAGGCGGCAGGATCGAAATCATCCGCAATGACGAAGGCAAGATCGAACGCTTGAACCTGCACACCCGCGAAGGCTGGGTGTTCAGCGGCCTCGACATTTTGACCTTCCGCAAGCTCAAGCAAAAGCGCGCCATCGCTTCTTCCGGCGGCAGGCCCTATCGCGTCACGACACGTGGGCTGGAACTGGTGCGCGCCCAGCCGGACAACCGTTAAACAGCAAAACGGCGGCTCAAGGGCCGCCGTTTTCAATTTCGTCAGCGCTTTGCGCTTACCACCACTTGGCGGGCGTGAACTTGCCTGCGGCCTGCTCGATGGCAAAGGCGGTGCGGAACAGCGTTTCTTCCTCGAACGGCTTGCCGATCAACTGAAGGCCAAGCGGCAGCCCCTTGGAATCGAGACCCGCCGGAACCGACAGACCCGGCAGACCGGCCATGTTGACCGTCACCGTAAAGATGTCGTTCAGGTACATGGCCACCGGATCGGCAGCGAGCGTTTCGTCGGCGATGCCGAAGGCCGAAGACGGCGTTGCGGGCGTCAGGATGGCATCCACACCGGCGGCAAAGGCCAGTTCGAAGTCGCGCTTGATCAGCGTGCGAACCTTCTGGGCCTGCAGGTAATAGGCATCGTAGTAACCGGCCGAGAGCACGTAGGTGCCGATCATGATGCGGCGCTTGACTTCCTTGCCAAAGCCTTCGGCACGGGTCTTTTCGTACATGTCGACGATGTCCTTGCCGTCAACACGCAGGCCGTAGCGAACGCCGTCATAACGGGCAAGGTTGGAGGATGCTTCTGCCGGAGCCACGATGTAATAGGCAGGCAGAGCGTATTTGGTGTGCGGAAGCGTGATGTCGACGACTTCGGCACCGGCATCCTTCAGCCAGGCAATGCCCTGTTGCCACAGCTTTTCAATTTCGTCCGGCATGCCGTCAACGCGGTATTCCTTCGGAATGCCGATCTTGATGCCCTTCAGCGACTGGCCGATGGCGGCTTCATAATCCGGCACCGGCAGATCGACGGAGGTCGTATCCTTGGCATCGGTGGAGGCCATCGACTTCAGAAGGATAGCGGCGTCGCGCACATCGCGGGCAATCGGACCAGCCTGATCGAGCGACGAGGCGAAGGCCACGACGCCCCAGCGCGAGCAACGGCCATAGGTGGGCTTGATGCCGACGGTGCCGGTGAAGGCGGCGGGCTGGCGGATCGAACCGCCCGTATCGGTGGCGGTCGCACCGGCGCAAAGATGCGCGGCAACGGCCGCAGCCGAACCACCGGACGAACCGCCCGGCACGATCTGGCGGTTGGAGCCATTTTCGCGCCACGGGTTGATGACCGGGCCATAATAGGAGGTTTCGTTCGACGAGCCCATGGCGAACTCATCCATGTTGAGCTTGCCGAGCATGACGGCACCGTCATCCCAGAGGTTCTGGGTCACCGTCGATTCGTATTTCGGCTTGAAACCATCGAGAATGTGCGAGCAGGCCTGCGTGTGCACGTCCTTGGTGGCGAACAGATCCTTGATGCCGAGCGGAATGCCTTCCAGCGCACCGGCCTTGCCCGCAGCGATGCGCGCGTCGGATGCCTTGGCCATGTCGCGCGCCTTGTCCGGCGTGACCGTCACATAGGCGTTGATCTTCGCATTGGCGGCCTCGATGGCACCGATATAGGCCTCGGTCAGTTCAACGGCGGTGATGTCCTTGGCCTGAAGTTTGGTGCGGGCTTCGGCAATGGTGAGGCTGGTCAGTTCGGTCATGATCGGACGACTTTCGAAAATATCGGACGCGTTTTCAGCGAAAAGGGATTACTCGACAACCTTCGGGACGAGGAAATAATTCCGCTCGGAAACCGGGGCATTGGCGACGATATCGTCTGCCTTGTCGCCATCATTCACGGCATCGGCGCGCTTCTTCATGTCCATGGGGGTGACGGAGGTCATCGGTTCGATGCCCTCCACATTGACTTCACCCAACTGCTCGACAAAACCCAAAATACCGTTGAGTTCGCCGGTCATGCGCTCGGCTTCCTCTTCGGTGACGGCAATGCGGGCAAGGCGCGCGACGCGCTTCACAGTTGCGAGATCAACGGACATGGCATTCTCCGGCGTGTGTCTGCATCCTGAATTCAGGACATTGATTGTCCCGCTATAATGTCCATGCCCGCCGCGCGCAACGGTTATCAGAAGGAAACGAAGCCGCCGGGCTTCGGCGTGGCCACCTTCGTCTTCGTGCCGTCCATGCCCGCGACAAATTTCTCCGGCGTCTGATCGATGATCGGGAAGGAGCCGTAATGGCAGGGCAGCACCGTCTCAAAGCCGAAGTAGCGCTGGCAGGCCAGCGCCGCGACCGCGCCGCCCATGGTGAAGCGGTCGCCGATCGGCACGATGCCGATATCCGGCTGGTGCAATTCGTTGATCAGCCCCATGTCGGAGAAAATATCCGTATCGCCCATGTGGAACACGGTCGGGCCGCCTTCGACATGCAGCATGAGGCCGTTGGCGCTGCCGAGCGAATGCGACACACCATCCTCGCTGATGGCCGCAGAGGAATGGAGCGCGTTGGTAAAGGTGACCGTGAAATCATCCATGCCGATGGTGCCGCCAGTATTGCCCGGCGAAAAGTTCTTCAGGCCCTTGTGCTGCAGCCACATGCACAGATCGTAGTTGGCAACGACCACCGCGCCGCTTTCCTCAGCAAGCGCCAGCGTATCGCCCACATGGTCGCCGTGGCCATGGGTCAGCAGGATGTGCGTCACGCCCGCCGCCGCATCCTTCAGGTCCAGCCCGGAAAATCCGGGATTACCGCTGAAGAAGGGATCGATGAGGATCTTCGACTTTGCCGTCTCAAGACGGAAGGCGGAATGGCCAAGCCAGGTGATTTTCATAGAAACGCTCCCTTCGCAATTTTGTTCTCGGCGAAATATATGGCATAGCACGACGCATGACCACTTTGACCATTGAAGAACTTGCCGAAACGCTGAAACCCGGACAGGCCATTGCCGGCATCGATCTGGGCACCAAGACCATTGGCCTTGCGATGTCTGATCTTTCCCGCCGCTTTGCGACACCGCGCCCGGTGATCAAGCGTGTCAAGTTCACCAAGGATGCCGAGGTTCTGCTCGCCTTCATCGAAAAGGAAAAGGTGGCTGCCTTTGTCATCGGCCTGCCCATGAACATGGACGGTTCTGCCGGTCCTCGCGTTCAGGCCACCCGCGCCTTTGTCCGCTCCATGGCGGAAAAGACCGATATTCCGTTTGTGTATTGGGATGAGCGGCTTTCGACCGTTGCCGCCGAGCGGGCTCTTCTGGAAATGGATGTGTCGCGCGCCCAGCGTAAGGAGCGGATCGATTCCGCCGCCGCCAGCTTTATTCTTCAGGGCGCGTTAGACAGACTGTCGTTTATGTCCGCCCCCTGACGGGCTTTCCACCAGGACCAGATGCGGCGACGCTGCCTAAAGGCAATCAACGCAAAGACGAACAGCGAATCAACCACGATGGCCCGCAAGACCATGGGCGGCAGAAGCGCCGGGTCTATGCCCAGAATGCTGCCGTAAAGATTGAAAACGAGGTCG
This sequence comes from Pseudomonadota bacterium, assembly GCA_020161665.1. GTDB lineage: Bacteria > Pseudomonadota > Alphaproteobacteria > Rhizobiales > Rhizobiaceae > Ectorhizobium. Next base: position 304,304 of record JAIUPA010000034.1, on the reverse strand, counting down.
TGCGCTTCCCGCGTCAGCATGAAAATGCCGAAGCTCATGTCGTTGGCCGACAGGAAATACCAGGAAAACAGAAGTCCGACAGGTGCGGCCCAGAAGATCAGCAACCACTTCATGCCGCTCTCCCCGCAAGGGAGGGAAGTTCAAGAGGGTTGAGCACCAGCCAGCGCAGCGCGCCCATGACCAGCAGAACAAAGGCGGGAACGGCAATATCAAAGGCGAGGACCGTGAAGAGCGCCGTCATGGCGATCAACGGTGCGGCACGAAGCGCATCATGCACTTCAAGCCTGCCCTCTTGCTGTTCCTGCTGCGAAATCATTCCGCGCCCGTCCCGGTGGATTGGTTAACACTTCGTAAACGCCAAACTGCCCTGTTAACGCCTGTCCCGCAACGCAAAGACGCGGATATGGTTAATGCGGGCGGTGGAAAACGAAGAGGCCGCGCCCTACCCTGCAGGAACGCGGCCTCGAATGATCCGGCAGCGATGAAGGATCAGCTAGCCGGGGGATAGAGCAGATCAACGATATAGGAGGCGTCGAAGCGGCTATCGAGCATGCCGTAGCTGGAGCGCCATGTGCCGCCGAGGCGCGTTTCGATGAAGGCGTCGGCAATACGCCCTGCCCCCAGCTTGTAGAGTTCGGCGGCGGCAGCGGCGAGCGCAATCTGCTCGATCAGCAGGCGGGCCGCTCCTTCGTCGCGCTCTGCCAGCGCCATGGCGGCACGCAGAACATTGACTGTTTTGGCGCCTGCAGCCCCCAGATCACGCTCAAAACCGGCAAAGACCGTTTCGAACAGATCGCGGCCACGTCCCAGAACGCGCAACAGATCGAGTGCCATGACATTGCCGGAACCTTCCGACATCGCGTGAACCGGCGCTTCGCGGTAATGGCGAGCAATCGGGCGCTCCTCAACGTAAGCGGAGCCGCCGATCACTTCCATCGACTCGTAGATCAGGCCGGGTGCGATCTTGGTGCACCAGTACTTCGTCACCGGCGTCATCAGGCGAGCATAGGCGGCATCTTCGGCGCTGATGCGGGCCTTGTCGAAGGCATTGGCGAGACGGAAGGAGAGAACGGTGGCGGCGGCCACGTCCAGCGCCATGTCGGCCAGAACCCGCGTCATCAGTGGCTGCGTGACAAGCATCTTGCCAAAGACGTTTCGGCCCCGGGCATGGTGCACGGCTTCAGCCAGCGAAGCGCGCATAATGCCCGCAGAGGCGAGCGCGCTATCGAGACGGGTGAGCGTCACCATATCAAGGATCGTCGCGACCCCGTCATCAGGCTTGCCCAAGAGGAAGCCGAAAGCATCGGAAAATTCCACTTCGGCGGAGGCGTTCGAGCGGTTGCCGAGCTTGTTCTTGAGGCGCTGCAGGCGAAGCCCGTTCGAGGAACCGTCTTCCAGAAGCCGCGGCACAAGGAAGCAGCCCATGCCTTCGCGGGTTCGTGCCAGCATGATGAAGGCGTCGCTCATGGGAGCCGACAAGAACCACTTGTGGCCGGACAGGCGATAAATGCCCTCGCCCACCCGCTCCGCTGTTGACTTGATCGAGCGCACATCCGTGCCACACTGCTTTTCCGTCATGCCCATGCCGATGGTGACGGCTGTCTTCATCTGGGCGGGGCGGTTGGAGCTGTCGTATTTGCGGCCCAGAACGCGCGGCGTCCAATCCTTCTGCACCGGATTGGAGGCCATGATCGAGGCCAGAGAGGCACTTGTCGTGCTCAAGGGACCCAGATGGCCGCTTTCCAGCTGGGCCGTCAGATAATAGCGGGCGGCGCGGCCCAGATGCTCGCGACCGCGTGATTCTGCGTTGTTTTCCCAGGCGGAGGAATGAAGCCCCGAGGCCATGGAACGGCGCATCAGCGCATGCCAGGCGGGATGAAACTCCACCTGATCGATCCGCTCGCCGCGCGGCCCGTGGGTTTTAAGCTTCGGTTCGCTGTCATTGGCCATGCGGGCCAGTTCCTGCGCCTCATGCGAGGTCACGTAACGGCCCAGCGTATCCAGTTCATCACGAACGGAGCGGTTCAGCGTCCCGGTCAGGTCCACGATCAACGGGTCGGATCGGTAGGCATTGATACCGGACCAGAGCGGGGGCTGGTTCAGTTCGGCCAGTTTGTCATCAGTCCGGGTCAAATTTGTCATTTCCGCCTCTTAGAGCATTTTCACGTTTCTCAGAATCGTGAAAATGCTCCAGCTGTTTCTTTTTTACGCATTTCCGGATGGAAAACCGGCGCCCACTTTTCCTGGACATGCTCTAGCCGGATTCGGCGTAAATTGCAGGGGATCGGCCACAAGTCTTAACAGCATATTACTTGCCCTCGCGCATGGCACTGATTAAGAGAGGCGGACTACGCAGGAGGGCCGTATTCATGGTGCTTTTTCCCCATCGCCATCTTCTTGGCATAAAGGGCCTCACCCAAGCTGATATTACCTTTCTTCTCGACAAGGCCGATGAGGCCGTCAAGATCAGCCGGCAGCGCGAGAAGAAGACCTCGACGCTGAGAGGTCTTACCCAGATCAATCTTTTCTTCGAGGCGTCAACGCGCACGCAATCGTCCTTCGAACTGGCCGGCAAACGGCTCGGTGCGGATGTGATGAACATGTCGGTTGGCAATTCATCTGTCAAAAAAGGCGAAACTCTGATCGATACGGCCATGACGCTCAACGCCATGCGGCCCGACGTTCTGGTGATTCGCCATTCCTCCGGCGGGGCGGCTGCCCTTCTGGCGCAGAAAGTGTCCTGCTCGGTGGTCAATGCCGGTGACGGTCAGCACGAGCATCCGACTCAGGCGCTTCTTGATGCGCTGACGATCCGGCGCGCGCTTGGCTCGCTTTCGGGCATTACGGTTGCCATCTGCGGCGACGTTCTGCATTCGCGCGTTGCGCGTTCGAACATCATCCTCTTGAACGCCATGGGCGCGCGCGTCCGGGTCGTGGCACCGCCCACACTTTTGCCGTCGGGGATCCGCGACATGAGTGTCGAGGTCTACCACGACATGAAGGAAGGCCTGAAGAACGCCGATGTGGTGATGATGCTGCGCCTGCAGCGCGAGCGCATGTCCGGCTCTTTCGTGCCTTCGGTGCGCGAATACTTCCATTATTACGGTCTTGACGCTGAAAAGCTCAAAGCCGCCAAGGAAGGTGCCCTCGTCATGCATCCCGGCCCGATGAACCGCGGCGTCGAGATCGCCTCGGAAATCGCCGATGGTCCGCAGAGCGTGATCGAGCGTCAGGTGGAAATGGGCGTCGCGGTGCGCATGGCCGTCATGGAAGCCCTTCTCTTGTCGAACAACAATGGAGAACGGGCATGAGCGGCATCACCATTCTCAAGAACGCCCGCATCATCGACCCGTCGCGTCATGTCGATGAGATCGGCACGATTGTCATAAAGGACGGCGTGATCGCCGAAGCCGGTGCCTCCGCGCTCAATCAGGGCGCGCCGGAAGGGGCAACCGTCAAGGATTGCACGGGCCTCATCGCCACGCCCGGCCTTGTCGATGCCCGCGTGCATGTGGGGGAACCGGGGGCCGAACACCGCGAGACGATTGCGTCCGCCGCCCGTGCGGCAGCGGCTGGCGGCGTCACCTCCTTCATCATGATGCCGGATACCGATCCGGTCATTGATGACATCGCGCTCGTGGAATTCGTGCGCAAGACGGCGCGCGACACGGCCATCGTCAACGTCTATCCGGCAGCGGCCATGACCAAGGGTCTGGGCGGCGTCGAGATGACCGAGTTCGGCCTGCTGTCCGAAGCCGGGGCCGTTGCCTTCGACAATGGCCGCAAGGCGCTGTCCGATTCGCTCGTGCTGCGTCGTGCCATGAGCTATGCCCGGGAACTGGGCGTCGTCATTTCGCTGTCGCCGCGTGACAAGTATCTTGGCAATGGTGCGATGAACGAAGGGCTGCTTGCCAGCTGGCTCGGCCTTTCGGGCATTCCGAAGGAAGCCGAAATCATCCCGCTGGAGCGTGATCTTCGGATTGCCGGTCTGACGGGCGGCAAGTACCACGCCGCACTGATTTCCGTACCGGAATCGGCCGAGGCCGTGCAGGTTGCGCGCAAGCGTGGCGCCAAAGTGACGTGTGGCGTTTCGATCAACAATCTGACGCTCAACGAGAACGACATCGGCGAATACCGCACCTTCTTCAAGCTTTCGCCGCCGCTTCGCACCGAAGATGATCGCATGGCGATGGTGGACGCGCTGAACCGGGGCGAGATCGATATCATCGTTTCGGCCCATGATCCGCAGGATGTGGACACCAAGCGCCTGCCCTTCCCGGAAGCCGAGGAAGGGGCCGTTGGCCTTGAGACCATGCTTTCGGCAGCGCTTCGCCTGCACCACGCCGGTCATGTCTCGCTGATGCGCCTGATCGACGCCATGTCGACCCGCCCCGCCCAGATTTTCGGCCTTGATGCCGGAACGCTGAAAGCCGGTGCCAAGGCCGATGTGACGCTGATCGACCTCGACCAGCCGTGGACCGTGGCGCGCGATGCGCTGACCTCGCGTTCCAAGAACACGCCGTTTGAGGATGCGCTGTTCTCGGGCCGGGCCGTTGCCACCTATGTGGCGGGTGTATGCGTCTATACGGCGGGATGATTTGCCGTCTTTAAAGGGCAGCCCCTCATCCGGCTGCCGCCACCTTCTCCCCGTTTTGACGGGGAGAAGGGAAACGTGGCACCACCACCATCTCTATCTTAGGACCGGGATGGGGGAGCGGCCAGAACCAAGCGCGGGAACTGATCCATGACCATGACTGATGCCTCGACCCTGACCTTTCTGGTCGCCGTGATGGCGGCGGTGATCGGCTATCTGCTGGGCTCCATCCCGTTTGGCCTGATCCTGACGCGGATGGCCGGGCTTGGCGATGTGCGCAAGATCGGTTCCGGCAATATCGGCGCGACGAATGTTCTGCGCACCGGCAACAAGAAGCTGGCCGCCGCCACGCTGCTGCTCGACGCTTTCAAGGCAACGGCGGCGGTGGTTCTGGCGCGCGCGCTGTGGGGCTATGAGGCCGGGTTGATTGCCGGTTTCTTCGCCTTCCTTGGCCACCTCTTCCCGGTCTGGCTGGGTTTCAAGGGCGGCAAGGGTGTCGCCACCTATATCGGCATGCTGCTCGGGGCCAATGCCTGGATGGTTCTGGTGTTTGCCGCCGTATGGCTCGGCATGGCCAAGATTTTCAAGATTTCGTCTTTGGCCGCGCTGGTTGCAACGGCTGTGGTTCCGGTTGTACTGTTGGCCATGGGTGACTTCAACACGGCTCTGGTCATGACCTTGATGACGGCGATCTCCTGGATCAAGCACAAGGACAATATCAAGCGCCTGCTGGCTGGCACCGAAAGCAAGATCGGCCAAAAGGGATAAGGAACACGGCATGGACGGCAGCGCTTATCGCAAGGGAATAGCGCTGACCGAACGGCAAAAGATCGCCTGGTTGCGGCTGATCCGCAGCGATAATGTCGGCCCCGTTACCTTTCGAGACCTCATCAACCATTTCGGTTCGGCAGAAACGGCGCTCGCCATGCTGCCCGAGCTTTCAAGGCGGGGTGGCTCCGCACGCCAGATCCGCGTTGCCTCGCAGGCCGAAGCTGAGCGCGAGCTTGAAGTGGCCACGCGCTTCGGCGCGCGCTTCATCGGCATCGGCGAGCCGGATTACCCGGATGCTCTGCGCCAGATTGACGGTGCGCCGCCGCTTCTGGCCGTCAAGGGCGATACGCGCGTCTTAAGCCCCCCTTCGATCGGCATCGTCGGGTCCCGTAATGCCTCAATCCACGGGGTGAAGTTCGCCGCGATGATTGCGCGTGATTGCGGGCGGGCGGGCTATTCCATCGTTTCGGGTCTGGCACGCGGCATTGATGCCGCCGCCCACAAAGCCAGCCTGCAAACCGGCACGATTGCGGCACTGGCTGGTGGTCTCGACAAGCCCTACCCGCCGGAAAATTTCGGCCTTCTCGACGAAATCTGCGGCGGCGGTGGCATTGCCGTTTCGGAAATGCCGTTCGGCTGGGAGCCGCGCGCGCGGGATTTCCCCCGCCGCAACCGGCTGATTGCGGGTATCGCGCTGGGTGTTGTGATCGTCGAGGCGGCGAAACGCTCCGGCTCGTTGATTACAGCGCGGCTTGCCGGTGAATTCGGGCGGCTGGTCTTTGCCGTGCCCGGCTCCCCGCTCGACATGCGGTGTCAGGGCACCAACGGGCTTTTGAAGGACGGGGCGATTGTGACGACCGAACCGGCCGACGTTCTGGAAGCGCTGGCACCGCTGACGCGGCGTGACCTGTTCTCGCTGCCGCAGGTTGAAGAACCGGAGAGTGCTGGCGCGCAGGCCGGTCCGGCCCTGCCCGGCGATGATGACCGGGCGCGTGTGATCGAGGCCCTTGGCCCCTCGCCCGTGGAAACGGATGAACTCATCCGCCACACCGGGCTGCCCGCGTCCTCGGTCTACCTGATTTTGCTGGAGCTTGATCTTGCCGGTCGCTTACAGCGGCACTCCGGTGGACTTGTTTCGCTTGCCTACGCCGATTGACAGGTGACGGCGACCGGACTGGATATCGCCTGCTTCGACATAGGCCATCTCGATCAGGTAGCAGAGCATGTCAGCCCCTTCCTGTCGTGCAACCTGTCGCAACTCGCCGAGCATCTGCCGGATGTAGGCGATGTTCTCAACCTCACCGGATGCACCGTTTTCGACGTCATTTTTTTTAACGACCATGTCCTGTCCCAGCCGAAAATGGCATATTCCGTTGAAAATTCATGCGCATGCCGATGGCAGAATGCACCTGTCGTTCCGCTTTTCAAACAATGAGCGTATGCTGCAAAGCCACATCATTCATTGCTAACAAAGCATATCGCTAGCATTTAAAATTGCAATAAAGAATTTTTCCTCTTTCGGTTGTGTTGCGCTTTCTATCCGCAAAATCGCGGAAAACGCTTGACCGCAGCGAATTCCCTGTCCATTTCGAAGGACTGGACAGACACGGCACCGCGGCAGGACCGTGTTCAGCATCCGCAGATGGGCTCCTTAAACCGGGAAGCACGAATGGACGTCGTAGTCGTAGAATCGCCCGCCAAGGCCAAGACAATCAACAAGTATCTCGGTTCGGGCTACAAGGTTCTCGCCTCGTTTGGCCATGTGAGAGACTTGCCTGCGAAGGACGGTTCCGTTCTTCCGGACCAGGATTTCGAGATGCTTTGGGAGGTCGATGGCGCTTCGCAGAAGCGAATCAAAGACATTGCCGATGCCGTCAAGGACTCCGACGGTCTCATTCTGGCGACCGACCCGGATCGCGAGGGAGAAGCCATTTCCTGGCACGTGCTCGATGTCTTGAAAAAGCGCCGCGTGATTGGCTCCAAGCCGGTGAAGCGCGTTGTCTTCAACGCCATCACCAAGAAAGCCGTTCTCGATGCCATGGCGGCACCGCGTGATATCGACGTACCGCTGGTGGACGCCTATCTGGCGCGCCGCGCCCTCGACTATCTCGTCGGCTTCAATCTTTCGCCGGTTCTCTGGCGCAAACTGCCCGGCGCCCGCTCGGCTGGCCGTGTTCAGTCGGTGGCGCTTCGCCTTGTGTGCGACCGCGAAACCGAGATCGAACGCTTCGTCACCGAAGAATACTGGTCGATTGCCGCGCTTCTCTCCACGCCGCGCGGCGATCAGTTCGAGGCACGCCTTGTTTCGGCAGCAGGCAAGCGCCTGCAGAAGAACTCGATTGCCAATGGCGATGACGCGGCCAAGCTGAAAGCGCTTCTGGAAGGCGCCACCTACCGCGTCGACTCGGTTGAGGCGAAGCCGGTCAAGCGCAACCCGTCGCCGCCGTTCACCACCTCCACGCTGCAGCAGGCCGCCTCGTCGCGTCTGGGCTTCTCGGCATCGCGCACCATGCAGATTGCCCAGAAGCTCTATGAAGGCTTTGACATTGGCGGCGAGACGGTCGGTCTCATCACCTACATGCGTACCGACGGCGTGCAGATGGCACCGGAAGCCATCGATGCGTCCCGCCGCGCCATCGGCGACCAGTTCGGCAGCCGTTACCTGCCTGAAAAGCCACGCTTCTATTCCACCAAGGCGAAGAACGCCCAGGAAGCCCACGAAGCGATCCGCCCGACCGATTTCAACCGCACGCCGGACAAGGTGAAGCGGTTCCTTGATCCCGATCAGTACCGTCTCTATGACTTGATCTGGAAGCGCGGCATCGCCAGCCAGATGGCGTCTGCCGAAATCGAGCGCACCACGGTCGAGATTCTCGCCGAAAACAAGGGCGAAAAGGCTGGCCTGCGCGCGGTTGGCTCCGTCATTCGTTTTGATGGCTTTATTGCCGCCTATACGGATGCCAAGGAAGACGGCGAACAGGCGGATGACAGCGAAGACGGTGCCCGTCTGCCGGAAATCAACCGCGACGAGATGCTGGCCAAGCAGAAGATCGACGCATCGCAGCACTTCACCGAACCGCCGCCGCGTTATTCGGAAGCCACGCTGATCAAGAAGATGGAAGAACTCGGCATCGGTCGCCCGTCGACCTATGCCGCGACGCTCGCGACCCTTCGCGACCGCGAATATGTGACCATCGACAAGCGCAAGCTCTTCCCGCAGGCCAAGGGCCGACTGGTGACGGCTTTCCTCGAAAGCTTTTTCACCAAATATGTGGGGTACGACTTCACCGCCGATCTGGAAGAAAAGCTCGACAAGATTTCGGCCGGCGAAATGGACTGGAAACAGGTGCTTCGCGACTTCTGGAAGGATTTCTTCCAGCAGATCGAAGACACCAAGGAACTGCGCGTGACCAACGTGCTGGACGCGCTGAATGATGCGCTGGCGCCGCTGGTGTTCCCCAAGCGCGAAGACGGTTCCGACCCGCGCGTCTGTCAGGTGTGCGGCACCGGCCAGCTTTCGCTGAAGCTTGGCAAGTATGGCGCGTTTGTGGGCTGTTCCAACTATCCGGAGTGCAACTTTACCCGCCAGCTTTCGAGCGAAGGCGGCGCGGAAGCCGAAGCCATTGGCAACGAACCGAAGGCGCTTGGCACCGATCCCATGACGGGCGAGGAAATCACCCTGCGGTCTGGCCGTTTCGGGCCTTATGTGCAGCGCGGCGATGGCAAGGAAGCCAAGCGCGCCTCTCTGCCGAAGGGCTGGAAGCCGGAGAGCATCGACTACGAACGCGCCATGGCGCTGATCTCGCTGCCGCGCGACATCGGCCAGCACCCGGAAAGCGGAAAGATGATTTCCGCCGGCATTGGTCGTTTCGGGCCGTATATCCTGCATGACGGCACCTATGCCAACCTCGAATCCGTCGAAGACGTGTTCACCATCGGTCTCAACCGCGCCGTAACCGTTCTGGCTGAAAAGCAGTCGAAGGGTGGCGGTGGACGCGGACGTTCTGCGCCTGCGGCACTGAAGGATCTCGGCGCGCATCCCGATGGTGGTTCGATCACCGTGCGTGATGGTCGCTACGGTCCCTATGTCAACTGGGGCAAGGTGAACGCTACCCTGCCGCGCGGCAAGGACCCGCAGAGCGTGACGCTGGAAGAAGCGCTGGCGCTGATCGTCGAGAAGAACGGCAAATCCGGCGGCGCCAAAAAGGCCCCGGCCAAGAAGGCCAGTACCAAGGCCGCCGATGGCGAGGGCGCAACCAAAAAGGCCGCAAAGCCCAAGGCTGCGGCCAAGCCGAAAGCAGCCGCCAAGCCCAAGACCGCGGCAAAGGCCAAAACGGCGAGCGTCGCCAAGAAGAGTAAAGAGTAAAACGTGAGCAAGAAACCGCGCGACTTTTCCCCGGGTTCCGACCGTAAGGCCGGTGGTAAATTTCGTAGCGAGGATAGCTCCCGAGAGGTCATCGTGCAGGGCGTTGTGCCGCCGCGCGATGTTCTTTTGCGCTTTATTGCCGATCATCCGGAAAAGGCTTCCAAGCGGGAAATCTCCAAGGCTTTCGGGCTGAAGGGGGAGGAACGCGTTGAACTCAAAGACCTGCTGCGCGATCTGGAAGACGAAGGTCTGCTGCAAAAGAGCCGCAAGTCGCTGATCCGCCCCGGCGCGCTGCCGCCGGTCACGGTGCTCGACATCACGACCCGCGACAAGGATGGGGCGCTGATTGCCCGCCCGGCTGAATGGCTCGAGGAAAACGGCGTGGCGCCTGCCGTTCTGGTGCGCCAGTCCAACGAGCGCGGCGATCGCAGCAAAGCCCCGGTGGCTGGCATGGGCGACCGCATCGTCGCCAAGATTTTTCCGTCCAAGGATCGTTCCGGCCCGGCCTATACGGCCCGCGTCATCAAGATCATCGACAAGCGCCGCAATTCATCGCTTGGTGTTTATCGCGATATGCCCGGCGGGGCTGGCCGCCTCGTTCCCATCGACCGGCGCGGCGAGGAAATGAACATCGACCCGGATTTCCGCGGCGATGCGAAGGATGGCGATCTCGTCTCCGTCGAGGTGTCGCGCGGCGGCCGCTATGGCCTGGCGCGCGCCAAGGTTCTGTCGGTCATCGGTTCGGTTGCCTCGGAAAAGGCGATCTCGATGATTGCCATCCACGATCACGGGATTCCCTACATCTTCCCTCAGCCCGTTCTCGATCAGGCCGAGAAGGCAGAACCGGCTCCGATGAAGAACCGCGAGGACTGGCGGCATATTCCGCTCGTCACCATCGACCCGGCGGATGCCAAGGACCACGACGACGCCGTTTATGCCGAACCGGACCCCTCGCCCGACAATCCGGGCGGCGTGATCGTGACGGTCGCGATTGCCGATGTGTCCTGGTATGTGCGCCCCGGTTCACCGCTGGACCGCGAGGCCCTGAAGCGCGGCAACTCCGTCTACTTCCCGGATCGCGTCGTACCGATGCTGCCGGAGCGGATTTCAAACGACCTCTGCTCGCTGCGTGAGGGCGAGGACCGCCCCGCCATGGCCGTGCGCATGGTGTTTTCGAAGGAAGGCCGCAAGGCAAGCCATACATTCCACCGCGTGATGATGAAGAGTGCGGCCAAGCTCTCCTATAATCAGGCACAGGCGGCGATTGACGGCAATCCCGATGACAAGGCCGGGCCGCTGCTGGAGCCCATCCTGAAGCCGCTCTGGGCGGCCTACGCGATCATGAAGATGGGTCGCGACCGTCGCCAGCCGCTCGAACTCGACATGCCGGAGCGCAAGATCCTGTTGAAGCCGGATGGCACGGTGGACCGCGTGTTCGTGCCGGAGCGTCTTGATGCGCACAAGCTCATCGAAGAGATGATGATTCAGGCGAACGTTGCGGCTGCCGAAACGCTGGAAAAGCGCCGCCAGCCACTGGTTTACCGCGTTCACGATGCGCCGTCACTTGCCAAGCAGGAGACGTTGCGCGAGTTTCTGGCCACGCTTGGCATTCCCATGGCCAAGGGCGGACAGATGCGCTCCAACTCCTTCAACGGCATTCTGGCCAAGGCGGACGGCACGGCGCACCAGACCATGGTCAACGAAATGGTGTTGCGCTCCCAGAGCCAGGCGATCTACAGCCCGGACAATATCGGCCATTTCGGCCTGAACCTCATGAAGTACGCCCACTTCACCTCACCCATTCGCCGTTATGCCGACCTCATCGTGCATCGGGCGCTGGTTGGTTCGCTGGGGCTTGGCGAAGGTGGCATTACGCCGGACGAAGAAGCCGCTCTTGATGATATTGCCGCAGAAATCTCGACCTTTGAGCGCCGCGCCATGGCCGCCGAACGCGATACGGTGAACCGCCTCGTGGCGCATCATCTGGCGGGCCGCATCGGCGAAAGCTTTGAGGGCCGCGTTTCCGGCGTGACCAAGGCCGGTCTCTTCGTGGCGCTGCCGCAATATGGCGCGGATGGCTTCGTTCCCGTCTCGACGCTGGGCATGGATTACTTCATCTACGACGAAGCCCATCAGGCGCTCACCGGCGAGAAGACCGGGCTTGGCTATCGTCTGGGCGATACGGTGGATGTGAAGCTGGCCGAGGCGCTGCCGATTGCCGGGGCCTTGCGCTTCGAGATGCTGAGCGAGGGGCGCAAGATGCCTGCTGCAACACGCTCATTCCACAAGACAACCCGGCGCGGCCGCAACGGCCCCAAGACGCCAGGCACAAGACCGCCGCGGGGGCGGCGCTAAACTTCAAGGAAGACACTCCGGGGGGATGTTGTTTGACCGCAAGGACTGATGGCAAGGGGGAAACGCGCCATCCCTATCTGCGCCCGCGCGATGCTGCGGCGATTGTTCTGCTTGATCGTTCGGGAGACGGTGTTCGCGTGTTGATGGGCAAGCGCTCCAGCCGCCATGCCTTCATGCCGGATGTCCATGTGTTTCCCGGTGGCAAATGCGATGCGGATGACCACGCCCTGCCCCACGCATCAACGCTTCACCCCGAGGTTGAGCGCCTGCTGCGGATTGGCCCGCCCGCCGGGCTTGGTGCCGCGCGCGCCCGGGCGCTCGCCCTGACCGCCTGGAGGGAGCTTTGTGAGGAAACCGGATTGACGCCCGAAGGCGGTTTGCCGCCGCTTCACTGTCTGCGCCTTGCGGCCCGTGCCATTACGCCCCCGGGCAATGTGCGCCGATACGATACGCGGTTTTTCGTCACATATACCGATGAAGCGGGGCTCAACCCGGCCCATATGCGCGATTCGGACGAGCTGCACGACCTGCTCTGGCTTGACATTGAGGCAGATTCCAGTCTCAACATCCCGCAGATTACCCGTGCGGTGCTTGAAGATGTGAGGACGCTCCTGAAGAACCGCCCGACACTTGCCTTCGATGCACCCGTTCCCTTTTACCGACACCGCAACGGACGGGAATTGCGCGACTATCTCCGGGGAAATGCTGATGTCTGAACCACAATCGCCTGACCATGGTCATGTGGAAGAGATCCACTGGCCATCGCTGATTGCGGCGATTTCAGCCATTACGGCAGTCGGCGTGGCCATTGGCCTCGGCCTGCCGCTCTTGAGCGTCATTCTGGAGAAGCGCGGTATCTCGCCCGGCTGGATCGGTCTCAACACCGCCATGGCCGGGATCGCCGCCATGATGGCCGCCCCGGTCACGACATGGATTGCGCACCGCCTTGGCGTCGCCACCACCATGATCTGGGCCGTGGTCATCGCGGCACTCAGCGGCATGGGCTTCTATTACATCGAGAACTTCTGGCTGTGGTTCCCGCTACGCCTGTTCTTCCACGGCGCGATCACCACGCTCTTCGTGCTCTCCGAGTTCTGGATCAATGCCGCCGCCCCACCGGCGCGGCGCGGCATGGTTCTCGGCATCTATGCCACGGTTTTGTCCATCGGTTTTGCCATGGGTCCGCTGATCTTCGCCGCCACGGGTAGCGAAGGCATCCTGCCGTTCCTGATTGCCGCCGTGGCGATTCTCTGTGCCGCGCTGCCGATCTATCTGGCGCGCTACGAGAGCCCGGTGCTTGGCGAATCACCCGAGTACCACTTTTTCCGCTACATTTTTCTCGTCCCGACGGCGACGGTCGCGGCTTTCGTGTTCGGCGCCATCGAGGCCGGCGGGCTATCGCTCTTTACGATCTACGCCAAGGGGGAAGGCTTTTCTGAAGCGCAATCGGCCCTGCTGCTGACCGTCATGGGCGTGGGCAACATGGTGTTCCAGATCCCGCTTGGCATGATTTCCGACCGTTTGGGCGACAGACGCCCCATGCTGGCGGTTATGGCCGTGATTGGCTTCATTGGCGCGCTCTGTCTGCCCTTCCTGCACGCAAGCTGGGTCCTCATGGCCCTGACCCTGCTCTTTTGGGGCGGCAGCGTCTCAGGGCTCTATACGGTCGGCCTGGCCCATCTTGGGGCGCGACTAAAGGGCTCGGACCTCGCCAACGCCAATGCGGCCTTCGTCTTCTGTTACGCCGTGGGCACGGTGGCCGGGCCGCAGGGCATCGGTACGGCCATGGACATCAGCGGCAATCACGGATTTGCCTACGCAATCGCGCTGTTTTTTGCGCTTTATCTGGTGGTTTCCGTGGTCCGCCTGTTTTTCCGACCAAAACGGGCTTGACTTTTCGGGCCCGATTTGTAGTTTCCGCGCAAGTTTCGCCGTGGCCCAAAACGTCCACGGCTTTGTTTTCAGGTTAAAGGCAGAACCACCATGGCGAAGGCAACCACCATCAAGATCAAGCTGCTCTCGACGGCTGACACGGGTTTCTTCTACGTTACGACGAAGAACAGCCGCACGATGACGGACAAGATGACCAAGACGAAGTACGATCCGGTCGTCAAGAAGCACGTTGAATTCAAGGAAACGAAGATCAAGTAATCTTCCGATCCGACGCATCAAAGGCGCACGCTTGTCGTTGCGCCTTTTTTGTTGCGCGGTTTTTGCCGCAACAAACTCCGCACACGCCTGCCCGCTTCATTGCGCCTTGCGTGTGAAAGCCGGACCACCTGGATGGTTCGGTCGTTTGTTTTACCAGCATGCGAACGCAAAGCCGCTGATATGCTTTTGCTGGACGCGCTCATAGAAGCTGCAGGTAAAGCGCAAGCAAGATGCAAGAATAGCCCGGAAACGAAAAGACGCCGCGACCCGGCGGCGGGTGCGGCGTCTGAATATGGGGTCGACCAGCTTTGCAAACCCGGCACGAGGAACCAGGTTAAACCTTGCTAGCCGGTCGACCGGCCCCACGACCCAGGAGATGCGGCGGACCTGAACATCATGGGGTAAGAAAACTTCTTTGTTGAAGTCTCTGTGTGATCAAAATCACTCACTTTGCAGAGAAAATCAACAATTTATTAACGTGAATTTTTTGTAACGCCGATTCATGGTTAAAATTAGACATTCGTAACACAGTTCACGGAAGTCTACCCCCTCTCTCCATCTTGCTTGATTTGCGGGCTTCATGAATAAATGAAAATAATATTTGGACTAAACCTGACATTTTTCATGAGTTGATACACTCACGAAAGTCGAATATCTGTTTCTCACACGAATTATCCGTTGAAAAACAACGTTATCGACTTTGGCACAACTGAACTTTGTGTGCGATTGCATCGATCTATACACTGTGGTTTTTCATAGATGGCTTTATGCACTTGCCCATCGGTGCGATGGACTAGTGTTTCCTATGGATGAAAAGTTGATCACAGAAGCGGCACTTTTTACGCCAAAGCCTTATTTATCCACAGCTTGCGGCGACTTTTTTAGCAATTGCCAAGCCAAAAACGCAAAAAGCGAGTTCGAAAACTCGCTTTTCATAAAATTGTTGCCCAAATTTTGGCTCAGGCCGCAGCAGCAACAACGCGGTTTCGTCCGCCATGCTTGGCTTCATAGAGCGCCTGGTCGGCCTGCTTGAGCAATTGCTCCGGGCTTTGCACCTGCGGGGTCAGCGTGGCGATGCCCATGGATGCCGTCACCGTGATCTGTCGACCCTGCATGGGCAGCACGAAGGGTTCTGTCTCGATTGCGATGCGCAGACGCTCGGCAATGCCGGTTGCGGCCTCGGCATCGGTATCGGGCATCACAACGACGAACTCCTCCCCCCCAAAACGGCAGGCCAGATCGGCACCGCGCACGGCAGCACGAATGCGGTTGGCAAGTTGCTTCAGCACCTCGTCACCGGCATCATGACCCCAGGTATCATTGATGGACTTGAAGCGGTCGATATCGGTCATGCAGACGGACAGCGCACGACCGCGCGCCATGGCGCGTCCGAACAGCGTCTTCATGTGGTTGTCGAGATAGCGACGGTTATTCAGGCCCGTCAGCGGGTCAATGACAGCCATTTCGATGGTTTGCTGCAGGCTGGTGCGCAAACGGTCATGGTAGCGCTTGCGGCGCACCTGCGTGAGCGAGCGGGCCAGAAGCTCATTGGGGTCCAGAGGACGCACAATGTAATCATTCACTCCGAGATCCAGCGCGCGCACGATCATCTCGTCAGCGCCCTGCTCCGTGACGAGAAGCACCGGAATAAACCGGGTGCGCTCCAGCGAACGAAGCTGCGAGCACAGGCGCAACGGATCGTAATCATCGAAATTGGAATTGACGATCACGAGATCGTAATTGGCCTCCGCTGCATCAAACAGCGCCGCCTGCGGGTCAGAGATCGCAGTCACCGTTGCGATGGGCTTCAGCGCCTTGATGATCCGCTCCTGCGAGGTGCCACGGCCATCGACGAGCAGCACCTGCGCGCCCTCTTCGATGCGTTCGTCCGCCTCACGGGCAACGTCGTCCATGCCGAATCGGCGCGCCGTTTCCGCACGCACACGCAGTTCATCGGAGAGAGTCTTGAGGCGCATCAGGCTTTTGACGCGCGAAATCAGCTGCAGATCGTTGACGGGCTTCGTCAGAAAGTCGTCGGCACCGGCCTTGAGGCCGCGCACGCGGTCGGACGGCTGGTCCAGGGCGGTGACCATCACAACGGGAATATGGGCGGTCTTCGGGCTGGCCTTCAGGCGCTCGCACACCTCGAAGCCATCCATGCCGGGCATCATAATGTCGAGCAGCACCAGATCAACCTGCGTGGAATTGCAGATATCGAGGGCCTGAAAGCCGTTTTCGGCCGTCAGAACATCGAAATACTCCGCAAGAAGCCGCGCTTCGAGCAGCTTTACGTTAGCAGGTATATCGTCAACGACGAGAATGCGCGCAGTCATGCTGTTGTCCTTACGCTTTACGCATCGCCAAGATAGGTCTTGATGGTTTCAATGAATTTCGGCACGGAAATCGGCTTGGAAACATAGGCCTCGCAGCCGCCCTGACGGATCCGCTCTTCATCGCCCTTCATCGCAAATGCGGTAACGGCAATGACCGGAATCACGTGCAGTTCATCGTCTTCCTTCAGCCATTTGGTGACTTCAAGGCCGGACACTTCCGGCAACTGAATATCCATGAGAATGAGATCGGGACGATGCTTGCGCGCCAGATCAAGCGCCTCCATACCATTGCGGGTCTGGATTGTCTGATAGCCCGAGGCCTCGATAAGATCGCGAAAGAGCTTCATGTTCAGCTCGTTGTCTTCTACAATCAAAACCTGCTTGGGCATGCTTCATGTCCTTCGCTCGCACAAAATCGCGCGTCCCTCTGAGAGAAAGCTAGCGCGATTTAGTTGAAAAATAGGTAATTCCGGGCTTCGAATGATCGGCAATTTCAAACAACCTCGCAAAATTGATCCGGATTCGGACACATTGGCACTCACGGCACTGGCTTGGCTTGCCGGTGAGGAGGATTTATTCCTTCGCTTCATGGCTCTTTCCGGCATGACGACGGACCAGGTGGCGGCGGTGGCCAGCGAGCCCGGCTTTCTGGGCGGCGTGCTTGATTTCCTCATGGGCAACGAAGCCGATCTTCTGCGCTTTTCTGCCGAAAGCGGCATACGCCCGGAAGCCATCGCCGCAGCCTGGCACACGCTGAATGGCGGTCTTGATTCGGGCGAGTATTGAACGTTCAGCATGGTGGGAAACGCCCTTGCCCCATCTTGCGCCTGCCGAGACCGGCGCATACAGTGAATTTGTTCAACATATGTTCCAGATTTTGCCATGCAAGACAATGGCCTTGAGAGGCTTGCCGGATTTTGTCGAGATTGCCTGGCAACGCAAAAGCCGGAACGGCGGCGCTGTGTCCAGTGCGGCAGTCCGCGCCTGCTCTACCATGCGGAACTCGGCTCCCTTTCCATCGCACATATCGATTGCGATGCCTTTTATGCCTCCGTGGAAAAGCGCGATAACCCGGAGCTTGCCGACAAGCCGGTGATCATCGGCGGCGGCAAGCGCGGCGTCGTCTCTACATGCTGCTATATCGCCCGCATCCACGGGGTGCGCTCGGCCATGCCGATGTTCAAGGCGCTTGAGGCGTGCCCCGAAGCGGTCGTCATCAAGCCCAACATGGAGAAATACGCCAAGGTCGGGCGGCAGGTTCGCCAGATGATGCTGGATCTGACGCCGCTTGTTCAGCCCCTGTCCATTGATGAGGCTTTTCTCGATCTTTCCGGGACCGAGCTTCTGCACCACGACCCGCCGGCGCGGGTTCTGGCCCGGTTTTCCCGGCGTGTGGAGAGCGAAGTGGGCATATCGGCCTCGGTCGGCCTCTCCTACTGCAAGTTTCTCGCCAAGACCGCTTCGGACCTCGACAAGCCCCGCGGCTTTGCAGTGATTGGACGACAGGAAGCGCTTGCCTTTCTGGCACCACGCCCGGTGCGATCCATCTGGGGCGTCGGCAAGGCGCTGGGTGGCCAGCTGGAAGCGGATGGCATCATGACCATCGGCCAGTTGCAGACCATGGATGAAGGCGACCTGATGCGCCGCTATGGCAGCATGGGCCAGCGTCTGTTCCGCCTCTCACGCGGTCTCGATGACCGGCGCGTCGAGCCGGATGAGGAAGCCCGCAGCATCTCCGCCGAAACCACGTTTGATGACGATATTCGCAGCCACGATGCGCTGGTGCCCGTGCTGCGCTCCCTCAGCGAAAAAGTGGCCAAGCGCCTGAAGGCCAAAGAGGTGGCAGGCTGGACCGTGGTTTTGAAGCTGAAGACCGGCGATTTTCGCCAGCGCACGCGAAACCGGCGTCTGGAAGACCCGACGCAGCTGGCCGACCGCATTTTCCGCACCGGCCTTTCTCTTCTTGAAAAGGAAACGGGGACGGACGCCTTCCGGCTGATCGGCATTGGGGTGACGGACCTTTGCGAGCCGCGCCTTGCCGACCCGCCGGATCTGGTTGACCCGCAGGCCGGGCGGCGCGCCAAGGCCGAAGCCGCCATGGATCGCCTGCGCGACAAGTTCGGCGGGGCAGCCATCGAAACAGGTTATACCTTCGAAACACGCAAACCCGGCCCCAAAACACGTTGAAAACTTCCTTAAGCATTGCCGCATAAACTGGAAGCCTGTGTATTGCGTAAGGACAGTTTCGTATGGTTTCGCGTCTCGTACTCTGTCTCGGGCTGATCCCGCTTGTCGTATCGTCAGGGGGTGTTCTCGCCGCCGATGATGAAATTCTCCAGATCGTGGTTTCGAAAAGCCGCCAGTCGCTGGCCGTCTATCGCAATGGCGAGCAGGTCGCCACGTCAAATGTCTCGACGGGCAAAGCCGGGCATTCGACCCCGACGGGCATCTTTTCCATTCTGGAAAAGCGGAAATATCACGAATCCAACATCTATTCCGGTTCGCCCATGCCGTTCATGCAGCGCCTGACATGGTCCGGCATTGCGCTCCACGAATCAAAGCATGTGCCGGCCTACCCGGCCTCACACGGCTGCGTGCGCCTGCCCGGCAAGTTTGCCCGCACGCTGTTCGACATGACGGAACGTGGCGCGCATGTGGTCATTTCCGATGCGCCGGTTGTGCCCATGCCCATCAGCCATGCGCTTCTCTTCAAGCCCAAGGCCCCGACCAACGACGACACGCTGCTGACCGATACGGCGCTGCGCCCGACGCAGGTGGCCATTGACGGCGCGCCGGTCGAAGTCGCCGCCAACGAAATCTCCAGACTCCCACCGCCCGACGCCGCCCGGAAGACGTCCAACGAACGCCCCTTGCGCATCCTCATCACGCGTCGCAGCGACCGCGATCAAATTGTCGACGTTCAGACGCTGCTCAACCAGTTGGGCTTCGAGGCTGGAACACCCGATGGTGTCGCAGGGCGTAACACCCAGATTGCCGCCAATGCGTTCCGTCTCGCCAAGGCCCTTCCGGCTGGAAAGTCAGTGCTGGAGCCCGGCTTCCTCACGGCGCTCTATGCGGCGGCGGGCAAGAGAGCGCCACCCAATGGTCAGCTTTTCGTGCGCCAGAATTTCAAGCCGCTTTTTGACACCCCCGTCAGCATTCGCGAGCCTGAAAAGGAGCTGGGCACCCACCTCTATCTCGCGGTCGAGGCCAATGCGGCGACCGGCAGTGCCGACTGGACGACGATCTCGCTCGAAAACAACCTGTCGGACGCCACGCTGAAGCGGCTCGGTATCACACAGCGCCTTGGCCAGCTGGATATGAACGCCGCCACGAATGCGCTCGACCGCATCGAAATTCCGCCAGAGATTCGCGAGCGCGTGGAGCGTTCCATGGTGGCTGGAAGCTCGTTGACGATTACCGACAACAATCTTTCACCGGAAACCGGCATTGGCACGGATTTCGTAACGGTAACCCACGCAGCACCGGCCAAACCCAAAGGTTGATGCGCTTGCGAAAGTGAGTCACAAAACCGCATCAAGCCTTTGATGCGGTTTTCTTATTTGTCGTCATCACGAAACCAGCTCGATATCGATGACGCCCGGCGAGGCCCGCAAGGCCGCCGCGATTTCCGGAGAGATACGATAGCGTCCCGGCAGGCCCACCTCGATTTCGCGACGCCCGTCATCCTTGATCAGAATGAAGGAAACCTCGCCATCGCCCTTCACCGAGAGATGCTTTTCCACCGACTTCAGTGGTGAGCAATCACGCGCGAAGATGCGCAACTCCTTCTGCATCTGGACCGATTTTTCTTCCAGCGACTGCACCGTCTGGATGCGCAGGCCAATCCCTTCCGGACGCTCATCCGCCTGCACGGTAATGACCAGAGACTGGCCCGGCTCGAGAATATCGCGATACTGGTTGAGCGCCTCGGAAAACAGCACGGCCTCAAACTGCCCGGTCGAATCCGAGAAGGTCACGATCCCCATCTTGTTGCCTGTGCGGGTCTTGCGCTCCTGCTTGCCCGTCACCGTTCCAGCCAGACGCCCGGCGGTGGCACCATGCTTCACCGCCAGCGAAAAATCGGCAAAGGTCTGCACCCGCATGCGCGCCAGAATGGCCCGGTAGGAATCCAGCGGGTGGGCCGACAGATAAAAGCCCAGCACGGCAAATTCCCGCATCAGCTTTTCCGAGGGCAACCAGGGCGTAAAGGACGGCAGGACGATCTTTTCCTCCGCCCCTCCGGAACTCAGGCCAAACATATCCGACTGGCCGCTGGTGCGATTTTCCTGCGCGCGCTGGGCAAAACCCAGAATGCGATCCATGCCACCGATCAGGGCTGCCCGATCATGGCCGAAGCAATCGAAGGCACCTGCCGAAATCAGGCTTTCCAGAACGCGTCGATTGACCTGCTTCGGATCAATGCGCAGGCAGAAATCCTCGATGCTCTTGAACGGCGTGTCGCCGCGCACCGCCACAATGTGCTCCACCACCGCATCGCCGACGCCCTTCACGGCGGCCAGCGCGTAATAGATACGGTTCTCACCCGGCTCGAAATGGCGGTAAGAGGTCTGCACAGACGGCGGAATGATGTCGATCCCGAGCCGCTGGGCATCCTGCCGGAAGTCGTTGACCTTATCGGTGTTGGCCATATCCAGCGTCATCGACGCCGCGATGAACTCAACCGGATAATGCGCCTTCAGAAAGGCCGTCTGATAGGACACGATGGCATAGGCCGCCGCGTGCGACTTGTTGAAGCCGTAGTTGGCGAACTTGGCGAGAAGCTCGAAGATGGTTTCAGCCTGCGCCTTGGAGACACCATTTTTCATGGCGCCGTCGACAAAGCGGGCGCTCTGCTTGTCCATCTCCTCCTTGATCTTCTTACCCATGGCGCGGCGCAAGAGATCGGCCTCGCCGAGCGAATAGCCGGACAGCACCTGCGCGATCTGCATCACCTGTTCCTGATAGACGATCACGCCCTGCGTTTCCTTCAGCAGGTAGTCGATCTTCGGGTGAACGGAAGCCAGTTCCTCCTCGCCGTGCTTGCGGGCGTTATAGACCGGAATATTCTCCATCGGGCCGGGGCGATACAGTGCCACGAGGGCAATAATATCCTCGATACAGTCGGGCCGCATGCCGATGAGGGCCTTGCGCATGCCCGCACTTTCCACCTGAAACACGCCCACCGTTTCGCCGCGCGACAGCATTTCATAGGTCTTGCGATCATCCAGCGGGATGGCCGACAGATCGACATCAATGCCGTGACGCGCGATGAAATTGACTGCCCTCTTCAGAACGGTCAGCGTCTTCAGGCCGAGGAAGTCGAACTTCACCAGACCGGCCTGCTCGACCCATTTCATGTTGAACTGGGTGACCGGCATATCGGAGCGCGGATCGCGGTACATCGGCACGAGTTGCGACAACGGACGGTCGCCGATGACGATCCCGGCGGCGTGCGTCGAGGCGTGGCGGTAAAGCCCCTCGATCTTCTGGGCGATATCGAGAAGCCGTGCGACAACCGGCTCCTTCTCCGCCTCCTCCTTCAGGCGCGGCTCCTCATCAATGGCCTTGGAAAGCGGCGTGGGATTGGCCGGATTGTTGGGCACGAGCTTGCAGATCTTGTCGACCTGACCATAAGGCATTTCCAGAACACGCCCCACGTCGCGCAAGGCGGCGCGCGCCTGCAGCGAACCGAAGGTAATGATCTGTGCCACCTGTTCACGCCCGTATTTGCGTTGAACGTAGCGAATGACCTCTTCGCGGCGGTCCTGACAGAAGTCGATATCAAAGTCCGGCATCGACACGCGTTCAGGGTTGAGGAAGCGTTCGAACAGCAGCGAGAAACGCAACGGGTCAACGTCGGTGATGGTCAGCGCATAGGCCACAAGTGAGCCGGCACCCGAACCACGGCCCGGGCCGACCGGAATGTCCTGGCTCTTGGCCCATTTGATGAAGTCCGCCACGATCAGGAAGTAGCCGGGGAACTTCATGCGCTCGATCACCGAAAGCTCGAATTCGAGCCGATCGCGATAATCCTTCTCATCATGACCATCGGCAATGCCAAGCGTGCGGATACGCTCATCCAGACCTTCCCAGGCCTGACGCTTCAACTCTTCAGATTCGGCCCGCTCGGCCTCCGCCGCGTCGTCGGTGGCCCCGGTGAAGCGTGGCAGGATGGGTTTGCGTGTCTTCAGGACGAAGGAGCAGCGTTTGGCAATCTCAACTGTATTTTCTAGCGCTTCCGGAAGGTCGGCGAAAAGCTCCGCCATTTCCTTGCGGCTTTTCAGGTAATGATCGGGCGTCAGACGAAAGCGGCTGTCATCGGAGACCATGGCGTTATGGGCCACGGCCATCAGCGCGTCGTGCGCCTCGAAATCCCCCTTCGACGGGAAGAACGCTTCATTGGTGGCCACCAGCGGCAGATCATGGCGATAGGCCAGCTCGATCAGTTTCGCTTCCAGCCGACGATCCGAGCGTCCGTGACGCTGAAGCTCGACATAAAGACCATCGCCGAATACCTCCTTCAGGAACAGAAGCCGGCTTTCGGCAAGTGGGGCATGGCCTTCCTTCAAGGCCATATCCACCGGACCGCTTGACGCGCCGGTCAGCGCGATCAATCCGGCATTCGAGGCCTCACGAAGCCAAGAGGCGGTGATATGGATCGCACCACCGCCCTCTCCGTCGAGATAGGCACGGCTGACAAGACTGACCAGCCGCTCATAGCCCGCCTCATCGGCCGCCAAGAGAACGATGGACGGCAAACGGGCCAGCATCTGCGATGGCGTGCGCCGCTCGGCCGTTTCGTCTTCCATATCGATGGAGACCTGACAGCCGATAATCGGCTGGAGACCGTCACCTATGGCTTTCTGCGAAAACTCAAGCGCCACAAACAGGTTGTTCGTGTCGGTTATTGCGATGGCGGGCTGACCATCGGCAATGGCCTTGCCCAGCACTTTTTTCAGCGGCAACGCCCCTTCGAGAAGGGAATAGGCCGAATGCAGGCGCAGGTGAACAAAGCCCGGTGTCGGCTGTCGTTCTCCGCTTCGTTCCACAACCGCCTCTGCCATTCAAACCTCCAACGTCCGCCGCGTTGCAAGCGGGTGACTGAAAGATGTTCTCGCCTTCCCGGCCCACTTCCTCAAGTGTGCAAGGATCGCAAGGACGACTCAATCCCCCGAAATCTCGATCGGGTGACTTTGGCACTGTGGTCTACAAATGAAGTCGGCATCAAGTCCAGCCGACATGGACAGGGAATGGCCCTAGCCTCTCTTCAAAGCGAGAGAGCGATGAGGGATACGCTCGCGATGAAGGTGACAATCGATGCAAAGGCGGCAACGTCACGAATGATGTCAGTCATTTCCGTCTCCTGTTCTCTTATGTTTTTAGTTTGTTCTTTTTATGTTCCATTGTCAACAGGATTCTTTGCGCGGGATCAAAGCGCCTCATTGACCAGACGAGAACAGAACATGACAGCACCAGCCGCGTTTCAATGCGGCAGGCGGTCTATGGTCAGAATCGGTCTGAGAAACAGCGTACGGCGTGCGTTCAGAACGGAACGATCTTGCCTTCGGCAATCGTGACGCGGCGATCCATGCGTGCCGCGAGATCGAGATTGTGCGTGGCAATCAGCGCCGCGAGACCTGACTGGCGCACAAGCGCTTCCAGCGCGTCAAAGACATAGTGCGCCGTCTGCGGGTCGAGATTGCCGGTCGGCTCATCGGCCAACAGTACGAGCGGCGCATTGGCGACCGCACGGGCAATGGCCACGCGCTGCTGTTCACCGCCGGACAGTTCTGCCGGGCGGTGTGTGGCACGATGACCGATGCGCAGATAGTCGAGCAGCATCGCGGCGCGGGCCTCAGCATCCTTACCGCCCAGACCCGCAATCAACTGCGGCATCATGATGTTTTCCAGCGCCGTAAACTCCGGCAGAAGGTGGTGGAACTGGTAGACGAAGCCGATTTCATTGCGGCGAATGGCCGTGCGACGATCATCCCCCAGATGGCCACAGGCGACGCCATTCACATAGACCTCGCCGGAATCGGGATGCTCCAGAAGCCCCGCGACATGAAGAAGCGTCGACTTGCCCGTTCCTGACGGCGCAACCAGCGCCACCATTTCTCCGGCGTGCAGCTCAAAATCAGCCTTGTCGAGAATACGCAGTTGCGTCTCGCCCTGCCCGTAATGGCGGTCGACGTTGGAAAGTCTGAGCACGGGTGCGTCGGTGATCAAAACACGGGGTCCTATTCGTAGCGCAGCGCCTGCACCGGATCGAGGCGCGAGGCGCGCCAGGCCGGGAAGATGGTGGCGAGGAACGACAATGTGAGGGCCATGATGACCACGGAAAGGGTTTCGCTCACGTTCATTTCCGCAGGCAACTGGCTGAGGAAATAGAGTTCCGGATCGAAGATCACGGTGCCGGAAACCCAGCTGAAGAAGCTGCGAATGCTTTCGATATTGAGGCAGACGATCACGCCCAGAAGAACGCCCGCGAACGTGCCCACCGTACCGATGGCGGCACCTGTCATGAAGAAAATGCGCATAATGGCACCGGAGGTCGCGCCCATGGTGCGCAAAATGGCGATGTCGCTGCCCTTGTCCTTCACCAGCATGATGAGGCCGGAAATGATGTTGAGCGCCGCCACCAGCACGATCAGCGTGAGGATCATGAACATCACGTTGCGTTCAACCTGCAGGGCGGAAAAGAAGCTCTGGTGACGCTGGCGCCAGTCCGTAAGGTAGACCTGTCGGTCTGCCGCTGTCTCGATCGGTTCGCGCAAATCTTCAACCCGGTCGGGATGTTGAACGAATATCTCGATGTTCTGGACGATGCCCTCAACATTGAAATAAAGCTGCGCTTCCTCAAGCGGCATGAAGATAATACCGGAATCATATTCCGACATGCCCACTTCAAAGATGCCGGAGACCTTGTAGGCCTTGATGCGCGGGCTGGTGCCCATGGGCGTCACGTCGCCCTCCGGTGCCAGAAGCGAGATGCTGTCACCCGGCATGATGCCGAGCGAATTGGCCATGCGCTGGCCGATCAGAACGCCGTCACCGGCGGCATAGCCGACCAGATCGCCCGCCTTGATGTTGTTCGCCACTTCCGGAATTTTCACCAGATCATCGGCGCGGATGCCGCGCACAATCGCCCCGGTTCCCGAGCCCACCGAACGGCCGGAGGCAAACACCTGGCCCTCCACAATGGGAAGCGCCATGGTGACGCCCGGAACGGCGGCAATCTTCTTGGCGAGTTCGGGATAGTCGCTGAGCGGCGAGTCAATCGGCTGAAGCACGATATGACCGTTCATACCCAACATGCGGGAAATGAGTTCGGTGCGGAAGCCGTTCATCACCGCCATGACGATGATGAGCGTGGCAACGCCGAGCATGATGCCCGCGAAGGAGAAACCGGCAATCACCGAGATGAAGGCTTCCCTGCGGCGGGCGCGCAGATAACGCCAGGCCACGAGGCGTTCGAAGGCGGAAAACGGCTTTGAGGATGCCATCTTGATTGCCGCCGATACGCCCTCACCCGATTGGCCTTTGCCTTCCTGGACTGCCGCCATTCCCGATATGCCCTTATCAACCCGCCAGACGGTTGATGGCCGCGTCAATCGACAGCGTCATCCGTTCGCCCGAGCGGCGGTTCTTCAGTTCCACTTCACCACCGGCCACCGCGCGCGGACCGGCAATCACCTGCCACGGCACGCCGATCAGATCAGCGGTCGCAAACTTGGCACCGGCGCGCTCGTCACGATCATCGTAGAGCACGTCTTTGCCCGCATTGCCGAGCGCTGCATAGATCTTTTCGCAAGCCGCATCGCAGGCCGCATCGCCGGGCTTCATGTTGATGACCACCACATCGAAGGGGGCAACCGATTCCGGCCAGATAATACCTGCTTCGTCATGTGAAGCTTCGATGATGGCCGGAACAAGGCGCGACGGGCCAATGCCGTAAGAACCCATCTGAACTTCGTGTTCCTTGCCATCCGGCCCCTGCACCTTCGCGCCCATGGGTTCCGAATACTTGGTGCCGAAATAGAATATGTGGCCCACTTCAATGCCGCGGGCCGACAGGCGATCACCTTCCGGAATGGCGTTGAAGGCCGCCTCATCATGCATTTCTGAGGTCGCCGCATAAAGCGAGGTCCACTTGTCGAAGACCGACTGCAGACCGTCGACGCTATCGAAATCCGTATCGACGGCGGGAATGTCGAAATTCACGAAGTCGCGATGGCAGAAAACTTCCGATTCGCCGGTTTCGGCGAGAATGATGAATTCATGGCTGTGGTTGCCGCCAATCGGGCCGGTATCGGCGCGCATCGGGATGGCACGCAGGCCAAGACGGTCAAACGTGCGCAGATAAGCCGTGAACATCTTGTTGTAGGAGTGGATCGCGTCTTCCTTCGTCAGATCGAAGGAATAGGCGTCCTTCATCAGGAATTCGCGCGAACGCATCGTGCCGAAGCGCGGGCGGCGCTCGTCGCGGAACTTCCACTGGATGTGGTAGAGGTTGAGCGGCAGATCCTTGTAGGTCTTCACGTAGGAACGGAAGATATCCGTGACCATTTCCTCATTCGTCGGGCCATAGAGCATGGCACGCTTGTTGCGGTCGGTAATGCGCAGCATTTCCTCGCCATAATCATTATAGCGACCGCTTTCCTGCCAAAGCTCGGCTGACTGCAGCGTCGGCATGAGGATTTCCTGTGCGCCTGCGCGGTTCTGCTCCTCGCGCACGATGGCGCAAACCTTGTCCAGCACGCGCTTGCCAAGCGGCAGCCAGGAATAAATGCCCTGCGACTGCTGGCGCACCATGCCGGCGCGCAACATCAAACGGTGGGAAATGATTTCCGCTTCCTTGGGGGTTTCCTTCAGGATGGGCAGGAAGAAGCGAGACAGGCGCATGAGACGTTCCACAAACCGGCCCGCCCGGCGCGGCTTGGCGCACGGGAATCGGGCATTCAAGACCAATTGTGGAAGCGTTCATAACTGTTTCGGTCAGAGAAAGAAACCCGAAGCGAGCGCCAGCACACGCCATTGCGCCTGTGCCATCTTTTTAAGCAATCACCGTACCGCCGACACGGCATGTCATGGCGATGTGACGCAAAAACGCGCCAAATC
Source organism: Pseudomonadota bacterium (assembly GCA_020161665.1). Classification (GTDB taxonomy): domain Bacteria; phylum Pseudomonadota; class Alphaproteobacteria; order Rhizobiales; family Rhizobiaceae; genus Ectorhizobium. The sequence continues at coordinate 276,610 of JAIUPA010000034.1, read as the reverse complement.
GATGCGACATTTTTGTCAACATGAATTATTTATTCAAGTGTAGCATTTTTGCAAAAATTTGGGGTGACAAGCCCGATTTGATGCGCTAGCGTTAGCTTACAAAAAAGGCAGAACGATTAAATTTTCTGCCAAATATCGCGGTCAAGTCTTGGGAGGATTCGATCTTAGGCGCGCTTCCAGCGCAGCCCCGGCAACGGAAAGGATCACGCGAATAACTTAAACAAGGCCTCACGGCCTTGTTTTTTTTTGCTCTTACGCCAGTCCCATAACACCCCCGTGACACCACAGCCGCAAACGAAAAGAGGCGGCCTTTCAGCCGCCCCTCGTCTCAATCTCGGTCCAGGTTGATCAGACCTGTTCAAGCTCGATCAGCGTGCCGAAGAAATCCTTCGGATGCAGGAAAAGCACCGGCTTGTTGTGCGCGCCGATCTTCGGCTCACCACCGCCCAGAACGCGGGCACCGGCGGCCACCAGCTGGTCACGCGCGGCCAGAATATCATCCACTTCGTAGCAGATGTGGTGCATGCCACCATCCGGGCTCTTGGCCAGGAAAGCCGCAATCGGCGACTTCTCGCCAAGCGGTTCCAGAAGCTCGATCTTGGTGTTCGGCAGTTCAACAAAGACGACCGTCACGCCGTGCTCCGGCAGGGCCTGCGCCTCGGAAACCTTGGCACCCAGCGTCGTCTTGTAACTTTCCGTGGCAATGGCCAGATTCGGCACGGCAATCGCCACATGGTTTACGCGTCCAAGCATGATAAACCCCCTTCTCATACTTTCGGTTGACCGAGGCTTCCTATACCTGCCAGGGAGCCTCTGTCTTGTCAGACTTTCGTCACGAAGACCGTTACCACAGGCTTCTTGCCCCAGGCATTGTTGACCACGGAACGAACAGCGCGGCGCGTTGCTTCACGCAGGGTTTCGAGGTCCTTGCGGCGCGCGCGCGGAATGCTTTCCACCGCGCCTAGAACGGCATCATACACCGTGTCTTCCATCTCCTCGCCCTCGTCATCATAGGCCGGCAGGCCAATAAGAACGACTTCAGGATCGCCCCGGAAATCGAAACGCGAGTCGAGAACGATGTTGATGGCGACATGGCCGGCGAATGACAACTTGCGGCGTTCGCCGATGCCCATCTCGTCAAAGTCGCCGACGAGTTTGCCATCGCGGAAGATCCGGCCATGCGGCGCTTCATCAATGACCTCGGCCGGACCGGGAGCCAGACGCAGAATATTGCCGTTTCGCACACGCGGAATTTCCGCGATGCCGCAGGACGCACCAAGTTCAGCCTGGGCCGTCAGATGGGCCGCCTCCCCGTGCACGGGCACGAGGATCTTCGGGCGCGTCCATTCATACATCTGCACCAGTTCGCTGCGGCGCGGGTGGCCGGACACATGCACCAGAGCATCGCTGTCCGTGATGACCTTGACGCCCTGATCGATCAATCCGTTCTTGATGTCGAGGATTGCCTTTTCGTTGCCGGGAATGGCACGAGAGGAAAAGACCACTGTATCTCCGGAGGCGAGCGCCACATGGCGCATCTCATCGCGCGCCAGCTTGGCAAGGGCGGCACGCTGCTCCCCCTGACTGCCGGTGAGGATGACCACCACCTTGTCGCGCGGGATATAGCCATATTCATCTTCGGCCAGAAACGGCTTCAGCCCTTCCATCATGCCAAGATCGGCCGCCACATTGACCGTACGCTTCAGCGAAGAACCAAGCAGCAGAACTTCACGTCCTGCTTCTTCCGCCGCTTCGGCAATCGAGCGGATACGTCCGACGTTGGAGGAGAAGGTGGTGATCGCTACACGGCCCTTCGCATCCTCGATGACCTTGCGCAGGCCTTCAGACACATCCTTTTCCGATGGCGAAATGCCTTCGCGCATGGCGTTCGTGCTATCGCACATCAGGGCCAGAATGCCCTCGTCGCCCAATTCGCGGAAGCGCTTCTCGTCCGTCAACGGCCCAAGCGCCGGGGCGGTGTCGATCTTCCAGTCGCCCGTATGCAGCACATTACCCAGCGGTGTGCGGATCGCCAGCGACATCGGCTCCGGGATCGAGTGGTTGACGGCAATCGCTTCGATCTCGAAAGGACCGACCTTGATGCGATCACCAGCCTTGAAGGGCGTCACCGGAATTTCGGCGCGCGTGCCTTCATAATCGCGCTTGGCCTCGAGCAGACCCGCCGTAAAACCGCTGGCATAGACCGGCACATTGAGGCCCGGCCAGAGATCATTCAACGCGCCATAATGATCCTCATGGGCGTGGGTGATGATGATGCCCTTGAGGTTCTTGCGCTCTTCGGCCAAAAACCGGATATCGGGCAGAACGAGATCAACGCCCGGAAGATCCGGCCCGGCGAAGCTGACGCCGCAATCGACCATGATCCATTGACGGTTGCCCGGCGTCCCGTATCCATAAAGCGCGAGATTCATACCGATCTCACCGACGCCGCCGAGCGGCAGGAACACCAGTTCTTCCTGTTTTGCCATTTTTCTTTCTTGTCCCATCATGCAAAGAAGACGTCGCCGGCGGAAATCACCTCAACGCGCCCATCCTGCGTTTCGAGAAGCAGAAGCCCCTGATCATCAATGCCTGCAAACCGTCCGGTCAGAGAACGGTCCGTCAGATTGACGGTAATCGCCTCGCCCAGTCCGCATGCCACCGAGCGCCAGCGCTCCATAACCTGTGGCGTACCTTCGCCACCATCCCAGAGGTTTAGCACGTCTGCCATGGTTTCATAGAGATGTGCGAAAAGCTCTTCGGGGAAAACGCTCGCCCCCTCTTCTGCCAGGCAGGAGACGGGATAGGTCGGATTATCCGGCTTGAAGCGCACATTGACACCGATTCCGATCACCACGGCGTGGCGACCATCCGGCAGAAACTCACCCTCGATCAGAATACCGCTAACCTTTTTGCGCCCGATCAGCAGGTCATTCGGCCATTTGACTTCAAGGGCTCGACCATCCGGCGGCAAAATGCGGGCAACGGCATGGTGAAGCGCCACCGCCACCGCCAGAGGCAGCGAGCCGATCGCGCTCATCGGCGCCGGATTGATCAGAAGGAGGGAAGCGTAAAGATTGCCGCGCTCCGAAACCCAGGCGCGCCCGCGGCGGCCACGGCCACCGCTCTGCCGCGCGGCCGTGATCCACAGCCCGCTTGCGGCCCCGGCCCGCGCACGGGCCAGGCATTCCTCATTGGTGGAGCCCACCTCATCCAGCGCCTCATGCCGGAAGTCGCCAAGCGACATCCGGTACGAGGTGTTCAGCCCGCTCAAAAGAAGGACTGGGCGGCTGCTTCAGCCGCACTGCCCACCGGGCCGCCGATGAAGAGGTAGACGATCACGAACAGGCCGGATAGACCGAAAACGAGGCGCAGTTCCGGAGAAACGCGGTCGAACTCGCCCTTGGCTTCGTCGAACCACATCACCTTCACAACGCGCAGGTAGTAGTAGGCACCGACGACCGAAGACAAGATGCCGATGATGGCAAGCCAGTAGAGCTTGGCTTCGATGGCAGCGAGGAAGACGAAGTACTTCCCGAAGAAGCCTGCGAGCGGCGGAATACCAGCCAGCGAGAACATCAGAGCGGTCAGCATCACGGCCATGAAGGGGTTGGTCTGCGACAGACCGGCCAGATCGTCGATGGACTCGACGGTTTCACCTTCCTTGCGACGCATCGCCATGATGCAGGCAAAGGTGCCGAGCGTCATGACCATATAGATCGTCATGTAGATGATGACGCCCGTGACGCCCGCCTTGGAACCGGCAGCCAGACCGACCAGAGCATAACCCATGTGGCCGATGGACGAATAAGCCATCAGTCGCTTGATGTTCTTCTGGCCGATTGCGGCGAAGGAACCGAGCAGCATGGACGCGAGCGAGATGAACACGACAACCTGCTGCCAGTCAGCGACGGCGGGCAGGAAGGCATCGGACACGGCGCGCACGAGGATCGCCATGGCGCCCACCTTCGGAGCCGCGGCGAGGAACGCCGTGACCGGGGTCGGTGCGCCTTCATAGACGTCCGGCGTCCACATGTGGAACGGCACGGCCGAAATCTTGAAGCAGAGACCCGTGAGCACGAAGACAAGACCGATGACCACGCCGAGCGAACGGCCTTCAGCGGCAATTGCCTTGGCGATTTCATCAAAGCCGGTGTTGCCGGTGAAGCCATAGATCAGCGACATGCCGTAGAGCAGCATGCCCGAAGAGAGAGCGCCGAGCACGAAGTACTTGAGGCCCGCTTCCGTCGAACGGAGGCTGTCACGGTTGATCGCAGCGACCACATAGAGGGCCAGCGACTGCAGTTCGAGCGCCATGTAGAGCGAGATCAGGTTGTTGGCGGAGATCATCAGCATGATGCCGAGGGTCGCCAGAACCAGAAGCACGGGGAACTCGAAACGATCCAGCTGTTCCGAACGGGCATTGCCAACGGCCATGACCATGGCGACGACCGAACCGATGAGGGCCAGAACCTTCATGAAGCGGGCGAAGCTGTCGGAGAGGTAAGCCCCGCCGAAGCCTGCGCCATCCGGCGAGGCAATCAGGATCCAGAGACCGGCGGCAATCAGCAGCGCCACGGCCAGACCCGTGACGGTCGAGGTTGCCTTGTCGCCGTTGAACACGCCAATCATCAGAAGAGCGAGCGCACCGACGGCCAGGATCAGTTCGGGAACAGCAAGGTGAAGACTTGCAAAGAGAAGTTCAGCGGTCATGTTCTCGGTATCCTGTCGTCAGTTCACCAGAAGCGCCACTTGGCTGGCGGCCTTGAGAGCGGCTTCATAGTTATGGATGAGCGCGTCCACCGAGGCTGCCGTCGCATCGAACACCGGAGCCGGATAGACACCGAAGAAGATGGTGAGGGCGAGCAGCGGATAAAGCACCAGCTTTTCGCGCGCCGAAAGATCGAGCAGCGACTTCAGGCTGTCCTTCTCCAATGCACCGAAGATCACGCGGCGATAGAGCCACAGAGCGTAGGATGCGGAGAGAATGACGCCGGTTGCGGCGAACAGGGCGACCCAGTTGTTCACGCGGAACACACCGATGATCGTCAGGAATTCGCCGATGAACCCGGACGTGCCCGGAAGACCGACATTGGCCATGGTGAAGACCATGAAGGCCACTGCGTATTTCGGCATATTGTTGGCAAGACCACCATAAGCGGCGATTTCGCGGGTATGCAGGCGGTCATAGACCACGCCGACGCACAGGAAGAGCGCGCCCGACACGATACCATGCGACAGCATCTGGAAGATCGCACCCTGAACGCCCTGCGTGTTGGCCGCAAAGATACCCATGGTCACGTAACCCATGTGGGCGACGGACGAGTAGGCGATCAGCTTCTTGATGTCGTCCTGCATCAGCGCCACCAGCGAGGTGTAGATGATGGCGATGACCGACAGCGTGAAGACGAAGGGCGCGAAGAAATCCGACGCCAGCGGGAACATGGGCAGCGAGAAGCGCAGGAAGCCGTAACCACCGAGCTTCAGCATGACACCGGCCAGAATGACCGAGCCTGCCGTCGGGGCCTGCACGTGAGCATCCGGCAACCAGGTGTGAACCGGCCACATCGGCATCTTCACCGCGAAGGAGGCGAAGAAGGCAAGCCACAACCAGGTCTGCAAGCCAGCCGGGAAGCCGTACTTCAGAAGCGTCGGCACATCCGTCGTCCCCGACTGCCAGTACATGGCCATGATGGCGAGCATCATCAGCACCGAACCGAGCAGCGTGTAGAGGAAGAACTTGTAGCTGGCGTAAACGCGATCCTTGCCGCCCCAGACGCCGATGATGATGAACATCGGAATGAGGGTTGCTTCGAAGAACACGTAGAAAAGAACCGTATCGAGCGCCACGAAGACACCGATCATCATGGTTTCCATGATCAAGAAGGCGATCATGTATTCCTTGACGCGCTTTTCCACCGAGTTCCAGCTTGCCAGCACGCAGAAGGGCATGAGGAAGGTGGTGAGGATGACGAACAGCATCGAGATGCCATCGACGCCGACATGATAGGCAATGCCGGTGCCGAGCCAACCATGCTTCTCGACCATCTGGAAGCCAGCATTGGCGTTGTCAAAGCCCGCCCAGATGAAGAGCGAGACGATGAACGTGAAAACGGTCGTCAGCAGCGAGACGTTGAGGATATTGCGGCGTCCGAAAACGCCGTCCTCGCGCGTGAACAAGAGGAGTGCCACGCCGACCAGCGGCAGAAACGTGACCGTTGAGAGGATAGGCCAATCGGTCATTTACTTCACACCCCCAAGCATCATCCAGGTAACAAGCGCGGCGACACCGATCAGCATCGCGAACGCGTAATGGTAAAGGTAGCCGGTCTGCAGACGAACCACGCGGTTGGTCACATCGATGACGCGAGCGGCCACACCGTTCGGGCCATAGGTATCGATGACGGCGACATCGCCCTTCTTCCACAGGAACTTGCCAACGGCCTTGGCCGTGCGCACGAAGAGGATGTCGTAGAGTTCGTCGAAGTACCACTTGTTCAGAAGGAACAGGTAGACCGGACGGAAGGTTTCAGCGAGCTTCTTCGGCGTTTCCGGCGACACGATGTAGAAATAGTAGGCGGTCACAAAACCCGTCACCATCGCCACGAACGGGCTCCACTTCACCCACAGCGGCACTTCATGCATGGCATGAAGGATGTGATTTTCCGGACCGACGAACAGAGCGCCCTTCCAGAATTCCGCGAATTCTTCACCGATGAAGAAGCCATGGAAGACCACGCCAGCCACCAGCGCGCCAATGGCGAGCGGCAGAAGCGGAAGCGTCATGATCGGCGGCGATTCATGCACGTGGTGCATCACATCTGCCGAGGCGCGCGGCTTGCCAAAGAAGGTGAGGAACGCCAGACGCCAGGAATAGAAGCTGGTGAAGAGCGCTGCGACAACCAGAAGGATGAAGGCGAAGCGCGGCGCTGCACCATGGGCCGCAAAGGCCGATTCAATGATCGCATCCTTGGAGAAGAAGCCGGCGGTGCCGATCATCGTGCCAGGGATACCAACGCCCGTCAGCGCAATCGTACCGATCGTCATGGCCCAGAAGGTGATCGGTATGTGCTTGCGCAGACCACCCATGTGACGCATGTCCTGCTCGCCATCAACGGCGTGGATGACCGAACCGGCACCCAAGAAGAGCAGCGCCTTGAAGAAGGCGTGCGTGAAGAGGTGGAATACGGCAGCGCCATAGGCACCGACGCCGAGCGCCACGAACATGTAACCGAGCTGCGAGCAGGTCGAGTAAGCAATCACGCGCTTGATGTCGTTCTGAACGAGACCCACCGTTGCGGCGAAGAAAGCGGTGATGCCACCGATGATCGTCACGAAGGTCAGCGCATTGTGCGAGAGTTCAAACAGCGGCGACATGCGGGCAACGAGGAAGACACCGGCGGTCACCATGGTTGCGGCGTGAATGAGGGCCGAAACCGGGGTCGGGCCTTCCATGGCGTCCGGCAGCCAGGTGTGCAGCAGGAACTGCGCCGACTTACCCATGGCACCGATGAAGAGCAGGATGCAGGCAGCCGTAACGGCGTCTTCGCGATCCAGCGTCATGCCGAACAAGTTGACCACCACTTCCTTGGCTGCATCCCCTTCGAGATAGGTGCGAGCGGCGGCAAAGATGGTTTCGAAGTTCAGCGAGCCGAACAGGACGAAAACCAGACCGATGCCGAGCAGGAAGCCGAAGTCACCGACGCGGTTGACGATGAAGGCCTTCATGGAGGCCGCCGTTGCCGACGGCTTCTTGAACCAGAAACCGATGAGCAAGTACGAGGCCAGACCCACGCCTTCCCAGCCGAAGAACATCTGGACGATGTTATCCGCCGTCACCAGCATGAGCATGGCGAAGGTGAAGAGCGAGAGGTAGGAGAAGAAGCGCGGACGATCCGGGTCGTGGTGCATGTAGCCGATGGAGTAGAGGTGCACCAGGGTCGAGACCGAGTTCACCACCACCAGCATGACCGCCGTCAGCGTATCAATGCGCAGCGCCCATTCGACATCAATGCCGCCGGACTGGATCCAGCGCAGCACGGTCACCTTGATCATGCCTTCGCCTTCGTGGGCGCCAAAGCCCACCTGAAGGAAGACGGTCCACGACAGGATCGCAACGAGGATCATCAGGCCGGACGTGACGTATTCCGAAGCCTTGGCACCGATGCGGTTTCCAAACAGCCCGGCAATGATGGAGCCGAGCAGCGGGAGAAAGACGATTAGCTTGTAGATCATGACCGCCTTAGCCCTTCATCATGTTGACGTCTTCCACGGCGATGGAGCCGCGGTTGCGATAGAAGACCACGAGGATCGCCAGACCGATGGCGGCTTCAGCAGCTGCCACCGTGAGGATGAACAGCGCGAAGATCTGACCGACGAGATCGTTCAGGAAATGCGAGAAGGCGACCAGGTTCAGGTTGACGGCGAGAAGGATGAGTTCCACCGACATCAGGATAACGATGACGTTCTTGCGGTTCAGGAAGATACCGAAGACGCCGAGCGTGAACAGAACTGCGGCGACCGTGAGATAGTGGGAAAGACCGATTTCCATATGCGTGTTCCTTGACCTCGCTCGTTCGCCTTAGATGCCCTGACCAGGCTTGACGTTGACCACCTTGACGGCGGTCTCCGGCGAGCGGGCAACCTGCGTGGAAATGTCCTGACGACGCACATGGGTACGATGGCGAAGCGTCAGCACAATCGCGCCGATCATGGCCACCAGCAGCACGAGGCCGGACAACTGGAAGAAGTAGATGTAGTTCGAATAAAGAACGTCGCCGAGGGCGGCGGTGTTGGTCCGCTCCGTCAGCGCCGGAATGGGCAGGCTTGTGGCGCTCTTGGCGGTATCGCTGATGGCGGTGCCACCGACATAGACAACCAGCTCAACCGCCAGCACGATCCCGACCAGAAGGCCAATCGGCGCATAGCGCATGACACCGGAGCGCAGTTCGGCAAAATCGACATCCAGCATCATGACGACGAAGAGGAAGAGAACCGCAACCGCGCCGACATAGACGACGAGAAGGATCATCGCCAGGAATTCAGCGCCCGTCAGCAGGAAGAGCCCCGCCGCGTTGAAGAAGGTCAGGATGAGGAACAGCACGGAGTGAACCGGGTTCTTCGCGGAAATCACCATCAACGCCGACGCAATCGCGACCGTGGCGAAGATATAGAAAAAAAGAGCCTGCAGACCCATGTTGGTGCCTTTTCGTCTTCCCTCGGGCGGAACAATCCACACCCTTGGGCTTTCGCGCGCCGACTGGCGGCGCCCCCTGTTTATCTATTCCGGCGGGAAGCCCCCTCCCCGCACGGACTATGAAATTCAATCAGCGATACGGCGCGTCGAGGGCGAGGTTGCGAGCGATTTCACGCTCCCAACGGTCGCCGTTCTCGAGAAGACGGGCCTTGTCGTAGTAAAGCTCTTCGCGCGTCTCGGTGGCGAACTCGAAGTTCGGACCTTCGACAATCGCATCCACCGGGCAGGCTTCCTGGCAGAAGCCGCAATAGATGCACTTCACCATGTCGATGTCATAGCGCACCGTGCGGCGGGTGCCGTCATTGCGGCGCGGACCGGCTTCGATGGTGATTGCCTGAGCGGGACAGATGGCTTCGCACAGCTTGCAGGCGATGCAGCGTTCTTCACCGTTCGGGTAACGGCGCAGCGCATGCTCACCGCGAAAACGCGGGCTGACCGGACCCTTTTCGAACGGATAGTTCACCGTCGCCTTGGGCTTGAAGAAGTAGGACATCGTCAGCTTGATGGCCGCGACGAACTCCTTCAGGAAGAGCGAGTTTACGGCTTGGGAAAGACTGGCCATTATGCCCACCCCGTCAGTTTGAGAACGAATGCAACAATCACGACCATGGCGAGCGACAGCGGCAGGAACACCTTCCAGCCAAGACGCATGAGCTGGTCATAGCGGTAGCGCGGCACGAAAGCCTTCACCAGACCGAACATGAAGAACACCATGGTGGCCTTCAGGATGAACCAGATAATCCCCGGCACCCAGTTCAGGATGGCGATATCCACCGGCGGCAACCAGCCACCAAGGAAGAGGATCGTGGTGAGCGAGCACATCAGAACGATGGCAGCGTATTCACCCAGCATGAACATCATGTACGGGGTGGAGCCGTATTCGACCATGAAGCCGGCAACCAGTTCGGATTCGGCTTCCGGAAGGTCGAAGGGCGGACGGTTGGTTTCAGCCAGCGCCGAGATGAAGAAGATGATGAACATCGGGAACAGGGCGAGCCAGTTCCAGTCGAGGAACGTGTTCGGCAGGCCGATCATCGTACCGAGACCATCCTTCTGGGCGTACACGATGTCCGTCAGGTTCAGCGAGCCGACGGTGAGCAGAACCGTGACGATGACAAAGCCGATGGAGACTTCGTAGGACACCATCTGTGCCGCCGAGCGCAGCGCGCCGAGGAACGGATACTTGGAGTTGGAAGCCCAGCCACCCATGATGATGCCGTAAACCTCAAGCGAGGAAATGGCGAAGACATAGAGGATGCCGACATTGATGTTGGCGATCACCCAGCCATCTGCCAGCGGGATCACCGCCCAGGTGGCGAGCGCCAGCGTCACGGCGACGAGCGGGGCGAGAAGGAAGACGCCCTTGTTGGCACCGGCCGGAATGACCGGCTCCTTGAAGACGAACTTCAAAAGGTCGGCGAAGGACTGGAACAGGCCCCACGGACCCACCACGTTCGGGCCACGGCGCAGCTGGACAGCGGCCCAGATCTTGCGGTCGAAGAGCAGAACGTAAGCGATGTAGATCAGCAGCGCCACCATGAGGAGGAGCGACTGACCGACCATGATCAGCGTCGGCCACACGTAAGTCGAAAAGAATGTATCCATTGTCCCCTGCCCTTACTCTGCGGCGGCCTTGAAGTTGTTACGGGCGAGCGCCGAGCACTCGGCCATCACCGCCGAAGCCCGCGCGATCGGGTTCGTCAGGTAGAAATCCTTGACGGTCGAAGCAAACGCGGCCTTGTCCATCTGTCCGCCCTGGCCTGCCAGCTTTGCCACATCACCGGCATCCGCTGCCGTGATCTCATCGAGAGCGGCAAGATGCGGATAAGCGGCGAAGAGCTTGGCACGCAGCGCGCCGAGCGAGTCGAACGGCAGGCGGTGACCCAGAACGTCAGACAGAGCACGAAGGATCGCCCATTCCTCGCGGGCCTCGCCCGGTGCGAAACCGGCGCGGTTGCCCTGCTGCGGACGGCCTTCGGTGTTGACCCAGATGCCCGACTTTTCGGTGTAGGTGGCACCCGGCAGGATAACGTCTGCGGCATGTGCCCCGGCATCACCATGGCTGCCGATATAAACGGTGAACTTCGCGCCCTTGGCGGAGAAGTCCAGTTCATCCGCACCCAGCAGGAAGAGAACCTCCGAGGACGCAACGATCGAAGCGGCGTTCTTCGACTTGTCCGCCGGGACGAAGCCGAGATCGAGGCCACCGACGCGCGAGGCTGCCGTATGGAGAACCGAGAAACCGTTCCACTCGGCGGTTGCGGCCCCCACTTCAACGGCGAGCTTAGCGGCAGCCGCAAGAACGGCGGCGCCGTCTGCACGGGCCAGAGCGCCCTGACCGATGATGATGAGTGGCTTTGCAGCCGACTTCAGCGTTTCAAAGAAAGCGCCGTTGCCGTTGGCAAGGTCTGCCAGCGTATCGGTGCCAGCACCGAGGTAGTCATATTCGTAGCGCAGTTCGCCGCCTTCACCGATCACACCGATCGGGAAGCCGCCGCGACGCCAGCGCTTGCGGATGCGAGCGTTGAGCACAGCTGCTTCATAGCGCGGGTTGGCGCCGATGATGAGCAGCGCATCAGCCTGTTCGATGCCTTCGATGGAGGCATTGAAGAGGTAGGACGCGCGGCCGTTCGACGGATCGAGCGCCGTGCCATCCTGACGACAATCGACATTGGTCGAGCCGAGCGAGGCGAGCAGTTCCTTCAGCGCGTACATTTCCTCGACGGAAGCGAGATCACCGGCAATGGCACCGATCTTGTCGCCTGCGACGCCGGAAACGGCATTGCGGATCGCGCCAAAGGCTTCCTGCCAGCTGGCGGCCTGAAGGCGGCCATCCTTGCGGACATAGGGGCGGTCAAGGCGCTGCGTGCGCAGGCCATCCCAGATGAAGCGCGTCTTGTCGGAAATCCACTCTTCGTTGATCGCTTCGTTGACGCGCGGCATGACGCGCATCACTTCGCGGCCACGGGTATCGACGCGGATGGCCGAACCGACGGCATCCATCACATCGATCGATTCCGTCTTGTTCAGTTCCCACGGACGGGCCGTGAAGGCGAAGGGCTTGGAGGTGAGCGCACCGACCGGGCACAGGTCAACAACGTTGCCCTGCAGCTCCGAGGTCATGGCCTGTTCCAGATAGGTGGTGATTTCGGCATCTTCACCGCGACCGATCAGGCCGAGTTCGGAAATGCCGGCCACTTCCGTGGTGAAGCGGACGCAACGCGTGCAGTGAATGCAGCGGTTCATCACCGTCTTGACCAACGGACCGATATACTTGTCCTCGACGGCGCGCTTGTTTTCCGAATAGCGGGAACCGGCGATACCGAAGGCCATGGCCTGATCCTGCAGGTCGCACTCGCCGCCCTGATCGCAGATCGGGCAATCGAGCGGGTGGTTGATGAGCAGGAATTCCATCACGCCTTCGCGGGCCTTCTTGACCATCGGCGTGGTCGTGAAGACTTCCGCGGGTTCGCCGTTCGGGCCACCGCGCACGTCACGCACGCCCATGGCGCAGGATGCCGCCGGCTTCGGCGGGCCGCCCTTCACCTCGATGAGGCACATGCGGCAGTTACCGGCCACCGAAAGACGCTCGTGAAAACAAAAGCGCGGAACCTCGGCACCCGCAGCCTCACACGCCTGAAGCAGCGTGAAATGGTCGGGTACTTCGATCTCTTTACCGTCAACTTTCAGCTTTGCCATCGTCCACCTTCAGTCTTCAATTCCTTATGCCATCCATCCGGTGCGGCCCATGGCCGGGCACCGGGGAGGCCACCTCATTCCGCCGCTTCGAGAACAGCGCCGTGGGCGGTTGCGTTATGCGTATACTGGTCGATGCGCTTTTCGATTTCCGGGCGGAAATTGCGAATGAGCGCCTGAACGGGCCAGGCCGCAGCATCGCCAAGCGCACAGATGGTGTGCCCTTCGATCTGCTTCGTGACTTCGAACAGCATGTCGATTTCGCGCTTCTGGGCATGGCCTTTGACCATGCGTTCCAGGACGCGCATCATCCAGCCCGTACCTTCACGGCACGGCGTGCACTGGCCGCAGCTTTCATGCTTGAAGAAGGCTGCGATGCGCCAGATGGCCTTGATGACGTCCGTGGACTTGTCCATGACGATCATACCGCCGGTGCCGAAGGACGACTTCACGTCGCGCATGCCGTCAAAGTCCATGATGGCGTTCTGCATGTCCTCGCCCTTGACGATCGGGCACGATGCGCCGCCGGGGATGACGCCGAGCAGGTTATCCCAGCCGCCGCGAATGCCGCCGCAATGCTTTTCGATCAAATCCTTGAACGGAACGCTCATGGCATCTTCGAAGGTGCAGGGCTTGTTGACGTGGCCGGAGACCATGAACAGCTTGGTGCCGACATTGTTCGGGCGGCCAATTCCTGAGAACCAGCTGGCGCCGCGACGCAGGATGGTCGGGGCAACGGCGATGGATTCGACGTTGTTGACCGTGGTCGGGCAGCCATAAAGGCCCATGTTGGCCGGGAACGGCGGCTTCAGGCGCGGCTGGCCCTTCTTGCCTTCCAGACTTTCGATGAGGGCCGTTTCCTCGCCGCAGATATAGGCACCTGCGCCGTGGTGGACATAGATGTCCATGTCCCAGCCGTTCTTGTTGTTCTTGCCGAGCAGGCCAGCTTCGTAGCACTCGTCGATCGCAGCCTGAAGGGCTTCGCGTTCGCGCATGTATTCGCCACGCACATAGATGTAGGTCGTGTTGGCACCCATGGCGCAACCGGCAATCACGCAGCCTTCGAGCAGCGTATGCGGGTCGTGACGCAGGATTTCACGGTCCTTGCAGGTGCCGGGTTCGGATTCGTCGGCGTTGACCACGAGGTAATGCGGGCGACCATCGTTCTGCTTGGGCATGAAGGACCACTTCATGCCGGTCGGGAAGCCTGCACCACCGCGACCACGAAGGCCGGAAGCCTTCATCTCGTCGATGATCCAGTCGCGACCCTTTTCGATGATCTGCTTCGTACCGTCCCAGTGACCACGGGCCATAGCGCCCTTCAGCGACATGTCCTTGAGGCCGTAGATATTGGTAAAGATGCGATCCTGATCTTTAAGCATCACAACCTCCCCTTAGCGCGGCTTCTTGCCGAAGACGCGGACATATTCTTCTTCGCCGCCGCGCGCCAGCGCATCGGCCTGCTTGATCCACTCATCGCGGGCGATGCGACCGGGGAAGCTGACGTAGGAATCAACCCACTCCACTTCCTTCTCGGTAAACGCTGCCACCTGCGCGAAGGTGTAGATGCCAAGCTCATGAAGCGTGGCGGCAATCTTCGGACCGATCCCGGCGATCAGTTCAAGATCATCGGGCGTTTCCGGCTTGTCGATGGACTTCGGACGGTTCGGATCATCCAGCGACGGCTTCGCATCAGCCTTGGCCGGTGCAGCGCTTGCCACCGGGGCCGCAGCGTTGAGGTCAGCCTTGGCGGGAACCGCATCGTCGGTCAGCGAGGTCAGACCACCTTCCGGGGCGCAGAAATGACGACCGTTCTGCGGGCCGGTCGGCACGTCAGCGCCCTTGCCAGCTTCGAACTCGTCGATGATCTGCTCCAGACGCTCGGGCGTCAGGTCTTCGTAGGCGTCCTTCCAGATGATGACCATCGGAGCGTTGACGCAAGCGCCCTGACACTCGACTTCTTCCCAGGACAGCGTACCGGCTGCATTCGGAGTCAGCGGGTCAGCCGCGATCTTCTTCTTGCAGACGTGGATCAGGTCTTCAGCGCCGCGCAGCATGCAGGGCGTGGTGCCGCAGACCTGAACGTGCGCCTTGGTGCCAACCGGCTTGATCTGGAACTGGGTGTAGAAGGTGGCCACTTCCAGAACGCGGATATAGGCCATGCCCAGCATATCGGCGATGTGCTCGATGGCGGCACGCGACACCCAGGTTTCCTGTTCCTGCGCACGCATCAGCAGCGGGATGACAGCCGATTGCTGACGCCCTTCCGGATACTTGCGAATAGTGGCCTGCGCCCATTCCGCATTCTCCGCGTTAAACGCGAAGCTAGCGGGCTGGAGATGATCTTCGGCTAGTCGACGAACGGACATTCTTCCTCACGCCTTATCTTGAAACGGACACGCCTGCGGGACGAAGCGCCTTGATGGCCCCCAATCCGGCAGAAACGGCCCGGTCTTTCCGACTGGACATTTCATTTTCAACGCCATCCGCCGCCAACGCGCCGATGCCCCGGTCAAAGCCGGGACAGAGATCGGCAAGCGATGCCTTGGCGGATGAACGCGGCATCAGCGGTCCACCTCACCGAACACGATGTCGAGCGAACCCAGCACGGCCGTCACGTCGGCGAGCAGGTGGCCCTTCGACATGAATTCCATGGCCTGAAGGTGCACGAACCCCGGAGCGCGGATCTTGCAGCGGTAAGGCTTGTTGGTGCCATCCGACACGAGGTAGACGCCGAATTCGCCCTTGGGCGCTTCAACGGCGGCATAAACCTCACCGGCAGGCACGTGATAGCCTTCAGTGTAGAGCTTGAAGTGGTGGATCAGCGCTTCCATCGAACGCTTCATCTCGCCACGCTTCGGCGGCACGATCTTGCCATCGAGCGAGGAGACCGGACCCACGCGGTCCTTACCGAGCAGACGATCAACGCACTGCTTCATGATCCGGACCGATTCGCGCATTTCCTGCATACGGATCAGGTAACGGTCATAGCAGTCGCCGTTCTTGCCGATCGGAATGTCGAACTCCAGCTCGTTATAGCACTCGTAGGGCTGCGAACGACGCAGGTCCCAAGCAGCGCCGGAGCCGCGCACCATCACGCCCGAGAAACCGAGCGCCCAGGCGTCTTCAAGCTTCACAACGCCGATATCGACGTTACGCTGCTTGTAGATGCGGTTGTCAGTGAGCAGGCCTTCGATGTCGTCGAGAACCTTGATGAAGGGATCGCACCAGGCGCCGATGTCTTCCACCAGCTCCGGCGGCAGGTCCTGATGGACGCCACCCGGGCGGAAATAGGCCGAGTGCATGCGCGCGCCACAGGCACGCTCATAAAACACCATCAGCTTTTCGCGCTCTTCGAAACCCCAGACCGGCGGCGTCATGGCACCCACGTCCATGGCCTGCGTGGTCACGTTCATGATGTGCGAGAGGATACGGCCGATTTCCGAGTAGAGCACACGGATGAGCTGGCCACGGATCGGGATTTCCACACCCAACATACGCTCGACGGCCAGAGCATAGGCATGTTCCTGGTTCATCGGCGCCACGTAGTCGAGGCGGTCGAAATAGGGAACGGCCTGAAGATAGGTCTTCGATTCGATCAGCTTTTCGGTCCCGCGATGCAGGAGGCCGATATGGGGATCGACGCGTTCCACGATTTCGCCGTCAAGCTCGAGAACAAGGCGCAGAACGCCGTGCGCGGAGGGATGCTCCGGGCCGAAGTTGATGGTGAAGTTGCGGACGTTATGTTCTGTCATGGCGACGCGCTCCGCGCTTAGCTAACTACGGGAAGGCTGAAAGAAGGACGCATGCCCTTACCTCGCTGCCTTCTCGTCGCCCGGCAGCACGTAATCCGTGCCTTCCCAAGGCGAGAGGAAATCGAAATTGCGGAATTCCTGCTTCAGTTCGACAGGCTCGTAGACCACGCGCTTGGCGATATCGTCGTAGCGAACTTCCACGAAGCCGGTAACCGGGAAATCCTTGCGCAGCGGATGACCTTCAAAACCGTAGTCCGTCAGGATGCGACGCAGGTCCGGGTGACCGGAGAAGAGAATGCCGTACATGTCCCAGGCTTCGCGCTCGAACCAGCCGGCACCCGGGAAAATCTCGATGATCGAGGGAACCGGGGTGGCTTCGTCGGTTTCAAGCTTGATGCGCACGCGCAGGTTCTGGCGCGGCGACAGCAGGTGATAGACGACATCGAAACGGTTGGCGCGGCGCGGATAATCCACACCACACAGATCGATAAAGCTGACGAATTCGCACTGAACGTCGTCGCGCAGCAGCGTGATCAGATCGATCAGCCTGGCCGCATCGGTCGTCAGCGTCAGTTCGCCGTAGCGGATTTCGGAGCCGGTGATGAGACCGCCTGCGATTTCGCCAATGTGGGCGGAAAGTTCGTTGAGAGCTTCGCTCATATCAGTCCCCTCTCCTCAGCGCTCGATCGTGCCGGTGCGGCGGATTTTCTTCTGCAGCAGGAGAACGCCGTAGATCAGCGCTTCTGCCGTGGGGGGACAGCCCGGAACGTAAACATCGACCGGAACCACGCGGTCACAGCCACGCACCACCGAATAGGAGTAGTGGTAGTAGCCGCCACCATTGGCGCAGGAACCCATCGAGATCACGTAACGCGGCTCAGGCATCTGGTCGTAAAGCTTGCGCAACGCCGGAGCCATCTTGTTCGTCAGCGTACCGGCCACGATCATCACGTCCGACTGGCGCGGCGAAGCGCGCGGCGCAACGCCGAAGCGCTCAAGGTCGTAGCGCGGACCGGAGGCCTGCATGAGGCCTTCCACGGCGCAGCAGGCCAGACCGAACTGCATCCACATCAGCGAACCTGTACGCGCCCAGGTGATCAGCTCGTCGGTCGAGGTGACGAGAAAGCCCTTGTCGGCCAGCTCGTTGTTGATTTCACCAAAGAACGCATCATCGCTGCCGACCGGCTTGCCGGTGGCGGGATCAATGATGCCCTTCGGCTGCGGCGCAACGAGCGTCGTATTGCCCTGGCTCACTCCCATTCGAGAGCCCCCTTCTTCCATTCATAGATAAAGCCGATGGTGAGAACGCCGAGGAACACCATCATCGACCAGAAACCGAACCAGCCCAACTCACCGAAAGACACAGCCCACGGGAACAGGAACGCTACTTCGAGGTCGAAGATGATGAAGAGAATCGACACGAGGTAGAATCGAATGTCGAACTTCATGCGGGCGTCATCGAAGGCATTGAAGCCGCACTCGTAAGCCGAAAGCTTTTCCGCGTCAGGAGCCTTGAAGGCCACGGCAAACGGCGCGATCAGCAGCGCAAGGCCGATAACGAGGGCAATGCCGATGAAAATCGCGATCGGAATGTAGGAACTGAGCAGTTCAGTCATCTTTTTATATCCCTGCTTGCTCGTGATGCCGGGCGGCACCGAAGGCCTTTTGGCAACAAGCCGAAAACAGTTGCAACGAGCCGTGACTAGCGCAGCCCGGACCATCGCGCAAGAGATTGTGGCGGCTTTTCGACCAATTGACAGGGTGGAGTGTAACAAGGTCGACCGCATGTGTCTTGCGGGAAACGACTTCGCCGCCCCGCAACGCACAAATAATGATTCCGGCCTGCCGAAGCAGTGGAATTCAACCAACGAATCATCGGAAAAGATTGGGAAAATGGCGCGAGTGACGGGGCTCGAACCCGCGACCTCCGGCGTGACAGGCCGGCACTCTAACCGACTGAGCTACACCCGCGCATCTTTATCGAAACATTGGCAAATCTGGCCCGGCTATGACAAGTGGCGCGAGTGACGGGGCTCGAACCCGCGACCTCCGGCGTGACAGGCCGGCACTCTAACCGACTGAGCTACACCCGCACTAATTCTTGTCAAAGAAGCGTCATGGACACTTCGCCGAAGCGGCCTTGCCGTTCGATGAGCGGCTAACTAAGGGGTTCGATTGCGGGTGTCAAGCGCCTATCACCGACAAAGACAATGTTTGCGAGCGTCAATTTTAACCGGCCCCTCTCCCGCCACAGGTGAAGTGCCGCAAATGCAGGCTCTCGCCGCCTTCTTCCCGCTCGTCTCTTCCGGCAAATAAATCCCGGGCATCATCAAAAACCGCACAAAGTGCAAAAACCCCCTTGCAGATTTTTGCCGATCCGCATAGATCACAGCCACCGAAGCGACGGGACACATATCCCACGACGCTGAAGGGCGATTAGCTCAGTTGGTAGAGCGCCTCGTTTACACCGAGGATGTCGGGAGTTCGAGTCTCTCATCGCCCACCATTTTCCCTGATTTTCTGATGATTTTTGCACTCGTGCGCCGCTTTTGCTGTTCGCAGGCTTTGTGATGCGTTCGTTGCGGCGCCTGCGCCGGTTCAGCACGAAAGATTGACAAGAAAATTGTCAGCCCTCTTGAAATCGGCGGAAAGACCAGTATGAAGGGGCCGCCGACGCCAAGTGCTTCGGCCCGCGGGCGATTAACTCAGCGGTAGAGTGCTTCGTTCACATCGAAGAAGTCGGGGGTTCGAATCCCTCATCGCCCACCATTCCCCTTGCCTTTCCATGATGCAAAACGCCCGCCCCTTTCGAGGCGAGCGAATGATCGTGTTCCGGTTCAGCCCTTCACCGTCACCACGGCTTCGACGAAGGTCTCCACCTGATCTTCGCGCAGACCGGCGATGTTGATTCGTCCGTCATCGACCAGATAGATGGCGAATTCCTCGCGCAGGCGGCGGGCCTGAGCCTCGGTCACGCCGATCAGCGAGAACATGCCCCGGCTTTCCATCAGGAAATCATAGGCATTGCTGTTGGTGCGCAGACGGAAGGCTTCCGACAGCGCCTTGCGCAGTCCGGTGATGCGCTGGCGCATGGTTTCAACCTCGTCGCGCCACTGGGCCGCCAGCGCTTCATCTTCCAGAATGATTCGAACGACGGCAGCCCCGTGATCCGGCGGCATGGAATAGGACGTGCGGGCGACAACCATGATCTGCGCCTGTGCGACGGCGGCTTCTTCTGCCGTCTTGCCCAGCACGAAGGCCGCGCCGGTACGATCACGGTAGATGCCGAAATTCTTCGAGCAGGACGAGGCCACGAGCATTTCCGGCAGGCGACCCGCCAGATAGCGCACCGACCAGCCATCTTCCTCCAGACCGTCGCCAAAGCCCTGATAGGCGATATCGACAAGTGCGAGCAATTTGCGGGCGATCAGGATCTCGGCCACCTCGGCCCACTGATCCTTGTTCAGGTCCGCGCCGGTCGGGTTATGGCAGCAGCCATGCAGTAGAATCACATCGCCTTCGGCGGCCTTTTCCAACGCCGCTTTCATGGCCGAAAAGTTCACGGAGCCCGTCGCCGCATCGTAATAGGGATATTGCACGATCTCGAAGCCGACCGAGCGGGCAATGGCCGCGTGGTTGCCCCAACTCGGGCTTGGAATATGCAGGCGCTGTGAAAGCTTGGCGGCAAAGCCCATGGTAATGGCCAGCGCGCCGGAGCCGCCCGGCGTCTGCAGCGCCTTCAGCCGATCATGCGGCGCATCCGTGCCGAAAATCAGCGTCTGAACGGCCTTGCAGAAGGCCGGATCGCCGGCAATGCCGAGATAGGCTTTGGTCTTTTGCGTTTCCAGCAGGCGGCGTTCGGCCTCGCGAACACTGGCGAGAATCGGGGTTGCGCCGGTCGGGTCGCGATAAACGCCCACGCCAAGGTCGACTTTTCCCTCACGCGGATCAGCAGCATAGGCGGCAATCAGCGAAAGAATCTTGTCGGCGGGCGGGGCTTGCAGCGTTTCAAACATGACATGTTCCAGATTTAAGACGGGGCACTATGCCGCCCGCCCGCCCGGTTCTGTCAAGTCTGCTTTCCGGCCTACTTTCCAGCCTGCTTTCCCGCTCAGGGGCCGACCCAACCGCCCTTCGGTTCCTCGACCTCCGGCCAGACGCGATTGCGCACCACCGTGACCGTGCACGGCGCGTGGGCGGCCACTTCGCCCGACACGCTGCCGAGCAGGTTTCGCATGGCCGTTTCGGCACGCGCGCCCATGACGATGTGGTCCACATGGTTTTCGCGCGAGAATTCGAGAATGGCGGTTGCCGGAGAAACCGCTTCCAGAACGTGGAAGGTGATGCCCCCATCCGGGGCCTTGAGGCCGGACGCCCAGCTTTTCAGGTCAACGAGGCGCTTCACATGCTTGTTGTTGCCCGTGGAATCGAGGGTCGAATCAAGCGTGATTCGGTTGACCTTCAACACGTTCAGGCAGGCGATGCGGGCATTCGGCGTCTGCTCGACAGCGCGCGAAACCATGATACGCAGCGATTCCAGCAATTCCGGCGAACTGCCGGAGAGATCGACAGCCGCGGCGATGATCGGCGCGTCGTAAAGCTGGCCGGTCATCTTTTCCGGCTTCACCATGTCCATCGGGTCCGGGTTGAAGCGGCGTTTGATGACGACGCTCCAGGAATCGCGCTTCATCTTGGCGGCACGCGGCGTCAGCGCCACATGCTCCAGATCCTGCAGGTCCACAGCCAATTGGGCTGCCGTCGGGTAACGACGGGCCGGGTTGATTTCCAGACAGCGCAGAATCACTTCCTGAAGGGCCAGCGGAATGGCCGGATTGAGCGCGCGCGGCGGAACGGCATCACGCCACAGGCGGCGCTTCAGCCCCTTCAGACGCTGCGGGTCGCCATGCGGGCGCTTGCCGGTGGCAAAGAAATACAAAAGCGCGCCGAGCGCAAAGATGTCCGAGCGGAAATCCGAGCGATGGCCGAGCACCTGCTCCGGTGCCATGTAGGGTGCCGTGCCATAAGGCAGGCGGAACTCCTCGTCCATCAGGTCCGGCAGTTCCAGATGGCGCGCCAGTCCGAAATCGACCAGCACGGCTTCACCCGTTTCGCGGAACATGATGTTCGACGGCTTGATGTCCAGATGCACGACCTTCTGGTGGTGCAGGCTGACCAGCGCTGTTGCGATCTTCGCGCCGAGATCAGCCACTTCTTCCGGGGCGAGCGGCAGGCGCTCCAGCCATGGATACAACGAGGTTCCGGAAATCTGCTCCACCACCACATAGGGCTGCACGGAGAAATCACCGATGGCGATGACATGCGGCACATGCGGGCCGGACAGACGGGGCAGAATCATCTGCTCCATTTCAAAGCCGACGATGGTGGCGGGATCGCCCCCCTCACCCAGATCCGGCACCTTCATCAGCATCGGCTCGGTGTGATCGGGATGGGTGACATGCCACAGACGGGCCATGCCGCCCTTGTGAGCCACCTCCCCCAGCGTGAAACCGTCAATCACATCCCCGGTGCGAAGCTTCGCCTTGGCCATTCCTATCTCCCGCTCAACAGGCGGGTTGCCAGACTGTCCGGCAGGCCCGCCGCCCTGATCTTGTTCGCAGCCGTATCCACATCGTAGGCGGCGCGCATGAAACGCAAGTCACGCGTGCGATCATCATAAAGGCCGTATGCGGCGGCCGGATTGCGATCGCGCGGCTGGCCAACTGCCCCCATGACCGCAAGCCAGCGACGCTGGGTGAGAAGCGGCAAGGGACCTGCGGAATTGGGCGTGAAAGCGGTTACGGTGCCCTGCCCCAACCGGCTGTAAAGGCCGGGCTGGTGGAGATGGCCGCAAAAGCTCACCCGCTTTGGCGTGGCATCGAAATGAATGCCAGCGCTTTCCGCATCGGTGACGTAGTGCCAGCGGGCGGGACTGCTTGCATCGGCATGGACGTAGAGCCGGTCATCCTCTTCCACAGTCATCGGAAGATCGGCCAGAAACGCCAGAGCCTCGGGGCTCAGCTGCGTTCGCGTCCATTCAATCGCCGTCGTGGCCGTCTCGTTCATGGAGGTGGGGCCGATGACGGCCGCCTCGTCATGATTACCGCGCAGGCAGATGGCCCCGGCGGCAACGAGTTCACGGGTCTTGTCCACGCACCATTGAGGATCAGCCCCGTAGCCCACGATGTCGCCAAGCAGAACAATGCGTTCTGCACCGGCGGCCGCGGCAGCTTCAAGACAGGTTTCATAGGCCTCGCGGTTAGCGTGGATATCAGACAAGATGGCGATGAGCATGCAATTCCTCCCAGTCCTTCTCCCCCGGCGGGTGGGTTTGAAAGACAGGGGGAGCCTATCGCGTCGAATCGCCGCTGCCTATTGGTCGTAAGTCAATTTTCGCTGTGTTCTTTGGTCGAAGGTCGAACGAAAAAGCCCGGCGCAAGGCCGGGCTTTCCGCAATGTCCATCAGCTATGCTGTTATTGCGCCGCCTTCATTTCGACCGGGAAGAAGAAGGTTTCGCCCGACGAGTCGTCAACACCATCATTGTCGGTCACGGCATAGGCCTTGCCATCGGCAGCGAAGGTGAAGCCCTCGATCTTGTCGACCACATAGCCGTTCCATGCCTTGAGGTCCGGCAGGAAGTCGTGGACTTCCTCCTTCTTCACGAGCGGCAGGTCGGAACCGATCTTGGCCCCCTTCAGCTCGGAAAGCGCCACACGGTAAAGCTTCTTGGTGGCCGCCTTGTCACCGATCTGGTTGTCGCGCTCCAGCACATAGAGATGGTCGCCCTTGACCGCGAGTTCGGAAAGCCCAACCCAGCCCGCGGCGGTAGCATCCAGCGGATAACGAACGGCAGACCATTCCTTGCTCTTCGGCTTGTAGGCGACGAGTTTCACCGTGCCCTTGGGATCGTCCTTCCACTCGCGCTGCACGGCCATCCACAGGGTCTCATCATCACCCTCGCCGACACGGGCAATGCCTTCGAACCCAAAGCGGGTTTCATGAGCCAGAAGTTCGGCGGGCAGCCCCACCTCGGCCTTGATGGCCCCCTTCTCATCGACGCGGTAAAGGCCATGCGGCACCAGCTTGGCAGCATCACCTTCCGAGGCCAGCCAGAAGCCCCCCTTGCCATCACTGGTCAGGCCTTCAATATCGAGCTTCTGGGCGGGCTGGCCTTCGCGGGTGATACGGATCACGCCATCAATGACCGCAGGGCGCTTGCTGGCGTCGATCTTGAAGATTGAAGGCTGCATCGAATAGACGCTATCCGAGGCCGCATAGAGCCGGTTGGCATCCTTGGCATCGGCGGCCAGCGCACCGAGTGCGCCCCAGCCGATGACCTGGCCGTCCTGATCCTTCGA
Organism: Pseudomonadota bacterium; assembly: GCA_020161665.1. Lineage (GTDB taxonomy): Bacteria > Pseudomonadota > Alphaproteobacteria > Rhizobiales > Rhizobiaceae > Ectorhizobium. Next base: position 252,547 of record JAIUPA010000034.1, on the reverse strand, counting down.
AACGATGGTCGGATAGGCCGCCTCGCCTTCGGCGCGCTCATAAAGCATGACATGCGAACGGGCACCGCCATCTTCGCCCAAATCCGCCTCATTGGCCGTGGCTATCAGGTTGCGGGCGGGAATGGCGACAGCGCCTTCCGGCGAGATACCCGACGGCAGAAGCTGCAGGAGTTCAGGGGCCGCGCCCGTATCCTTGTAGACCCCGACGACCGAACCGCGCTCGGAGAGGACGAAGATGAAGCGATCCTTGCCAAACGTTGCGACTTCCAGACCTTCCGGCTCGACACCCTTGGCCTTGGAGCGCTTTTCCGGGTAGTGGCCGATGCGGGCGATGGCCTGCTCCAGCGCGTTGCCGTTCTCATAAAGAACCTTGCCGTCCTTCGAGAAGATGGTGAAGCCGCGCGAGCCGCCCTTCCAGTCGCCTTCATTGGCGACGATGAGACGGTCCTTGTCCAGCCACTTGATGGCATCCGGCTCACGCAGACGGGCGTCCTGCTTGCCAGTAAAGTCCAGCTTGCCATCCGTCTTCACATCCACGCCGGTCAGATCAACGCTGCCCGCCGAGAAGTTGGACGTGACCTTGGCCGTCTTGCCATCGATGATGACGATATGATTGTTTTCCTGAAGGGTCAGGGCAATCTCACCGGCCTCGTTGATCGCCACGAATTCCGGCTCCGGATCGTCGCCTGCGATGGCCGCGAGACCCGTCATATCAAGCTTCTTGAGACCGGCACAATCGGCGGTCCCATCCTTCAGAGGCACGACGACCAGATAGCCGGCGGGCATCTGCGGCAGCGCGCCTTCATTCACCTCTTCGTCGCGTTCATTTTCAATGGCGATGGCGGCAAAGCTGCCATCCGGCGCCACGGCCACCGAATCCGGCTGGCCGCCGAGATCGCAGGTGGTCTCGCTCGTCTTCTTGGCAAGATCAACCACGGCAAGACGACCCGAGGGCTTTGCCTTGCTTTCCGACGTATTGACGGCAACGAGCACCTTGCCACCCGCCACCGCGACGGAGGTCGGCTCTCCATCCATTGCCAGAGAGCCCAGTGCCTTCGGTTCGTGCGCGTTGGAAATGTCGATGAAACCGATCGCCTTCATCGGGCTGTCGGAATAAACGAGCGTGTTTCCATCCTTGCTGACCGTGATGATTTCAGCCGAGGTTGTCGTCTTGTCGCGATCCTTTCCTTCCGGAACATTCGTCGCAACCGGGAAAGCGGACACGCGGTTGAACACTGGATCGGCAAGTGCTGCAGAGCTGACACCAGACAGCAGCGCAACAAGCAAGGTGGTGCGGACAAGACGAGACGACATGATAGCTCCTTCATTTTCTGATGGAGGTGTGATGCCGCAGCGGCGTGACAAGGGGATGACACCACGCAAAAAGCCCGGCGCGAGGCCGGGCTTTCGGACAGTGCGTCGCCGCCCGAAGGCCGCGCGCGAACCGTACTTATCTCGATCAGCCGTTAACGGCATCCTTCAGGCCCTTGCCGGGCGTGAACTTCGGAACGTTGCGCGCCGGGATAGCGACGGCAGCACCGGTCGAAGGGTTGCGGCCGGTCGTGGCTTCGCGACGGGCAACGGTGAAGCTGCCAAAGCCAGCGAGGCGGATGTCGCCGCCGTTCTTCAGCTCAGCCTGGACCGTTTCGAAAACGGCGTCCACAGCGGAGGCTGCGTCAGCCTTGGTCAGACCAGCCTTCTCGGCAACGGCAGAGACCAGCTCGTTCTTATTCATATTTCCACCCCTTTCTCATCGGTAAGAAGCGACTCGTATTGAAGTCGAGGGGCAGAATACGAATGCCTCTGCCCGCCGCAAGCCAAAAGCACCCGGAATCGCTTAAAAACAAGGGGGTTCCGCACGTTTTCACAAAAAAAGACCGGCAAATCTGCCGGTCTTTTCGCTTTTCGTCCGCAACAGGCGGAAAATGAACAGGGCTTTACGCTTGAAGGCCATCTACAGACCGTCGCGGTCGCCGGAAGCGCTTTGACGGGGCCTTGTCGCGGACCTTGAGGAAATGCCCTCAGGTCCGCAAGCCTTCAATGCGCCAGCGTCTGCTGTGCGTCCTCTGCCGCGTCCGCCGGGGCAGCGGCTGCGGCCGTTGCTGCTGCGGCAGCTGCAGCAGCCGGGTCCCATTCGATCGGCTCAGGCTTGCGCAGAAGCGCGTGTTCGAGAACCTCGCCCATGCGGCTGACCGGAACGATTTCCAGACCGTTCTTCACGTTGTCCGGGATTTCGGCCAGATCCTTGGCGTTTTCTTCCGGGATCAGCACCTTCTTGATGCCGCCGCGCAGCGCCGCCAAGAGCTTTTCCTTCAGGCCACCAATCGGCAGAACGCGACCGCGAAGGGTGATTTCCCCCGTCATGGCAACATCCTTGGAAACCGGAATGCCGGTCATGATCGACACGATGGCAGTTGCCATGGCCACACCCGCCGACGGACCATCCTTCGGGGTGGCGCCTTCCGGCACGTGAACGTGGATATCCGACGTATCGAAGCGCGGCGGCTCGATGCCGAAATCAACGGCGCGCGAGCGGACATAAGATGCCGCCGCCGAAATCGATTCCTTCATCACATCCTTCAGGTTGCCCGTCACCGTCATGCGACCCTTGCCGGGCATCATGACGCCTTCGATGGTCAGCAACTCGCCGCCCACTTCCGTCCAGGCGAGACCCGTGACGACACCGACCTGATCCTCACGCTCGGCTTCGCCGTGGCGGTAACGCGGCACACCGAGATAATCCTCGATGTTATCCGCCGTCACATGCACGGACTTCACCTTGCCGCGCAAGATTTCGGTCACAGCCTTGCGGGCGAGCTTCATCAACTCGCGCTCGAAGGAACGAACACCGGCTTCACGCGTGTAACGCTGGATCACGGCCATCAGCGCGTCGTCGGAAACGGAGAACTCCCCTTCCCGCAGCGCATGTTCCTTGATCGCCTTCGGCAGCAGGTGACGACGGGCGATTTCGCGCTTTTCGTCTTCCGTGTAACCGGCGATGCGGATGATTTCCATGCGGTCCATCAGCGGCGCGGGAATGTTGAGCGTGTTCGCCGTGGTGATGAACATCACGTCGGACAGGTCGTATTCCACCTCCAGATAATGGTCCATGAAAGTTGCGTTCTGTTCCGGATCGAGCACCTCAAGAAGCGCCGAAGACGGATCGCCGCGGAAGTCCATGCCCATCTTGTCGATTTCATCGAGTAGGAAAAGCGGATTGGCCTTCTTGGCCTTCTTCATCGACTGCACGACCTTGCCGGGCATGGAGCCGATATAGGTGCGGCGATGACCACGGATTTCTGTTTCAACGCGGACACCACCGAGCGCCATGCGAACATATTCGCGGCCCGTGGCCTTGGCGATGGAGCGGGCGAGCGAGGTCTTGCCGACGCCGGGCGGGCCGACGAGGCAAAGGATCGGCCCCTTGATCTTGGTGGCACGGGCCTGAACGGCCAGATATTCGACGATGCGTTCCTTGACCTTGTCGAGGCCGAAATGGTCCTCGTCGAGGATCTTTTCCGCATGGTTCAAGTTACGGTTGATCTTCGACTTCTTGCCCCACGGCAGACCGAGCAGCCAGTCCATGTAATTGCGCACGACGGTAGCTTCCGCCGACATCGGGCTCATCTGGCGCAGCTTCTTCAGCTCGGCCTCGGCTTTTTCCTTGGCTTCCTTGGAAAGCTTGGTCTTGGTGATGCGCTCTTCCAGTTCGGCCATCTCGTCGCGGCCATCCTCGCCGTCACCGAGTTCCTTCTGGATCGCCTTCATCTGCTCGTTGAGGTAATATTCGCGCTGCGTCTTCTCCATCTGGCGCTTGACGCGCGAGCGGATGCGCTTTTCCACCTGAAGAACGGAAATCTCGCCTTCCATGAAGCCGAGCGCCTTTTCAAGGCGGCCCTTCACGCTCACCGTTTCCAGCATTTCCTGCTTTTCGGTGATCTTGATCGACAGGTGCGAGGCAATCGTATCGGCAAGCTTGGACGGCTCATCGATCTGACCAGTGACACTGACGACTTCCGGGGAAATCTTCTTGTTCAGCTTCACGTAGTTTTCGAATTCGGAGATCGTCGAGCGCGACAGCGCTTCGAGTTCAACCGTGTCTTCGGCGGGCTCTTCGAGCACGACGGCAGCGGCCTCGTAGAACTCCTCACGATCCGAGTAGGTTTCAATGCGGGCGCGCGCCTTGCCTTCCACCAGCACCTTCACGGTGCCATCGGGAAGCTTCAGCAACTGCAGCACGTTGGCAACGGTACCCACCTTGTAGATCGCTTCCGGGGCCGGATCATCATCACCGGCATTGATCTGGGTGACCAGCATGATCTGGCGGTCGGAGCCCATCACTTCCTCAAGGGCGCGAATGGACTTTTCGCGTCCCACAAAGAGCGGCACGATCATATGCGGGAAGACCACGATGTCGCGAAGCGGCAGGACCGGATAAAGAGTGTTGCCAGCGTCCGCGGACGGAACATTCGTCATGCTATTTCCTTTCCACTGTCTCCCGCGACGGGAGACCTGAAGACCGGCGTACAGGCTTGGGATTCTGCACTGAACCGGCTCGAATTTCTTTCCACACAGAAGTGGAGTTTCGCAGAAGCGTTTTCAAGTCTGGCACACAAGCCAAGCCTGAAGCTTGCTTCAAACGCGATACAGGTGACGCAATACAGGAAAACCCCGGAAGACCGCCGAGGCGGGCTGGTCAAGACTGGCATCAGGGGAGATGCCCGCCACAGAGTGAAGCATTATCGAACCAAAGGGAATGGCTTCATCTCTTTGTTTTCGCTCACCCGTTCCAAAATTGCACCGCTTGTGGACGCAACCTTCCGGTCAAGACGAAAACGGGCCGGACGGACAAACCATCCGGCCCTTGTTCGTTCATCAGGCCGAGGCGTTGGCCTTTTCTTCCTGACGGTCGGCATAGATGTAGAGCGGACGGGCGCTGCCCTTGACCACATCATCCGAAATGACCACTTCGCGCACGCCTTCCAGCGTCGGCAGTTCGAACATGGTATCGAGCAGGATCTTTTCCATGATCGAGCGCAGGCCGCGGGCACCCGTCTTGCGAACGATGGCGCGACGGGCAATCTCGCGCAGGGCGTCCTCGTGGAAGGTCAGTTCCACATCTTCCATCTCGAACAGGCGCTGGTACTGCTTGACGAGCGCGTTCTTCGGCTCGGACAGGATCTGGATCAGCGCGTCCTCATCGAGGTCTTCGAGCGTGGCGATGACCGGCAGACGACCGATGAATTCCGGGATGAGGCCGAACTTGACCAGATCTTCCGGCTCCAGGTCACGCAGGATGTGGCCCACGCGGCGCTCATCCGGCGCGGCAACCTTGGCGCCGAAGCCGATCGAGGTCTTTTCCGAACGGGCCGAAATCACCTTGTCGAGGCCGGCAAATGCACCGCCGCAGATGAAGAGGATGTTCGTGGTATCGACCTGCAGGAATTCCTGCTGCGGATGCTTGCGGCCACCCTGCGGCGGCACGGAGGCAACCGTGCCTTCCATGATCTTCAGAAGGGCCTGCTGCACGCCTTCGCCCGACACGTCACGCGTGATGGACGGATTGTCCGACTTGCGGGAAATCTTGTCCACTTCGTCGATGTAAACGATGCCGCGCTGGGCGCGTTCGACGTTGTAGTCGGCAGCCTGCAGAAGCTTGAGGATGATGTTTTCCACATCCTCACCCACGTAACCGGCTTCGGTCAGCGTGGTGGCGTCGGCCATGGTGAACGGCACGTCGATGATGCGGGCCAGCGTCTGGGCAAGATAGGTCTTGCCGCAGCCGGTCGGGCCGACGAGCATGATGTTCGACTTCGCCAGTTCCACATCGCCATTCTTCGAGGCGTGCGACAGGCGCTTGTAATGGTTGTGCACGGCGACGGAGAGGATCTTCTTCGCCTGATGCTGGCCGATGACATATTCATCGAGGATCTTGATGATGTCCTGCGGGGTCGGCACGCCGTCGCGCGACTTGACCATCGAGGACTTGTTCTCCTCGCGGATGATATCCATGCACAGTTCGACGCATTCATCGCAGATGAACACCGTCGGTCCGGCAATCAGCTTCCGGACTTCATGCTGGCTCTTGCCGCAGAATGAACAATAAAGGGTGTTCTTCGAGTCGCTGCCGTTGCCGCCGCTGACCTTGCTCATATCACTTTCCTTCCAGCACGCCGCTTGGCCGACAAAGCCGACCGCGGACATTTCCCTGCCGCCCTTGCCTGCCCGGAACGCCTCCGGACACGCTTCGTTTTCGGGGTGCTCTCTCCGCATCACCGGCAAAGCCATCTTGCGGGGGCAACGACATCCCCTCGAACCGGGATGCTACGTCAGTGAAAACCAACAGAGCATTAACGGCTAACAACAGTTTACGCCGTTCCGGACCGGATAAAAGCCCCCGCCTTGATGAAAGCGAAGAACCGGACCTGAACGGCCAATCTCATCACACCTCAGCGGCGCCTTCCATTTCGGCGCGCGAGGTCAGGACCTTGTCGATCAGGCCCCAGTTCAATGCTTCATCCGCATCCATGAAGTGGTCGCGGTCGAGCGTCGCTTCAACTTCTTCCAGCGTGCGACCGCAATGCTTCACATAAACGTCATTCAGGCGACGCTTCATCTTGATAATGTCGCGGGCGTGGCGTTCGATGTCGGACGCCTGACCCTGGAAACCGCCCGAAGGCTGGTGAACCATGACGCGGGCGTTCGGGGTGGCGAAGCGCATACCCTTCTCACCGGCAGCCAGAAGCAGCGAGCCCATGGAAGCGGCCTGACCGATGCAGAGCGTCGACACGGCCGGCTTGATGAACTGCATGGTGTCATAAATGGCCATGCCAGCCGTCACAACGCCGCCCGGCGAATTGATGTACAGGGCGATTTCCTTCTTCGGGTTTTCGGCCTCGAGGAAGAGAAGCTGGGCGCAGACGAGCGTCGCCATGTTATCTTCCACCGGCCCCGTCAGGAAGATGATGCGTTCCTTCAGCAGGCGCGAGAAGATGTCGTAGGAGCGTTCGCCACGATTGGTCTGCTCGACGACCATCGGCACCAGCGCCAGAGCGGTATCAACAGGATTTCGCATATCGTTCCTTCGTCACATTGTCCCGAACAGGTGGCCGCATCGGGAATCATTTTTAAATTCGTGGATTCCATACATAGAGTGTCACTGCCTAGAACTTCAAGACTTCGCACCATGCAAATACCGCATGGGTAGCGGCAATCCGTGTCAGAATCGCGGCACGGTTAATGGGGGTTGAACCACCTTTGACCTCCGGCCATATCCGGGTAAGACTTTGCCGATGCAGACGATCACGCCTTTCCTCTCCATCGATTCCCAAACGCGCCACGTCAGCCTCGATGCCCGAGCGCCGGAATTCTACCAAAACCCCAACGCCACCTATGCCGCGCTTCATGCCGCCTGCCCGACCTTTTACTGGCAGGAGCAGCGCATGTGGTTCTTCACGCGTTACGATCACGTCAACGCGCTTTTGCGCGACCGGCGCTTCGGCAGGCAGATCCTGCATGTGGCCACCCGCGAGGAATTTAAACTCCCGGAACCGCTTGAACACACTCGTCATTTCGATGCCGCCGAGGCGCATTCCCTGCTCGAAATCGAGCCGCCGGAGCACACGCGGCTCAGAACCCTTATCAACCGCGCCTTCGTCTCGCGCCAGATCGAGCACATGCGCCCGGACATTGAAGCCCTTGCCAACCGCCTGATCGACGGCTTCATGAAGGATGGCGAGACGGAACTGCTTTCAAGCTTTGCCGACATCATTCCGGTGACGATGATTGCCCGCATGGTGGGCATTCCCGAAGACATGGGGCCGCAACTTCTCAAGTGGTCCCATGATTATGTGGGCATGTACATGTTCAAACGCAACCGGGCGGATGAAGACGCCGCCGACCAAGCGGCGCGTGAATTTTCAGACTATGTGCGCACCATCATTGCCGAGCGGCGCAAGTCCCCGCGTGACGACCTGGCCTCGCACATGATCCACACCGAACATCGCGGCCAGTATCTTTCCGACGACGAACTGGTTTCGACCATCATCGTGCTTCTCAATGCGGGCCACGAGGCGACGGTTCACCAGATCGGCAATTCGGTGCGCCTTATCCTCGAAAGCGGTCTCGATCCGGCCCGGATGTTTCGCGATGAGGCAGCGACGGAACGCACCGTCGAGGAAACGCTCAGACTTTGCGCGCCGGTCCACATTTTTGATCGCTGGTGCATCGAACCGGCGGAGATCGACGGCGTGACCTTCAAGCGCGGCGACCGCGCGGCCGTCATCCTCGCAGCGGCCAATCTCGACCCGCACACGTTTCCCGATCCGCTGACGTTCAAGCCGGAGCGCAACGAGGCGGTAAACCTTTCCTTCGGGGCGGGTATTCACTTCTGCATCGGCGCGCCGCTCGCCCGGCTCGAACTCAAAACCGTCCTGCCGCTTCTGTTTCACCGCCTGCCGGGACTTCGCCTCAAGGAGGCGCCGCGCGTCAAGGATGTCTATCACTTCCACGGGCTGGAGCGGCTTGATCTTCAGTGGGACGCGCCTTGATCAAAAGGTGGGCGGGGTGCAGGCGCTGACCACTTCGCACGGCTCCGGGCCAACGGCGCGGAAGGAATGCGGGCGGCGGCTTTCAAAATAATAGGCGTCTCCCGGCCCCAGAATACGGCGTTCACCGTCCACCGTCACCTCAAGGCGACCGGAGAGCACGATGCCGCCCTCCTCGCCCTCATGCACCAAGGGTACCTTGCCGGTTCCGGCCCCCGGCTCATAGCGCTCCATGAGCAATTGCAGGCTACGGCCTGTCAGGCTTTCGCCCACCTGCCGGTAGGAGATCGGGCCCTTGCCGATTTCCACCAGTTCCTCGGCCGCATAGAAGGCGCGACGCGGCGAATCCACCTCCGTGGCGAAAAATTCCGCCATGCCGATGGGAATACCCTCAAGGATGCGCTTCAGCGCGCCGACAGAGGGATTGGTGGCATTCGATTCAATCAGCGAAATGGTGGAATTGGTCACGCCTGCGCGCTTGGCAAGCTCTCGCTGGGAGAGGCGCGCCTGCTGGCGCACGAAGCGAAGCCGCGCCCCAATATCGTCCGTCATTGCCACCCCCTGTTTCGCCTGTTCGATATTCAACAAACAAAGCCACACGCTATCAACAAATTCAACACGTTATTTCTTGGAAGAAAATGGCTTGTTCAGATTTTTCAAACGTAGCATTGTGCCATGCGAAGCAACATGGAGAAGCACCCTGCCCCGCCTGTGCTGCGCTTTTTTCCCGCCCTCCCACTCGAACATGCAAGCGGACCACCATGAGCAACAATCACCCCTCCCTCGACGCATTCTGGATGCCGTTTACGGCCAACAAGCAATTCAAGGCTGATCCGCGCATCCTGACGGGTGCCGAAGGCATGCACTACATCACCGATGACGGTCGCAAGATCATCGACGGTTCGGCGGGTCTCTGGTGCGTGAACGCCGGTCATGGTCGCCGTCAGATCGTGCAGGCCGTCGAGCGCCAGCTTTCGCAGCTGGACTACGCGCCCGCCTTCCAGATGGGCCACAACATTGCCTTCGACTTCGCCGAACGTCTGGCAGAAATCGCGCCCGGCGGCCCGGACGCCCAGCTTGACCGCATCTTCTTCACCAATTCCGGTTCGGAATCGGTCGATACGGCGCTCAAGATCGCGCTCGCCTACCAGCGCGCCATCGGTCAGGGCACGCGCACGCGCCTCATCGGTCGCGAACGCGGCTACCATGGCGTCGGCTTCGGCGGCATCACCGTCGGCGGCATCCTGAACAACCGCCGCATGTTCCCGTCGCTTCCGGGTGCCGACCACATGCGCCACACGCATGATCTGGCCAAGAACGCCTTCTCGCGCGGCCTGCCGGAACATGGCGCCGACCTCGCCGACGATCTGGAACGCATGGTGGCGCTGCATGGCGCGGAAACCATTGCTGCCGTGATCGTCGAGCCGATGGCTGGCTCCACCGGCGTTCTCATTCCGCCGAAGGGCTACCTTGAGCGCCTGCGCAACATCGCCACCAAGCACGGCATCCTGCTGATTTTCGATGAAGTCATCACGGGTTACGGCCGTCTTGGCACGCCGTTCGCCACCGATTACTTCGGCGTGATCCCGGATATCGTCACCTCGGCCAAGGGCGTGACCAACGGCACGATCCCGATGGGTGCCGTGTTCGCCAGCCGCAAGGTGCATGATGCCGTCGTGAACTCCGGTTCGGGCGCTGCCATCGAGTTCTTCCATGGCTACACCTATTCCGGCCATCCGGCCGCTTGCGCTGCCGGTCTTGCCACGCTCGACATCTACCGTGACGAAGGCCTGCTGACGCGTGGCGCTGAACTCGCAGCCTACTTCGAGGATGCGGTTCACAGCCTGAAGTCGGCCCCGAACGTCATCGACGTTCGCAACCTCGGTCTCGTGGCCGGTATCGAGCTTTCGCCGCGTGACGGTGCCATCGGCGCCCGCGCCTACGATGTGTTCGTCGATGCTTACAAGCACGGCGCTTATGTTCGCTACACCGGCGACATCATTGCCCTTTCGCCGCCGCTCATCGTTGAGAAGAGCCATATCGACGACCTCATTTCGATCCTCGGCGACGCCATCAAGCGCGCTGCCTAACGGGCGAGGATCGATGTCATGCAGACGGCGCGGGGTTCCCTCCCGCGCCGTTTGTGTTTCAGGCCGGTGGCTGACCTTTGATTTCATGGGCCAGTTCCAGCCAGGCGCGTGCGGCATGCGGCAGGAACCCACCGCGCCGCCAGACGAAGGCCATGTGCCAGTTCATGACCGGATCGATGACCGGGCGATGCACGACGCCGGGCCGCACCCGCTGATGGGCAATGAGGCGCGGCAGAAAGGCCATGCCAAGCCCTGCCCCCACCAGTTCCACGATAAAGCTGACCTGACTGGAGCGCGCCGTAACCTGCGGCTCGAAGCCCTTCGCGTGGCAGGCACCCAGAATGACCGGGTTCAAGGCGAAACCGGCATCGAAGAGAATGAAGGGCATGTCCTTGAGCGCCGTCAGCGCAATAGCCTCCTCGCCTGCCAGTGGATGGTTTTCCGGCAGCAGCACGTCAAGCGGTTCCAGCCGGACCTCCTGCCATTCGAACTCGTCCGAAACCGGCAGAAGCAAGCCGCCAATATCGATTTCGCCCGTGCGCACCAGTTCTTCCAGCCGCCGGGAGCCATGTTCCACCAACTGGATTTCCACGCCCGGATAGCGCTGCCGGTAGATGGCAAAGAGCGGCGCAAACAGGGAATCGGCCCCAATTGGCGGCAGGCCGAGCCGCAGGCGACCGCGCTTCAGCCCACGGTACTCGGCAAGCTCGTTCAACAGATCATCGCGCTCGGACAGGATGGCGAGTGCCCGGCGATAGACGATCTCGCCCGCGGCTGTCAGCGTCGAGCGATGCCCGATGCGGTCGAGCAGCGTCAGGCCAAGCTCATCCTCCAACTGGCGAACGGCCTTGCTGATGGCCGATTGCGTGGCAAATACCTTGCGCGCCGCGCCGGAAAAGCCGCCCTCGCGCACCACTTCAACAAAGGCTCTCAGCGTCCGGATTTCCATATTAGTCCTATTTTGAATGGTTTGTATGCAATCAATTCATTTTATGAATATCGCAGATTGCCGTATGACGGAAGGCATTCCATGAAACGCCAGACCGTAAAGCAAGATCATGACCGCCCGTTCCCTACCCGTCCGCCGCACGCGCATCATCGCCCGCCAGTTCCTGCATCGCAGTCTGGTCGGTCAGGGCCTGCTGATTATGCTGTTCTGGCTGGCCGGTCAGGAAATTGCCAAGGCCGCGCATCTGCCGGTTCCCGGCGGCGTCATCGGGCTTTTTCTGGTTCTGGCGCTGCTGGCCAGCGGCAAGCTGCAACTGGGCTCCATGCGGCGCGGGGCCAAGTGGTTCATTGCTGAACTGCTGCTCTTCTTCATTCCGGCTGTTCTGGCGGTCATGGATCACCGGGAATTCATCGGCCTCATCGGCCTGAAGATCATCGCCGTCATTCTCACCGGCACGGTTGCCGTCATGGTGTCCACCGCGCTCGCCGTCGATTTCGGTTATCGCTGGCTGCTGCGCCGCGAGGAGGGTCTGCGTCATGCTGCCGAATGATCCGATCTTCCTCACCGGCTTCTGGTCGGCGCTGACGATCCTCTACTATCTGGCCGCCAAGCGGGTTTTCCGTCGCTTTCCGAAGCCGTGGCTTTCTCCGCTGGTGCTCACACCGCTGGCGTTGATCCTGACGGCCTTGGCGCTGCGCACCAATTACGCCGCCTATATCGGCTCCACGCACTGGCTGATGCTGCTGTTGGGTCCGGCAACTGTTGCCTTCGCCATTCCCATCTGGGAGCAGCGGGCCCTCATCCGCCGCACTTGGCCGGTTCTGGCCTTCGGCGTTGCGGTTGGCTCCACCACCGCCATCGTCTGCGCTTCGGCGATGGCGCATTGGCTGGGTCTCAATGATGCGCTGCGCCTCAGCCTCGTGCCGCGTTCGATCTCCACGCCCTTTGCCATGACGATTTCCGGTGAACTGGGTGGCATTCCGGATCTGACGGCGCTGTTCGTCGTCGTTACCGGCGTCTTTGGCGCGATGCTCGGGGATCTGCTTTTGAAGTTCGTTCCGGTTCACAGCACGTTGGCGCGCGGGGCGCTGTTCGGCATGGGCGCGCATGGTGCAGGCGTTGCCCGCGCCAACCAGATTGGCGCAGAGGAAGGCTCGATTGCCGGGCTGGTGATGGTTCTCGTTGGCCTCACCAACGTCTTGTTCGCACCGCTTCTGGTGCTGGTTTTTAGAGCTTGATGACGTAATCCTTGGTGGTGGTTTCGACCACCTCCCAGACGCCTTCGAAGCCCGGCTTGACGACCAGACGGCTGCCCGCCTTGAGATGGATCGGTTCGCCGCCGTTTTCCGTCAGGATCGAGTAGCCCGACAGGACATTGAAATATTCCCATTCCGAATAGGAAACGCGCCACACGCCCGGCGTTGCCTGCCAGATTCCGGAATAAAGCCCTTCGGCCTCGTTTTCATCGAGGCTCCAGGTGCGAAAGACGGGGGACCCGGCCACCAGCTTTTCCGGATCGGGCGCGCCGATTTCCGGTTCGATGCCTTCCGGTGTGAAAGCAATGCTGTTGGCCATGGTCCCCGTCTCCCCTTTTCGTACCGTTAGATGGCGGCGAGCGCCTGTTCCAGATCGGCGATGATGTCAGCGGCGTCTTCGATACCGATCGACAGACGCACCACATCCGGTCCGGCACCGGCGGCCACCTGCTGCTCCGGCGTCAGCTGGGCATGGGTGGTGGAAGCCGGGTGGATGACGAGCGAGCGCGTGTCACCGATATTGGCAAGGTGCGAGAAGAGCTTGAGGCCAGCCACGAATTTCTTGCCAGCCTCGAGGCCGCCCTTGATGCCGAAGGTGAAGACGGCACCGGCCCCCTTGGGCGAATAGCGCTGCTGCAGCGCGTGGTTCGGATTGTCTTCCAGACCCGCATAATTGACCCAGGACACCTTGTCGGAGGTCTTCAGCCAGCGCGCGACGGTCAGCGCGTTATCGCAATGCTTCTGCATGCGCAGCGGCAGCGTTTCAATGCCCGTCTGGATGAGGAAGGCGTTGAACGGCGCAATCGCCGGACCAAGGTCACGCAGGCCGAGAACGCGGCAGGCAATCGCAAAGGCGAAGTTGCCAAACGCCTGATGCAGAACCACACCGCCATATTCCGAACGCGGCTGCGACAGGGTCGGGAACTTGTTGGAGGCCGACCAGTCGAACGTGCCGCCATCGACAATCACGCCGCCCATGGAGTTGCCATGACCGCCGAGGAACTTCGTGGCCGAATGGACCACAATGTCCGCACCGTGCTCGATCGGGCGAATGAGGTAAGGGCTGGCCATCGTGTTATCGACGATCAGCGGCAGGCCATGCTTATGCGCCAGATCGGCAATCGCGGCGATATCCACGAAGGTGCCGCCCGGATTGGCAAGGCTTTCGATGTAGACAGCGCGGGTGTTCTCATCGATGGCCGCTTCAAAGGTCGAGAGGTCATCCGTATCGGCAAAGCGCACTTCCCAACCGAAGTTCTTGAAGGCATGGCCGAACTGGTTGATCGAACCGCCGTAAAGCTTGCGGGCCGCGACGAAGTTTTCGCCCGGATGCATCAGCGTGTGGAAAATCAGCATCTGCGCGGCGTGACCGGAGGCCACGGCAAGGGCTGCCGTGCCGCCTTCAAGGGCTGCGACGCGCTCTTCCAGAACGCCCTGCGTGGGGTTCATGATGCGGGTGTAGATATTGCCGAACTGCTTGAGGCCGAACAGCGCTGCCGCATGGTCGGCATCGTTGAAAACGTAAGCCGTCGTCTGGTAGATCGGCGTAGCGCGGGCACCCGTCGTCGGGTCCGGAGCGGCACCGGCGTGGATGGAAAGTGTAGCGAAGCCGGGCTTCTGCTCGGTCATTGGAAGGCCTCCCTCAAAAAATCGTTTCTGCGCAGTCCGTGAAAGGTCCCTGCGCAAGCCGGCGCGATCATAACGTTTCCGTTTCGCATGGAAACAGGAAAGCGCCTCGCCCTGTCGAATTTACGTGGCGCCGCCTCTTTTGATAGGATTCATATTCCAGATAGTTCTTAATTTGGAAAATCGATTTCCAATTATTGGTCGCCTTGATCTTTCAGGAACTGAAATTGATCGTAATCAATGCGATCCGCGCAAAATTCGTGAACTCGGTGAGCGTATTCCATGGAGGGCTGCATGACCGCTTCGTCCGATCTGAATTCCATGCCCGTAATGCCGCATATTCAATCCTGGTGGCAGGCTCGCTGTCAGGAAAGCTGGAACGCCGAAGCCTTGGCGGCGCTGGATGCGGTTTCGCTCGATTCCATTGCCATGAAACATGGTCTTTCGCGCGCCGCGCTCATTGAAATCGCCGAAAGCGACCCGTCGGCCTGCAGCGAAATGATCCGCATGATGCGCGCGCTCAACATTGATCCGATGGAGGCCGCTGGCGAACCCGAATTCGAGCAGATGGCGGCCAATTGCGCCCGCTGCCCGAACAAGGGCCGCTGCCGTGAGCATCTGGCCGCCGGAACGGCCGCCCGTCGTCTGGATGAATTCTGCGAGAATGTCGACGCGCTGAACGCCATGCGCGCCAGCCCGCATCTCATGGATCGCGCCTGACCCCTCTTGCCGTCAGTGCCCCGGCCCGCCGAGAAGGCGCGGCAGTTCGATGGCGGGGCAACGGTTCATGACCACATCGAGGCCCGCGGCTTCAGCCCGGGCTGCGGCTTCGTCGTCGCGCACGCCAAGCTGCGCCCAGATCGCTTTTGGGCGCGTTTCCAAGGCCAACGCCTCATCCACCACCTTGCCGAGATAATCGGAGGCGCGAAAGACATCGACCATGTCGATGGCCACGGGAATGTCGGCAAGCTTTGCATAGACGGTTTCGCCGTTGATCTCCTTACCCGCCTGCCCCGGATTGACCGGAATCACCTTGTAGCCGCGTCCCTGCAGAAAGCGCATGACGGAGTTGCTCGGGCGCAACGGGTCCGGCGATGCGCCAACCAGCGCGATAACCTTCGCCGATTGCAGAACGCCCTTCAGATATTCCGGCTCATAGCGATCGTGATTCATGGGGCTCCTCCTTGCCTTGCCACAATCTACACTTATGTTTTCTTCGAGCACATGAAAGGGAGAGTGTCATGAAAAATGCACTGGTTGCGCTTCTGGTTCTGGCGAGCGCCTCTCCGGCCTTCGCGATTTCACGCCACAACACGCAAGGCATGGCCTGCGAGAGCATTCGTAATGTCCTGCGCAACGAAGGGGCATCGGTGTTGCGCTACCCCTCGCCGCGCAAGACCGGCATAACGCTTTACGACCGCTATGTGCGCAGCGACGCCTTTTGCGACATGAACGAATATGCCGACCGCGCCTACGTGCCCGCCAAGGACACGCCGCGCTGCCCGGTCCTGCAGTGCAAGCCTTTGCCGACGCCGGGTGATGGCTGGCCGACAGGCATCATCCGCCATCAAAGGCTTTAAAGAGGGCGATTTACTCGCCCTTCCATTCCGGGTGACGCTTTTCGATGAAGGCACAGATGCCCTCCTGAGCGTCGAGTGTCAGCATGTTTTCGACCATGACACTGGCCGCGTAGTCATAGGCTTCTTCCAGCGGCATATCGATCTGGCGGTAGAAAGCTTCCTTGCCGATCTTCAGCGTCTTGGCAGACTTGGCCGCGATGGTGGCCGCATATTTCGTCACCACCTGCGAGAGATATTCCTTCGGCACGATGCGGTTGACGATGCCGAAATCCTTGGCCGTCGAAGCATCGATGGTTTCGCCGGTCAACAGCATTTCCATCGCCTGCTTGCGATGGGCGGCGCGGGTGACGGCAACCATCGGCGTCGAGCAAAACAGGCCGATATTGACGCCCGGCGTGCAAAAAGCCGAGGTATCGGTGCAGATCGCCAGATCGCAGCTTGCCACCAGTTGGCAGCCTGCAGCCGTGGCCAGCCCGTTGACTTCGGCAATCACCGGCTTCGGCAGATGGGCAATGCGGATCATGATATCGGCGCACATGCGCATGGTCTTTTCGAAGAAGGCCTTGCCGCCATCTTCATCCGAACGATGAGCGGTCATTTCCTTGAGGTCGTGCCCGGCACAAAAAAGCTTGCCCGCCGCTGCGATGATCACCACACGAACCGCCGAATTGGCCTTCGCCTCATCAAGTGCGGCAAGCAGCGCCTCCATCAGGGCAATCGACAGGGCATTAGCCGGGGGATTGTTCAGCGTCAGCCGCAGAATGCCGTCTTCCAGCGCCGAAAGCAAAATGCCCTCTCCTGCTTGCCCGGACTTGTGAAGCGATACGATATCGGCCATGCGCGTTTCCTCCCTCATGCGTTTCGGGCGGAAGATTGTCACAGGACCGGGGCCTTTCGCCACCCTTTTGGGGGCACTTTGGACAGGAATCTGCAGGTTCTCGCCCTTCATTTGTGTGGTAAAATAAAACCACATTACTACTGCATTGTTTTTATTGACTTATTTTTGCATCGTGACTTTTTACGATCCTTGACCGCATGACGGCGCGCGTTTATAAGCCGCCGCGAACGTATGAATTGAAGAATTCTGCCGTCATGTTCCGGTCAGCCGGAGCCAAGCTATCAAGAAAACGCCCGGTGCCTTCTGGCGCACGGGTCCAGACAAAGAGAGTTACACACTATGGGAACCTTCGTTCAGAAGCCCGCTGAGGTGGAGAAGAAGTGGGTGATCATCGACGCCGAAGGGCTTGTCGTTGGCCGTCTCGCCACCATCATTGCAAACCGCCTGCGCGGCAAGCATAAGGCCACCTACACGCCTCACGTCGACGACGGCGACAACGTCATCGTCATCAACGCTGAAAAGTGCGTTTTCACCGGCCGCAAGTACACCGACAAGAAGTACTACTGGCACACCGGCTATCCGGGTGGCATCAAGGAGCGTACCGCACGCGCCATCATCGAAGGCCGCTTCCCGGAGCGCGTCATCGAGAAGGCTGTCGAGCGCATGGTTCCGCGCGGCCCGCTCGGCCGTCGCCAGCTCAAGAACCTTCGCGTTTACGCCGGCTCGAACCATCCCCATGAAGCCCAGCAGCCGGTCGCGCTCGACGTCGCCGCTCTGAGCAAGAAGAACGTAAGGAGCGCCTGATAATGGCTGACCTTTCCTCCCTCAAGGACCTCGCACCGGCTTCTGCCGCTGCTGCTCCGGTTCACGTCCGCAAGGTCGACACCCTTGGCCGCTCCTACGCCACCGGCAAGCGCAAGAACGCTGTCGCCCGCGTTTGGGTCAAGGCTGGCTCGGGCAAGATCATCATCAACGGCAAGGACTTCTCGGCATACTTCGCCCGTCCGGTGCTTCAGATGATCCTGCAGCAGCCGCTCGTCGCTTCGGCCCGTTCGGGTCAGTTCGACATCATTGCCACGGTTGTCGGCGGTGGTCTTTCCGGTCAGGCCGGTGCTGTTCGTCACGGCATCTCCAAGGCCCTCACCTACTTCGAACCGGGCCTGCGCCCCGTTCTGAAGAAGGGTGGCTTCCTGACCCGCGACAGCCGCGTCGTTGAACGTAAGAAGTACGGTAAGGCCAAGGCCCGCCGCAGCTTCCAGTTCTCGAAGCGCTAATCGCTTCCCATCGGGAATTCTGGAAAGGCGGGGCTTCGGCTCCGCCTTTTCGCGTTATGGAGCCTTTTTCGGGAGATCGCCATGAGCTTTGCCAAACTGCCTGCCCCACCCTATTACGTCGTGTGCTTTTCCTCGACGCGCACGGATGGCGATCATGGCTATGGGGCCATGGCTGATGAAATGGTGCGGCTTGCCGCCCTGCAGCCCGGTTATCTCGGCGTTGAAAGCGCGCGCGGGGCCGATGGATTTGGCATCACCAACAGCTATTGGGAAAGCGAAGAGGCCATTCTGGCGTGGAAACGTCAGATCGACCATCTTGCAGCCCAGCGTCTGGGACGCCAAAACTGGTACAAGCAGTTTGAGACGCGCGTTGCCAGGGTGGAGCGCGCTTACAGCTTCAGCAAGGATTGAGGACGCCACCGCCATGGCCAACAAGACCATCGACCACGCCATTTCTTCCGCATCGCTGACCTCCGCCGCATCGGACCCGACCCATGCCGGCGTGCTGTCCTTCATGCGGCGGCGCTACACCAAGACGCTGAAAGGTGCCAGCACCGTGGTCTGGGGCATTCCCTTTGATGCTGCCACCTCCAACCGCCCCGGTGCCCGCTTCGGGCCGCAGGCCATCCGTCGCGCTTCGGCGATCTTTGATAATGATCCGCAATATCCGTTCCATCGCGATCTGTTCGAGGCAATGCCGACCATCGACTACGGCGATTGTCTGCTGGATTACGGCAACCATCAAAAGACGCCTGCAACCATCGAACGCGAGGCGGCCAAGATCCTCAAAAGCGCCGATTTCCTGCTGACGCTCGGCGGCGACCATTTCATCACCTGGCCGCTGCTGAAAGCCCATGTGGCCAAGCACGGGCCGCTGGCGCTCGTCCAGTTCGATGCCCATCAGGATACGTGGGATGATGACGGCAAGCGCATCGATCACGGCTCCTTCGTCGGGCGCGCGGTTCGCGACGGCCTGATCGATCCGGCCCGCTCCATCCAGATCGGC
Organism: Pseudomonadota bacterium; assembly: GCA_020161665.1. Taxonomy (GTDB): domain Bacteria; phylum Pseudomonadota; class Alphaproteobacteria; order Rhizobiales; family Rhizobiaceae; genus Ectorhizobium. The sequence goes on along the minus strand of JAIUPA010000034.1, from coordinate 233,382 downwards.
ATCCGCACCCATGCGCCGGAGGATTGCGGCATCCGCATTCTTTACGGCTATGACGTGGAAGCGATGAGCGCCGCCGAGATTGCCAAAACGATCATCGATCATGTGGGCGGTGTGCCGACCTACCTCACCTTTGATATCGACTGCCTCGATCCGGCCTTCGCGCCGGGCACCGGCACGCCGGTGGCGGGTGGCCCATCGAGCGCGAAAATCCTGCAGGTTCTGGCCGGCCTTTCGGCGCTCGACGTGCGCGGCTCCGACGTTGTCGAGGTGGCGCCTGCCTATGACCATGCGGACCTGACCGCCATTGCCGGTGCCACGGTTGCCATGTATATGCTGGGCCTTCGCTCCGGCAAGCTTGTTACAAAAGACTGATAAACTGAATCCGGAAAACTCTTCAAACATCTGAAAAGGCTTCGAAAATGAAAGCGAAAATCTTCATCGACGGCGAACACGGCACCACGGGTCTGCAAATCCGCACCCGCATGGCTGACCGCCGCGACGTGGAACTGCTTTCCATTCCCGAAGCCGAGCGGCGCAATGCGCAGCTGCGCGAAGACCTCCTGAATTCGGCGGACGTGGCCATTCTGTGCCTGCCGGATGAGGCCTCGCGCGAAGCCGTGAAGATGGTCGAGAGCAATGCCTCGGTGCGCATCATCGATACGTCGACGGCGTTTCGCGTCGATCCGGCCTGGAGCTATGGCTTTGCCGAAATGGACCCGGCGCAGGCCGAGAAAATCCGCTCGGCCCGTCATGTCGCCAATCCGGGTTGCTACCCGACCGGCGCGATTGCCCTTTTGCGTCCGCTGCGTCAGGCTGGCATCATTCCGGATGCCTATCCGGTCAGCGTGAATGCTGTTTCGGGCTATACCGGCGGCGGCAAGCAGATGATTGCGCAGATGGAAGACCTGACGCGCGACGACGCCATCACCGCCAACAACTTCCTCTATGGCCTGACGCTCAAGCACAAGCATGTGCCGGAGATGCAGACCTATGGGCAGCTCAACGTCGCGCCCCTGTTCTCGCCATCCGTCGGTCGTTTCCCGCAGGGCATGATCGTGCAGGTTCCCTTGCATCTCGCCGCCCTTGCCGAAGGCACGACGCTGGAGATGATCCATGCTGCGCTGAAGGCCCATTACGCCGGTCAGTCGATTGTCGAGGTGGTCACGCTTGAGGAGAGTGCGGCACTGGCCCGCGTCGATGCGGAAGAGCTTGCCGGCAAGGACACGATGAAGCTCTTTGTGTTCGGCACCAAGGGCGGCGCGCATGTCAACCTCGTGGCGCTGCTCGACAACCTCGGCAAGGGGGCGTCGGGGGCTGCGGTGCAGAACCTTGATCTGATGCTTTCGGCCTGAGGTAAAGCCATGCCGCAGAAACTGCGCTCCTTCATCGGCACGATCCTGATTGTCATTCTGGTCATCGTCTATGCGCTCATCGCAGGCAGGATCGATTCCTTCTATCTGTCGGAATATCCTTTCTGGGTGCATCTCATTTACTTCATGGTCTCCGGCCTCGTCTGGATTTTGCCCGCCATGGCGCTGATCAAGTGGATGGCAGGTCCGAAAAAGAACGACCGCGCTTAAACGCTGCGAGGCGCGTTAAGCTGACAATAACCGCGTTCTCAAAGTTCGCGGTGCGGTTGCTCCCTGTTAAACCGATGGTCACATCCGGCATCCTATTTTCACCGAAACAACGACGTTTCGCTGGAGAATGCGGTGTTAGCCGAGAGAATAGACTACTCGTTTGTCGCAGATGTGACCTCACCGCGCGCGCCGCTTGCGGCGATTAAGCCGGTTGCGCAGGTGACGGATGCAGCCAACGGTTTGACGCTTGAGCTTTATGACCGGATGGCACCGCTCGAAGCCGAGTGGCGAGCGCTCAATCAGGATTCGCTCAATTCTCCGCACCACTTCTACGACTGGTGCAAGGCGTGGTTTGACACCAACCCGCACCCGCTGGCCATTGTCATCTGCCGCCAGAACGGTCGCGTTCAGTTCATTCTTCCGCTGGAAGTCGTCAAATGCCGCGGCGTGCGCGTGGCGCAGTTCATGGCGGGCGAGTTCAGCAACATGAATACGGGCCTGATCGCCAGCGCCTTTCGCAACAAGGGTGTGATCCGCGACGCTCAGGCATTTGAAGCATCGCTGACGCAGGTGTTTTCCGGCACAGCCGATCTGGTGGCGCTGCGCGACATGCGGCTTTGCTGGCGGGGCGCCTGCACGCCGCTTGAGGCACTTTCCGCCGTTGAAAACCGCAATCTCACCTTCCAGCTGCCGCTACTGGGCACGATGGAAGCGACGATTGCGCAGGTCAACGCCAAGCGCCGCCGCAAGAAATACCGCAATCAGTTGCGCCGTTTCGAGAGCATGGGCGGTTATGATCATGTGGTGGCCTCGACGCCTGAGGAACGCGCCGAGATTCTCGATACCTTCTTCCGCCAGAAGGCCGTTCGCTTTGAAGCGCTCGGACTTCCCGACGCCTTCCTCGAGACGAAAACCAAGGCGTTCTTCCACGCACTGGCGCAGGCGGACCACGAAGGTCGTCAGTCGCCGCTGCGTCTTCATGCGCTACGCCTCAAGGGCGAGCATGACGGGCATATCTGCGCGGTTGCCGGTTTGACGCTCAATGGCGACCACGTCATCTGCCAGTTCGGCTCGATTGACGAGACGCATGTGCCGGATGCAAGCCCCGGTGAATTTCTGTTCTGGCTGATGATCGAGCAATGCGCCCTTGAGGGCTATGCCACGTTTGATTTTGGCATTGGCGACCAGCCTTACAAACGCGGCTGGTGCCCGGTGATTACACCGCAGCGGGATATTCTCCTGCCGGTCTCGGTTGCCGGTCGTGCGGCCCGCCTGATGGAGCTGGTGCGCATTCAGGCGCGCGCCTTCATCAAGCGCCATCGCTCGCTCTATACGCTCGCCCAAAGGCTTCGCGTCATGCGCCAGAAGTCGGCTGCGGCGTCTACCGCAACCGAAGAGGATTGATCAGGCGGCGACGCGGCCTGCCGCCGTCGCCTCACTGGCCGATGCGCCCGTCATCAGAATGAAGTTTTCAAAGCCAGCGGCATAGAACTCGCCGGCAATCGCGGTGAAGCGGGCTTCATCATAATCCGGCATGGCAATGACGAGCGTTGCTTCGCGGCCATTCAGGAGATCGACCAGATCGTCCGCCGAAACCGCACCGCAATCCACCACCACATGCTCATAGGCTTCGGTCAGCGAACCGAGGATCATCGGCAGGCGGTCGATGGCGCGCATGGCGGCGGCCACATCACTCGCGCCCTGCGGCACGACATGGACGGTGGACTTGGTATCCGGGTGAATGATCTCACCGAAGGCGGCGTTGCGGGTCAGAAGATCGGTGAGACCCGGCAGATCGGTCCGGCGCATCATGATGCGCGTCGAGGCCGCCGTGCCGCTGATGTCCATCAACAGAACCTGTGCGCCCTGTCCGGCCAGACGGCGGGCGAGCAGCACGGTCAGCGCCGAGCCTTCATCCCCTTCCGGCGAAACCGTGACAATCGGATGACCTGAAAGCCCGGCTTCGCTGATCAGATCGGCCACGCCCGGCACGGAATAATCCTGCTGGTCAAATTCCGGTGCCAGATCGACGTCCTTTTCGACTTCCGGCTTCGCGCTCTTCGCCACGGGTGCGGCGGCATTGGCGGCCACGTGGCGCGGGGCGTCAATCTCGTCGGTCGCGGCATCCGCTTCGGCACCATCCAGCGCGCCATCAACGGGACGAAGCGCGCGACCGCTGAAGAGTTCAGCCAACATGATGAAAATGGCGGTGAGCAACATGGCAGCCAGCGCCACGACGATGGTGATCGGCACCACCTTCGGGAAGGCCGCTTCCCGTGGCTCGATGGCGCGCGAGACAATGCGGGCATCGGCGGGCTGGGCATTGGGGTCCATGCGCGAGGCGGCTTCGCGGTAACGGGCCAGATAGGTTTCAAGCAATTGACGCTGGGCTGCGGCTTCGCGTTCCAGTTCCTTCAGGCCCACTTCGCTTTCACCCGCCTTGGCGGATTCGCTCTTCAGCGTATTGAACTGCTGCGTCAGCTGACGCTCACGCAGGCGCGTGACGTTGGCTTCGTTTTCAAGGCTCGCCAGAACACGACGGGTTTCCGTGCGCATCTGCTCCTGAACACCGGCCAATTGCCCACGCAGGCCCTTAAGGCGCGGATGGTTTTCCAGAAGCGAGGTGCGCATGTCGAAGATCTGCGACTGGATCTGCGCTTCCTGTTCCTTGAGGCGCTGGATCACCGGCGATGCCACGATATCGCCCATGGTCTGGGCATCGCGACCGGCGGCCAAGGCGGTGCGCACATTTTCGGCGCGCGCCTCGGCGGTCGCCCGTTCACCGCGCACGCGGGTCAACTCGACGGAAATGTCATTCAGCTGCTGATTGGCCAGCGTATTGGTTTCGCTCGTCGGCAACAGGTTCGTATTCGAACGGTAGGCGGCAACCTTCTGCTCCGCCTCCTTGACCTTGTCGCGCAGGCTGGCGATTTCCGGCTCCAGCCAGCGCGCCGTTTCCGAGCTGGTGTCGAGCTTTGCGCCACTCTGCCAAGAGAGATAGACATCCGCCATCTTGTTGGCGACCGTTGCGGCAACCTGAGGATCACGGGAGGTAAATTCGATGCCGATGACGCGTGAACCCGGTGCCTGGTAGACGGACAGCTTTTCGCGGAACGATTTCAGCACGCGATCTTCCGGCGCCAGCGAATTCGGGTCCTGCTTCAGATGCGCCGAGACCATCAGCTTGCCGATCAGCGAATTGTCGCTGCCGAACTCTTCCATGTCATAGAGCTTCAGATCGCGGGCGACCTGCTTGATCAGGTCGGTGGACTGGAGAAGCTGGACCTGGCTGGCGATGGCCAGCTCATCGGGCGGCGTTGCCCCCTGCCCGTTATTGGCCGTGTTTTCGACGGCCAGCGCGCGAGGCTCCACCAGAATACGGGTCTCGCTCTTGAACTGTTTTTCAAGGGCGCTGGAACCGACGAAGGCAAGACCAGCGGCAACGAGCGTTACCGAAAGAACGCGCGTCTTGCGCTCCCAAATGGCGCGGAAGAGCTGGATGAGGTCAATATCCACATCCTGATTGTTTCTGGTAACGCTAGACATGCCGTACTCCAAAGAACGCTTTGGGCAAAACCCTAAACGATCATGGTAACTCAAGCGTTAATGGGGTTTTGGCGTCTTTTCAGTGTGCGCTGCACTGGCAATTGCGAAGAAATGATCGGCTCTTTACCGCCCGTTAACCCTAACGGATCGATAACACTCCCATCAAGTTCTTCAGTCTGGAGCAGGAAAGCGAATGCACCCCGAACACAATGGTTTCGCCAAAATGCGACGCGCCATGGTCGTTGGGCTCGTGCTCGCGTCCGCCAGCCTCGCAGGCTGCACACATTATCAGCCCGCGCCCAAGGCTTTCAACGAAGCAACGATCCAGCCTTACCGTCTCGACAGCGGCGACCGGCTGCGCATCACCGTGTTCGAACAGACCGGGCTTAGCAATACCTACACGGTGGATCAGGCCGGTTACATCTCCTTCCCGCTCATCGGTCAGGTTCCGGCCCGTGGTCGCACCATGACGGAAGTCGAGAAGGCCATTGCCCAGAAATTGCAGCAGGGTTTCCTGCGTGATCCGGACGTGACCATTGAGGTTGACCGTTACCGCTCGATCTTCGTGATGGGTGAAGTGGGTCAGCCGGGACAATATTCCTACGTGCCGGGCATGACGATCCAGAATGCTGTTGCCATTGCCGGTGGCTTCACGGCCCGCGCCAACCAGCGCGATATCGACGTAACCCGCAAGATCAATGGCGAAGTGATGACAGGCCGCGTGACGATCTCCAATCCGCTTCTGGCGGGCGATACGATTTATGTCCGCGAACGGTTCTTCTGATTTCATGACAGCACAGCGCCCCCTTCGTATCATTCACTGCCTGAGAGCACCTGTGGGCGGAGTCTTTCGCCACGTTCGCGATCTGGTGGATGAACATGTGAAAGCCGGCCACGAGGTCGGCGTTCTCTGCGACAGCAATACGGGCGGCGATTTCGAGCGCACATTGTTTGAAGAGATGGAACCGAAGCTCTCGCTCGGCCTCATCCGCATGCCCATCGAACGGTCCATCAAGCCGTCCGATCTTCTGGCGCTTGCCCAAGCGTACAAACATATCAAGAGCTTGCAGCCGGATGTTCTGCACGGCCATGGCGCCAAGGGTGGCGCTATTGCCCGCATCATCGGCTCACTTCTGCGGGTCAACAGGTATAGCGTAGCCCGCCTCTACACGCCGCATGGCGGCAGCCTCCATTTCCGTCGCGCCAGCCTCAAGGGGCAGGTCATCCTGCGCACGGAACGGTTCATGGAGTACTTTACGGATTCCCTCGTCTTCGTGTGCGATTACGAGCGCGATACGTATTTCGAGCGGGTTGGCAAACCGCGTTGTGGTTCACGCCGCATCCATAACGGCATTTCCGAACCGGAATTCGAGCCCATTGCCAAAGAACCGGATGGCGTCGACCTCCTCTATATCGGCAATCTGCGCGACCTGAAGGGACCGGATGTCTTCATTGAAGGTTTCCTGCGCGCCGAACGGATTGTCGGACGCCCCCTTTCCGGCCTTGTGATCGGCGATGGCCCGCAGCGCGATGATTACGCACGGCGCATTACCATGCTCGGTCTCGGCAGCCGGCTGCACATGCGCCCGGCCATGCCCGCCCGCAAGGCCTTTGCCCTGACCGACCTCGTTGTCGTTCCGTCGCGCAACGAGAGCCTCCCCTACATTATCCTTGAGGCGCTGGCCGCCCATAAGGGCGTGATTGCATCACGCGTCGGCGGCATTTCCGAAATCCTCGGCAAGGACAGTGCGGCCCTCGTTGAAGCCGGCAACCCGGATGCGCTGGCAGCCGTCATGGCCCAGGCCTTGACCGAGCCGGGCTGGAAGGAAACCACCATGCCTTCGCGCGAAACGTTGAAGGCCAATTTCTCCACGCCCGTCATGGCCAATGCCCTGCTGCAGCTTTACCGGGACGTACTGGACGGCAAGGTTTCCGGCTAAAGCATTTCCGGACGGAAAACCGGTTCCCACTTTTCCTGGAAATGCTCTAAGCGTTTTTTAGCATCTTCCTGTTAGTGCTTTTCCCAAGGGAGACCGGAAGAGCCATGACACAGATCGACCAGAACGAAGATTTCGACCTTGGCGCGCTGAAGCGCAAACTGAACGAGGCCAGCACCGGGCCGCGCAAGGCTGATGCTGCCCCTGCCCCGGCTTCGGAACCCGTCAAGCTGAATGCACTGGCCAAGCAGATTGCCCGTCAGTTTGCCGATAGCAGCCGCACCCCGACCATCGTCATCGGCCAATATCGCGCTTTCGAATTTCTCAGCCTGTTCGCCATCGGTCTGGGCGCCATGGCCATGGTGGGCAGTTCCACCGTTTTGTCGCTGCTCTTGCACATGTTCATCATCGGCATGGGGGCAGCGCTCACGGTTCTCGCCCTGCAGGCTGCCGATCTCTATCAGATTTCCGCCCTTCGTGCGCCGAGCTATAACCTCAAGCGCCTGATCGCCGCATGGCTGATCGGTGCCTCGAGCGTGCTGGCCTTGATTTACGTGACCGGCGAATACGCTTTCTACGGCCCTCGGGCGCTGGGCTGGTGGCTGGGCGGCGCAGGATTGTTCCTGCTTGCCGAACGCTTCCTCTTTGCCATTGGCGTGCGCCACTGGGGCCGCAACGGCCTGATGGAGCGCCGTGCCGTGATCGTGGGCGGCGGACAGGTTGCCAAGGACCTTATTCGCTCGCTCGAACAGCAGCCGGACAACGATATCCGTATCTGTGGCATTTTCGATGATCGCAACTCCAGCCGTTCGCCCAATGTGGTGGCCGGCTATCCGAAACTCGGCACCGTGGCCGAACTCGTGGATTTTGCCCGTCTTGCCCGCATCGACATGCTGATCATCGCCCTGCCGCTGACGGCTGAAGCGCGCATCATGAACCTCATTCGCCAGCTTTGGGTTTTGCCGGTCGACGTTCGTCTGGCGGCACACGCCAACAAGCTGCGCTTCCGTCCGCGCTCCTATTCGCATGTTGGTTCTGTACCGATGCTGGATGTGCTGGACAAGCCGATCCGCGACTGGGACTCGGTTGCCAAGCGCATCTTCGACATCTTCTTCAGCATCGTGGCCCTTCTGCTGCTCTGGCCGGTTCTCATCGGCGCAGCGCTTGCCGTGAAGTTCACCTCCAAGGGGCCGATCCTCTTTGTGCAGAAGCGCCATGGCTTCAACAATGAAGTGATCAACGTGTTGAAGTTCCGCTCGATGTATACGGATCGATGCGACCCGACCGCCAAGCAGGCCGTGACCAAGAACGACCCGCGCGTGACCCCCGTTGGCCGTTTCATCCGCAAAACGTCGATTGATGAATTGCCGCAATTTTTCAATGTGTTGAAGGGTGATCTTTCGCTCGTTGGTCCGCGTCCGCACGCCATCTCCGCACAGGCCGGTGAACTGAAGTTCGCGGATGTGGCCGAAGGCTACTTCGCCCGCCACCGCGTCAAGCCGGGCGTCACCGGCTGGGCGCAGATCAATGGCTGGCGTGGTGAGATCGACCATGACGACAAGATCCGTTTCCGCACGGCCTATGACCTTTATTACATCGAGAACTGGTCGCTTCTTCTGGATCTGAAGATCCTGTTCCTGACGCCAATCCGGCTTCTCAAGACGGAAAACGCCTATTGACCACGTTCGACACCCATAGCGATCTGATAGCCGGCCGGCGCGTTCTCAACGCGCCGGTTTCTGCCATGCGGATCATTGGCACGGCAGCGCTCGCCTTTGGTGTCTTTCTGTCCGGCTTCGTGATTTCGGAGCCTGCGCCCTATGAACTGGTCATCGCCGGGCAAGTGGCCGTCTGGTTTTTGATTGGCCTTTCGCTCAGCCGCACCGTCGGCATTCTGCTTGCCCTTTTGATCACCTTCAATGTGGGCGGCATGCTGTCTCTGACGCAAATGGTGGAGGATGTAGGGGGCGGTGCCATCTACATTGCCGTCTCGGTGTTTTTGGCGCTCAGCGCTGTCTTCTACGCCGCGATGATCGAGGCTGATCATCGCCGCCTGAAGGTGATGTTTCAGGCCTGGGTGATCGCCGCCATCCTGACATCGCTGCTCGGCATTGCCGGTTACTTCCACCTCTTTCCGGGTGCCGAAGTTTTTACCCGCTATGACCGCGCCAAGGGTGCCTTTCAGGACTCGAACGTCTTTGGCCCTTATCTGATCGCCCCTGCCCTCTATCTTCTGCATGGCATTCTCGCACAAAAGCTTTCCACCGCGCCGCTTCGGGCAGCGGGTTTGCTGGTGCTGACGCTGGGTATTTTCCTGTCGTTTTCGCGTGCAGCCTGGGCGCTCTTCCTGTTTGGCGCGGTGATGATGGTCATCATCATGCTGCTCAAGGAACGCAGCGGCGCGTTCCGCCTGAAGATCCTGCTCCTGTCGCTCGCCGCCGCCGTGCTGCTCGTCGTCGCCTTCGTGCTCGCCTTGCAATCGGAACAGATTTCCAACCTGCTTTCCAGCCGTACCAAGCTGGTGCAGGACTATGACGGCGGGCATCTGGGGCGTTTCGAGCGCCACCGCATCGGCTTCCTGATGATGATGGAAAAGCCGCTCGGCATCGGGCCTCTGGTGTTTTCCACGATCTTCCCGGAAGACGAACATAATGTCTGGCTCAAATCGCTCACCACCTATGGCTGGCTCGGTGCCGTCACCTATGTGGGCATGGTGATTTCAACCATCGTCATGGGCTTCAACCGCCTGCTGCGTGATCGCCCATGGCAGCCTTACCTCGCCATTGCCTGGATCGTCCTGTGCGGCCATGCGCTGATCGGCAACGTGATCGACACCGAGCACTGGCGTCACTTCTATCTGCTGCTCGGCATCATCTGGGGCTGCGTGGCGCTTGAGTATCGCCATGGGCGCCAGACGCGCGCGGCGCGGGCAAAGCATTAACCCTGCCCTCAAGTGGAGGTGGCCCGGTTAAACTCGTTTACACAGGCCCCATGATAAAAACGGCTGTCGATCTGACCAGACAGAGGCCGTCATGAAAACGAACCACATTCACGGACTGGACATCCTGCGCCTGCTTTCGGCGCTCGCCGTGGTTTTCTACCATTACACATTCCGCGGCGTTGCTGCCGGTGAGATGCAGGCCATCCATGTGCCTGCCTTCATGGTCGAAATCACCAAGTACGGACATCTGGGCGTCAGCGTGTTTTTCATCATCAGCGGCTACGTGATTGCCTACTCGGCCGAAGGCCAGGGACCCTACAAGTTCTTCGTGTCGCGCTTCTCGCGCCTTTACCCGACATTCCTCATCATGATGACGCTCTCGACGCTGGTGCTCGTCGCCTCCGGCAGCGCTTTGTTTGATGTGACGCCGCGCCAGTACATCGCCAACCTGTTCGTCTTCTCCAAGCTGGCGGGCGAAAAATTCGTGGATGGTGCCTATTGGTCGATCGTGCTGGAAATCATCTTCTACGGGTGGGTCTTCCTGCTGATTTCCCTCAACAAGTTCGACAAGCTCGTGCAGATCATTCCGTTCTGGTTGGTGCTGTCGCTGGTCAATGAAACCCTGATCCAGAACGAGCACCTGCAGAACCTGTTCATCACGGAGTATAGCGGCTTCTTTGCCGTGGGCATCCTCATCAACCGCCTGCGCAGCCAGTTCTCCTATACGGCGGTCGCTCTTCTGGTGCTGTCGGCGGTCTACGGCATCTTCACCGCCATCAAGGGCGCGGACTGGTCTGAGGTGGCCTATTCCACCACCTATTCGCGTACGGTGATCGCGGCGATCATTATCGTGTCGATTGGCGTCTTCATCGCTGCCTTGAATGTGAAGGTGAATGCCCGTTATTGGGGTCTCGCCAGCCTGCTCGGTGGCGCGACCTATCCGATCTACCTCTTCCACCAGAATGTCGGCTATCTGATCGTGCCGAAAATCGCGGGCTTCATGCCGGGCATGGCTGCCATTCTCGTGGCGACGGCCGGGATGCTGCTCTTTGCCCTCGCCTTCCATGTGGTGGTGGAGCGCAAACTCAACAGCGCGGTGCGCAAGTCACTGATGAGCCTCGGGCTTCGAACCGGACTGCAGACCTGAAACACAAAAGCCGGGGCAAAACCCCGGCTTCTTTGATTCTCGTTGGCGACGATTATTCGCAAACGCGGACGGCTTCCGTATGCCAGCCGCCGTCATAGCTGTTCGGCACGCGGCGCTGTTCACGCCAGCAACGCGGCGGCGGCGGACGACGCGGCTCCTGCGCACCGGCACCACCGGCAATCAGGCCACCAATGATACCGGCGGCAACGCCGCCGGCGATGATCGCAGCGGTCTTGTTCTTCTTCTTGCGCGGCGCTTCAGCCTGCGGGCGATAGCCCTGATACTGGCCATAGCCGGGCTGCGGACGATAGCCGGGCTGCGGGCGGTAACCCGGAGGCGGACGGTAGCCCTGCTGGTTATCGTAATACTGAGCGAAGGCAGCGCCGGTCGGCGCAACGGTGCCCGTCACGGTCATCATCACCGCCATCAGCGGAACGATAAGCTTCTTCATGAGTGTCTCCCTTCAAGGCGAAATCGAATCATTCGCGCCTCTGTCATCCTTATCCATGGCACTTTTCACATGAAAGCCACCTGAACAGACAAGCGCCAAGAACGACTTTCGTCGTTTCTATCATAGGATCATTTGGGAGGTTGTGGGGGGATAAATGGTCGGAATGGCGGGATTCGAACCCACGACCCCTTGACCCCCAGTCAAGTGCGCTACCGGGCTGCGCTACATTCCGACCGGCTTCGTGAGAAGCACGCACTCATTAGCGGCATGGTCCTTGATGCGCAAGGGAAAAGTCTTGGGGACTGACATTTTCGCCCGGAACCATGACGGCCCGGGCGCGTGGTTCTTGTCAGTTCTTTTCGATCTTCACGCCGTCGGGTCCGATCTTCATCTCGATCCCTTCCGGCTTCTTTTCTTCCTGATAGGCATAGGCGCCAAGGCCTGCGACAAGAGCCACCAGAATGCCGATGATGACGTAAAGTCCGCTTTTACTGTTCAAGACGTTCTCCCATGTTCTTCACTGATGAGAGAGTAACGCCTGAAGGCTCGATCAGTTCCCGATTATCGCACCTGATCCAGAAGGCGCTTGCATTCCAGCAGGTCGTAGAGGGCTTCCTGCAGGAGGGCACGATCTTCCTTGGCAATCGAGCCGCCACGGCCAATCGAGATTTCCGGCGTCTCGTCCTGATCGCGTCCGCCAAATCCAAAAAAGCGACCGCTGGGCTTGGCCTTCGGCAGGCCGACAATCTGGTCCTCATCGGGATGAGCGACGCGCGGATCAGCTGCCTTTTCCGCTTCCGTGGCCGAGACGAGTGCATTGAGCGCTGCGCCGTCGCCATTGGCGATGGACACCACGAACCGGTTTCCGTTGGTCTTCAGGAGCTTCTGGACGCCCTTGATGGTGTAACCATGATCATAGAGCAAGTGGCGGATGCCCTTGAGAAGCTCCACATCATCCGGGCGGTAATAGCGCCGCCCCCCGCCCCGCTTCATGGGGCGAATCTGCGGAAAGCGCGTTTCCCAGAAACGCAGAACGTGCTGCGGAAGGTCGAGATCATCGGCCACTTCGCTGATGGTACGAAACGCATCGGGGCTCTTGTCGACTTCCATACCGGATACTCCCGCTCTGCCACATCGAAAGCCGCGTGGCCGCCGGCGCGATCAAACACCGCGTCCGGTGGCCTGCTTGCTCCTGAATTGATGCCGAAAGCGCGACAAGCGCCACACGGCCATCAAAACGACTCGGCCGGAAAGCGAAGCCGGACGAATCGTTTGTATTTCACTGGAGGAAAGGTTCGATTTCAAGGCAAGGGGCGCGTCATCCAAAGGCTTTAAACGTCGCCTTCTTATAAGGAGGCTCTGCCCGTCAGGTAGCGGCGGGCTTCTGCTTCGCCTTGCGCGACAGATGTGCCTTGAGGATACGCGACTTCAAAACGTTGGAGGCCTTGAAGGTCATGACGCGACGCGGGGAAATCGGAACTTCCTCGCCGGTCTTCGGGTTGCGGCCAATGCGTTCGTTCTTGGCGCGGACCTGAAAGGTCGCGAAGGAAGAAAGCTTGACGGTCTCGCCGCGAACAATCGCGTTGCAGATCTCGTCAATCACGGTCTCAACCAGTTCCGCGGACTCAGTGCGCGACAAGCCCACCTTGCGAAACACAGACTCCGCAAGATCAGCGCGCGTTACGGTTTTACCGGCCATTGTTCCCCGCCCCGTTTGAAAAACCCGTCCAAGTGGACCCTTCACTGCACTGCAAACACAATTTACGACTGCAAAGGATACCGGAACCCGATGCCAGACATCCGCCATGGACGGCCATCGGGTTCAAGCGTTGTGAGACTATTGTCCTTCCGGTTGCCGGTCAAGCGTTTACAAGCACTTGATGAGGGGCGGACACGCGGTTTTGCTTACCAGCGAAGAAGGACGGCCCCCCATGTGAAGCCACCGCCCATGGCTTCCAGCATAATCAGATCGCCCTTTTTGATGCGTCCATCGTCAAGCGCTGCTGCAAGTGCAAGCGGAATCGAGGCCGCCGAGGTGTTGCCATGCTGATCGACCGTCATGACCACCTTGTCCATCGGAATGCCCAGCTTCTTGGCGGAGCCTTCGATGATGCGACGATTGGCCTGATGCGGCACCAGCCAGTCCAGGTCATCCGCCGTCGTGCCGGTGGCTTCAAACGCGTCAATGATCACGTCCGTGATCATGCCGACCGCATGTTTGAAGACTTCCTTGCCTTCCATGCGCAGGTGGCCCACCGTACCCGTCGTCGACGGGCCGCCATCCACGTAGAGCTTTTCCTTGTGGGAGCCATCCGAGCGAAGCTTGGCGGAGAGAACGCCGCGATCCGCGACTTCGCCCGTGCCCTCTTCGGCCTGCATGATGATGGCGCCAGCACCGTCGCCGAACAGAACGCAGGTGGTGCGATCATTCCAGTCGAGAATACGCGAGAAGGTTTCCGTGCCGATGACCAGAATGCGCTTGGCCTGGCCCGAGCGTATGAAGCTGTCGGCCGTGGTGACGGCGTAGACGAAGCCCGAACAGACGGCCTGCATGTCGAATGCATAACCATGCGTCATGCCTAGACGGTTCTGGATGTTCACCGCCGTAGCCGGGAAGGTGTTATCCGGGGTCGAGGTTGCGACGATGATCACATCGATGTCGGCTGCGGTCAGACCGGCATTTGCGAGGGCGGCGCGGGCAGCTTCGGCCCCCAGCGAGGCGGAGGTTTCGTCATCGCCGGCAATGTAACGCTGACGGATGCCGGTGCGCTGCACAATCCACTCGTCGGTCGTGTCAACGGACTTTTCGAGCTCCTGGTTCGTCACCACACGCTTCGGGAGAGCGGCGCCATAGCCACACACAACGGAACGAATCATCTGTTTCCTACCCTTTTATTCACGCTGTTTCCGGACCGACCGGCGACTCCCGTCCCGCGTGATAGTTTTTCAAGTCGTTTTCGATCTTTTTGGTCAGACCGTTCTTCACCATGTCATATGCAACGTCAATGGCAGCGGCATAGCCCTCGGCATCCGTGCCGCCATGGCTTTTGATGACGATGCCATTGAGACCCAGAAACACGCCGCCATTGGATTTGCGCGGATCAAGCTTCTCGCGCAGCATGCGGAAGGCACCGCGCGCAAAGAGGTAGCCGATCTTCGCCATCAGTGTGCGCGACATCGCCATCTTCAGGAAATTGGCCATCTGGCGGGCGGTGCCTTCGGCGGCCTTCAGCGCAATATTGCCCGTAAAGCCTTCGGTCACCACCACATCCACTGTGCCCTTGCCGAGGTCATCGCCTTCGACAAAGCCGTAATAGGTCAGGCCATCGAGATCGGCCTCGCGCAGCAGGCGACCGGCCTCCTTCACCTCTTCATTGCCCTTGACCTCTTCCGCACCAACGTTGAGCAGGCCAACCGTCGGGGAATCGATGTCAAACAGGGCACGCGCCATGGCGCCCCCCATCAGGGCGAAATCAAGCAGCTGCTTGGCATCGGCACCAATCGTCGCGCCAATATCGAGAACGACGCTTTCGCCCCGGGCCGTCGGCCAGATGCCGGCAATCGCCGGACGCTCAATGCCCTGCATGGTGCGCAGGCAGAACATGGCCATGGCCATCAGCGCGCCGGTATTGCCCGCCGAAACGGCCACATCAGCCGTACCATCCTTCACCGCATCAATGGCGCGCCACATGGACGAAACACCGCGACCGCGACGCAGCGCCTGGCTCGGCTTTTCATCCATGCCAATCGCCACCTCGCAATGGTGGACGGTGGCGTTGGCGCGCAGCTTCGGAAAGCGTTCAAGGAAGGGTTCGCACTTGTCGCTCTGGCCATAAAGCAGAAAGGTAATGTCGGGATGCCGTTCGAGCGCCTTGGCCGCCCCGGGGATAACAACTTCCGGACCGAAGTCGCCGCCCATGACATCGAGAGAAATCCTGATCACGCCTTACGTTCCTTCCCATCCGCCTTTGGCGGCATTTACAGGCGGAGCCATCCGTTCACGAATTGCTAATCGCTGTAACACTTTGAATTTACGAACATTCCCCTTTCTAGCGAAGGGGTGAGCACATTCGGCACAAAATAGCGTTTTCGCCGCGGCAGACAACACGCATTTGTGAGCAATGGCGTCGTATTAGTCCTTTTTCCAGTCTTTCAACACCGCAAAAGGCGATGGTTTGGCAGAAGTTGCCTCATCATCCTCGATATGAGCGCTAAATTCGATGCCCTGCTTGCGCGGATAAGGGTCAATGGCGAGCGCCACGCACTCGGCAACGGCTTCGCCCGCGTCAATCGAATCGCCAGTGAAGGGCTCTGGAATGTCCGGGCCATCGGGATCAAGGACGATTTCGCCCTGCTCGCCCGTCATCAGGCGCGCCAGCTTCGAGCCTTCAGGCACAAAAATCTGCTCGAAATCCTCGGAGATTTCGGTCTCGACCGGCTCCAGCGTCACGACGCAGGACTGGACGATCGCGGCATCAACATGGCCCTTGAGGCGTACGCCATCCTTCTTCCAGCGGGCAATCGAAAGCGTCGCCTTCAGCGAGCGCACTTCATTGACCCGCCACAGGCGCGCGAGGCCGGTCAGTTCCTCCGGCGAGGCCTCAACGCGAACTTCCACCGGATTGGCTGAGATGTGGCCGACCTTGACCGGATAGGAAAAGGGGATCTCGTCATTCATGACGCGGGTCATCTGAACTCTCCTTTTACAGGCAAATCCGCGTCCGGGAAGATCACCAGACCTTCCGCAACGCGGTCTTCCGGAATGTCCGCCAGCGCTTTTTCAGCGTCCATGGCCCAGCCGGCCAGCGCATCCATTGATGGGGGATTTTCCGTTTCCGGGTGAATATTGCGTTGAAGGGCCGCAGACAAGGCCTCCACATTCCGGGCATCCAGTGCAGCGGCGTAGGATTCCAGCCGACCGAAATACCGCGCGGCGAGTTTCTTCATGCGCTTCGGCACGCCGGGATCACCAACGCCCAGCTCACGGATCGAGTGATCAATGTCCTGAAAGAAGGCGTCAATCACCTCCTGCGCCAGTTCCTGACCGCTTGTGCCAGAAAAACGGGTGCGGCGGAAAAACAGGATCATGACCAATGAGAGCATTTCCAGACGGCCCATGGGCGTATCCGGCACATTGCCTCTGAGGTAGAATGCCGGCTGTCGGGCGGTACTGGTCAACGCCTCATACTGGCGGTCCAGTATCCGCCGGTTATTCCTTCGCCTTGAAAACAGCCCAAAGATCATTGAAAATTCCGCTTGGCGTCCGGAAACAGGCTCCCTGCCCGCTTGCCCGTGTTGCATGATCGCGAAAGCTGGTTTACCGAAGCAGGCGCGAATTGCAATGCCGTTCTCTGCACGACCGGCGGCGGTGAAGAGCCGCAGAGGAAGGCGGAATGGAAGCCCTTGATCTTGCGTGTGGCCATCGGGCTGCCGGGTGCGTTCGTTGAATTTGGAGAGATGTCGTTGAAAATGCGGTATTCCAGAACTGACCGGAAACTAGGCTTCAAGGCCAGTCTTATCATCGCGGCGCTCTCCGCTCCCGCGCTTCTGGCCGGGTGCCAGACCAGCGAAGTGCTGCATTCCGGCTACATCGCCGATCAGCAGTCGCTTGATCTCGTGCCGGAGGGCTCGAGCCGCGAGCAGGCGCTTCTGACGCTTGGCACGCCCTCATCGACGGCGACCTTCGACAACGAAGTTTTCTACTATATTTCCCAGAAGCGCACCCGCTCGGTTGCGTTCCAGAAGCCGAAGCTTGTGGAGCAGAACATTCTGGCGATCTACTTCAACAAGGATGGCGTTGTGGAAAAGCGCGCCAACTACACGCTTCAGGACGGCAAGGTGTTCGATACGATTTCGCGCACCACGCCGACGGGCGGCAAGGATCTGACCTTCCTGCAGCAGCTGCTTTCGGGCGTCGGCTCTTCGGCCAGCAACGCACAGGCAGCCAAGCGCATGCTGGGCGGCAACTAACACCCTTCGGAAATCCGCATAAAAAAGGCCCGCTGCAGGTTCTGCAGCGGGCCTTTTGCTTGTGGTTCAATATCAGGCCAGAACAGCCAGCAGCAGAAGGGCCACGATGTTGGTGATCTTGATGGCCGGGTTGACGGCAGGACCGGCCGTATCCTTGTAGGGATCGCCCACCGTATCGCCGGTGACAGATGCCTTGTGAGCCTCCGAACCCTTGAGGTGGCGCGTGCCGTCCTTGTCGACGAAGCCGTCTTCAAAGCTCTTCTTGGCGTTATCCCAGGCACCACCGCCCGAGGTCATCGAGATGGCAACGAAGATGCCGTTGATGATGACGCCGAGCAGCGAAGCGCCAAGCGCGGCAAAGGCCGAGGCCTTCGATCCGGAAATCACCAGAACACCGAAGTAGACGACAATTGGGGCCAGAACCGGCAGCAGCGACGGAATGATCATTTCGCGGATGGCTGCCTTGGTCAGCATGTCAACGGCACGGCTGTAATCAGGCTTTTCGGTTCCGGCCATGATGCCCGGCTTTTCACGGAACTGGCGACGCACTTCCTCGACCACGGCCCCGCCTGCACGGCCCACGGCCGTCATGGCGATACCACCGAAGAGGTAAGGAATGAGACCGCCGAAGATCAGGCCCGCCACCACATAAGGGTTGGAGAGCGTGAAGGACACTTCACCGATGCCCGCAAAATAGGGGTAACGGTCGCCATTGGCGATGAAGTAGTTCAGGTCGTTGGCGTAGGCGGCAAAGAGCACCAGAGCGCCAAGACCGGCAGAACCGATGGCGTAGCCCTTGGTCACGGCCTTGGTGGTGTTGCCCACAGCGTCCAGAGCATCGGTTGCCTTGCGCACATCCGGCGACATGCCGGACATTTCCGCAATGCCGCCCGCATTGTCCGTCACCGGGCCGAATGCGTCGAGGGCCACAATCATGCCGGCAAGACCGAGCATAGCGGTCACGGCAATGCCGGTGCCGAATAGGCCTGCAAGCTGGTAGGTCGAAATGATGCCACCGACGATGACGAGCGCCGGAAGCGCCGTCGATTCCAGCGACACTGCAAGGCCCTGAATGACGTTGGTGCCGTGACCCGTCACCGAGGCCTGGGCAATCGAGTTGACCGGGCGCTTATTGGTGCCGGTGTAGTACTCGGTGATGACCACGATGAGCGCCGTAACCACAAGACCGACCAGTCCGCAGAAGAACAGGTTGGTGCCGGTGATGTCCGCGCCAGCCACGGTTCCGATAGAGCCCCAGCCGACCGTCATGCTGGTGGCAAGGGCAAGCCCGCCGATGGACAGCACGCCGGTGGCAATCAGGCCGCGGTAGAGCGCGCCCATGATCGAGCCATTGACGCCGAGGCGCACGAAGAAGCTGCCGACGATGGAGGTGACGACGCAGGCGCCGCAGATGGCCAGCGGATAGATCATCGCCGATTCCAGAACGGCGCTGCCCGCAAAGAAGATGGCGGCGAGAACCATGGTGGCGACGACCGACACGGCATAGGTTTCGAAAAGGTCGGCGGCCATACCGGCGCAGTCGCCGACATTATCGCCCACGTTATCGGCAATGGTTGCCGGGTTGCGCGGATCGTCTTCCGGAATCCCGGCTTCCACTTTGCCCACGAGGTCGCCGCCGACATCCGCACCCTTGGTGAAGATACCGCCGCCGAGACGGGCGAAGATGGAGATGAGCGACGCACCGAAGCCGAGCGAGACGAGCGCATCGATCACTTCGCGGGAGCCGGCCTCATGGCCAAGCCCCTGCGTCAGCACCAGAAAATAGCTGGCGACGCCGATGAGCGCGAGACCGGCCACCAGCATGCCGGTGATGGCACCCGACTTGAACGCAATGTCGAGACCAGCGGCCAGACTGATGGAGGATGCCTGTGCCGTGCGCACATTGGCGCGAACCGAAACATGCATGCCGATGAAGCCTGCAAGACCCGAAAGCACGGCACCAATCAGGAAGCCGATGGCAGCCGTTGCCGACAGAAGCCACCAGCAACCGACAAACACCACGACGCCGACAATGGCGATGCTCAGATATTGACGCGTGAGATAGGCTGTTGCCCCTTCACGGATGAACCCCGCGATTTCGCGCATCCGGGCGTTGCCCTGATCCGCCGACAGCACCGCGCGCGTTGCCCACACCGCATAGACGATGGACAACAAGCCACACAGAATGACCAGATAAACTACACTCATACCCTCTCCCTCCCGTGAGCGGACCCCGGTCGGCATACCCCAACCTTTTCAAGCCGCTCTCCGTTTGGAAGGAGATTGCTTCCGTCTTTCGTCTAACGCAACCCCTGTCCATTCGCGACGGGTGCAGCAGGACATTCCGCCGCAATGCAGAATGAACAAAATCAAGGATTAAACGGTTAAATCTCAGGCTGCAGCGTTGCGCGATGCTGCAGCGCGAGCGCTGGCGGCTCGCATTTCGAGGAGAATCAGTACGAGGCAGGCAATCGTCACCGGCCAGATGATGAGGTTCATGGCGTTCCAGCCCCAGGCGGTGAAGACGCGTCCCGAGGAGAAGGAGGCCAGCGCCACCGTGCCGAACAGCACGATGTCGTTGAAGCCCTGAACCTTGTCGGCTTCTGCCGGGCGATAGCTTGCGGCGACAATGGCGGTGGAGCCGATGAAGCCGAAATTCCAGCCGACGCCGAGCAAAATCAGCGCGCCCCAGAAATTCCAGAGCTCAACGCCCGCATGCGCGACCACGGCGCAAACCATGAGGATGAGCAGTCCGAGCGCCACGATCTTTTCCGGCCCCCAGCGCGCAATGATCACGCCGGTGAAGAAGCTTGGGGCGAACATGGCAATGACGTGCCATTGAATGCCGAGCGTCGCCATTTCCGTCGTCATGCCACAGCCGACCACCATGGCCAGCGGCGCGCCGGTCATCATGAAGGTCATCAGCGCGTAGGAGCCGATGCCGCAGACGAGGCCCGTCAGGAAGCGCTGTTTCAAAACAATTTCACGCAGCGGACGGGCCGCTTCTCCAGCGTGATCATGACCAACCGGAACGTCCGGAAGCTTCAGGAAGGCCAGAACGGCCACCGCCAGAAGGCTCAGCGGCACAAGGGCCATGAAGGCACCGGCAAAGAGCACGGGTGCGTAGAAATCCTTGGTCTCGATGGCAATTTGCGGCCCGAGCACAGCGGAAACAATGCCGCCCGCCAGAATCCACGAAATGGCCTTGCCCTTCCAGAAGGACGGCGAGGCATCGGCGGCGGCAAAGCGGATTTTTTGCGTAAACCCGCCGGAAAGGCCGATCAGCAGAAGGCCACCGGCAAAAAGCCAGAAATCGGCACGAAACAGGGCAAGGGCCGCGACTAGTCCGCCGATGCCGATCATCACGGCGCCCAGCATGAAGGCGGCCTTGCGGCCCAAAAGACGCGATGTTGCGGCAACAGCTACGGCTCCGA
Source organism: Pseudomonadota bacterium (assembly GCA_020161665.1). Lineage (GTDB taxonomy): Bacteria > Pseudomonadota > Alphaproteobacteria > Rhizobiales > Rhizobiaceae > Ectorhizobium. The sequence continues at coordinate 212,376 of JAIUPA010000034.1, read as the reverse complement.
GCGCCACGCCGACATTGAAACCCGTCAGCGGGGCGGTAGCCAGAGACTTGTCGTCCGAAAGCAGTTCGTAACCCGCAAGCGCACCCACGGAGAAGGACAGAGGACCGGCAGAACCGAGGATGGCTTGGGCCGCCGTCAGCAGGCCGACATTGATCTTGGCCGAGCGCAACTGCGCCTCAAGACCCGGAACCGTGCCGCCCTGAACTGCATCCATCCGCCCTGTCTCCTGATTTACTTGCGCACGATGCTGCGGACCTGCTTGGCGATCCGGTCAAGGACAGCGTTCACAAGCTTCGGCTCGTCGTCTTCAAAGAAGGCGCGGGCAATTTCCACATATTCCGTCACGATGACCGGAACGGGCACATCTTTGCGCTCGACCAGCTCAAACGTTCCGGCACGAAGGATGGCACGCACGGTGCTATCGAGACGCGACAGCGCCCAGTCGTCCTGCAGCGAGGCGCGGATCATCGGGTCGATTTTCGTCTGGTCGCGCACGACGCCCGAGACGATGGACCGGAACCATGCCGCATCGGCCTTCAGGTAGGTGTCGCCGTCGAGTTCCTGACCAAGGCGATGGGCCTCGTATTCGGCCACGACTTCCAAAACGCCGCTGCCGCCAATATCCATCTGGTAAAGCGCCTGCACGGCGGCAAGGCGTGCCGCGCCGCGCTGGTTGGCAGGCTTCACCGTGTTTTCGCTGGGGTCCTGGGTCGTCATATCAGCCGCTCAGCTTCGCCTTGAGGTCAATCATCGTCAGTGCGGCGCGGGCAGCAAAGCCACCCTTGTCCATTTCGCTCTTCTTGGCGCGGGCCCAGGCCTGCGCTTCGGTTTCAACGGTCAGGATGCCGTTGCCGAGTGCCAGCGATTCGCTGACCGAAAGGTCCATCAGGGCGCGGGCCGATTCATTGCTCACCACGTCGAAATGGTAGGTTTCACCGCGAATGACCATGCCCAGTGCGACGAAGCCATCATAGGCCACATTGCCGGCATCCATACCGTCCAGAGCCATGGCAATCGTTGCCGGGATTTCCAGCGCACCGGGAACCGTCACGATGTCATAGGTCGCGCCAGCTTCATCGAGCGCGGCCTTGGCGCCTTCGAGAAGGGCGTCGGAAAGATCATCGTAAAAGCGGGCTTCAACGATGAGAAGGTGAGATGCGGGTGTCGTAGACATGAGAATGGTTCCGATCATTTCAACGGCCCTTGAGGCCGGACATGCGAACAGATGTCGGGGTTTGATCGCGGTCTAACCACGGCTTGCCCCCGCTGGCAAGCAATTTCACGTTTGAGGTACGTTCAGGGCGCAGGCAAAGGGGCCATCGCTTTCGCCAAAAGCCTTGTCGATGCGGTAAAGCCGGGCAAATCCCGTATCAACAACAGGGATCAGGCCGGGCGGCACGCCATCGCCGACATATTGATCCGGAAGGTCGGCATTGACGACCAGAACATAGTCATATTTCTCCCGCCAGCGGTCCAGATAGGGCGTCAACTCCCATTGGCGAAGCCGTTGGCATTGCAGAGCGTGAATGGACAGCAGGTTGGTCTCGGGAACGGTGCGATCCAGCCATTCCTGTTTCACCGCCAATGGCTGCTTGCCTGCTGCGGTAAACAGTGATGGCACGGCGGCATGTGCCAAGGGCACCGCAAGCGTCGGCAAATGGCGGAATGTATCCTTGTACCAAGCCGCGTATCGATGGCGGACCTCGTCCTTTTGCGCGCCAGCGGCCGCCAGATGGATGACCGGGAGGACGGATGCCCCGGCCGGAATGTCAGCGATGACCGCTTGCAGTTGACGACTGTCGGCCTCGGCCCGCCACCAGTTATCGCCGACCCATGCGGTGCGACCGAGCGTGAGCACAGCCATGATCAACACGAGCGCGCAGGCTTTCGCCCGGCCTGTTTGCGAAAAGGGGCGGAGCATCACCACCCAGACCAGTGCCGCCATGATCGGAAAACGCCAGGAGATCCAGCCCGTTCCCAACGCATGAACCGGCGAGAAGAGCGAAAGGACGAGCAACAGGAACCATGCCACGGCAAGACCGGCATGCAGGCGCATCTGCCGTGCCAGCAAGGCCACGGTGATAAGCGCTGGCAGGACCAGAACCAGACCGAAATCGAGTGTCAGCCAATAGGTCCAGAAGGCGGAGGTCAGCGCGCCGATCATATCCAGCACATCGAGATTGGGCCGGATGCTGCCGAACCCGGCACCGGCATGGGCTCCCGGCAGGCTATGGGCGGTTGCCACGACAAGCGCCAGCGGCAGGCCGCAGGCGAGAGCGATCAGCAGGATACGACCGAGCAGACGGCCAAAGGCCGGGCCGGAACGGATGGCGGACAAATCCGGGCCGATGGCCAGTCCGCCCAGCAGCACCATGTAGAAGCCTAGTGCGAAAATATGTTCGTAGATCAGGAACAGCGACACTGCGGCCCGAACCATGAAAACAACGACCGGGTTTTGCCCACTCAAGCGATGATCGAGGGCGGCAAAGAGAAGCGCGAAGCCAAGACCGATCTGGAAATTCAAAAAACCGCCGATCATGGTAGCGCACCAGGCGAAATATAGGCTCGCCAGCATCCACGGGCTGCTGCTGCCGTAAATCTGGCGATGCAGAGCCATCGCCCCCAAGGGCGGCAGGATGATCGCCAGCCACAGGAGCCCCCGCATCAACAGATCGACGCCAATCACAGGCCCCAGCACGAGCGCGGCCACGTCCATGCCGATATTGGTGGAGGTGCGCGACCAGTCGAGCGTGTAGATGTCGTTGAACGGCGGTTCGTGAATGCCGCCCGCGATCAGCCAGGCCCGCGCATAATGATTGGCGAAGTCGAGAAGCGGCGGAAAGCGGAAGCAGACCACCATGGCCAGCGTCATGAGGAGGAACAGGGCGATCACGACCATGGTCGCGCGGCGGGCCGGATCGACATCCTTGCGGGAGAGGCTTTTGCCCTCGAACTCTGTCATCTGTCGGTTCCGCACATCAGCAGGAGGCGCGACGCGGGGCAAAAACCAGCGTGCGGTTCAGAAGGTAGCCGACCGAAAGCACGGCGAGTGTCGCGGCCATCTTGGCGAGGTAATCGGCCACGAGGACGTGGAAGACGGCAAAGACGATGGCGCTGACGGCAAGACCGATCAGCGTGACGGCAGCAAAGGCCGCCATGCGGCGCATCTGCCCGTTGGCATCGACGATCTCGGCATCGCGGAAGGTGAAAAGCGTGTTGCAGACATAGCTGTTGATGGCTCCGGCCATAAAGCCAAGCGCGTTGGCAAAACCGGCGGCCATTCCCACTTCCAGCAACAGGGCGAAGACGGCGAAATCCACCGCCGTATTGGCAATGCCGACGCCTGCATAGCGCATGAAGGTGCGAAGCGAGGCAAGGCGCGTCATGGTCAGTAGGCCTTCGACCGGGTGCGGGCTGCGGTAGAGGTCTTCTTCTTCGGGGCGACAATCCCCTCACCCAGCGCCGTTTCCCGACGCATGACATGATCGATGATGAAGGACGGACGCCCCTTGCCCTGCTGGACCATGCGACCGAGATATTCACCGATCACGCCCAGCGCGATCAATTGAATAGCGCTGAAGAAGGTGAGCGCCACCATCAAGCTTGCCCAACCTTCAATCGTTGCGCCGCTGACCCAGCGAAACAGCGAATAGACCAGCATGACGAGCGCCACCATGGCTGTGCCCATGCCGACATAGGTGCTGATCCGCAGCGGGGCGGTCGAAAAGCTTGTCAACGCATCAACGGCAAAGCGCACCATCTTGAGGAAGGGATATTTCGTGACCCCGGCAAAGCGGGCGTCGCGCTCGTAATCCAGTGCTACCTGCCGTCCGCCGATCCAGCTGACCATGCCGCGAATAAAGCGGTGCTGCTCGGGCATGGCGACCAGAATGTCGGTGATGCGGCGGTTCATCAGGCGAAAATCGCCCGTATCCTGCGGGATCTGCACCGAAGCCAACTGCGACAGCATGCGATAAAAGGCTGCCGCCGTCATACGCTTGAACCAGGTCTCGCCATTGCGGCGAATGCGCCGTCCATAGACCACGTCCGCGCCCTGATCCATCACCGCCATCATGTCGGACACGAGTTCCGGCGGGTCCTGAAGATCGGCATCGATGAGAAGGACGCGCTCGCCGCTGGCCGTCGTCAGGCCTGCGGTGGCCGCCATCTGGTGCCCATAATTGCGCAACAGGCGCACGCCGACAATCTGCGGCACGACCAGCGAAAGGCTTTCAATCAGGTTCCAGGTGCCATCCTTGGAGCCATCATCGACCAGAACGATCTCGAAATTCGAACCGGCGCAGGCGCGTGCAGCGGCGGCAGCACGACGCACGAATTCCGACACGGATTCCTCCTCGTTGTAGCAAGGTGCCACGATGGAGAGAATCGGCTTGGCATTAACGCTGGTCATGGCGCCTCGGCTGGCTTGCGGGAAAGCAACATCTTTCGCTGCAAGACTAAGCCGGACGGGTTTATATTTCCCTACAACGCCGGGATTGTCAGTTGAATTCGGCAAGCCGCGCGGCATAGCGCGCCATGGTATCAACCTCGAAATTCACCCGGTCGCCCGCCTTGCGTTCGCCCCAGGTGGTGACCTCCAGCGTGTGGCGGATGATCAGCACATCGAAATCCGTGCCATTCACCGCATTGACCGTCAGCGACGTACCATCCAGCGCCACCGAGCCCTTAGGCGCCACGAATTTTGCGAAGGCTTTCGGTGCGCGGAAGGTGAAGCGCACGGCCTCGCCCTCGGGCGATACCGAGAGGATTTCCGCCGTTTCGTCCACATGGCCGGAGACAATATGGCCGCCCAGTTCATCGCCGATTTTCAAGGCCCGCTCGAGATTGATGCGGGTGCCGGGCTTCCACGAACCGATGGTCGTCAGACGCAGCGCCTCTTCCCAGGCCTCGACCTCATACCAGCGGCTGTTGTCGCCTTCCGCCGGAAGCGCCGTGACCGTCAGGCAGGTTCCGGCATGGGCAATCGACGCCCCCATCGCGATGGTCGCCGGATCGTAATCGGTGGCGATGCGCAGGCGAATGCCTGCATCCAGCGGTACGATGCTTTCAACGCGGCCCACATCCGTCACGATCCCGGTAAACATCCATCTTTCCTTTCGTAATCGAAGCGATGGTCCGGGCCGAAGTCGGCCTCACGGACCAGAATAAAGTCCTCGCCGATATGGGAACGGGTCAGGGGCGATGCAATGCCCCCGTCGCCGATCACGCCCGGACCTTCATAAAGCTGGATACGATCGACCAGACCGGCCTTGAGGAAGGCACCGGCAACCTGCGCGCCGCCCTCGACAATCAGGCCGTTGATGCCGCGCTCCCCCAGAAGCGTCACCACCTCCAGAGGCGTTTCGGCCTCGACAACCTCAACGCCCGCGGCAGCCAAGGCTTCGCGGCGCGCCAGAAATTCGGGGCTCTTGTCGGTCTTGGAGCCCATGACCATGACCGGGACAGTCCTGGCCGTCTGGACGAGCTTTGATGTCAGCGGCAGGCGAAGATCGCGATCAAGCACGATGCGCAATGGCGAGCGATGCTCCATGCCGGGCAATCGAACGGTGAGTTCCGGATCGTCCGCGAGCGCCGTGCCGATGCCGACAAGGATCGCATCGCTTTCAGCGCGCAGGGTGTGAACCTCGGCGCGGGCTTGCAGTCCGGTAATCGCCACCTGTCCACCGCCCTTTACGCCGATCATGCCATCGGCAGAAACGGCCAGTTTCAGAGTCACATGGCTGCGTTTCTTCGTCTGGCGCGTGAGGTAGGGAGCCAACTGATAGGCGGCTTCCTTCGCCAGAACACCGCTTTCAACCGCAATGCCCGCATCCGCCAGCATGGAAAGCCCCCTGCCCGCCACGCGCGGGTCCGGGTCGGTCAAGGCCACGACGACGCGGGCGACGCCCGCCTCAATCAGCGCATTGGCGCAAGGGGGCGTCTTGCCGAAATGCGAGCACGGCTCGAGCGTTACATAGGCGGTGGCACCCCGGGCCTTGTCCCCCGCATCGGCCAGAGCCTGAGGCTCGGCATGGGGACGGCCCGTCGGCGCGGCGGTGACGCCACGGCCAACGATTTCGCCATCGCGCACGATCACGCAACCGACGCACGGGTTTGATGAGGTCATGCCCGCATTGGTGCGGGAAAACCGAATGGCTTCGGCCATATAGCGCCGGTCGTCCTCGGCGCTCATCGTTTGTCTTTGTTTTTGCGCATGTCGTTGTCGCAAAACCGCTTCACACTTTTGCGCGACATGCATTACCCATCCAGTCCGGGATCGCGGGCGATCTTGGCGTTGATTTCCTCGATCACCTTCTCGAAATCCTCCGCATGGGAGAAATCGCGATAGACCGAGGCGTAGCGCACAAAGCCCACATCATCGAGCGTCTTCAGGGCTTCCAGCACCTGCAGGCCGATTTCTTCCGAAGTGATTTCCGGCTCGCCGGAGCTTTCAAGGCGGCGCACGATGCCAGAAACGGCGCGCTCGATCCGGTCATTATCGACCGGGCGCTTGCGAAGCGCGATCTGGAAAGACCGCACCAGCTTGTTGCGATCAAACGGAACCTTGCGGCCCGTTTTCTTCACGACGAGAAGTTCGCGAAGCTGAACGCGTTCAAAGGTGGTGAAGCGACCGCCGCAATCCGGGCAGATCCGCCGACGACGGATAGACGTGCTATCCTCCGCCGGGCGGCTATCCTTGACCTGAGTATCTTCCGATCCGCAGAAGGGGCAGCGCATGGCGACCCCTTAGGCGATGTAGTCGTACATCGGGAAACGATCCGTCAGCGCCACGACCTTGGAGCGCACGGCTGCTTCCACAGCGGCATTGCCCTCGTCGGAGTTGGCAACCTTGAGGCCGTCCAGAACTTCCACGATCAGCTTGCCGATTTCGCGGAACTCGGCTTCCTTGAAGCCGCGCGTCGTGCCAGCCGGGGTGCCGAGACGGACACCGGAGGTGACGAAGGGCTTTTCCGGGTCGAAGGGAATCCCGTTCTTGTTGCAGGTCACGTAAGCGCGACCGAGAGCGGCTTCCGCGCGCTTGCCGGTGGCGTTCTTCTTGCGAAGGTCAACCAGCATCAGGTGGTTGTCGGTGCCGCCGGACACGATGTCGAGGCCGCCTTCCACCAGCGTTTCGGCCAGAGCCTTGGCGTTCTTGACGACCTGCGCGGCATAGTCCTTGAACTCGGGCTTCAGCGCTTCACCGAAGGCCACGGCCTTGGCGGCGATGACGTGCATCAGCGGGCCACCCTGCAGGCCCGGGAAGACAGCCGAGTTGAACTTCTTGGCCAGATCCTCATCGTTGGTGAGGATCATGCCGCCACGCGGACCGCGCAGCGACTTGTGCGTCGTGGTGGTCGCAACATGGCAGTGCGGGAACGGCGACGGATGCTGGCCACCGGCCACCAGACCGGCGATGTGGGCCATGTCGACCATGAGATAAGCGCCCACTTCGTCGGCAATCTCGCGGAAACGCTTCCAGTCCCAGATGCGGGAATAGGCGGTGCCGCCGGCGACGATCAGCTTCGGCTTGTTCTTGCGGGCCTTCTCGGCAATGTCGTCCATGTCGAGGAGGTGATCTTCCTCACGCACGCCGTAGGACACGACGTTGAACCACTTGCCAGACATGTTGACCGGCGAACCGTGGGTCAGGTGGCCCCCGGAGTTGAGGTCGAGACCCATGAAGGTGTCGCCCGGCTGCAGCAGCGCGAGGAACACGGCCTGGTTCATCTGCGAACCGGAATTCGGCTGGACGTTGGCGAAGTTTACGCCGAACAGCTTCTTGGCGCGTTCAATGGCGAGTTCTTCGGCAATGTCCACGAACTGGCAGCCGCCATAATAGCGCTTGCCCGGATAGCCTTCGGCATACTTGTTCGTCATGATCGAGCCCTGCGCTTCAAGCACAGCGCGGGAAACGATGTTTTCGGAAGCAATCAGTTCGATCTCGTGACGTTGGCGACCGAGTTCCTTGCCGATTGCGCCGAAGATTTCCGGATCGACTTCAGCGAGCGGACGGTTGAAGAAAGCATCGGTATTCGACATGAGGCGGCCTCCAAGGATTCAAGGGATGCGATGGCGTATTAGCCCCACGGCCCGCCAAGGGCAATATATGAAACGCATATCAGCACCCCGATACAACGAAAAAGCCGGAGCAGATGCCCCGGCTTTGTCTCAACTTTGTCTGCGTTTGCAGTGTGGCCGTTACTGGCGCGGAACGAAATCGTCCTCGTTGCTGGAAGCCGGCTCGACGCCTGCCGTGGTCTGAAGGGCGAGCTGCTGGTCGCCGTCCTTCTGGTAGATATCGTCGCGGAACTGCACGACGCCATCCTTGGCCGACCAGGCGGTGATGTAAACGATATAGACCGGCACTTCCTGCGTCAGCTTGATCGGCGTGTTCTGGCGGCTGGCGATGACCTGCTCCACATGCTGGCGATCCCAGCCCGGATTGTCCTTCAGAAGCCACAGAACCAGATCGCGGACGTTCTGCACGCGCACGCAGCCCGACGATTCGAAGCGCATGAGCTTGTTGAACAGGCCCTGCGACGGCGTGTCGTGCATGTATTCGTTGTTCGGATTGTGGAAGTTGATCTTCGTCGAGGACATGGCGTTGATCTTGCCGGGGTCCTGACGGAACATCAGGTTCGGAGCCTTCGGCGCATTCCAGTCGACCATCGACGGGCTGACTTCACGGCCCTGACCATCGATCAGACGAATGTTGTTCTTCTCGAGATAGGTCGGGTCCTTGCGCATCAGCGGCACGATGTCCTTTTCGACAATCGAGCGCGGCGCGGTCCAGTAAGGATTGAGGATCACTTCATAGATCTTCGAGTTGATCATGTGCGTCGGGCGGCTGATACGGCCGACAATCGCGGTATTGCGCAGCATGACGCGGCCGTTTTCAACGGCTTCGATGGAAGCAGCCGGAACGTTGACGCTAATGAAACGGGGGCCAAGATCACCCGACATGGCCTGCAGGCGCACCAGATTGGTCTGGAGCTGCATGAGACGCGTCTGGGCCGGAACATTGAGCGCCTTCATCGAGTATTCGCCGAGAACACCATCCGGCGGCAGACCGTGACGGGCCTGGAAACGCTTGACCGCGCCGTCCACGTAGGAATCGAAGGAGCCGGACATGCCCGCATCACGCGGCAGGTCGCCGGTGATCATCAGGCGCTGGCGAAGCGCCTGAACGGAGGAGTCGACCGCGCCAAGCTGCAGGGGCTTTGCCGTCTGCGGCACTTCCGGCCAGCCGCCATTGGCGACAATCATCTGGTACTCGCCCATGGCCTGCTGGATGGCGGCAGGAGCCTGCGGGCTGAGCATCGGCGTGTTGGTCGTGACATTGACGGTGGCACGCGCAACCTTGGCGTCGAACTGGTCATCCCAGTTGCCGCGGTTCGGCGTGTTGATGATTCCATCCATGGCCGATTGGGCCAATGCCGGGGCAGCCAGCGCTGCAGCACCTGCAGAAAGCGCCGTGCGCAGAATTGCGCGGCGGGAGAAAACATCCATTCCGGTCTTGTCTGACATATATCGCACCATCTCTTTATTCACAGCGCGCATTCGCGCGAGCGGATCATGCCCGAACGTGGTTAACAAACCCGCACCGGACCGTGTGTGAAGGCGCGACAGTTCAAGCCGCGCTCATGTGGAATGTCACGAAGGTAAAACCATCTGCGACCGTTCGCCTGCCCTGCCGGTGTCTCAATGCGAAACATATGGCAGGAACAGCCCGGACGCATGTCCTTCAGCTTATTTCCCTAGTCTTTGCCGGTCCCATATCAATATGGCCAATTCGTGTCACCCGGCTTGTCAAGCAAATGCGACCGGGGCTTCAGTAAAAACATTCGTGTGATCGAATTGCACAAGGTTGTGCATGAGCAAGCCTTCGGGTGTTTCCACTTTCCCGGACTCTCGAGGACACTCTGTCCCTTTGTCCTGACGCATTTGCGGACGGAAAACCGGCTCCCACTTTTCCTGGAAATGCTCCAAACGCCAAGAAACCGGACGCGCCAGCGGCGCATCCGGTTTCTTTTCCCCTCTCCCGAGTATTTCTGAGCCGCTTTTACATGCGGTAGGCGATTGTGTCGTTCCAGAAGCGATCCAGACGCTGCAGCAGCTTGTTCATTTCAGCGAATTCGCCTTCGCCGATGCCGCCGACCTTCTGGATGGAGCCGACGTGGCGCTCATAGAGGCGAGCCACGGTTTCAGCAATTTCCTGGCCCTTTTCCGTCAGGCTGATGCGGACCGAACGACGGTCAACGCGCGAGCGCTTGTGGTTGATGAGATCGAGATCCACCAGCTTCTTGACGTTATAGGACACGTTCGAGCCGAGGTAGAAACCACGCGAGCGAAGTTCGCCGGCGGTCAGTTCGGCATTGCCGATGTTGAACAGCAACAGGGCCTGAACGGCGTTGACATCCGAACGACCCTGACGGTCGAACTCGTCCTTGATAACGTCGAGAAGACGGCGGTGGAGACGTTCCACCAGATGCAGCGATTCCAGATAAAGCGAACGGATCGCTTCTTCCTCAACGGGACGAACGGACGGCTGCTGGGACTTCATCTTGGTATTGATCATGACTGCCTCACTGTTTTGGTGGCGGTGTTTGTTTTGTTTCCCGCCTTGAGAGCAACCCTATCGAATACCGATAAAATTCTACTTAAACTGCAGCCTTAACAGGGCCTTACCAATACAGACCCGTCAATCAGGGTAAACCGGAGCTTACTCGCGTCATCTTCTCGCGTCTTTCGAGGGCCAGCGCGAACCGGAAGAATACATAAACGCCCGCCACCAGACCATGCATCAGCGGTACGAGCCAGTTCGAGCCAAAAACGTCGGGCCACACGATATACATCAGGAGCTGGCCAAGGGCCGCACAGCTCCAGATGACGGCGCCCCAGGAGGCCGGAAGCCAGAGCCCGAGGGCTGCCACCGGAAAAACCACGGCGAGAGCCACACCGGCCCCGCGCCAGGCTGGCCCCACCAGATCGAAACGCGACGTGCCGCTGCTGGAGAAGCCCACCAGCATGGCCCAATATTCGATCCCGAACCAGAAACAGGAAACCGCCACCATTCGCAGGAAGACCACGAATAGCGTCTCGGTGAATGTGCTTTTGGGCGCGCCAGCAGAATCGGTATCCATGCGCGAAAGATACGGTGAAGTTTGGCCCGCCGCCAGTCATGCGCCAAAACAACCCAAGCCGGGAGGCCAATTCATGATTTCGCCCCCTGCCGTGGCGTGGTATTGAGCCGGTATTGTCACAGCGTGTCGCCATCGCGAAACCGTGCACACCATTGCGCGGCACGCTTCAGAAAAGCCAGCCAGGACGCCAAACCATGCATGACAAGACCCATCTCGTCGATCACATCACCGGACACCGCCGCATGCGCCGCAACCGCAAGGCGGACTGGACGCGACGCATGGTTCAGGAAAGCCGCCTGACCGTTGATGATCTCATCTGGCCGATCTTTCTGGTGCCGGGCAGCAACATCTGTGATCCCATCGCCGCCATGCCGGGCGTCAACCGCATGAGCGTGGATGTGGCTGTCGAGGCCGTGCGCGAGGCTGCCGATCTCGGCATTCCGGCCATTGCGACCTTCCCGAACATCGAGATGGAACTGCGCGATGAAGCGGGTTCCAACGCGCTTGAGGCCAACAACCTGATCAACACCGCGACGCGCGCCATCAAGAAGGCGGTGCCGAACATCGGCGTTATCACCGACGTGGCGCTCGACCCGTTCACCAGCCATGGTCATGACGGCATTCTTATCGGCAGCGAAATTGCCAATGACGAGACGGTCGATCAGGTGGTGCAGGCCGCCATTCTGCAGGCCGAGGCCGGTTCCGACATTATCGCACCATCCGAAATGATGGACGGACGCATTGGTGCCATCCGCCGTGCGCTCGACGCGGCCGGTTTCCAGCATGTGGGTATCATGTCCTACGCCACGAAGTTCGCCTCCGCCTGCTACGGCCCCTATCGCGAGGCGATTTCCACCGGCGGACTGCTGAAGGGCGACAAGAAGAGCTATTACATCGACCCGGCCAACGGCATGGAAGCGGTGCGCGATGCCGCTCTCGATGTGGAAGAAGGGGCCGACATGCTGATGGTTAAGCCCGGCCTTCCCTATCTCGATATCTGCTGGCGCCTCAAGGAAAGCTTCGGCCTGCCGACCTTCGCCTATCAGGTGTCCGGCGAATATTCGATGATCAAGGCGGCGGCCGCCAATGGCTGGATCGACGGTGACAGGTTCATGATGGAATCGCTTCTGTGCTTCAAACGTGCAGGCTGCGACGGCATCCTGACCTACTTCGCACCCGAGGTGGCAAAAAAGCTCGCGGGCCAGGCCTGACACGCTCAGACCGATCACGGCTTTATTGTATTTCCGGCAAAACAACCCATATCTGGTGCAGATATTGTTTTGCCGGAGAATGCCGCAATGAGCCTTGATCCTGTTTCCCGTACCGCCGCGCCCGACGACTGGCGCGCCTATTCCGGAACGTTGATCCGGCGCGCGATGGCGTTTTGCGTCGACTACATCCTGATCGCCATCCTGATCATCCCGGCAGCAGCCATCCTGTTCTTCATCGGCGTGCTCACGCTTGGTCTTGCTTGGTATCTTTTCCCGATCCTCGGCCTGATTGTTGCCGCGCTTTACTTTGGCCTCAGCGTTGGCGGTGCCTCGCAGGCCAGCCCCGGCATGCGCATGATGGGCATTGCCCTTGTGCGCGTCGATGGCGGCAAGATCGATTTCTGGACGGCGATTGTCCACCTCGTGTTGTTCTGGGTGCTGAACTCGGTGCTGACCCCGCTCATTCTGCTGGCTGGCCTCTTCACCAACCGCTCGCGGCTGATCCACGACCTTCTGGTCGGTACGGCGGCCATCCGCACTTATTGAATAAACCACACCGGGAACGAATTTTCCGCAAGCGCGTCCTAACGATGCGCTTGCGCCTTGACGTTTTTCATTCTTCCGCCATGCTTTTGCGAAAGGCTCATGGTTGAAAGGGGGGCAAAGCGAAATCCATGAATACGCAGACCACCCGCTCTCCCCAGTTTTACCTGACCGCCCCCGCCCCCTGCCCCTATCTGCAGGGCGAGACGGAGCGCAAGGTGTTCACGCACCTGTCCGGCAGCCGTGCCAACGAGATGAATGATCTCCTGACGCAGGGCGGGTTCCGCCGCTCGCAGAACATTGCCTATCGTCCGGCCTGCGAAAGCTGCCGTTCGTGCGTTTCCGTCCGCATTCTGGCCGAGCAGTTCCGCCCCAGCCGTTCGTTTCAGCGCATCATGAGCGGCAATAGCGATGTGATCGCCACCGTCCTGCCGCCGGAACCGAGTGCGGAACAGTTCTCGCTGTTTCGCCGCTATCTCGACCACCGCCATCAGGATGGCGGCATGTCGGACATGACCGCGCTCGACTATGCCGTGATGGTGGAAGATACGCATGTCGACACCCATCTCATCGAATACCGTCTGCGCGAGGAAGGCAGCGGGCTGGATAAGCGTCCCAAGGGGCAGTTGCTTGGCGTTGCGCTGACGGATTTCATGAGCGATGGCCTCTCCATGGTCTATTCCTTCTACGATCCGGACATGGAAAAGCGCTCCTTCGGCAGCTTCATGATCCTTGAGCACATCCGCCGCACCGTTTCGCTTGGCCTGCCGCATGTCTATCTCGGCTACTGGGTCAAGGGATCGCGCAAGATGCATTACAAGACCCGCTTCCAGCCGCAGGAGCACCTGATGCCGGACGGCTGGACGCTCTACGAAGGCGCCGACGAGGTGTAATCCCTTTGCAGTAGGACGCTTGCGTGTTATAACGTTGTTGCAACACCACAACGAGGCAAGCCATGAACGTCACCATCCGCAAGATCGGCAATTCCGAAGGCATCATCATTCCCAAGGAAGTTCTCAGCCGCATGGGTCTGAAGGCCGGTGATACGTTGCAGATTTCCGAAGATGGGAAAGGTAACTGGTCGATGAGCGCAGCTGACGGTGACTTCAACCGCCAGATCCAGCACGCCGAGCGCTTTATGGAAAAGTACAAGGTTGCCCTGAAGAAGCTGGCCGAATGACAGAGCTTGTCTTCATCCACCGGGCGGTTGTTGAGCGTCTGCACGAACTGCAAATCGAACGTTTCGGGGGCGCTTACGGCCTTCGCGATGATGGCGTTCTGGAGTCGGCCTTGGCGCGCGCCATCAATAAAGCTGCCTACGGCTGCGATGACGTCATGGAACTCGCCGCCGCCTACCTCTTCGGCCTCGCCAGAAACCATGCCTTCATTGATGGAAACAAGCGCATAGCGATTGTCACGGCGTCTGTGTTTCTGGCTGAGAACGGGTACGAAATCGATACCGACGAGGCAACACTATATGCCTTCGTCCTGGCTGTTGCGGCCGGGGAGATTGATGAGGAGGGAGCAACGCGCTTCTTCCGGGACTTTTGCGTGCCGCTCACAGATTGAATCAACAGTGCCGGAAAGACAGAGTCTTTTCCGGCACTTGGTGTCATTTTCTGAGGATGTGAATCAGCCCGAGAAGCGGCCCGAGCGCGGGAAGCCCTTGGGCACGGCGCGACCGGCAGAGGCGCGTTCGCCCAGCCATTCGATCAACTCGTCCTTGGTCTTCACGAACTTTCGACCCGCCGTATCTTCCCAGGTCAGACCTTCGGCAATGGCAAAGCACTTGATGTCAGAAATGCCGCCATCCTTGTAGCGCTGCAGGCGAACGCCCTTGCCGCGCGACATTTCCGGAATCTGCGCCAGCGGGAAGACCACAAGCTTGCGGTTTTCACCAACGACGGCGACATGATCCCCCGAAACCGGCACCAGAAGACGCGCCTCATCCGGCATGCTGACGTTCATCACCTGCTTGCCCTTGCGGGTATTGGCGACCAGTTCGCTTTCGGCGATGACGAAACCATTGCCCGCCGTGGAGGAGATAATCAGCTTTCGGGACGGATCATGGACGAAGGCCGTCAGGATATCCTGATCGTTTTCCATATCGACCATGATGCGCACCGGCTCGCCGTGACCACGACCGCCGGGCAGCTTGTCCGCGCCCAGCGTGTAGGCCTTGCCGCCGGTCGTAAACAGAATGAGCTTGTCCGTGGTCTGGGCCGGGAAGGCCAGCTTCAGCGCATCGCCTTCCTTGAAGGTGAGGCCAGACGTATCGGCGATGTGGCCCTTCAGAGCGCGAATCCAGCCCTTTTCCGAGATGACGACGGTGACCGGCTCCTTCTCGATCATGGCCTGCTGAATGGCCTCGTCGTCTGTCGTCGGCGCATCGGCGAAATCACTGCGGCGGCGGCCGAGCGGCGTGGCCTTGGCGTAAGCCTTGCGCACTTCACCGACCTGCCAGGACACGGTCTGCCACTGCTTTTCCGGAGAAGCCAGAAGTGCCTCGATGCCGGCCTTTTCAAGGGTCAGTTCATCGAACTCCTTGCGGATTTCGAACTCTTCGAGTTTGCGCAAGTTGCGCAAGCGCATGTTGAGAATGGCTTCGGCCTGATTATCCGTCAGCTCGAAACGGCTCATCAGAACCGGCTTCGGCTCATCCTCCTCGCGGATGATGCGGATGACCTCATCGAGGTTGAGGTAGGCAATCAGAAGGCCACCGAGAATTTCCAGACGGCGATCAATTGCGTTCAGACGGAACTGCGAGCGGCGGATCAAAACCTCGCGGCGATGGTCCAGCCATTCCAGCAGCACATCGTTCAGCGGCATGACCTTGGGGATACGGCCTTGCGAGAGAACGTTCATGTTGAGCGGAATGCGGCTTTCAAGCTCGCTGAGCTTGAAGAGCGATTCCATCAGAAGCGTTGCATCGACGGTGCGGTTCTTCGGTACGAGAACGATGCGGACATCTTCGGCCGATTCATCGCGAATATCTTCCAGCAGCGGCAGCTTGCGGGCGATCAGCAGTTCGGCGATCTTTTCAATCAGGCGCGACTTCTGCACCTGATAGGGAATTTCGGTGACGACGATCTGATAGCCGCCGCGCCCGAGATCCTCGATGGCCCAGCGGGCGCGCACGCGGAAACCGCCGCGCCCGGTCTTATAGGCTTCGATGATCTGTTCACGACGCTCGATAATGATGCCGCCAGTCGGGAAATCCGGTCCCGGAACGAACTCCACCAGCTTTTCCACCGGCGCATCGCGATGCTTGATCAGATAGAGCGCGGCATCGCACAGTTCGTGGACGTTATGGGGCGGAATGGAGGTGGCCATACCCACCGCAATGCCCGACGAACCGTTGGCCAGCAGATTCGGGAAGGCGCCGGGCAGAACAATCGGCTCTTCATCTTCCTCGTTATAGGTCGGGCGAAAATCAACCGCATCCTGCTCGATGCCGTCCAACAGAAGGGCCGCGACCTCGGTCATGCGCGCTTCGGTGTAACGGTAAGCTGCCGCACCGTCACCGTCGATATTGCCGAAATTGCCCTGACCGTCGACAATTGGATAGCGCTGGGCGAAATCCTGCGCCAGACGCACCAGCGCATCATAGACCGACTGGTCGCCATGCGGGTGGAACTTACCGATCACGTCGCCGACGATACGGGCGCATTTCTTGAAGGCCGAGTTGGGACGGATGCCCATTTCGCTCATCGCGTGAATGATGCGACGATGAACCGGCTTCAAGCCGTCGCGCACATCCGGCAGAGCACGGTGCATGATGGTGGACAAGGCATAGGCGAGGTAGCGCTCTTCAAGCGCCGCCTTGAGATCGACCGGCACAATATGTCCGTCGCCACCGTTATCAGACCCGCCGCCGGGCGGCACAAGATTTTTCCCCATGGAATCGGGGTTAGCCGGAATTGCCGATTCCAGCAAGAAAGCAAACGAAATGGCTTGTGGACGGCAGGTTGCTAAAAAGACAAAATCGTCAGCAATCAACTGTTATCGGTTTGCGTTTAAAAGCGCGAACACGGCGTTTCATCTCTTTATGCTTCCCTGTGAGGCATGGATTGACAGGCCGCGACGCCGATATCACAAATTGAGCGCGATATTGCGCCACCAGCGAGGAAAGTCCCCGATCATGAAGTCCCTGCCCTCTCGCCGTTATGCCCTTGCCGTTCTGGCTGCCGGTACTCTGCTGTCCGGGCCTGCCTTCGCGCTGGACGGCAATGCCTTTCTCGCGGCCCTTGGCCAGCGCTATGAGGCAAGCGGCGGCAAGCTGACCGCAGGCGAAGTGACCGTTGACGGCTCAACCATCATCGCCAAGTCCGCCCGTCTGGAAATGACGAGCCCGCAGTCTCCGTCGGTCGTCCTTTCGCTCGGCGACGTGACCTTTGAAAATGTCGAAGACCTTGGCAATGGCGGATACCGCGTTGCCCATATGACCATGCCCGAACTGATTTTCAGCCAGGACAAGACCGCCTTCAACTTGAAGGATGTGAAGACCGACGGCATGGAAATTCCGCCGATGGGCAATGACTGGACCTCGACGACCATCTTCTACGACAAGACCACGACCGGACCGATGACTATTTCGATGGACGGCAAGACCATTCTTTCGGTTGCCGGTTCGCAGGCGGCGATGAAGCGCACCGATGGCGGGCGCGGCATGTTCTTCGATTTCACCGTGGACGGTATGCATATGGAACCGGCGACCTTTGCCGATCCGGCCAGCCTGCCGACGATCAAGGCGCTGGGCATCGAAACCATCGACGCCAAGGCCGCCCTTTCCGGCCAGTGGGATGCGGAATCCGGCGTCTTCACGCTGAACCGCTATGACATCGACGCGGCCAATATCGGCACGCTGAAGATGGAATTCGCCATGACCGGCTATACCGGCGCGCTGCACAAGACGGTTCAGGACACGCAGAAGGCCATGCGCGACAATCCGGACCAGCAGGCGGGTGCACAGGCTGCCGGCCTTGCCATGCTCGGCATCGCCCAGCAGATCAACATTGGAAACATCCTCCTGCGTTTTGAAGATGCAGGCATTACCGGGCGCACGCTGGATTATTTCGGCAAGTCGCAGGGTGTTTCCGGCGAGCAGTTTGCCGGTGCGATCAAGGGCATGGTGCCGATGATGCTGGCGCAGCAGGGCATTCAGGACCCCGACAACCGCCTGAGCACGGCCGTCGGCAACTTCCTGGAAAAGCCGAAGAACATCTCGATTGCGTTCAAACCCTCGCAGCCGACGCCGGTGATGAGCCTCGTCGGCACGATTTCGGCCTCGCCCGCTTCGATCCTGTCGCTGCCGGGTCTTTCGATCACCGCCAACGACTGATCGCTGTCAGACACACCAAACAGAAACGGCGGCCAGTGGCCGCCGTGAGGTTGATGAAAAACCTTGCCTCCCCACTGCCGTCATCCTCGGGCCTGACCCGAGGATCCATGATTTCAATGGGTTATGGATGGTCGGGTCAAGCCCGACCATGACGAAAAGAAAGGTTTTCGACCTTTGTCAGCAGTCTGACGGCGGCCAGTGGCCGCCGTTTTCCTTTGGGGTAAGCCCGCGCTCCAACAAGCGACTTAAGCCCCCTCGCCCCGCTTGCGGGGAGAAGGGAACAAACGGGCAGGTTTGCCTTCGGGTAAACAGAAACGGCGGCCAGTGGCCGCCGTTTTCGTTTTCAGTCATTGAAGAAGGATCAAGCCTTCTTCGGGTCCACGACGACGCGAAGCGCCAGATCGCGCAGCTGCGCCGGGCCAACGGAGGCCGGAGCGTTCATCAGAAGGTCCATGGCCTGCTGGTTCATCGGGAACAGCGAGATTTCGCGCAGGTTCTTGGCGCCGACGAGCAGCATCACCACGCGGTCGATCCCGAAGGCGCAACCACCGTGCGGCGGTGCGCCGTACTGGAAGGCGCGGTAAAGGCCGCCGAAGCGATCTTCCACGTCCTGCTGGCTGAGGCCCACCTTTTCGAAGGCGGCAACCATGGTTTCCGGCGACTGGTTACGGATCGAGCCTGAAGCGATTTCGAAGCCGTTGCAGACCGCGTCATACTGGTAGGCCTTGAGCGACAGCGGGTCCTGCGTCTGAAGGGCTTCCAGACCACCCTGCGGCATCGAGAAGGGGTTGTGGGCGAAGTCGATCTTCTTTTCGTCCTCGTTCCATTCGTAGAACGGGAAGTCGACAATCCAGCAGCATTCGAAGCGGTCGCGGTCGATAAGGTTCAACTCGTCGGCGGCACGGTTACGGGCTTCACCGGCGAACTTGTAGAACTTCGACGGCTCACCGGCCACGAAGAAGCAGGCATCGCCGGCTTCGAGGCCGAGCTGCGCGGCAATGGCAGCGGTGCGCTCTTCGCCAATGTTCTTGGCGAGCGGACCGGAACCGACAACCTTGCCGTCTTCTTCCTTCCAGAAGATGTAGCCGAGACCCGGCTGGCCCTGCGACTGCGCCCAGGCGTTCATGCGGTCGCAGAAGGCGCGGCTTCCGCCGGTCTTGGCCGGAATGGCCCAGATTTCCACCTTCGGGTTGGAGGCGATCATGCCCGCAAAGACCTTGAAGCCCGAACCGGCAAAATGCTCGGTCACGGCTTCCATGACGATGGGGTTACGCAGGTCCGGCTTGTCGGAACCATACTTGCGGATGGCTTCGTCATAGGGAATGCGCGGCCACGTCTTCGTCACCGGCTTGCCCTCGGCAAACTGTTCGAAGACCGATGTCATCATCGGTTCCATGGTTTCCCAGATGTCTTCCTGGGTCACGAAGCTCATTTCCACGTCGAGCTGGTAGAATTCGCCCGGCAGACGGTCGGCGCGCGGGTCTTCATCGCGGAAGCACGGAGCAATCTGGAAGTAGCGGTCGAAACCGGCCACCATGAGAAGCTGCTTGTACTGCTGCGGGGCCTGCGGCAGGGCGAAGAACTTGCCCTGATGGATGCGCGACGGCACGAGGAAGTCGCGTGCCCCTTCCGGCGAGGAAGCCGTCAGGATCGGCGTCGTATATTCGGCAAAGCCTGCCTCGCCCATGCCCTTGCGCATGGCCGAAATGATCTGCGTGCGCTTGACGATGTTCTTGTGCAGCGTTTCACGACGCAGGTCGATGAAGCGGTACTTGAGGCGCACGTCTTCGGGATATTCCGGCTCGCCGAACACCGGCAGCGGCAATTCCTTGGCGGCGGAGAGAACTTCGATCTCCTGCGCGTAAAGCTCGATTTCGCCGGTTGCCATGTTGGCATTGATGGTTTCGGGCGCACGGGCCTTCACAACGCCGTCAATGCGCACGACCCATTCGCCGCGAACCGTTTCGGCCACCTTGAAGGCCGGGCTATCCGGATCGGCAACGACCTGGGTAATGCCGTAATGGTCGCGCAGGTCGATGAACAGAACGCCACCATGGTCGCGAACGCGATGGACCCAGCCGGACAGGCGAACGGTGGAGCCGACTTCAGCCTTCGACAGGGCGGCGCAGGTGTGGCTGCGGTAACGATGCATCTCAATCAATCCCGGACTTTTGAAGCGCCGCGCGGGCCGCAAACAAGCACGGCGGCGCAGCAGGAAAACCGGGCGGAAAAGCGCATGGACAGGCTGCTTTGTCAAGCCGCGTGACGCATGCCCTGCCCCGCGGTGGGTGGAAATAGCCAGGCGTCGGGTCTTAAATCCGTTGAGGACGCGTCTTTGGCGGCTTGCGCGGTTGACAAGCTCGCCTCAAAGGAGAAGGAAGGATAATCGCTCTATTCATAATCCAGCCGTAAAAAAAGATGATCGAAACAACCGCCCAGCTTGAAGAAGCGTGCCGAACGCTTGCCACATCGCAATTCGTGACGGTTGATACGGAGTTTCTCCGCGAAACCACCTTCTGGCCGGAATTGTGCCTGATCCAGATCGCCAGCCCCGACCTTGAGGTGCTGATTGATCCGCGCGCACCGGGCATCAGCCTGAAGCCGTTTTTCGAACTGATGGCCGACACCAATGTCGTGAAGGTTTTCCATGCGGCGCGGCAGGATATCGAAATCATCTTCCATCTGGGCGGGCTGATTCCGCACCCGATCTTCGACACGCAAGTGGCCGCCATGGTGTGCGGTTTTGGCGACTCGGTTTCCTACGACCAACTCGTCAACCGCCTGACCGGCGTGCAGCTCGACAAGTCGTCGCGCTTCACCGACTGGAGCCACCGTCCCCTGTCGGAAAAGCAGCTGGTCTATGCGCTGGCTGATGTCACCCATCTGCGCACCGTCTATCTCAAGCTTCAGGCCCAGCTTGAGCGCGAGGGACGCGCCGAATGGCTGACCGAGGAAATGGCGATCCTCGAATCGCGCGAAACCTACGATCTGCATCCTGATGATGCGTGGCTGCGGTTGAAATCGCGCCTGCGCAAGCCGCAGGAACTGGCTGTGCTGCGCGCCATCGCCGCGTGGCGTGAACGCGAAGCCCGCAGCCGCAATGTGCCGCGCTCGCGTGTCCTCAAGGACGATGCCATTTTCGAAATTGCCCAGCAGCAGCCCAAGGATGCCGAGGCGCTTGGTCGTCTGCGCACCATTCCGAAGGGTTGGGAGCGTTCGTCTGCCGGGGCGGCGATCATTGGCGGCGTCAATGCGGCGCTGGCCCTGCCGAAAACCGAAATGCCGCAACCGGCCAAGCATTCCCACACGCCGGAAGGCGCACAGGCCGCAACCGAACTTCTCAAGGTTCTGCTCAGGCTGACGGCTGAAAAAGAAGGCGTTGCCGCCAAGGTGATCGCTTCCAGCGATGATCTCGACAAGATCGCAGCGCTGGGTGATCAGGCCGAGGTGCCCGCCCTTTCAGGCTGGCGTCGTGACCTTTTTGGCAACAAGGCGCTCAAGCTGATTACTGGCGAGATTGGTCTGCGCTTCGTCGGGCGCAAGGTCGAAGCGGTCGAGTTCTGAAGCTGCCCAAGCGGCCTCTAATTCACGCTTTAATTGCATTATCGCCAATACAGAATTTATCTTCGCGCATTTGTCGTATTTTTGTGACAGATTCGGCCAGTGCGTCAGCCTTGCCTGCTTTAGAAAGATTGTAATCCATAGCCGCAAGCGCTATGGATTTTTGCGTAGAATGCTAAATGTGGCGACGATGGAACAGCAGTGGAAATACCTTCTGAGGCATGCCTCTCCCGAAGCGGCAACGTTTCTCAAGGTTCTGGTCGAGACGCATGCTGACGAGTTCGCCCGCCGCTTCTACGAAGTCCTTTTGAAGGACGCCAAGGCCAGCCCATTCATTGCGCATCAAGATGTCGAAGGGCATCTCAGCTCATCCTTCCGGCGCTGGATCACCGATCTTCTGACGCGACTGGATGCGGACGATGTGCCGCATCTCATTGAAGAACAGCGTCGCATCGGGGTTGTCCATGCGCGGCTCGGCATTTCCGTCGAACTGGTTCTGCGGGCCAGCCGTTACATGAAGGAAGCCATTCTGGAAGCCATCATCGGGTTTCCGGTGCATGTGCGCGGACGCTACCGCTCCGCTATTCTGGCCATGGGGCTCGTCGATGTGGCGCTCGAAATCATGTCGGCGCAGTATGTCGCCTCGCATGATGATGCCACGCGCACCGACGAAGCCTATCGCAATTTCGCCGCGACAATGAACATGTCGCTGGAGCGCGAATATCAACGCACCGCGCTTTCGGACTGGTCCAACCGCTTGCTTCAGGATGTGATGATCGGCGGTCAGGACACGCCGTTGTCGCGCCTCTGCCAGTCGTCCTTTGGCCTCTGGATCCGCCACAAGGCGCCTGCGATCTTCACGAACCAGAGCGAAATGGAGTCCGTGCGTACCAGTCTTGAGACGGTGGATGAAGAGCTTTTGCCATCCATTGAGGCTGCCCTTATGGCGGATAATGCCGCGGATGTGCGCCGCCTGACCCGCTTTGCGATGAGCGAGATCGAACAGGTGCGCACGCTGCTCGATTCGCTCTTTGATCATCTGGTGCGGCTTGAAGCGGGCTCCGATGCGCTGACGCGCCTCCTCAACCGTCGCTTCCTGCCGAGCATTCTGGGCCGTGAGATTGCGCTTTCGCGCAACAAGAGCATGGTCTTTTCCGTGCTGATGGTCGACATCGATCATTTCAAGGCGATCAACGACCGCTTCGGCCATGAAACCGGCGACCGCGTTCTGCAGCATGTGGCGCAAATCTTGTCGCGCCTGACGGGAAGCGGCGACTTCCTGTTCCGCTATGGCGGTGAGGAATTCCTGATTGTGTGCGCGGAACTCGATGCCCGAAAGGCTTTCAGCGTGGCTGAGCGCATTCGCCTGGAGGTCGCCGCCAAGGGCGTTGAACTGGGCGACCAGTCACGCGTCTCACTGACCTTGAGTGTCGGCGTTGCCGAATATGACGGCCATCCGGATTACCAGCACCTGCTGCGCAATGCCGATCAGGCGCTCTATGAGGCCAAGGCACAGGGGCGCAATCGCTCGATCATCTTCAGCAAGGACGTGCACAAGATCGCGGGCGAATAAGCGCGTCGCGCTTGATCCAGCCGGCGAATTTGATCGGCGCTTTTATTCGTAGCAGAAGGCAAGGCGCTTGCCGGTCAGCTTGGCAAGCTGCTGCAGGCGTCCATCCAGCCGCTCGCCCGCAAAGGCACGGCAGGAGGCGGGAACCACGAATTCCAGATCGGTATCGACGGCGGATGATTCCCTGAACGTCAGGCTGTCCACGATCCCCGGCATCGAGGCCGAGAACAGGTAGAGGACGCGCAACATGCCGCCCAGCAGTTTGGCCCGCTCGACCAGACGCGGCGAGGCGATCACGGCGAGCGACCCCGTCGCGCCATCGTCCGCAAGCCCCTCATAGCGATAGTAGTTTGCCAGGGCGATGAAGGCGCGGCCCGGATGGGTAATGCCGATGAAGGATGAGTGGGCGATGATATTGAGCGCCTGCAGACCGCGATAATCGGGATGGGCGCGCCAGCTGATGTCGGCCAGAAGGCAGGCTGCCTGACGGTAGCGTTCCTCTTCCAGCGTCTCGCGAATGCCAAACAGCGGCATCATGCGCCCCGTCCAGTCGGCCAGTTCACGCGCATGTTCGGGAGAGCGCGCGCGCAGGATCGCCACGTCATCGGCAGCCGCCAGAAGCGGGTCGCTATCCTGCTGGGCTTCGGGCAACAGCGTGTAGAGATAACCTTCGCGCACGCCCTGCGCCGAGAAGGCGACGCGGGCCGGACGCATGGCATCCAGCACCTCGGCCATGGCAATGGCGCCGAACGGCAGAAGCTGGCGGCGGCTCTTGGAAATGGCTGCCCAGGCCGGGTCCTTGCTGTTGCGGTTATCGATGATGTCTTCGAGGAAGTAGCGAATGGAATCGTAGGGAAGTTCATACCCTTGCGTCATATGCAGGGGGTATTTGGACATTTCCATGTGCAGCTTGGAAATGCTGCGCCATGTACCACCGACCGCATAGAAGGTGCGGCCCTGCCCTTCCTCAAGAAACTTGACCGCCTTGACCTGCTTGCGGGCGAAGTTGCGTGCTTTGGGGAGTGAGCCACCGCTCAACTCCGAAAGACGGATGCCGCCGAGCGGAAGCGTCACGCCGGTGGAGAAGGACTTGCCGCGAATATCGATCAATTCCAGAGAGCCGCCGCCCAGATCACCGACAATACCATCGGGATTGAAAAAGCCGCTGAGGATACCGAAAGCGGAGTAACGCGCCTCCTCCTCGCCCGAGAGAACGCGAATGCTGACACCGAGGATGTTTTCGGCTTCGCGGATGAAGTCCGGGCCATTCTTGGCCTCGCGCGCCGCCGCCGTTGCCAGCGCATAGACCGACCCGGCCCGCGCCTGCGTGGTCAAGGCCCTGAACCGCACGAGCGCGGAAAGGGCGCGCCGCACGGCGTCCATATCCATGCGCCCGGTAGCGGCAATGCCCTTGCCCAGGCCGCACATGACCTTTTCATTGAAAAGCACGGTCGGTGCGCGTGTCAGGCCCTCATAGATGACCAGACGAACCGAGTTCGAGCCGATATCAACAACGGAAACAGGGGCCATGCCAGGCAGCCGCCCCTGTGCTTCACTCAAGACCATGCCGATCCAGTTCAGTTCTTGCGGCCGGAAATCAGTCCGGCGATCAATTTCGGCGCGCTGGACTTCAGGGCTTCCCCGCGCCCCGAGAGGCTCGGATTGGTCATGAAATAATGCTGCGCATTAAACGGCTCCTCACCCTTGCGCACTTCCATGCGCCGCGAGGTTCCGTCGGCAAGTATCTCGTAGCTCTGCTGGTTGTCAATGAGATTGCCCAGCATGATCTGCGAGAGCACCTGCTCATGCACAGTCGGGTTTAAAAGCGGTACGAGTGTCTCGACACGGCGGTCCAGATTACGCGGCATCATGTCAGCGGAGCCGATATAGACGAGCGCCTTGTCCGACGGCAGGCCATGGCCATTGCCGAAGCAGAAGATGCGGCTGTGTTCGAGGAAGCGCCCGACAATCGACTTGACGCGGATGCGCTCGGAAAGCCCCGGCACCTGCGGACGCAGGCAGCAAATGCCACGCACCACCAGATCCACATCGACGCCTTCGCGGCTGGCACGGTAAAGCGCATCGATAATATCGGGATCGACCAGCGAGTTCATCTTCATCCAGATCGCGGCGGGACGACCAGCACGGGCATGGCCGATCTCTTCCTCGATGTGGCGCAAAATGCGCGGACGCAGCGTGTAGGGCGAAACGGCCAGCTTCATGCTTTCTTCCGGTTCGGAATAGCCGGTGATGAAGTTGAAGACATTGGCCATGTCGTTGCCGATCTTCGGATTGCAGGTGAAGAACGACAGGTCGGTGTAAATCTTGGCGGTGACCGGGTGGTAGTTGCCGGTGCCCAGATGGCAGTAGGTGCGCAGCTTGCCGTCTTCACGGCGAACCACCATCGACATCTTGGCATGGGTTTTCAGCTCGATGAAGCCGAAAACGACCTGCACACCGGCGCGCTCAAGGTCACGCGCCCAGCGGATGTTGGCCTCTTCGTCAAAGCGGGCCTTCAGTTCCACAAGGGCTGTCACCGACTTGCCGGAATCGGCAGCGTCAATCAGCGCACGCACGATGGGGCTGTCGTTCGAGGTGCGGTAAAGCGTCTGCTTTATCGCCAGAACGTCAGGATCGCGCGCAGCCTGGAGCAGAAACTGCACGACGATGTCGAAGCTTTCATAGGGGTGGTGAACCACCATGTCCTTTTCGCGGATGGCGGCGAAGCAATCTCCGGCGTGGTCTCGCACGCGCTCGGGAAATCGGGCGTTGTAGCCTTCAAATTTCAGGTCATCGCGCGGTGCCTTGGTGATTTCCGACAGCGTGTTTAGCGCCAGAAGGCCCGGCATGACGGCGACGCGGTTATCCGGCACACCCAGCTCATGCACAACGAACTGGCGCAGTGACGGCGGCATTTCCGAATCCGCCTCGATGCGGATCACCGAACCGCGGCGGCGGCGCTTCAGGGCGGTTTCAAACACGCGCACCAGATCTTCCGCTTCTTCTTCCACTTCAATATCGCTGTCGCGAATGATGCGGAACGTACCGAAGCCGGTGACCTGATACCCCGGATAGAGGCGGTGCAGGAACATGCCGACGGCATCTTCCAGCGTGATGTAACGGATCGTCCCGGCGTCATCCGGCAGACGGATAAAGCGGGCAAGGGCTGTGGGCAGACGCAGAAGGGCCGTCATCGGCTCGCCGGTCTTGATGCTTTTCAGCTGCAAGCCCATGGAAAAGCCAAGGTTCGGAATGAACGGGAACGGGTGCGCCGGATCGATGGAAAGCGGCGTCAGAACCGGGAAGATCGAATCCTCGAACTCGGTTTCAAGCCACGCCCGATCCTCGGCCGACAAAGCTGCCGGGCGGACAATCAGAATACCTTCGCGGGCGAGATATTGCTGCAGAACGGCCAGCGACGCCTGCTGCTCCATCTGCAGATTGTCGATTTCCTTCAAAATGTCATCAAGCTGCTCGACCGGGGTCTTGCCATCCGGGCTTTTCAGCGTGACGCCGAGACGCACCTGCCCCTCGATGCCCGCAACGCGGACCATGAAGAATTCATCGAGGTTGGTGGCGGATATGGAGAGAAAGCGGACGCGCTCCAGAAGCGGATGGGCGGTGTTGAGCGTTTCTTCAAGGACGCGGCGATTGAACTGCAACCACGAAAATTCACGGTTGATGAAACGCTCCGGGCTGTTGATCAGATCGTCCGTCACACGCGCGGCATCATTTGCATTCGCGTTCTCTTCCAAACCCACCGTTTCATTCACCGAATCCATCAGAACCTCCACCTGCTTCGCATTGCGAGTATAGCAGTTTTACGATGGAAACATGACAATAACCGAAGCGTCAGTCGCTTTGCTGCGGCCCGGCGTGATCTTCTTCCAGAACCTCGGCGGCCAGCGCGCGGGTGATGCGGGTTCCGCGCGAAAGCGCCAGATGATCGAGCCTGTCGACGATGCGCGTGGCGGCGGCCAGCGAACGCTCCATCCGCTTGACGATATAGGCGGTCAGCCGGTCATCGATGAAGAGTTGCCGGTCGGCGAACAGCTTGACGATGATCTGGGCCAGCAGTTCCTCGTCCGGCTCCCCGATCTCGACCACCGTCGCGGCCTTCAGGCGTGACTTGAGATCCGCCAGACTGACAGGCCAACCCATGGGCCAGAGCCGTGCCGTCATCAACAGGCTCGTGCCATGCTGGCGAACGGCATTGATCATGTGGAAGAGTTCGGTCTCGTCAAACCCTGCGCGGTCGGCATCCTCGAACAGGACAGGCCCGGACGCGGCGATCCGCGAGGCTTCACCGCCTGCTTGCGGCAGAACGCTGGTCGCCCCGCTTTTGCGAGCCCAGATGGCGGCCAGATGCGATTTTCCCGAGCCGGTCGGGCCGGTAAGGATCACCACGGGCGACGGCCAGTGCGGCCAGGCATCGACAATCGATACGGCTGCCGTCAACGGGTCCGCCACGAGCAAATCATCACGACCCGTTGCCGGATCATGCGTGAAGGCGAGCGGTAGTTGCTCGGCGCCCTTGTGGCGGGATCGCGCTTTCGTATCGTCGTTCATGGCCGTCCGGTAGACTGAGCTTATGGATTCGGCGCAGAGGTTTCCGCACCATCACTGGGGCGAGAGGCGGAATGGCCGTGATAGAGGTTGCTGTCAAGATAGCGACCCAGCGCAAACCGCACCAGCACACCGACCACAGCCGCAGCAGGCACCGCGACCATGAGGCCGACAAAGCCGAACAATGCACCGAAGGCGACCAGTGCAAACATCAGCCAGACCGGATGCAGGCCCACGCTGTTGCCCACCAGCTTGGGCTGCAGAATATTGCCTTCGATGAACTGGCCCGAGAAGAAGATCACCAGAATGAGGATGACCATCGGGTAATCCGGCCAGAACTGTACGAGCGCGACACCCACAGCCAGCACAAGACCGAGGATCGAGCCGATATAGGGAATGAAGCTGATGGCCCCGGTGAAAAGACCG
This sequence comes from Pseudomonadota bacterium, assembly GCA_020161665.1. Classification (GTDB taxonomy): domain Bacteria; phylum Pseudomonadota; class Alphaproteobacteria; order Rhizobiales; family Rhizobiaceae; genus Ectorhizobium. The sequence goes on along the minus strand of JAIUPA010000034.1, from coordinate 184,014 downwards.
ATCAGCAGGCCGAAATTCAAGCCCGCCAGCGACAGGCCGATGCCATAGTAGAGCGCCAGAATAATGCACAGCGACCCCTGCCCGCGCACGAAGCCGGAAATGGCATCATTCATATCAGATGCGATCTTGCGAACGGTTTCCACATGGTCACGCGGCACCCAGCTATCGACCCGCTCCACCATGCGGTCCCAGTCGAGAAGCAGGTAGAAGGCCACAACCGGCGTCAGCACGAAGAGCGAGATAATATCCACCAGCGCCTTGCCGGAATTCCAGATCTGGTTGACGAGCGTGCCAAGGAAGCCCGCGCCTTCGGCCAGATACTTCGAGAAATTCTCCTTGATGGCGGCAATCTGTCCGCTCACCCAATCGGGAAGGAACGTATCGCCGGACGAGGCGATCAGCGCCTGTAACTGGCTGACATAGCCGGGCAGATGGGCGATGAAATCGGAAATCTGATTGGCCAGAACCGGAATGATGATAACCAGCGCCAGCACGAAGACAATCACGAAGGCGATGAGGATGACCACCGTTGCCAGCATGCGCGACAGGCCAATACGCTCCAGCCGATCCGCGACCGGATCAAGGAAGTAGGCCAGCGCCATGCCTGCCACGAATGGCAGCAGGATCGAGCTGAACACCATCAGGAAGGCAATGAACAAGGCCAGCGCAATGCCCCAGAAAAGGACCTGCCGCTTAAGGCCGGCGCTGTTGATGGATGTCGTCATGGGGCGTTCCTGTTTGGCACAACTCACCATCAGAGATAGGGTCGGCACGGGAAGCGGGTCAAGCTTTGCAGTGCGACACAACGCGTATTCCGGTTAAAAAACCCGGATCTTGACCGCATAGCGCTTGCATCTCGGTCCCCTTCATGCGAATTGCCACGAAAATGCCCCTTGGACCATTTCCCAGTGGAGAGCCTCATGAGCAAACCGGGCAAGAACGGCCTTACCTACAGCGACGCAGGCGTGGATATCGACGCCGGTAATCTTCTGGTCGAGAAGATCAAACCCGCCGTGCGCTCCACCCGCCGCCCCGGTGCGGATGGCGAAATCGGCGGATTCGGCGGTCTTTTTGACCTGCGGGCCGCAGGCTTCAACGATCCGGTTCTGGTGGCCGCCAATGATGGCGTCGGCACCAAGCTGAAGATCGCCATTGACGCCAACTTCCATTCAACGGTCGGTATCGACCTCGTGGCCATGTGCGTCAACGATCTGGTGGTTCAGGGCGCAGAGCCGCTGTTCTTCCTCGATTACTTTGCGACCGGCAAGCTCGATCCCGATCAGGGTGCTGACATTGTCGGCGGTATTGCCGCCGGTTGCCGTGAGGCAGGCTGCGCGCTGATTGGCGGCGAAACGGCTGAAATGCCGGGCATGTATGCCGGTGGCGATTACGATCTCGCTGGCTTTGCGGTCGGTGCTGCCGAACGCGGCCAGCTTCTGCCGAAGGGCGACATTGCCGAAGGCGACGTGATTCTCGGCCTCACCTCGTCGGGCGTTCACTCGAACGGCTTTTCGCTGGTGCGCAAGATCGTGGCGCTTTCGGGCCTCGCCTGGGATGCACCTGCCCCGTTCGCCGAAGGCAAGGCCCTTGGCGAAGCGCTTTTGACGCCGACGCGCATCTATGTGAAGCCGATCCTCAAGGCCATCCGCGAGACGGGCGGCATCAAGGCTCTGGCCCACATCACCGGCGGGGGCTTCCCGGAAAATATTCCGCGCGTTCTGCCGAAGCATCTGGCGGCTGAAATCGACCTTTCGGCGATTGCCGTGCCGCCGGTGTTCTCGTGGCTTGCCCAGACGGGCGGCGTCGAGATGAAGGAAATGCTGCGCACCTTCAACTGCGGCATCGGCATGATCGTCGTCGTTTCGGCGGACGACGAGCGCGCCGTTTGCGCCGCCCTTGAAGCGGCTGGCGAAAAGGTCGTTTCGCTTGGCCGCATGATTGGCCGCGAAGAAGGCGCCCACGGCACCGTCTACAAGGGTGCGCTGAAGCTATGAGCGGGGCGCGCCAACGCGTTGCCGTTCTGATTTCCGGTGGCGGCTCCAACATGGTCGCGCTGGCAAAAGCCGCTTCGGCTGCCGATTTCCCGGCGCAAATCGTCGGCGTGATCTCGGACAAGGCCGACGCTGGCGGCCTTGCCAAGGCGCGCGACATGGGCCTCCCCGCCCTGTCCTTCGTGCGCAAGGACTATGCGGACAAGGCGGCGCATGAAGCCGCCATTCTCGACGCGCTGGCAAGCCTTTCCCCGGACATCATCTGCCTTGCAGGCTATATGCGCCTTCTGTCGGGTGATTTCATTCGCGCCTATGAAGGCCGGATCATCAATATCCACCCTGCCCTTCTGCCGCTCTTTGCCGGACTGCACACGCATCAACGTGCACTGGATGCGGGCATGAAGGTGGCGGGCTGCACCGTGCACTTCGTGACCGAAGGCATGGATGAAGGTCCGATCATCGGTCAGGCGGCCGTGCCGGTTCTGGCCGGAGATAGCGCCGACACGCTGGCCGCGCGCGTCTTGAAGGTCGAGCATCAGCTTTACCCCAAGGCGCTCAAGCTCTTTGCCGAAGGTGGCGTGCGGATGGACGGCGACAAGGCCGTTTTCTCCGCGACCGCCACAGGAACGGACGAGCAGCAGATCGTCGCCATCGATTGATCATATCAATCTGGAGTCAAAAAAAGCCGCGGTCGCTTGGGCAACCGCGGCTTTTCTGTTCCTTTTGAGCCTTACATCGACAGGCGCGGCTTCATGATTTCCTTGCCGATCTTGCGGAAGATTTCTCGCAGAGCAGAGGAATCATCCATCGAGAAGGCCATGGAGCCATCCGTCGCGCACTTGGCCAGATTATCGCCGGTCGTGGTGTTGCCAACACCGACGCCGATGGTGAAGACGCTGATCTTGCGCGCCTTGGCATTGGTGCAGGTTTCCAGCATGGCCTTGTCGGCTGCGGCGGTATCGTAGTTGGTGTGATAACCCCAGTTGTTCGAGCGGGTGTTCTCACCGTCCGTCATGACAATCATGTACTTGCGCACATCGCTGTCATAGGGCGCGCCTTCGGTAAACGGTGCCTCCTGAGACAGCGTATTCCAGCCCCACATAATGCCCGCCTGAATATAGGTCTGACCGCTGGCGCTCATGCTGCTGATCTTGGAATAGATCGACGAATAGGCATTTGTGAGCGGCAGAAGGGTCTGGCCACAGGTCTGGTTATAGATGCCCGGCCAGGTCTTCGACGGCGAGCCATCCTTGGTGTCAAACCCGGGGTCGCGTGAACCGACGCAGCCATACCACGTGTAGTCCGTCGTGTAACACTTCTGCTGGGTCTTATAGACCGGATCGCAGACATATTCCTTCTTCGAATAGGCTTTGCCCTGATCGCAGACCCACTGCTGATAGGTGTAGGGTGCGCCATCATTGTAGGCGGTCTTGGTCACATAGCGGCAGTTCTGGTCGTAAGGCGTATAGGTGCGATACTCGTAACGGCAGTTCTTCGTGCCGGTCTGCACCTGCTCATCGTAGCAGGTCTTGATGCTTTGATCCTGCGTATCCCGCAGCCAGCTTTCGTTGCGGTATTTCGTTCCGACGTTCACATAAACCGAGAAGGGCACGACCGAGAACTTCACCTTGTCCTTCGAACGCTTGTCGTTCTCGAAGGTCTTCACCATGTCGGTGGCGGCGGCCTTGAGGTCGGTAAGCTTCTTGCCCGCCATCGAGCCGGTGTTGTCGAGCACCAGAGCGATCTCAACGTCATCGCCCGAACCGCGCATGGACTGCGCGAAGATGTTCACCTTGATCGCCGACTGGCCGAACACCTTCATCATCGTGACCGGCAGGTCCGCGGTCGCATCGAGTGAAATTCGGCCATCGGTATCGACCGTCACCGCATTAATCGTCAGGCTTGCATCAAAACCAGCCGGTGCCGTTGCCTTGAATGTCTTGGTGACGAGATCCTTGACCTTCGCTTCATCGGTTTCGGTCGAGCTTGCCGCATACAGCACTGCAGAGTCTGCGGCGTTCTGCAGATCTTCCTTCTTCAGAAGCGCGCTAGAGTAATCAATGCCGAGACCGACAACGCCAATCATCGGCACCAGCAACAGTGCCGTGATCATCGAAAAATTGCCGCCGATGTCGTCGATAAACTTGCGAAACATGGAACTCGCCTCCAATCGTCCCACGAGAGTTACGCGAGGTCAGATTACAGGCGGTTAAGTGAATGCCTAAACTTTGAAATATGTGCCGTTACCGGCTGGATTTGCCGATTGTGGTTTCGTGTCGGTAAACCGGTTTTGATGGGGTGAGACCCCATTCCGTATCAGGATGACACAGTCCATCATGCAACCCATCCGTGTTTTATCAGGCTGGGAAATGCGCTTCTTCCAGCGTTTGCCGGTTCAGCATGGCCCATTGCAGCGCCATGATGGTCTTGGCATCGATAATGCTGCCGCTTTCAATCATCTTGAAGGCTTCATAAAGCGGCAGTTCCACCACTTCGATGAATTCGTGCTCGTCTTCCAGTCCGCCGCCTTCGCTGACCCGATCCGTGGCGCTGACGAAGGCAACGAACAACGCCACCTTTTCCGTCAGCGTGCCGGGGCTGGCGAAGAAATCGAACAGATGGCGGGTCTCGCCAACGAAATAGCCGGTCTCTTCCATCGCCTCGCGGCTGATGGCTTCACCCGGCGCATCGCCATCCAGAAGGCCTGCCGGAATTTCCAGAAGGTAGCTCGGGCCACCGGCCATGTGGGCGCCGGTGCGAAACTGGCGAACCAGAACGACAACGCTGCGGGCAGGATCGTAGAGCAAAATGGCGGCAGCCGCGCCGTGGTCATGGACCTCACGGCCCAGACGAATGGTGCGGCCATCGGGCAGATCCTGCTCGACCACCAGCTCCTCAACGCGGATGAACTTCTTCCAGACAATCTTGCGTTCGAGGATACGAATGGTGTCGTTCATCAGTTCAAGCCTTTCGAAGCCAGACCTTGTTGTCATGCACAGCGGCCCCGCCGTGCGGGGCCACCGGGTCCGCCCCGGTCAGGACATTAATGCCCTCGCCATCCAGATGCGCCTTGTTCGGCCACAGCCCTTCTGCCACCAGAACACCGGCGCGCACCGTGTCCGTCACCTTGGCGTGGATGCGCAGATCGCCACGCAGGTTACCGATATGCACGATCTCGCCATCGCCAATCGCAAGGCGTTCGGCATCGTCCGGGTTGATCATCACCTCGGGGCGGCCTTCCTTTTGCAGCGATGTCTTCGTTTCCGTGAAGCTGGAATTCAAGAAATTGCGTGCCGGGGACGTGGCCAACCGGAAGGGATGCTCGGCATCGGCAACTTCAATCACATCCACCTGATCCGGGAACTCCGGCAAGTCATTGACCGGACCAAGAAGGCCGACACTTTGCGGCGGGCGGTTCGGCGCGCGACCGTTTTGCCAATCGGGGCGGAAGCGGAACCGGCCATCGGCATGGCCGAAGCCGTTCAGATAGTGCGCCTCTTCAAAGGAGGGCTGGCAATCCAGCCAGTGCTCCTCGCTGATGCGGTCCAAATCCGTGCCGGACGGTCCAAGGATTGCGGCGATGTGCTCACGCTCCGTCAGGCCGAAGCCTTCGAAATCCGCCACGCCCAGACGCTTGGCCAGTTCCTCGATGACAAAGAGGTTGGTGCGCACGGTTACGGGCGGTTCGACAATCTTCGGGCCGATGAGGATGTGGCTCTGCCCGCCGCCGCGATAGATATCGTCATGCTCGACGAACATGGTGGCGGGAAGCACGATATCGGCCATCTCCGCCGTATCGGTCATGAACTGCTCATGGACGGCCACGAACAGGTCGTCGCGGGCAAAGCCGCGCTTCACCAGTCGCTGTTCGGGCGCGATGTTCATGGGATTGGTGTTCTGGATCAGAAGCGCCGTCACCGGGCCGCGATGGCGCAACGCCACCGGATCGCCCGTCAGCACCCGCCCGATCTGCGACTGGTCGAGCATGCGGATGTCCGGGTCGGCATAGGCCGTTCCCACCAGTGCCGCCTTGTCGAACTTGAAGATTTCGCCGTTATTGTGAAAAGCTCCGCCACCCTCATGCTGCCAGCAGCCCAGTACGGTTGCGAGCGAGAGCGCCGCATGCATGGCCACGGTTCCGTTTCGCTGGCGGGTGAAGCCATAGCCCAGACGGAAGAAGGTCTTCTTCGTTTCACCGACGAGTTTCGCGAAGGTCTCGATCTCGTCCACCGAAAGGCCGGTGATTTCCGAGGCCCATTGCGGCGTTTTTGATTGCAGATGCGCTTCAAGCCCCGCCGGATCATCCGCGAACTTTGCCATATAGGCCCGGTCGGCAAAGCCATCGCGGAAGGCAATGTGCATCAGCGCGCAGGCGAGCGCGGCATCGGTGCCGGGCTTCAGGATGATTGCGAGATCAGCCTGTTTCATCGTCGGGCTGTCGTAAATATCGACGGCCACGATCTTCGCGCCGCGATCTTTGCGGGCGCGCACGGCGTGCGTCATCACGTTGACCTGCGTCGCCACGGCATTGGTGCCCCACAACACCACGCAATCGGACTTGGCCATTTCGCGCGGATCGGGACCGCGCAGCGCGCCCGTTCCCAGCACATAGCCGGACCATGCCATATTGGTGCAGATCGTGCCCATGAAGCCGGAATATTTCTTGGCGTGGCGCAGGCGCTCAATCGAGTCGCGCTGAACCTGTCCCATGGTTCCGGCATAAAAATATGGCCAGACGGCTTCCGAGCCATGCGCGGCCTCGGCCTTCACAAAGGCTTCGGCAATTTCATCCAGCGCGGCGTCCCAACTGACCTCCTGCCAAGCCCCCGCCCCCTTGGCCCCTTTGCGGCGCTTCGGTGTCAGCAGGCGGTCAGGGTGGTAAAGCCGTTCCGCATAGCGGGCGACCTTGGCGCAGATCACGCCTGCCGTATAGGTGTTGGCATTCGAGCCACGGAAACGGCCAGCCCGGCCTTCGGCATCGATTTCGACCTCCAGCGCGCAGCAGGACGGGCAGTCATGCGGGCAGACCGTATGGGCGATAGTGGATTTGGGCAAATGCGGGGTCGCAACGTTCATGGCTTTTGTATAAGGGATTTGAACCAGCACCAGAAGGGCGTTCTGCCCTCGGTCACGAAGATTCGACAGGACGAAACGCATGAATTACCGACACATCTACCACGCAGGCAATTTTGCCGATGTGTTGAAGCATGCGGTTCTGGCGCTGCTGGTTCGCTATATGCAGAACAAGGACAAGGCCTTTCGCGTCATCGACACGCATGCGGGCATCGGCCTTTACGACCTTTCCTCGGAGGAGGCGCAGAAGACCGGCGAATGGCAGGATGGCATCGGCCGGATCATCGATGCAGAGCTTCCGGAAAAGGTGGCCGCCCTGCTCACCCCCTATTTCGAGGTCATCCGCGCGCTCAATCCCGAAGGCGGGATTCGCTATTATCCGGGCTCGCCGAAGCTTGCCCGTGAGCTGATGCGCCCGCAGGACCGGCTTTCGGCGCTGGAACTGCACCCGGATGACTACCGCCGCCTCGCTCGCCTGTTTGAAGGCGATTATCAGGTACGCGTCACTGAACTCGATGGCTGGCTGGCGCTCGGCGCGCATCTGCCGCCGAAGGAAAAGCGCGGCATCGTGCTCGTTGATCCGCCCTTCGAGATCGAGGGCGAGTATGACCGTCTGGTTGATGGTTTGCACCGGGCGTATCGCCGCTTTTCGGGCGGCACCTTCTGCCTGTGGTATCCGATCAAGAAGGGCGCGCCGATCCGCGCCTTTCATGAGGCGCTGGCAGCTCTGGAAATTCCGAAGATCCTGTGTGCCGAACTGCATGTGAAAAGCGACCGGGAGACGACCGGCCTTTCCGGCACCGGGCTGATCATCGTCAATCCGCCCTACACGCTGAAGGACGAGCTTCACCTGATGCTGCCGGTTCTGAAAGAGAAGATGGCGCAGGATCGCTTTGCCTCGCAGCGCGCCTTCTGGATTCGGGGAGAGGCATGAACCGAAAGCTGATCACCACCGCTCTTGCTCTTCTGTTGATTGCCGGTGCTGCGTGGCTTGATATGCGCAAGGCTGGCAACAAGGACGCCCAACCGCGCCCGACGGAGCAAAGCGCTGCGACCCCCGCCAAGCCGCAACCCGCCCCCGCGCCGTCCGCGCCGTCCCCGAACCAAGGTTCGGCTTCGCCCACACGACCGGCGACAGCGCAGGTTCCCAAGGGCAACGGATTTGATTTCTACGTTCTGTCGCTTTCTTGGTCGCCGACCTTCTGCGAGAGCGGGGACGCGCGCGACAATGACCAGCAATGTGCGGTCGGTCGCGGACGTGGCTTTGTCGTTCACGGTCTCTGGCCGCAGAACGACAATGGTTATCCGGAATTCTGCCCGAGCAGCGAACCGGAGCGCGTTCCGGCCTCCATCGGTCGTGAACTGGGTGACATCATGCCGTCCATGGGCCTGATCGGCCATGAATGGCGCAAGCACGGCACCTGTTCCGGCCTTTCGCAGCGCGACTATTTCACGGCCCTTGCCGCCGCCTTCAAGCGCGTGACCATGCCCGCCCGCTTTGCCGATGGCCGTCGCAGCCAGAACGAAAGCCCTGCCGGGATTGAACGTGCCTTTATCGAAGCCAATCCCGGCCTTTCCGCCAACGCTGTGGCCGTCACCTGTGACGGGCCTCGCCTTGAGGAAGTGCGCATCTGCATGACCACCTCGCTCGACTTCCGCCCCTGCCCCGACGTGGACCGGCGCGCCTGCCGCGTGAATTCACTGACCCTTCCTGCAGCCCGATAGGAAAGAACCATGAAGCTTCTCTATTCCTCCGCTTCACCCTACTCCGCCAAGGTGCGCATGGCGGCGCACTATGCCGGGATCGCGGTCGAGGCCGTCCCGGTCGTCACCGCCGATAGCCCGGCCATTCTGGTTGACAGCAACCCCCTCGGCAAAATCCCGACGCTTATTCCCGAAGACGGCATCCCCGTTTATGACAGCGTGGCGATCAACCGCTTCCTCGACCGCGTTTCCGGCGGCAAGCTTTACCCGGTAGAGCACGAAGCGGCGCGCCGCGCCGATGTGCTGGAAGCACTGGGCGATGGTCTGGCTGATTGCCTTCTCGCCATCCAGTATGAGTATCGCACCCGCCCGGCCGACAAGGTCTATCAGGGCTGGATCGACAAGCAGTGGACGAAGGCTGTGCGCACGCTTTCGATGCTCGAATCCGCACCGCCTGTTCTTGGCGAGACATTGACGGCGGGTGATTTTGCGCTGGCGGCAACGCTTGGCTATCTCGCCCTGCGCTTCAAGGATCAGTGGGAGGACAGCCACCCGAACCTGATTGGCTGGATGAAGGCGTTTGAAGCGCGCTTTCCGGCCTATGCAGACCTGCGTCCCGCAGCCTGACACTTAAACTTTCCAATACTTAATTAAGGAGGCTCTCATGGCCGATAATGACGACGAATATGTTTATGACGAAGTGACTGGTGAATGGCGCCCGGCTTCCGAGATCGCAGCAGCAGCCGCTGCCGCCTCGATCACCCGTGACGCTGCGGGCAATGTGCTGGCCGACGGCGATTCCGTGACGCTGATCAAGGATCTCAAGGTCAAGGGCACCAGCACGACGCTGAAGCAGGGCACGGTGATCCGCTCGATCCGCCTCACCGATAATGTCGAGGAAATCGACTGCCGCCATGATACGATCAAGGGTTTGGTGCTGCGCACCGAATTCGTGCGCAAGCGCTGATTTCTGTCATCGATGCTGAAAACGACAAAAGCCGGGATTGCTCCCGGCTTTTGCCTTTTGATCCTTTGACTGGATCAGAACTTGTAGCCGAGACCGACCTTCAGAGAATGGTCGTCATAGTCAGCCTTGGTCTTGCCAGCCGAAAGGTTGTAGCCCTTTTCCTGGTAGTCCGAGTAACGGTATTCAGCGCGGGCCGTGATCTTGTCGGTCACGAAACCTTCGACACCGGCGCCAACCGTGTAGCCCAGAGCAACGCGCTCGTCAGAAGCGCCACCGGCGTCCTTGAGCTTGTTGTTCGAAGCAGCCACACCGGCGGTGCCATAGACCAGAACCGGGTTGACGTCATAGCCGACGCGACCGCGCAGCGAGCCGTTCACGCCCTGCTTACCTTCAACGCCAGCGCCGAACATCGTGTTGCCGCCGTTGTAGCCGAGGTCGGCTTCAACACCGTAGACGACCTTGTCGTCCTGCATGTTGTAACCACCGTAAACAGAACCGCCGAGCGCCTTGGCGTCGTAGTCCTTCTGGGCGCCGAAGCGGCCCCAGTTATGCTGCAGCATTGCACCGCCATAAGCACCAGCCCAGTTGCCCTTCGGCGACATGACCGGATCGTTGGCGATCGGGGCTTCCGGAACCTGGTCGATGGCGTCGGCGGCATGGGCAGCCGAGATTGCGACAACGGTGATTGCAGAGGCCAGCAGGGTTGCGATGAAGGTACGCATTGTCTTCTCCTTTTCTGCATGTCGCCCGCTCGTTCATTGCGCGTAAGCAACATGTAATTCTGGGACGAAACTTTCCGTCCGGTTCGATTGTTAATTTGAAATAAGATTGAGGTAATCAAACAGCCAAAATATGGAATCTTTGTGGCGATCTTGAGAAATTACAAAGATTGTACTGCATTCCGTTCAGATTATATTAAGGTAAACGTAAATTTAACATAAGTAAAACGTGGTAAACAAATTTTTATATTTAAATAACATTAACGGAAATCCCCTGTATAAATTTTAACATTCCTCTGCCCCATTTCCCTTCCATCCCGCCACGGCGCGCTTATATGCATCCTGACAAGGTGGAACAGCCAAGGGAGAGCGACTTGCCCGCGCGGAAATACAAGAGAATATCCCGAACCGCGCTGATCACCGGCGGCGCCAATCGTATCGGTCGGCGGATAGCTTTGGATCTGGCTCAACAAGGCTTTGGCGTTGCCATTCACGCTCACCGCTCTTTGGATGCGGCGCAAAAACTGGCGACTGAAATTTGTGACGCCGGCGGCGAGGCCATCGCCGTTCATGCCGACCTTGAGGACATTGCTCAAACATCCCTTCTCGTCGAAAAAGCCATCGACGGAATCGGCACCATTGATCTTCTCGTCAACAATGCCTCCGTGTTTCGCAATGACGAGGCCACCGCTTTTGATGCGGCGAATTTCGAGGCGCATTTTGCCGTGCATGTGCGGGCACCCTCGATTCTGGCTGCCGCCTTTGCTGCGGCGCTGCCTGCAGATCAGCAGGGCCTGATCGTCAACATGATCGACCAGCGGGTCTGGGCGCTTAATCCGCGCTTTTATTCCTATACGCTGTCCAAGGCGACGCTGTGGACGGCCACGCAAACGCTGGCACAGGCTCTGGCTCCGCGCATTCGCGTCAACGCCATTGGCCCCGGCCCTGCCCTGAAAGGTCCGCGACAGTCCGAAGAGGACTTTCAGGCGCAGATTGCAGCCATCCTTTTGAAGCGTGGACCGGCCCTTGAAGAGTTTGCGCGCACCATCCGCTTCCTTTATGAAACGCCATCGATCACCGGGCAGATGATTGCCCTTGATGGCGGCCAGCATCTTGCCTGGGAAACGCCGGATCTCACGGGAATTTCGGAATGACATCAGGCAAGGCAGAGGAAAGCGGCATCGTCTATGACGAACGCGACGACGAGGATGATGACCTCTCGCCCGCTGATGCCGCCCCTGTCTCGGCCCATGACATTGACTGGAGCGATGGCTGGAAGAATGAAAGCGGCCTGACGGGTCAAGACCTGATCGGCGAATTCGTCAAGCATCTGCCCAATAGTCCCGGCGTCTACCGCATGATGAATGCGGCGGGTGACGTGCTTTATGTCGGCAAGGCACGCTCGCTGAAAAAGCGCGTCAGCAACTATGCGCAGGGTCGCGTTCATTCCAACCGCATTGCCCGGATGGTGCGCGAAACCGCCAATATGGAATTCGTGACGACGCGCACGGAAACCGAGGCGCTGCTTCTGGAAGCGAATCTGATCAAGCGCTTGCGGCCACGCTTTAATGTGCTGCTGCGTGACGACAAGTCGTTTCCCTATATCCTGATCACCGGCGACAGCGAGGCCCCGGCGATTTACAAGCATCGCGGCGCGCGGGCCAAAAAAGGCGATTATTTCGGCCCCTTTGCGTCTGCCGGGGCGGTGGGGCGCACCATCAATTCGCTGCAACGCGCCTTCCTCATCCGCACCTGCACCGACAGCGTTTACGAGACGCGCACGCGGCCTTGCCTTCTTCATCAGATCAAGCGCTGCGCCGCCCCCTGCACCGGCGAGATTTCCGTCTCCGGTTATGCAGAGCTGATCAACGAGGCGAAGGACTTCCTCTCCGGCAAGAGCCATAAGGTGAAGGAAGAAATGGCCCGTTCCATGAACGCCGCTGCCGAGGAACTGGATTTCGAGCGCGCCGCCGTGTTTCGCGACAGGCTGGCCGCCCTCTCCCACGTGCAGAGCCATCAGGGCATCAACCCGGCGAGCGTCGAAGAGGCGGATGTGTTCGCCATCCACCACGAAGGCGGGCTTTCCTGCATTCAGGTCTTCTTCTTCCGTACGGGCCAGAATTGGGGCAACCGCGCCTATTTCCCAAAGGCTGACCCTTCGCTTTCCGGCGCGGATGTGCTGGGCGCATTTCTGACCCAGTTTTACGACGACAAGCCGGTGCCGCGGCAGATCCTGCTTTCGCAAGAGGTGGAGGAGCGCGAGCTTCTGTCGCTCGCCCTTTCGGAAAAGAGCGGCCACAAGGTTTCCATTCTCATTCCGCAGCGCGGCGAGAAGAAAGACATTACCGGCCATGTTCTGGCCAATGCGCGCGAGGCGCATGGGCGAAAGCTCGCCGAAACCGCTTCACAGGAACGCCTGCTCAAGGGCTTTGCCGAAACCTTCGCGCTGGCCTATACGCCGCGCCGCATCGAAATCTACGACAACTCCCACATCATGGGCACGAATGCCGTGGGCGGCATGGTGGTGGCCGGGCCGGATGGCTTTATGAAAAGCCAGTACCGCAAGTTCAACATTCGCTCGACGGACATTACCCCCGGCGATGACTTCGGCATGATGCGTGAGGTGATGACGCGTCGCTTCCAGCGCCTGATCAAGGAAGAGGGCATTCCCGATCGTAGCCAACCCGCGGTGGAGGAAGAAGGTTTCCCCGCCTGGCCGGATGTGATCCTGATCGACGGCGGACAGGGGCAGATGACAGCGGTGCGCGCCATTCTCGCCGAACTTGGCATCACCGATGCGGTGACGGCCATCGGCGTGGCCAAGGGGGCCGACCGCGAGGCCGGGCGCGAACGCTTTTTCTGTCTGGGCAAGCCGGATTTCTCGCTGCCGCCGCGCGACCCGGTGCTGTATTTCGTGCAGCGCCTGCGCGACGAGGCGCACCGCTTTGCCATCGGCTCGCACCGGGCGCGGCGCAAGAAAGAAATGGTCAAGAACCCGCTGGACGAGATTGCCGGCATCGGCCCCACCCGCAAGCGCGCCCTGCTGCAGCATTTCGGAACCGCCAAGGCAGTTTCGCGGGCGGCGCTGGCCGATCTGATGGCTGTCGATGGCATTTCGGAAGCGGTTGCACGACAAATCTACAACCACTTCAATGAAAACGGTGCGGAAAGAAATTGAAAATCCGCATTCGCACCTTATTTGCTCCATAAGAGAATCGTTGACCGCTGCTCCCCAATCAGAGCATCCTCTGCACAGTCATTCATACAGGGCGTCCCATGGCCTCGCGCGCATACAGCATTCCCAACCTGCTCACCTATGGACGCATTCTCGCCGTTCCACTGATCGTTTTGTGCTTTTTCATGGAAGGCAAGCTTGCCAGCTCCGATCTGGCCCGCTGGACGGCCCTGTGGATCTTCGTCGTCGCCTCGATCACGGATTTCTTCGATGGCTATCTGGCCCGTATCTGGAACCAGACTTCGAATATCGGGCGGATGCTGGACCCGATCGCCGACAAGCTGCTCGTCGCTTCCGTGCTGCTCCTGATGGCCGCGGATGGAACGATTGCGGGCTGGACGATCTGGGCCGCCATCATCATTCTGTGCCGTGAAATCCTCGTTTCGGGCCTGCGCGAATATCTCGCCGCGCTGACTGTTTCCGTGCCGGTGACGCGCATCGCCAAGTGGAAAACGACCATCCAGATGGTGGCGATTGCCTTTCTTCTGGCCGGCCCGGCGGGTGATGTCTACATCGACGGCCTGTTCAGCGACGCCTCGGCAACGGGTGGCTCGCTTGATCCGGTTCTGCCGATCATCACCTATCTCGGCATCGTGCTTCTGTGGATCGCCGCCGCGCTGACCATGTATACCGGCTATGATTATTTCCGCGCCGGCCTCAAGCACATCGTGGAAGAGTGATGCGGCTTCGCCTCGTCTATTTCGCCTGGGTACGCGAACGCATCGGCAAGGCCGAGGAAGAGATCAACGTTCCGGATCATATCAAGACGGTCGGCGATCTCATCGCCCACCTTACTGCGCTTGATGAGGGCTATGCGGCAGCTTTTGAGGTTCCGCAGGTGATCCGTGCCGCGATCAACGAGGAACTGGTGGAGCACGACGAACCGATTGCCGGTGCTCGCGAGGTCGCCTTTTTTCCCCCGATGACGGGTGGGTGAGGATCAAATGAGCGTCACCACCCGCGTTCAGGCCGAAGATTTCGATGTCAGTGCCGAATATGAGGCGCTGCGGACAGTCACCACCGGCGCGGGCGCGATTGTCTCCTTCAGCGGGCTTTGCCGCGACGAAGGCGGACGGCTTTCCGCGCTGGAACTGGAACACTATCCCGGCATGGCGGAAAAGGCGCTGGCGCGCACCGCAGAGGCCGCCACGGCGCGCTTTGGCCTTGCGGGTCTCACCATCATCCATCGGTTTGGCAAGATCACCGCAGGCGAGAACATCGTCCTGGTGATTGCCGCCGCCAGCCATCGCAAAGCGGCCTTCGAGGCGGCGGATTTTGTCATGGATTACCTGAAAACCGACGCGCCCTTCTGGAAGAAGGAGCATCCGAAATCGGGAGACGGCGGCTGGGTCGCGGCCAAAACGAGCGATGATACGGCCCGTGCCCGATGGGATAGCGTTACGGAATAGTCCGTTCGCATGGGGCCTTCCTGCAATCTAAAATTACTGTTTACAATTACGCAATTTATTGATGTATTGATCTTATGATAAAGATCAAGACCAACGCCCTTATCCTTATCTTCACGCTGGCTGCCACGCAGGCCCTCGGCCAAGGTGCAGACCTTTCTGGCGTGGGTCCGACATTACCTCAAGAAACGATAGCGCCCTTGCCTTTGCCCAAACCTGGGTTCCAGGGGTTGCCCTCGGCGATTTCCGGTCCCGAAAGCACCGTCCGTGTCCAGATCGAGCGGTCTCTTGGCATTCCGCAAATGCCCGGCATAGGCATGGATCAAGGTAGCCAGGAGTTGGGCTTACCCACGCAAATCTCTCCACCAGTCCACCCTTTTGGTGTGAACGTCCCGATTGGGATCGTTAAATCGCGAACAAAGCCTGTCTTTTTATGCTCGGTCCCACTCTGGTGCTATTCCGTCCAAATGCCTGAAGCCTATTCGTCATGCCGCTGTAAGGAGGATTGAATGAAATCGTTTCGCTTCTTCCTGCTTGTTCTGTGTCTGGGCGTGAGCATCGACGGCCTTGCCTATGGGCAATCTGCGGATGAGGTTCAAACGCTCAAGGCCCAGCTTGCGGAACGGGACAGGGCTTTGAACGATCTCGCGGGGCAATTGGCCAATGTACCGAGCGGGCTTTCAGAAGCCCAGAGTGCCGAGATTGCAGCGGCACGCACCCATGCCATTCGCTCTTTTTACGAGGCGACCGCCTCCGTCAATCAAAGCGCGAACGACCTTCGCCAACAACAGGTTGAAATATTCCGCTGGCAAACGACGGCCTCCAACTGGTTGCTTTTTGTGGTGGTGGTTATCTGTCTCTCGGGTGTGCTTTTTGCCGGATATGAAATGCATTCCACCCGGAAAATCGTCCCGCAAGCCGTGCCCAAGGCTGATTCATCTGATGGCAAAGATGGTCAGGGCGCGCTGCAAGGCGGCGCCGTGTTCAGCGCGACGTTAGAGCCGAAGAAGGTTCAATTCAACTCGGCGCTGATCGGCATCACCGTCATGTGCCTGTCGCTCGGCTTTCTCTATCTTTTCTTGCAGGAAGTCTATCGCATCCGTCCGATCGATCTGGCTGGCGCCACGAAGGAAACGACGGTCGTCAACAAGCCGCAGCCTGAAAGTACCCCAAGCGAATAGACCGCCGTCCCCGGCACAAAAAAGCCCGGCACGGAGCCGGGCTTCTTCGAAACTTTTCAATCACCTGAGGCATGCGCCTCAGAGAATGATTCAGCCAACGATTTCGGTGGCGGAGAACCAGTAGGCGATTTCCTGAGCGGCGGTTTCCGGGGCGTCAGAGCCGTGAACCGAGTTTTCGCCGATGGAGAGGGCGAACTGCTTGCGGATGGTGCCTTCAGCGGCCTGAGCCGGGTTGGTGGCGCCCATGATTTCGCGGTTCTTCAGGATGGCGTTTTCGCCTTCGAGAACCTGAACGATGGTCGGGCCAGCCGTCATGGATTCAACGAGTTCGCCGAAGAAGGGGCGTTCCTTGTGAACGGCGTAGAAGCCTTCAGCTTCGCGAACGCTCATCCAGACGCGCTTGGAAGCCACGACGCGCAGGCCGTTGTCTTCAAAAACCTTGGTGATGGCGCCGGTCAGGTTGCGCTTGGTAGCGTCCGGCTTGATCATCGAAAAAGTGCGTTCAATCGCCATGTTATCCAGTCCTTCAGATTGGGAATCGCGGGCTAATTACCCGCCCTCACCCTGAAAAACAAGGGGTTCACGCGATTTTCACGCCGCTGTCACACTGCGACCGATGGCATCATTGGCATCGAGCAGGCGTTCGAACCAGTCAGAAACCGGGTCGTCCGGCAGGAAAGGCACCGGGCCAGCGACGATCCGGAGCCATTGCAGCGCGCCAAAGACGATGTAATCGGCAAAAAGCGGCGCGTCACCGCCGAGGAAGGGTTGCGCGCGCAGCATGTGGCGGATCGGTTGCAGGCGTGCCGGAAAGGCGGCGCGGGCCTCATCTGCACCGGCAGCCGCTTCCTCCAGCGTGCGCCCGAGCGCTGCTTCGCGCGTCTTGCGGAAATAGGCCTGATCCTTTTCATCCAGCATGTCGTGGATTTTCAAAATGGCAATCGCCGTCACCGCCGGGTGGATCTGGGTCTGCGACCAGCCTTCGACGAAACGCGCCATGGCCTCACCGCCCGGCCCCATGAACAGCGAGGGACGATCCGGATAGTCCTCTTCGAGATAACGGGCGATGGCGAAGCTGTCGGCCACGCGCTCTTCCCCGTCGCAGAGAATCGGAACGATCTTCGAGAACCCCTCCTCCAGTTCCGGGATAGCTGTGAAGGGCATGGGGCGCTCTTCGAATTCCAGCCCCTTATGGGCCAGTGCCATGACCGCCTTCCAGCAATGCGGCGAAAAGGGTCTCGTCACATCGGTTCCGCAAAGCGTGTAAAGAATGCGCGCCATTCATCTCTCCTTCAGTTGGGCCACATTGAAGCGGGCCTGCGGCGAGAAATCAAATCAGCAAATTTCATGAACGCCATCAGCCGCGTTGACGCTTTCGCGTGATAGAATAACCAGTCATCAGGGAGGAACCGATGCTTCGTCATTTCCGCATGTTTGCCGATTACAATCGCTGGGCCAATGCACGGGTCTACGAGGCTTGCGCCGCCCTTCCCGATGCAGATTACCGGGCCGACAAAGGTGCCTTTTTCGGATCGGCGCACCGTACGCTGAACCATATTCTGGTGGCGGACCGCATCTGGATGAAGCGCTTGTCCGGGACGGGCGAAGCGCCCGCCTCGCTTGATGTCATCCTTCATGATGATCTTGCCGGGTTGACGGCGGCCCGCGTGGCGGAAGACGAACGGATGATCGACTTTCTGGAAGACCTTTCGGAGACCGATCTGGCGCGCGCTGTCACTTATTCCAATGTGGCGGGAACATCGCATTTCACGCAGCCGCTTGCCACCATTCTCGCCCATGTCTTCAACCACCAGACCCATCATCGCGGTCAGGTGCATGGCATCATCACATCGGTGGGTGGACCGTCGCTGGTTCTCGATCTCATCTACTTCCAGCGAAGTGCCGGCGAGCGCTGGCTGGCGCTTTAAAGCGTGTAGACAATCAGCTGCGTCTGGCGGGCATCATCAACGGTGATCACCTTCTCCGGCGTCACATCCGGCACCTCGAAGCTGTTGGAAACCAGCAAGGTGCCGGGCCGCATTTCCCGCTTCGCCTTTTCGTAAAGCCTTGCCATCGGCACCGGCGACAGGAAGCAGTAGACCAGATCGTATTGGGAAAGGTCTGTCTCCCACAGGCTTCGATAGAGAATGCGGGCATTGGCAAGGCGGCTGAGGAGAAGCCGGGCTTTCGACAGCATGATCAGAAGCGGCGCGGTTTCCACGCCATCGACGCGGATCGCGGGATCGCGTGACGCCAGATAGGTGACGACGCCGCCCATGCCGCTGCCAAGATCGACCACCGATTTCGCCTTCGCCTCCGTCACCAGACCGGCGATGGCCGCGAAAGTGCGGCGGTTGGTCATGTAGAACGGCACCTGCTCGGCCGTGCCATTCCAGAAAACCAGAACCGAAGCGGCAAAGCCCGCCGCATAGACCCAGGCGGGCACGACCTGACCATAAGCGAGCGCGAAGGGCAGCAGGATCTGCAGCGGCACCCAGAACAGCCAGAGCCCGAGAAGGCGCCCGAGAAGTGCAGCCAGAAGCCCCTGAATGAGCAGCAGAACCGGCAGGCCAAAGGGCAGCGTTCCGCCCATGCGGGCGTAAAGCACGATGCCGCCCAGCACCACTCCTTGCGAGACGATCACGCGGATCAGGGTCATGACATGCGAAAGCAGGCGGTTCATCGGTCTCGTTGGTTTCCCTTCACGGCAGCGGGCGAATCCCGCTTTCTCCCTGCCCTTTGATAACGCATCGCGCATGGTGCGGGGCTTGTCTTCTCAAGCTCAGGCTTGCAGGTTCCTCTTGCCGAAGCCCGCAATCTCGGCCAAAAGGCGGGCATGATTACGATTTCCGGCCTCACCGTCCGCATTGCCGGACGCCTTCTCATCGAAAACGCCAGCATCTCGCTTCCGGCGGGGGCGAAGGCTGGCCTTGTGGGCCGCAATGGCGCGGGCAAATCCACGCTGTTCAAGGCGATCACCGGCGAGCTTTCCCCGGAGGCGGGTATCATCTCGATCCCGAAGAATGCACGCATCGGTCAGGTGGCGCAGGAAGCGCCCGGCACCGATGATGCCCTGATCGAGATCGTTCTGGCCGCCGACAAGGAGCGCGCCAGCCTGATGAAGGAGGCGGAAACAGCCACCGATCCGCACCGGATCGCGGAAATCCAGACGCGGCTTGCCGATATTGGCGCGCATTCGGCGGAAGCGCGGGCGGCGGCCATTCTCTCCGGTCTCGGCTTTGACCATGAGGCGCAGAAGCGCCCGGCCAAGTCGTTTTCCGGCGGCTGGCGCATGCGCGTGGCGCTGGCTTCCGTCCTATTCTCCGAGCCGGACCTGCTGCTCCTCGACGAGCCGACCAATTATCTCGACCTTGAAGGCACGCTCTGGCTTGAGGATTACGTGAAGCGCTATCCGCACACGGTCATCATCATCAGCCACGACCGCGATCTTCTGAACGAGGCGGTGAACTCCATCGTTCACCTCGACCAAAAGAAGCTCACCTATTATCGCGGCCCCTACGACCAGTTCGAGCGCCAGAAGGCCGAAGCCGACGAGCTTCAGATGAAGGCCAAGGCGAAGAACGACGCGGCGCGCAAGCACCTGCAAAGCTTCATCGATCGCTTCCGCGCCAAGGCCACCAAGGCCCGGCAGGCACAAAGCCGCATCAAGGCGCTGGAGCGCATGGGCACGGTTGCCGCCGTGATCGAGGACAATGTCGCGCCGATCACTTTTCCCGAGCCGGAGAAGAAGCCTGCCTCCCCCATCATCGCCATTGAGGGGGCGGCGGTTGGCTATGCACCCGGAAACCCGATCCTGAAGAAGCTCAACCTGCGCATCGATACCGATGACCGCATCGCCCTTCTCGGCTCAAACGGCAACGGCAAGTCGACTTTTGCCAAATTCATCTCCGGGCGACTTCAGGCGGAAAGCGGCCTTGTGAAATCCGCGCCGGGCCTCAAGATCGGCTTCTTCGCGCAGCATCAACTGGATGATCTGGTGCCGACCCAATCGGCTGTCGAGCATGTGCGCCGCCTGATGCCGGAACAGCCCGAAGCCAGAGTGCGCGCCCGCGTGGCCCAGATGGGGCTCGCCACGGAAAAGATGGATACGCCCGCCAAGGACCTTTCCGGCGGTGAAAAGGCGCGCCTGCTGATGGGCCTTGCCGCCTTCGACAGCCCGAACCTTTTGATCCTCGACGAACCGACCAACCATCTCGACATCGACAGCCGCAAGGCGCTGATTGCCGCGCTCAACGACTATTCCGGCGCTGTCATCCTGATTTCGCACGACCGCCATCTGATCGAGGCAACTGTGGACCGGCTGTGGCTGGTGAATGACGGAACGGTCACCAATTTCGACGGCGATCTTGAAGACTACCGCGCGCTCATCGTGCAAAGCGGCAAGGGCAAGGATCAGGCATCCAAGTCCGCCGGAGAGGATAGCGTCAACAAGGCAGAGCAGCGCAAGGCCGCAGCCGACAAGCGCGCCAGCCTTGCGCCACTTCGCAAGAAGATCAATGAAATCGAAGCCTTGACCAAGAAGCTCGAGACTTTGATTCAAGCGCTCGACACGGAACTCGCCGACCCCAGGCTGTACGAGAAAAGCCCGGCCAAGGCCGCCGAAAAGGCCAAGGCCCGCTCGGACGCCGCTGCGAAACTGGCCGACGCGGAAGAACAATGGCTTGAGCTTTCCGCCGAATATGACGAGGCGATGGCCGGTTAAAGCACAACGCATTTGCCTGTGTTTTAACGTTTTTGCAGCGCAAGAAACCAAGCATTAACCATAATCGGAGAAATTCGGCGGCAACGAAACGTCCCGCCGGTTTTCACGATCATGAGCCTAAAACTTCTCGCCGCAGCACTCGCGAGCACCCTTCTTTTGGCCGGTTGCGCCGGAAAACGCGAGATTGAGGGCGACGGCTCGCTGAAGACCTCCTACCTGCCGACGCCAAGCGTCAAGGCCGCCAAGGATGCGGACGATCCGGTGCCGCTTTCCCCCGTCGCGTGGATGCGCACGCGAAACCCGATGGCGCTAGCGGGACGCACGGTTTCCTTCACACCCGGCGAAGCGATCCATCTTGGCCACAAGGAAGTGGCGCTAACCTTTGACGATGGCCCGATGCCCGGCAAGACGCCGCGCATTCTGGCAACGCTCGACGATTTTGGCGTCAAAGCGACCTTCCTGATGGTCGGACAGATGGCGTCCGCCTATCCGTCAATCGCCCGGGATGTGGCCAAGCGCGGTCACACGGTGGGCAGCCACACCTTCGACCACAAGAACCTTGCTGCCATTGGCTATGATGCGGCGATGGCTGATATTCAGCGCGGTGAAAAAGCGGTTGCCAAGGCCATTGGTGAAGACCCTGCCGTTTTTCGTTTCCCCTACCTTTCCGACACGCGCCGTCTGCGCAGTGGTATTGTTTCCACGGGCACGGCGATTGTCGATGTAGACGTGGATTCGAAGGATTATTTCACCTCTTCCCCGGCACAGATCGCCACGCGCACGCTGGCGGCCGTTCGCAAGCATGGCGGCGGTATCATTCTGATGCACGACATTCATGCCCGCACGGCCAGCATGTTGCCTGCCCTGCTTTCCCAGTTGAAAGCCGAGGGTTACAAGGTCGTGAGCCTCAAGCCGAAATCGAAGAGCAAGCTCTTTGAAGTGGCGAGCGCGAGTTAAGCCTTCTTGACCCAGCGGCGTTCGGGGGTCTGCTGCCAATAGGTCAGCGCATGGCCTTCGGCTTTCAGGCGTTTCCATTCGCTGCGCGCGGCGTCCAGTTCCGCCGCGTCATGGCCGTCGAACATCAAAATCGCGCGTTCATAGCCTTCCAGCGCCTCCGGCTTCGCACCATTGACGAAGAAGCGGATATTGGCGGCGTTGATATTGTCTTTCAGTACCGTCAACAGAACCGGCTGGCGCTCGGGTTCCTCGCCATCATCCGTTCCGTGCGGCAGAAAACTGTCGTCACGGTATGTCCACAGATGCACGTCGAACTCGTCGCGCCGCTCGGGGTCGGTAAACTCCACCGCCACGCGCCAGCCGCGCTCCATGCTCTTTTCCACGAGCATGGGCAGCGCATCATCCAGCTTGGATTCGGTGAGGTGGTAGAACAGGACTTCGGTCACATTTGCTCCGTCATGCTTCGTGGCTGGCGCGCACGAATTCATCGAGAAGACGCACGCCAAAGCCCGAGGCCCAGGTCTGGCTGATATCGGTCTTCAGCGAATCCATGGCCGTCGAGGCAATGTCGAGATGCGCCCAGGGCGTTTCACCCACAAAACGCTGCAGGAACTGCGCCGCCGTAATCGAACCGGCTGCACGGCCGCCGCTATTCTTCATATCGGCAAAACGGCTGTCGATGATCCGGTCATATTCGGGACCGAGCGGCAGACGCCACAGCTTTTCGCCGGTCGTCAGGCCCGCCGCCGTCAGCGCGGTCGAGAGCGCATCGTCATTGGAGAAAAGACCGGCATGGTGGCGACCCAGAGCGACACCAATCGCGCCGGTCAACGTTGCCAGATCGATCATCAGTTTCGGCTGGAAGCGCTCCTTGGCGTACCAGAGAATATCGCAGAGCACGAGGCGGCCCTCGGCATCGGTGTTGACGATCTCAATGGTCTGGCCCGACATGGAGGTGACGATATCGCCGGGGCGCTGTGCCTTGCCGTCCGGCATATTTTCGACAAGACCGATGACGCCAACGGCGTTCACCTTCGCCTTGCGGGCGGCCAAAACGTGCATCAGGCCGGTGACGGCGGCAGCGCCACCCATATCACCCTTCATATCTTCCATGTTGAGGCCGGGCTTCAGCGAAATACCGCCCGTATCGAAGACAACGCCCTTGCCGATGAAGGCAAGCGGCGCGGCATCCTTATCGCCGCCGTTCCAGCGCATGACGGCCACACGGGCCGGGCGCTCGGAGCCCTGCGCCACGCCGAGAAGCGCACGCATGCCCAGTTCGGCCAGCGCTTCCGGCTCGAGGATTTCGACTTCGGCACCGAGAGCTTCGAGCGCCTTAGCCTTGGCGGCGAACTCCACGGGGCCCAGCACGTTGGGCGGCAGATTGACCAGCTCACGGGCCAGCAGAACGCCATCGGCAATGGCGCGGCGCTCGGCAAAGGCTGCGCGTGCGGATTCGGCATTCGCCGTCACGATGGTGACGGGAATGGTTTCCGGCTCCTTCGCCTCCTCGCCCTCTTCGCGGGCGGCGTTCTTCACCTTCTTGCCCGCGCCGGTCTTGAAGCTTTCAAACGTGTAGGCGCGAAGCAGCATGCCCAGAGCGAAGTCCGCCGCGGCGGCACCGCTCACCTCAGAACCCGGCGCATCAAGATAGATCGTGACGGACGACGCCCCCTTGATGGCGGGTACGGTTGCGCCGCCGGCATTGAGGAAAGTCTCCGTGCTCAGTTTGTCAGAGGCGCCCAGACCGATCACCACCAGTCGGTCAGCGGGAGACCCTGCCGGTGCCAGCACATCGAGAACCGACGAGGCTTTTGCCTTGAAAGCGGCGACCGAAGCGGCCTTGGCAATCACGTTTGCGGGATCGGCAATGGCCGCACCGGCGGCCAGATGATCACCGGAATGCTTCAGCAGTACCGCCGTTCCCCCCTGCGGCGTGGCCTCCGTGGCGAAGGAAATTTCAAAGGACACGGCCATGGCTTACTCCCGGTTTTCAAGGGCATTGGATGATGGAGCGGGCTTATTAGAGAATCCCGCAGCATTGAGATCCTTCTTGTCGGCGCTTCGCCCGTATTTTTCAAGGCTTGGCATCGGTCATGAAAGCGTCATCGGAAAACCACGGCTCACTGAAAAATGACAGCGACCGTTCGTGACCCTCGCAAACGGGGGTCGCCAAAGCGTCGCGAACCGCGTAGAGAGTCGCGCAAATTAATGTTCTGTTAACGGGAGACCGGATGAAGCTCATCGAGGCTTATATCCTCCGCAGGATCGTCCAAATGACACTGGCAGCCTTGCTGCCGGTGCTGGCGATCATCTGGACGATACAGGTGCTCGGTCGCATCAATCTCGTCACCGATTCCGGCCAGTCGATCGGCTCGTTCATGAAGCTGGCGACGCTCATCCTGCCGACCATCATTCCCATCGTTCTGCCCTTTGCCGTGGTGATCGGCATCGCCCAGACGCTGACGGCGATGAACAATGATTCGGAACTGGCTGTACTCGATGCAGCCGGTGCGCCGCGTTCGACACTGATGAAGCCGGTTTTGATGTTTGCCGCCTTCCTCAGCATCTTTTCCTTTTCGGTCTCGAACTTTGTCGAACCGCAGGTCCGACTGGCGGCGCGGCAGATGATTGCCGCCGCCTATGCCGACCTTCTGTCGTCGGTGATCGAGGAGAAGTCCTTCCGCTCCATTCAGGACGGGCTTTATGTGCAGATTGCCGAGCGCCACTCGGGCCGTGTGCTGTTGGGCCTCTTTGTGGTGGACCAGCGCAATCCGGCTTTCGATCTCGTCTATTATGCGCGTGAAGGGGCGGTCGATCCGAACGGCACGTCGCTCACCATGAAAAACGGCGAAGTGCACCGCAAGACGCCGGACGGCAAGATTTCCGTCATTCGCTTCGACACCTACGGTCTTGACCTGTCGGAAATGACCAAGACCAGCAATGGCGAAACGCGGCTTCGCCCCAGCCAGCGCCCGCTCAGCTATCTTCTGAGCCCCGACCCGGCCGATCCCGATTACATCGCGACGCCCGGTGCCTATCGTTCGGAGTTGCACAAGCGCCTGTCGGAGTGGCTCTTCCCGTTCGTTTATGGCCTGATTGCCTTCGCCATTGCCGGAAGTGCGCGGTCACATCGCGAGGCGCGGCTCAACCCGCTCGTCCTGTCGTTGATCATCGCCTTCTTCCTGCGCTGGCTCTCCTTCTACGCGGCCAATTCGACGGAAACGAGCATCGCTGCCGTGCCCTTCGTCTATCTCATTCCGCTGACGGCGGGCGGCGGAGCTGCCTTCGTGCTCGCCACCGGCAAGACGCCGCGCATGCCCGCCATCGTTCATGATCGGCTTTCGGCCCTTCGTCGCGCCATCGAACAGCGCCTGCCCTTCCGGCGCGGCACGAATGGCGGTGCGGCATGATGTTCTCGATTCTCGGGCGTTATTTCTTCCGCCGCTATGCCATCACCACCTTCTGGTTCTTCTTTGGGGTGGGGAGCATTATTTTCCTGGCCGACTTCAGCGAAACGGCGCGGCGCTTCTCGGACCTCACCGGCTACTCCGTCGCCGGTGCCCTGCTGCTGACGCTTCTGCGCCTGCCGCAAATTCTTCTGCAGACCATACCGTTCATTGCGCTGTTTGGCGGCATGACGGCGCTGATTTCGCTGAACCGCAAATACGAGCTGGTGGTGACGCGGGCGGCCGGCATTTCCGTCTGGCAGTTTATGGCCCCGTTTGTCAGCGGCGCCTTCCTGATCGGCCTGATTGCCGTTCTCGTCATCAACCCGCTCTCCTCCTATGGCCAGCGCGAAGCGCAGCGGCTGCAGGACGCATGGCGCAAGACCGACTCCAGCCAGGCGACCTTCCTGCCGTGGATTCGCCAGTCGGTTGACGGCAACGACGTGGTGATCGGCGCGAAGACGGCGCTTGAGAACGGGGCGCAGCTTGTCGACGTGGCACTTTTCCACTTCGACAGCGCGGGCAACATCCTGCTTCGGCAGGACGCAGCCACAGCTAAGTTGCAAAATGGTTACTGGCTTCTTAACGATGTTACGGAGACCCGCCCGGGTGAAATTCCGCAGCATCATGCCGATGTTCAGGTTCGGACAAACCTCAAGCAGGAATATCTCGAAGAGCGTCTGACTCAGCCTGAAAGCGTTGCATTTTATGATATTTCGAGGAAAATTGAGGTTGCTCGAAGCTACGGACTTCCCACCCGTTCGCTGGAAACCCAGTTCCACTCGCTCGCATCCTTGCCGTTCCTTCTCGTCGCCATGACGATGATTGCGGCAACAGTGTCCCTCAGATTCAGTCGGATGAACCAGTCGCGTTCCGTGATTCTGGGTGGAATCCTTTCCGGCTTCGTGCTTTATGTCGTCTCGGTGCTTGTGAAAGCATTCGGGAGTAGTGGAGTCGTGCCCCCTCTCGTTGCGGTCTGGATTCCCGTGATCGTGGCGATGGCGCTCGGCGCGACAATTCTGCTTCATCAGGAGGATGGCTAGTGGCGGCAACTGACCGCAAGTGTATCAGATCGCGTATGGCGCAGCTGTTGAGTGGCGTTGCGGTGGTAATGGCCCTGTTTACAGGGATCGATTCCGCGCGCGCCCAGGATGCCCAGGACGATTCCAAGCTTCTCCTGTCCTCGAATGAGCTGGTCTACAATCGCGACAAGAAGATTGTGACCGCCACGGGTGCGGTGCAGATTCATTACAATGGCTACCGCATGGTGGCCCAGCGCGTCGATTACGACCAGAATACCGGCCGCGTTATGGCCAATGGTCATATCGAAATGATCGAGCCGGACGGCAATCGTATCTATGCCGACAATCTCGACGTAACCGATAATTTCGCCAACGGCTTCCTCAACGCCCTGCGCGTCGAGACGACCGACAATACGCGTCTGGCTGCAGAGAGCGGCGAGCGTGTCGATGGCGACACGATGATTCTGAATAACGGCGTCTATACCGCCTGCCTTCCCTGCGCCGAAAAGCCGGATCGCGCACCGCTTTGGCAGGTCAAGGCGCAGCGCGTCATCCAGAACGGCAAGACGCATACGATCCGTCTTGAAAAGGCCCGCCTGGAAATATTCGGCGTGCCGGTGGCCTTCGTGCCCGCGATCGAGGTTCCCGACCAGACGCTGAAGCGCAAGTCAGGCTTCCTGTTCCCGCGCATGAGCATGACGCAGAACCTCGGCTTTGGAACGACCATTCCCTACTACTGGGCGTTTTCGAACCATGCCGATGCGACGGTCAGCGTCACGGGCTACACCACGCAGGGCGTGCTGGTGGAAGGTGAAGTGCGCAATCGTTTCGAAAACGGCGAGCACACCTTCCGCGTTGCTGGCATTGACCAGATGTCGCCGGAACAGTTCACCGCCAATACGAGTGACGCGCAGCAGGATTTTCGTGGCCTCGTGGCCTCGAAGGGCCGCTTCGATATCAATCCGCGTTGGGCCTTTGGCTGGGACGCAATGGTGCAGAGCGACAACAACTTCGCGCGTACCTATGACATCGAAGGCTTGAGCGACACGGTTCACACCAATTCGGCCTATCTGACCGGCCTCGGCAAGCGCAATTATTTCGATGCGCGCGGCTATTATTTCGATGTTCAGGATGCGGACCCGAACAATGCCGCCGAAACGCAGCAGGCCATCGTCGCTCCGGTGATCGACTATCATTATGTCGCCCCGGACGCTGTCATGGGCGGCGAACTGTCCGCCGATGTGAATTTCACGGCGCTGACGCGGGCTCATTCCGACGTGGCGACCGTTCTTGGCAAGGATCGTTTCCGCGGCCTTGCAGGAAACAGCACGCGCCTGACGACCGAGCTTGAATGGGAGCGCACCTACACGACGCCGCAGGGTCTGCTGCTGACGCCTATTCTGGCAGCGCGCGGCGATCTGACGGGCCTTGATGTCACCGGCCCCGGTGCCACCTATGCCGGTTCGTTCACGAATGATGATTTCGCGGCGCGTGGCATGGTCACGGCTGGGCTTGAGGCACGCTATCCGCTGCTGATCTCGTCGAGCTATGGCAGCCATGTGTTTGAGCCGATTGCCCAGATTTATGTTCGTCCGAACGAACAATATGCCGGTGGTCTGCCGAACGAGGACGCCCAGAGCTTCGTTTTCGATGCCACGAACCTGTTTGATCGTGACAAGTTCTCCGGTTACGACCGCATGGAAGGTGGCACGCGCGCCAATCTCGGCTTCCGCTACACCGGCTCGCTCGACAACGGCTTCACGCTGAAGGCGATTGCCGGTCAGTCCTACCAGATCGCGGGTCTCAACTCGTTTGCGACCCCGGACCTCGTCAATGCGGGGGCCGAGTCCGGTCTTGAGGAAAGCGTCTCGGATTACGTGGCCATGGCGGGCGTCGACATGCCGAACGGCATTTCGCTCAGCGGCAGCTTCCGCATCGACAAGGATAATTTGGCCGTCAACCGCGCCGACACGTCGGTTTCCTATACGTCGCGCCGTCTGCAGACGAGCATGACCTATACGCGTATCGATGGTCAGGCGACCTATGGCGACCCCAAGGACAACGACATTATCCAGAACAACGTGGCTCTGCGCATCAACGATTACTGGTCGGTGTTTGGCGCAACGGCCTGGGATTTGAATGCCAGCGTGCTGACGCGTCGCGGTCTTGGCTTCAGCTACGCCGACGAGTGCATGATCTTCTCGATGGCCTACACGGACACGCGTGACGTCAGCAACCAGAAGGCCAACGACTGGTCTATCGGCGCGAAGCTCAGCTTCCGTACGCTCGGCGACATTGATGTCGGCTCGGATACGTTCAGCGTGTTCTCAGAGTGATCGCAGACGGGCCGAAGACTTTCGGCCCGCTGAAACTTGCGTGATTGCCGGTTCAACATGCCATTGCGCCTTGGTTTTGCCGCAAGGATTTTACATCCGGATATGGCTGTTATAGAAATAGCCACCTTCTGACGGGCGATGCTTGAGCCAGACCGAACTTGCGATGTCGCCAGCGCTGTCCGTCCATTGTAGCGTGTTCAAACCAGCGTAGCGGGGCGTTCCCGCGGGAAAGGAAAGACCGATGTCCGTTCGGAGCATGGCCAAGAGCACCCTGACTGCGTGCCTGCTTGCATCGTCCCTCAGCATCGTTGTGCCGGGTTTTGTTGCGTCTGCATCTGCCGCATCGTCCTCCGTTGAGGCGATTGTCGGTCGAACCGCAATCACCAACAATGACGTGGCGCGTCGCATCGCCTTCCTCAAGCTGCAGCACCAGAAGGGCGACCTTCGCAAGATGGCCCGGGAGCAGATGATTGACGAGACGCTGAAGCGTCAGGAGATCGCTCGCGTCGGCGCGTCGGTCAGCACGGCCGATGTCGACAAGGCGTTCGCCCGCTTTGCCGCGAACAACAAGCTCAAGCCGGAACAGATGACGCAGATCCTCAACCAGGCCGGCGTCGGTGCGGATCATTTCAAGGCCTTCATCGCCGTTCAGATGAGCTGGCCGAAGCTCGTCAATGCCAAGTATGGCACCGCCGGTCGTCTTTCCAACGAAGACATCGTCAAGCGCATGGTGGAAAACAAGGAAAAGCCGGTCACCACCGAATATCTGCTGCAGCAGGTGATTTTCGTCGTTCCGGCAGCAAAGCAGGGCATGGCGGGCAAGCGCAAGGCCGAAGCCGAGGCATCGCGCGCCAAGTTCCCGGGCTGCGAACAGTCCAAGATCTTCGCGAAGGGCTACAAGGACGTGTCCGTGCGCACGCTCGGTCGTATGATGGTTCAGGAAATCCCTGAGGACTGGAAGCCGCTGGTGCAGGCCGCCAAGAACGGCACGACGGGCGTCCGCGTGACGGAAAAGGGCGCCGAGTTCCTCGCCATCTGCAGCCAGCGTCAGGTGAATGACGATCTGGCCGCCGAAGTGGTGTTCCGCGCACAGGATCTTGAAAACGCCGGCAAGAAGCAGGAAGTCAATCCGAACGAAAAGAAGTTCCTTGATGAACTTCGCGCCAAGACGCAGATCACTTATCACTAATTCATTCCGCTCTTCTTCGAATCACGGATGCGCTTTATCGTTCTGTCTTGAAGATTTTCCGGATGCGGGCTTTCTCGCATCCGTCTCGGAAAGATTGAAGGAAAGCCGATGTCCGAAAGTGCCGGTCCCTCTCAACTGCTCGCTTTGACGCAGGGTGATCCCGCCGGGGTCGGCCCTGATATTTCGCTTGCGGCATGGTTGCGCCGTGCGGAATTCGGCCTTTGCCCTTTTATCTTCGTTGGTGATCCTGAGGTCTTGCGCGTACGTGCGCACATGCTGGGCTTGAATGTGCCGGTTGAGGAAGCGACACCGGAAACGGCAAGCACCGTTTTCAATCGTGCCCTTCCCGTTCTGCCGGTCCCCGCAGGAACCGTGGTGGCTGCCGGCAAGCCGCATGTAGCAACGGCGCGCGGCACGATGACCGCGATTGAAAAAGCGGTTGAACTGGCCTTTTCGGGACGCGTGGGTGGCGTTGTCACAAACCCCATTTCCAAGGCCATTCTTTATGATGGCGGCTTCAAGTTTCCGGGCCATACGGAGTTTCTGGCGGACCTCGCCAGCAAGTCCACCGGCAAGACCTTTCTTCCGGTGATGATGCTGGCCGGGCCGAAACTGCGCGCTGTGCCGGTCACCATTCATATTCCGCTCAAGGATGTGCCCTCGGCGCTGACGGAAGACCTCGTTTATGAGACCTGCCGTGTGGCCGCCGATGACCTGAAGCATCGTTTCGGGATTGATTATCCGCGCCTTGCGGTGGCTGGTCTTAACCCGCATGCGGGGGAAAGCGGTGCGATCGGCACCGAGGATCGCGACATCATCCATCCCGCCATCAGCCGTCTGCGCGCCGATGGCATCGATGCCTTCGGCCCCCTGCCCGCGGACACCATGTTCCATGATGATGCGCGCATGCGTTACGATCTGGCGGTGTGCATGTATCATGATCAGGCGCTGATCCCCGCCAAGGCACTCGGCTTTGACGAGTCGGTCAATGTGACGCTTGGCCTGCCCTTCATCCGCACGTCACCAGACCATGGCACGGCCTTTGGCCTTGCCGGTCAGGGTGTCGCGCGCGAAACCAGCCTCGTCTGCGCCCTGAAGCTTGCCGCAGACCTTGCCGCGCGCCAGAAAGCCCGTTCCTGATGCGTGCATTTGATGGCCTGCCGCCGCTGCGCGAAGTGATTGCCGCGCACGGTCTTGATGCTCGCAAGGCGCTCGGACAGAACTTTCTGCTCGACCTGAACCTGACCCAGAAGATTGCCCGCACGGCAGGATCGCTGGAAGGTGCGACGGTGATTGAAGTTGGCCCCGGCCCCGGCGGCCTGACGCGCGCCATTCTCTCGCTGGGTGCCAAAAAGCTGATTGCGATTGAACGCGACAGCCGCTGCCTGCCCGCCTTGGCCGAAATCGAAGCCCATTACCCGGGCCGTCTTGAGGTGATCGAGGGCGACGCGCTGAAGGTGGATTTTGCCGCGCTGGCGGAAAAGACGGGCGGCCCCGTCAAGATCATTGCCAACCTGCCCTATAATGTCGGCACGCAACTGCTCATCAACTGGCTTTTGCCGCCCGTTTGGCCGCCCTATTGGGAATCGCTGACGCTGATGTTCCAGCGCGAGGTGGGCCTTCGCATCGTGGCCGATGAGGAAGACGATCATTACGGACGTCTGGGAGTGCTGTCTGGCTGGCGCACCGAAGCGCGCATGGCGTTTGACGTGCCGCCGCAGGCTTTTACGCCACCGCCGAAAGTGACCTCCACCGTTGTTCACCTGACGCCGCGCGAAAACCCGCTCATCTGCGACGTGAAGAAACTCGAACGAGTGACGGAAGCCGCCTTTGGCCAGCGCCGCAAGATGCTGCGCCAGAGCCTCAAGCCCCTTGGTGGCGAAGCCCTACTTGCCAAGGCTGGCATCGACCCGACGCGCCGGGCCGAAACACTCTCGGTTGCGGAGTTCGTGACGCTCGCCAACTGCCTTTAGAGTTCCGGCTCTTCTTCCAGAAGCTTGGTGACAAAGCCATAGAGACCGTGACGGCGGTCGCGGCGCAGGCGCTCGGCCTTGACGATGGAGCGCACGGAATCAAACGCCGTATCCAGATCTTCGTTGACGATGATGTAGTCGTATTCGCGCCAGTGTTCGATTTCCGAACGCGAGTTCAGGAGGCGGGTGCGGATGACCTCTTCCGTATCCTCGGCGCGGCGGTGCAGGCGTGACTGCAGTTCCGTCATGGTGGGCGGCAGCACGAAGATGGACACCACATCCGCCGTCATTTTTTCCTGCAGCTGGCGCGCGCCCTGCCAGTCGATATCGAACAGCATGTCGCGGCCTTCGGCCATGGCGATTTCCACGGGTTCGCGCGGCGTGCCGTAGAAGTTGCCGTGCACCTCGGCCCATTCCAGAAGCGCATCGCTGTCGCGCATACGCTCGAATTCGCGGATGGAAATGAAGTGGTAATGGCGGCCTGCGATTTCGCTCGGGCGGCGCTGACGCGTGGTGACGCTGACGGACATGCCAAGCGTCGGGTCATCCTCCATCAGCGCACGGGAAATCGTCGACTTGCCCGCGCCGGAGGGCGAGGAAATGACCAGCATCAGACCGCGGCGGGCGATGGGGGTGAGTTTTTTCGGGGCCGGGGCGTTCATCATTCACTCCAGATTCTGAACCTGTTCGCGGAATTGGTCGATCACCACCTTCAACTCGATGCCAGCCGCCGTGACGGCAACGGCATTCGACTTCGAACAGATGGTATTCGACTCGCGGTTAAATTCCTGTGCAAGGAAATCGAGCTTGCGGCCCACCGGGCCGCCGTGGCCGAGAAGCTCCCGCACCGCCACGCAGTGGGCGTTCAGCCGGTCGAGCTCCTCACGAATATCGGCGCGGGTGGCGAGAAGCGCCACTTCGCCATGCAGGCGCTCGCGATCAAGCGCCGAATTGGCCTCGGCGAGCTGCGCGACCTGTGCCGCCAGGCGCTTGCCGATTTCGGCGGGCTGGCGCGACGGATCGGCCTCAATACGGGCGGCAATCGCCGCGATCATGTCCACCTGCCCCGAAAGAACCGCGCCAAGGGCGGCTCCCTCGTGCTCGCGCATGGCATTGAGGTCGGAAAGTCCGGCATCAAACGCTGCTATGATCGCGGCATCGCGCGCCGCAAGCGTGCTTTCATCGTCTTCTGCTTCGCGAAAATCGATCAGGCCGCGAATGCCAAGCAGGCTGTCGAAGCGCAAGGGTGCCGGGTCAACGGCATCGCCGAGTTCCGATTTCAGAGACAGAACCGCAGCGAGGGCGTCCCGATTGACGACCGCTTCAATCCGACTTTCGGCAACGCTGAGCGTCAGACCCGCCTGCACATTGCCGCGCGACAGAACCTGCCCAGCCAGACGGCGCAATTCCGGTTCAAGGCGTTCGAGACCCGTCGGCAGACGCAGACGCAAGTCGAACCCCTTGCCATTGACCGCGCGAAATTCCCAGGCAAAGCGACACCGTCCGCTTTCCCCTTCACTGCGTGCAAAACCCGTCATGGATCGCAGGGCCATCGTCACTTCCGGACATCATGCCCGGCTCCTCTGGTCAAAAGAGTGACGCCGGAGCGAGAACCGCTCCGGCGCAATGGATTATCTCACGGCGTTTTCGGTGGTTCCGCCTGCTGCTCGGCCTGCGCCTTGCGCCAACGCTTCACATTGGCATTGTGGTCTTCCAGCGTTTCGGCAAACACATGTCCGCCCGTGCCGTCAGCCACGAAGTAGAGGTCTTTGGTCTTCCACGGAAGCGCCGTTGCCTCCAGCGCCTCGCGGCCCGGATTGGCAATTGGCCCCGGCGGCAAGCCCTTGATGCGATAGGTGTTATAGGGCGTATCGCGGTCAAGGTCGGACTGGTAGATCGGGCGATCCGCCGGGCGTCCCTCGCCGCCGAAAATACCGTAAAGCACCGTCGGATCGGACTGCAGGCGCATGCCCTTGGCCAGACGATTGTAGAACACCGAGGCCACATGGGCGCGCTCGTCTTCCTTACCCGTTTCCTTCTCGACGATGGAAGCGAGCGTGACGAGTTCTTCCTTGCTCTTCAGCGGAAGCTGCGGGTCGCGGCGCGACCAGATCTGCTCCAGAATCTTTTCCTGCTGGGCGCGCATCTGATCGACAATTTCCTGCCGCTTCGTGCCGCGCGAGAATTTGTAGGTATCCGGACGCAGAGAGCCTTCCGGTGGCATGACCTTCGGCAGGTCCCCTTCCAGAATCGGATCATCCATCATGCGGCGGAAGATCTGCACCACCGTCAGCCCTTCCGGGAAGGTGATGGAATAGAGGATCGACTTGCCGGATTCGATCAGGTCCACGACATCCTTCATGGAGGCGCCAGCCTTGATCTCGTACTCACCGGCCTTCAGGGTACGGCCATCGCGCAGATAGATCTTCGTCATGTACTGGAAGATGCGCGCGTCCGTGATGACGCCGTTGCGCTCCAGATTGCTGGCGATATCACTCGTGCCAGAGCCCGGACGCACGATAATGTGCGTGGCCACGGACAGCGGCCCCGGCTCGCGGAAGGAGCGGTTGGCAATAAAGAACACCCCGACCGCCGCGACGGCGACCAGAATGATCATCGTCATGACGAAATTGAGGAACACCACAAACTGGCTGCGGGCCTTGCGTGACCGCTTCGGCATTTCCGGAACTTTCTCGGGACGCAGGGCATCCTTGGGCGACTTCGGAATAATGGGCCCCGTGGCCGCTCGCTGCGGCTCCCGGGCGGGCTCGTTGTTTTCAAAATCGTTTGTTTCGTTCACCGGCTATACTTTTCATTCTGTTGCTCCCGGCCTTTGCCTGAGCAATACGGCGAAAACGGGTCCGCCGCCAACCTGCCCGAGCGGCACATGCCCGCCCTGACGCACACCAAACCCCACGGCCATGCGAACATAACCGAGAGTGCCCGTCAGAATAACGGGACCTTGGCGCGCACCATAGGACGATTCGCCACGGAAATCAGTCCGCGGCGACATTGGAATGGCAGTTTTATCCGTCTTAGCCTTCGTAGCGCTTCAGCACCAGCGAGGCATTCGTGCCGCCGAAACCGAAGGAGTTCGAAAGCGCCACGTCGATCTTGCGCTTGCGGGCCTTGTGCGGAACGAGGTCAATCTTGGTCTCGACATCCGGCGTATCAAGGTTGAGCGTCGGCGGGGCAACGTTATCGCGAATGGCGAGCGTTGCAAAAATGGCCTCGACCGCACCGGCTGCCCCCAGAAGGTGGCCAATGGCCGACTTCGTGGAGGACATGGAAACGTTGGCGGCGTGATCGCCCACCAGTCGCTCCACCGCACCCAGTTCGATCGTATCGGCCATGGTGGAGGTGCCGTGGGCGTTGACGTAGTCGATGTCGGCGGCTGTCAGCCCGGCGCGCTTCAGCGCCATCTGCATGCAGCGATAGGCGCCGTCACCGTCTTCCGACGGAGCCGTGATGTGGTGTGCGTCGCCCGAAAGACCGTAACCGACCACTTCGGCATAGATCTTCGCGCCGCGCGCCTTGGCGTGCTCCAGTTCCTCGAGCACGACAATCCCGGCGCCCTCGCCCATGACGAAACCATCGCGGTCACGGTCATAGGGGCGCGATGCCTTCTGCGGGTTGTCGTTGTTCTGCGTCGAGAGCGCCTTGCAGGCGGCAAAACCGGCAAGCGAGATGCGGCAGATCGGCGATTCGGCACCGCCTGCGACCATCACATCGGCATCGCCGAGGCCGATCAGGCGGCTGGCATCGCCGATGGCGTGTGCGCCGGTCGAGCAGGCCGTCACGACGGCGTGGTTCGGACCGCGCAGCTTGTGGCGGATGGAGACATGGCCGGAGACCAGATTGATCAGGCGGCCCGGAATGAAGAAGGGCGAGATGCGGCGCGGCCCCTTGTCACGCAGGGTGTAACCAGCATCCACGATGCCTTCGAGACCACCGATACCGGAACCGATCAGCACGCCGGTTGCGATCTGGTCTTCATCGGTTTCGGGGTGCCAGTTGGCATCTTTCAGCGCCATTTCGGCAGCGGCGACACCATAGACGATAAACGGATCAACCTTGCGCTGTTCCTTGGGGTCCATCCAGTCATCAGCATTAAACGTGCCGTTGGAGCCATCACCAAAAGGCAGGCGGCAGGCGATTTTCGCGGGAAGGTCTTCAACCTCGAACTCAGTCACGAGGCGGGCGGCGTTTTCGCCAGCAAGCAAACGGGTCCAGGTTGTTTCCGCATCTGCGCCCAGAGGGGACACCATGCCGATACCAGTGATAACCACGCGTCTCATTCTATGCGACCTCCCGAAATTCTTATTGTCTCACGGCCGCTTGCGACGCCGCTCGGCGCGAACCGGCAGGTATGTTTTCCATGACCGCGCCCACAGGGCCCGGACAATGGAGGCATTTCTTGGAAAAATCCAGATTTGCGCGGCGGGACGGGCATAGCCCGTCCGCCGGCTGCGCCCGGAAACCCGGACGCGATCGAAATCAGGCCTGAGCCTTTTCGATGAACTTCACAGCATCGCCGACCGTCAGGATCGAGTCAGCAGCATCGTCCGGGATTTCAACGCCGAACTCTTCTTCGAAGGCCATGACGAGTTCGACCGTGTCGAGGGAGTCAGCGCCCAGGTCGTCGATGAAGCTGGCAGCTTCGACAACCTTGTCGGCGTCCACGCCCAGATGGTCAATAACAATTTTCTTAACGCGTTCTGCGATATCGCTCATGTCGGTTTCCTCGACCGTTGACTTCAAATCCCGGATAGGATTCCACCCGGACCCTGGTTGTACCGCGAGCAGACATAACATCTCCTCGCAGGCGCTCCCCGCTCTTCCCCACTTCAAGAAAGGGCTACCACTGGGGCGGACCCTTCCTCACTTCTTCAGGGGCGACTGAACTCAGTCTTGGCCCGCTTAACACGGTTTAAGTCCGTCGCAAAGCCTGAAAATCGCCCTGAACGGGGGCGGCGAACGTTTGCCACAGGGGCTTTTGCCCGCCACCCTCGAATTTCCTGCACTCACGCGCAGATTATCAGATCATTGCCATGCCGCCATTGACGTGCAGCGTCTGGCCGGTGACGTAGCTTGCTTCGCTCGACGCGAGAAAAACGACCGAAGACGCAATCTCCGCACCCGTGCCCATGCGCTTCATGGGAATGGCGCCGAGAATGCCTTCCTTCTGCTTGTCGTTGAGCTTGCCGGTCATGGCCGATTCGATAAAGCCCGGTGCCACGCAGTTGACCGTGACGTTGCGGCTGGCGATTTCCTGCGCCAGCGACTTCGAAAAGCCGATCATACCGGCCTTGGAGGCGCAGTAATTGGCCTGACCCGGATTGCCGGTGACACCCACCACCGAGGTGATGTTGATGATGCGGCCATAGCGGCGCTTCATCATGGCGTGGGTCAGTTCGCGCGTCAGGCGGAAGACCGCCGTCAGGTTCACTTCGATCACCGCATCCCAGTCCTCGTCGCTCATGCGCACGAAGAGGCCGTCCTTGGTGATACCGGCATTGTTGACCAGAATATCAACGCCGCCCATTTCGGCTTCAGCCTTCTGGCCCAGCGCCTTGACTTCATCGCGGTCGGAGAGGTTGGCCGGGAAGATGAACACGCGCTCGCCAAGCTCGGCGGCCAGCGCCTCCAGCTTTTCCTTACGCGTGCCGTGCAGGCCGACGGTGGCGCCGCGCGCATGCAGCGCACGGGCGATTTCTTCGCCAATGCCGCCGGTTGCGCCCGTGATAAGGGCCTTGCGGCCGGTCAAATCGAACATTGTCTTGTCCTTCCCAGAAAAATCAGCCGATGAGGGCGGCGATAGCGGCATCGATATCAGCGGGCGTGTTGACGGCCGTGCCGGAAACGCGCTTGTCGATCCGCTTGGCGAGGCCCGTCAGAACCTTACCCGTGCCGATTTCATAAAGCGAGGTCACGTCGTTTTCGCCGAACCATTCCACCGTCTCGCGCCAGCGCACACGACCCGTGACCTGCTCGACGAGCAGCGACACGATCGTAGCGGCATCCGAAACCGGAACGGCGCGCACATTGGCCACCACCGGCACGACGGGCGCGTTGGCCTGAACCTTCGCCAGGGCTTCGGCCATGGCCTCAGCCGCCGGGCCCATCAGCGCCGAATGGAAAGGAGCGGATACGGGCAGCATCAGGGCGCGCTTGGCCCCCTTCTCCGATGCCAGCGCCGCGGCCTTCTCGATGGCCGCCTTGCCGCCGGAAATCACCAGCTGACCGCCGCCGTTATCGTTGGCAATCTGGGCGACGCCGAGCGCGGAGGCTTCCGCACACACTGCTTCCACCACATCGGCTTCAAGGCCGATGATGGCGGCCATCGCGCCCTCGCCCACCGGCACGGCGGCCTGCATGGCATTGCCGCGAATGCGCAGAAGACGGGCGGTATCGGACAGCGAGAAGGTGCCAGCGGCACACAGCGCCGAATATTCACCCAGCGAGTGACCGGCAACGTAGGACACCTTGTCCTTTAGCACGAGGCCGCGCGCTTCCAGAACGCGGATGGTGGCCACGGAGACCGCCATCAGGGCCGGCTGTGCGTTGGCCGTCAGCGTCAGCTTGTCTTCCGGACCATTCCACATGGTGTCGGAGAGCTTTTCGCCCAGTGCTTCGTCAACTTCTTCGAAAACGGCCCGTGCCTCGGCAAAATTCTCGGCCAGTTCGCGGCCCATGCCGACGGTCTGACTGCCCTGCCCCGGAAATGTGAATGCCACGCTCATTGGGTTTCGTCCTTCCCGTTTATTTTTCTTTTCCATTCACATTCTTGCGCTTCAAGTCAATAGAAACGCCCGCCAAGGCAGGAAGAAGCGGGGGATAGTGGGGCAGATAAATCCGCACGTCACAGGACAGTGCGATCTTGCGCTGCGGCGAATGCGCATTAGATTTGTCGAACTGAATTTTCCCGCCCTACCGGAGCCTCCTCCCCATGAAATATAATCCGCTTGGCCGCACAGGCCTTTCCGTGTCCGAAATCTGCCTTGGCACCATGACCTGGGGTAGCCAGAACACACAAGCTGAAGCCTTCGAGCAGATGGA
Source organism: Pseudomonadota bacterium (assembly GCA_020161665.1). Taxonomy (GTDB): domain Bacteria; phylum Pseudomonadota; class Alphaproteobacteria; order Rhizobiales; family Rhizobiaceae; genus Ectorhizobium. The sequence continues at coordinate 145,030 of JAIUPA010000034.1, read as the reverse complement.
CTACGCGCTGGAAAAGGGCGTGAACTTCTTCGATACCGCCGAACTTTATCCGGTGACGCCGCTTTCGGCGGAAACCTATGGCGACACGGAAACGATCATCGGCAACTGGTTCGAGGCCCGCAAGAACCGCTCCGACGTGATCCTGGCGTCGAAGGTGGCAGGTCCCGGTCGCCCCTATATCCGCAACGGCCGCCCGATGGACCCGGCCGGCATTGTTGAAGCGCTGGACGCCAGCCTGAAGCGGCTCAAGACCGACTATATCGACCTCTATCAGGTCCACTGGCCGAACCGTGGCACCTATCATTTCCGCAATTCCTGGTCCTTCGACGCTTTCAAGCAGGACAAGGAAAAGGCCAAGCTCGACATCGAGATCATTCTGACGACGCTGGGCGAAGCAGTGAAGGCGGGCAAGGTGCGCCACATCGGCCTTTCCAATGAAAGCGCCTGGGGCACGCTGCAATATCTGCGCCTTGCGGAAGACAAGGGTCTGCCGCGCGTCGCCTCGATCCAGAACGAATATAACCTGCTATATCGCCCCTTCGACCTTGATCTCGCCGAAGTGGCCCATCACGAGGATGTGGGCCTTCTGCCCTACTCGCCGCTGGCGGCAGGTCTTTTGACCGGCAAGTATCTGAACGGCGCGGTTCCGGCGGGCTCGCGCGGCGCGATCAATGGTGATCTGGGCGGACGCCTGCAGCCGCTGCAGGAACCGGCGGTTGCCGCCTATGCAGCCCTTGCCGCGAAACACGGGCTCAACCTTGCCCAGATGGCGCTCGCTTTCTGCCTGACGCGCCCCTTCAATTGCTCGACCATTATCGGCGCCACGTCGATGGAACAGTTGAAGACGGATATCGGCGCAGCGGATCTCACGCTCTCCGACGAGGTGATGAAGGGGATCGCCCAGATCCACCGCGAATATCCGATGTCGATCTAAAGCGCCGATTTCCGCATCCATCCCGCCCGGCAAAGCGGCCTTTGCCCTTGCCGGGCGCGCATTGCGGGCCACAGGGCCTTGCGCTTCGGTGAAAAATGCGTATAAGCGCGCTGTTCACAACACCCGGTCATTCGGCTGGTGGCTGAACGGAGGGCTGGTTTTCATTGTCCCGCAAGGGCATGAGCCGCAGGACCAAAAGGGTCCGGTCTCCCGTGTCTCCGCTCTCGACCGTCTCGGACAAACGCTTTTCTTGCACGGCTTTCAAGCCTTCAGGAGCAGTCGTTGAGGCTTGGCGCCGCAATCGGGTGAAGGGAACAATGCCGGAAAACCCGGCGTTCAACGCAAGAAAAGGCAAAGCTTAAATGGCTCTCTACGAACACGTTTTCCTCGCTCGGCAGGACATGTCCGCCCAGCAGGTCGATGCGCTCATCGAACAGTACAAGGGCGTTATCGAATCTTTCGGTGGCAAGGTTGGTCGCATTGAAAACTGGGGCCTCAAGTCCCTGACCTACCGCATCAAGAAGAACCGCAAGGCTCACTACGCCCTGCTCGACCTCGACGCTCCGGCAGCTGCCGTTGCCGAACTCGAGCGCCAGCAGCGCATCAGCGAAGACGTCCTGCGCTACATGACGGTTTCGGTCGAAGCCCACGAAGAAGGCCAGTCGGCCATGCTTCAGAAGCGTGACCGTGACGAGCGTCCGCGTCGCGATGGTGACCGTCCGGATCGTGGCCCCCGCGAAGATCGCGGCCCGCGTGAAGACCGTGGTCCGCGCCGTCCGCGCGAAGATCGCGCCTGAGCTGAATAAGAGGAGTTAAAGACAATGGCTGAAGTTTCCTCCGCACCGGTTCGTCGCCCGTTCCACCGCCGTCGCAAGACCTGCCCTTTCTCCGGCGCTAACGCTCCGAAGATCGACTACAAGGACATCCGTCTGCTGCAGCGTTACATTTCCGAGCGTGGCAAGATCGTTCCCTCCCGCATCACGGCTGTTTCGCAGAAGAAGCAGCGCGAGCTGGCCAAGGCCATCAAGCGCGCCCGCTTCCTCGGCCTGCTGCCCTACGTTGTGGCTTAATTGAATGCAGGAAGTCGCCTTCGGGCGGCTTCCTCTCCCTTCCGCGTTGGGCGCGGATCGGAACTAAAGTGAAATCCCATGTTGGGGCGCGGCGAATTTCGCCGGTACGGCCCCTAACTGCTGAAATCGTGCAGGACAGCGAACGTGAGCCGACTGAACAAGAACATCGTCCTGACCGGCCTTGGTGCTGGCGTGACCTCCGCCCTTCTGGGCTTTGGAGGCGGTGTGCAGTCGTCCCTTTCCTTCTTCCTCTATGGCGCATCCGCCATGCCCGTCCTCATTGCCGGTCTCGGCTGGGGTACGACGGCGGCGTTGATCGCCCTTGCAACCTCCTTCGTGGCGGGCAGCCTCTTGGTTTCGGTGAAGTTTGCCTTCGCCATGGCGCTGTTCACGACGATCCCGGCGGCCTGGATCAGCCATCTTGCCAATCTGGCCCGTCCGGCCTCTGAAATCGGCGGCCCGGAAGACCAGATGGCCTGGTATCCGCTGCCCGATATCATGGCGCAGCTGAGCGCGATGGTGGCTGTTGGTGTGATCATTCTCGGCGTGATGATCGGCTTTGGTCCGGCGCTTGTCGATCACATGGTCGATGCCATGGCAAAGTCGTTTGCAACGCAGCCGCAGTCGATCATCTTTGATGACGCCGTTCTGGCGCAGACCCGCAAAACCATGCTGGTCATGCTGCCCATGGTGCAATCCGCCATGTGGCTGATCCTGCTGTTCGCCGCCTATTACTTCGCCGCCCGTATCGTTGCCGTTTCCGGTCGCGGCGTGCGTCCGCGCGAGGATATGCCGTCGTCGCTGCGCATGCATCGCAACACGATTTTCGTGATGCTGGCCGGTGTGGTTTTGATGTTCTTCGGCGGCATTGCCGCCATGATCGGCGCGGTTCTCGTGGGTGCCTTCGGGGCCGGCTTCCTGATTGCCGGGTTCGCCTCGCTGCATTACCGCACGCGCGGCAAGGATTTCCGCGTGCCGCTCCTCATTCTCGCCTACCTCTCGGCGACGCTGGCCCTGCCCGCGCTCGTCATTCTCGCGATCGGACTGTCCGACACGCGACGCGCCTTTGCCCTGACACCCGTCCGGGACAGCAATACCAACCATCCTAAGACACAAGACAACTGAAACACAGGAAAGGAACTCTCAAATGGAAGTCATTCTTCTCGAGCGTATCGCCAAGCTTGGCCAGATGGGCGAAACCGTCAAGGTTCGCGACGGCTTTGCCCGTAACTACCTTCTGCCGCAGGGCAAGGCTCTTCGCGCCAACGAAGCCAACAAGAAGCGTTTCGAAGCCGAACGCGTCGTTCTCGAAGCCCGTAACCTCGAGCGCAAGACGGAAGCCCAGAAGGTTGCCGAAAAGCTCGACGGCAAGTCCTTCATCGTCGTTCGCGCCGCTGGCGAAACCGGCCAGATGTACGGCTCCGTTGCTGCTCGCGACGTGGCTGACATCCTCGCTGCCGAAGGCTTCAACGTTGCCCGTAACCAGGTGGAACTGAACCACCCGATCAAGGCTATCGGCATCCACAAGGTCACGCTGCACCTGCACGCCGAAGTCGAAATCGCTGTCGAGCTGAACGTTGCCCGTTCTGCCGAAGAAGCCGAGCGTCAGTCCAAGGGTGAAGACCTCACCACCGCCGAAGCCATTTACGGCATCGACGAAGACGCCCTGAAGCCGGAAAACTTCTTCGATCCGGAAGCTCAGGACGAAGACGAAGACGCTTAATCAGGCAACCCGATCTGGGTCCTTCGGAAACGCCCGGTTCGCCGGGCGTTTTCTTTTTTTGGTAAAATGAAGTTTCGCGGCGATTCGCCGTCAACCGGCTAGAAAAGATTCTTTTGGGCCTGTGAATCACTGTGGAACTTTGCGAACCCCATAGGTGTGGGGCGTCGCAAGCGTTAAGACTTTCTGAACGGATGGGGCGGGATCATGAACGACGCGGCACGCAAATTGACGGATACGGCACGAGGCGACGCTTTCCAGCGCGAAGCGCCCAACAACATCGAGGCCGAACAGGCGCTTCTGGGTGCCATGCTCGTCAATAACGACGCCTTTTATCGCGTTTCCGACTTTCTGAAGCCGGTGCACTTCTACGAACCCCTGCACCGCAAGATTTTCGAAGTGGCGGGTGACATCATCCGCATGGGCAAGATCGCCAACACGATCACGCTGAAAACCTTCCTGCCCGCCGACCAGAAGGTGGGCGACCTGACCGTCGCGCAATATCTCGCCCGCCTTGCCTCGCAGGCCGTGACCATCATCAACGCCGAAGACTTTGGCCGCGCCATCTACGATCTGGCACTGCGCCGCGCGCTGATCACCATTGGCGAAGACATGGTCAACATCGCCTATGACGCGCCGCTCGACATGCCGCCGCAGACGCAGATCGAGGATACCGAACGCCGCCTGTTCGAACTGGCCGAAACCGGCCGTTATGACGGCGGCTTCCAGTCGTTCAACGATGCGGTGGCGCTGGCCATCGACATGGCCGGGGCTGCCTTCGAGCGCGACGGCCATCTTTCGGGCATTTCCACCGGCATCATGTCGCTCGACAACAAGATGGGCGGTTTGCAGCGTTCGGACTTGATCATCCTCGCCGGACGCCCGGGCATGGGTAAGACCTCGCTTGCGACCAATATCGCCTACAATATTGCGGCCTCCTATGAGCCGGAATATCTCCCCGATGGGTCGGTGAAGGCCAAGAATGGCGGCGTCGTCGGCTTCTACTCGCTCGAAATGTCGTCCGAACAGCTCGCCACCCGTATCATTTCCGAGCAGACGGAAGTCTCCTCGTCCAAGATCCGCCGCGGTGACATTACCGAGGCCGATTTCGAGAAGCTCGTCGCCTGCAGCCAGATGATGCAGAAAGTGCCGCTTTTCATCGACCAGACCGGCGGTATTTCCATTGCCCAGCTGGCCGCACGCGCCCGCCGCCTGAAGCGCCAGCGCGGCCTTGATGTTCTGGTGGTCGACTACGTGCAGCTGATGACCGGCTCCAAGAAGGCGGGCGAAAACCGCGTGCAGGAAGTGACCGAAATCACCACCGGCCTCAAGGCGCTCGGCAAGGAACTGAACGTGCCCATCGTGGCACTCTCCCAGCTCTCCCGTCAGGTGGAAAGCCGCGAAGACAAGCGCCCGCAGCTTTCCGACCTTCGCGAATCGGGTTCGATCGAGCAGGACGCCGACGTGGTGCTGTTCGTGTTCCGTGAGGAATATTACGTCAAGAACCAGGAACCGCGCGATCCCGATGATCCGAAATATGCGGAATGGGAAGCCACCTTCGAAAAGGTGAAGGGCACGGCTGACGTGATCATCGCCAAGCAGCGTCACGGACCGACCGGCACGGTGAAGCTCGCCTTCCAGGCCGAATTCACCCGCTTTGCCGATCTCGCCGATCCGTCGTTTACCGCATACGAAGAACACTGAGCGAGAACGGGCGCACCCTCCATGGACAAGGTTCTGGTCAGCGCCTGCCTTCTCGGCCAGCCGGTGCGCTATAACGCCGTTGGCAAGCCTCTGGCACATCGCCTTCTGGAACGCTGGCAGGCTGAGGGGCGTGTCGTTTCGATCTGTCCCGAAGTGATGGCCGGTTTTGCCATTCCGCGCGCACCGGCGGAAATCGCCTCCGGCGCGGATGGCGATGCCGTTCTTTCCGGCGTAGCACGGGTGATCGACAGCACCGGCGCGGATGTGACGGACCCGTTTATCGAGGGCGCGAGAATCGCGCTTCGCATTGCCCGCGACAATGGCTGCCGCTTCGCGCTGCTGATTGACGGCAGCCCGTCCTGCGGCAGCGGCATGATCTATGACGGATCGTTTTCCGGGCGGAAGCATCCGGGATCGGGCGTCACCGTTGCGCTGTTGCGGGCAAATGGCATCGATGTCTTTTCGGACCGAGAGATCGAGACGCTGGCGGCGCGCCTCGACCGATAGAGCCTTGTTTAACCGCAGTCCGAACGCAAAACTGCTTCACGCCTCGTCGCCGGTCTTCAGTGCAAAGCCTTCATCCAGCCAGCCGGTAATGCCTCCGGCCATGATCTTCACCGGACGCCCCAGTTCCGCCAGTCGCAGCGCGCCGCGGGCCGCGCCATTGCAATGCGGACCGGCACAATAGGTGACAAACAGCGTCTCTTCAGGCCATTCTGACATGCGGTTGCGGGTGATCTTGCCATGCGGCAGGCTGATCGCGCCCGGCACATGGCCCGCCGCATAAAGCGCCGGACCGCGCACATCGAGAAGCACGAAATCCGCGCCCTTCGACATCGCATCATGCGTATCCCAGCAATCGGTTTCAAAGGTGAATTCAGCGGCAAAATGCTCGCGGGCAATCTCGCTCGGGGCGGCGGGAATGGCGGTCACAGCGGTGGGCATGGCGGGGTCTCCTTCGTTGATGCGCCCATCATAGCCAGCCGGTGGCGCTTGCAAATTGGCGGAAATGACAATATCCGTAAAAATAATGACAAACGAAATCGCGCCATCACTTACCGGACCGCTTGTGGTTGCCCTCGTCTATGACGGGCTGTGCACCTTCGAGTTCGGCATCGTCACGGAAATCTTCGGCTTGCATCGCCCGGAAATGGGGCCGGGCTGGTATCGGTTTGCCAGTGCGGCCATCGATGACGGCCCGATGCGCGCCGCCGGTGGTTTGACGGTGACGGCCGACGGCGGACCGGACCTTCTCGATCAGGCTGACATCATCGTCGCGCCGGGCTGGAAGGGCATGGATGCGCCGGTGCCGGATGCTTTGGCGGCGCGGCTTCGGGCAGCGCACGCGCGCGGGGCGAGGCTCGTGTCGCTCTGCTCCGGCGCCTTCGTGCTGGCGGCAACCGGCCTTCTCGATGGCGGCACGGCCACCACCCATTGGCGTTATGCGGCAGCGCTTCAGGCCCGCCATCCGCATCTAACCGTTGATGAAAGCTCACTCTATCGTTCGCATGACCGGATTTACACGGCGGCAGGCAGTGCGGCGGGCATTGACCTGCTGATCGAGATCGTGCGGCAGGATTTTGGTCCGGGGGCCGCCAATTCGGTGGCGCGCCGTCTCGTCATGCCCGCCCATCGCAGCGGCGGACAGGCACAATTTCTGGAACGCCCGGTGGCGCTTCGTGAAGGCACGGAAATCGCTCCCCTTCTCGATCAGGTTCGGACCGACCTCAAATCCGCCTGGACCGTGGGGCGGCTCGCCCGCCTCGCCCGCATGAGCGAACGCACGTTTCTGCGCCGCTTTGGCGAGGCAACCGGCACGACGCCCGGCGAATGGCTGGTCAGCGAACGGGTGAATGCCGCCAAACACCTTCTCTGTCAGGGCTCGACGCCGATGGAAGACGTGGCGCTCGCCGTTGGCTTCGGGTCGGCGCATGCGCTTCGCCACCATTTCCGCACCCGCCTTGGCCTCAGCCCCACGGATTTCCGCGCCCGGTTTATGGCGGAAGGCCGCGATCAATCTTTTGCGTGATCTGCACGTTTTCAAACCATAAAGTTGCAAATCATCGAAATTCCTTTTACGTGTATTTTTAATCAATACTCGCAATTGGAGTTATCGCATGAGCACGCTGGAAGAGAGCCTCCGCAGCCTGTCCGAACGGGTCAAATCGCATTCCAGCACCATGGCGACCGAGGAGGCGGCAAAAACGGCTGTTGTCCTGCCGTTTCTGCGGGCGCTCGGCTATGATGTGTTCGACCCGAACGAGGTGATCCCCGAATTTACGGCGGATGCCGTGGGCAAGAAGGGTGAAAAGGTCGATTACGCGATCAAGATCGATGGCGACATTCGCATTCTGATCGAGTGCAAGCCCATTTCCATGACGCTGGAAAAGAAGCATCTCGACCAGCTGTTCCGCTATTTCACCGTCACTAAGGCGAAGTTCGCCATTCTGACCAACGGGCGGACCTTCAATTTCTACACGGACCTTGAAGAACCGAACAAGCTGGATGCCCGCCCCTTTCTGATCTTCGACATTTCCGACCTCCAGCCAACCATCATCAATGAATTGAAGAAGTTCGAGAAGGCCGCCTTCAACGTCGATGCCATTCTGGCAACGGCCGAGCGGCTGAAATACACCTCCGGCATCAAGCAGGTTATCGCCAAACTGATCGATGATCCGACCGAGGATTTCGTGCGTCTCGTAGCGGCGGATGTCTATGAGGGGCGCTTGACGGCGCAGGTCAAGGAAATGCTGACGGGCGTGGTCAAAGCCGCCTTTCGCGATGTGATCATGGATACGGTCAAAAGCCGCCTGACCAATGCGCTGGCCGACACGCAGGAGGTTGTCGAAAAGATTGAAGACGCCGCACCGGAAGAGCCCGATGTCGTGACGACGCCCGAAGAGGTCGAGGGTTACATGATCGTCAAGGCCATTGTGCGCGATACGATTCCCGGAAAACGCGTCTTCATGCGCGATGCGAAATCTTACTGCGCGGTGCTCATTGACGACAACAACCGCCGTCCGCTGGCGCGCCTGCATTTCAACCGCTCGGTCAAATATATCGGCCTGTTCGACGGTGAAGTGGAAGAACGTGTCATCATCGACACGCTCGACCAGATCTATGAACACTCCGAACGCCTGCGGGCGACGGCGGCGAAATACGCCTCGGTTTGATCAAAGCCCGATGGCGCGCAGAACGGCCACGCAGACGACCCCGATGGCCGTGGCGGCGAGAAGCGGAAGACGAAGGGCAGCCAGTGCCGTGACGGCGCAGGCCATCGTTTCGGCCATGCCTGTCATCAGCGCTGTCGGGGCCACCACCGCCATCAGCACGGCGGGCGGAATGGCCTCCAGCGCCTGACGAGCACGGCCCGAGAGTTTGACGCGTTCGATCAGAAACAGGCCCGAAACACGGGTGAGGATGGTTGCGGCGGCCATGGCGAGAATGGCGACCAGTGTCGAAAGTTCGAGCGTCATTCGACCGTCTCCCCGTTCTCCGTCTTCTCGCCCTGCGATGCGAAGGCTGCGACGGCAAGGCCAGCCAGCGCCCCGGCGGCAATATACCAGGCGCCGCCCGTAAACGACTTCACCCCAATGGCGGCGATGGCACTGGCCAGCAGCACCGCGCCCGTGCGTCTGCCCTGCCAGAAATTCATGATCAGCACGATGAAGACCGCCGGAAAGGCGAAATCCAGCCCGACCAGCGCCGGATCACCCAGAAGCGCGCCGCCAATCGCTCCCACTACGGAGGAGAGAACCCACGAGGCATAAAACGGCGCCACAACACCGGCAAACCACGCCGGGGTGAGCCGTGCCTCGCGCGCCTTCATTTCAGCGATTGCCCAGATTTCATCGGCCAGGAACAGCATGGAGGCGTATTTCTTCGGCGTCGAAAATGCCGTCATCTTCGGCCCGATGGAGGCAGACAGCAGCACATGGCGAACATTCACGAGAAGGGCGGCAAAGCCCAGTCCCGCCCAGCTTGCCGGATGGGTCCAGATGTCCATGGCCACGAATTGCGAGCCACCGGCAAAGACCAGCGCACTCATCAGAGCGGCTTCGAGCACGGAAAGCCCCTTGCCCGCGGCGACCGCGCCATAGACCAGCCCGACCGGCAGAACGGCGGCAATCAACGGCAGAATGGCCTTTGCGCCATCCATAAAGCCGCCCGCATCCGGCTTCTGCCCGGTGTTCGTCTCATCAATTATTTCAGTCATTTACGTCTTGGCATTCCCATTTTGATTCGGATTCGCAATTTCTGGCAAGGAGCAAAACCTCTCTTTGTCATGGTCGGGCTTGACCCGACCATCCATCTGTCCTTGAAGCCATGGATCCTCGGGTCAAGCCCGAGGATGATGAGAGAGAACGAGGCGCGGCTTGTCACCAATTTTGATGCTTCATAGCCGAGTTCGCCGGTGCATTCTTGAACGAAATTGCTCACCGCATTTCTGGATGGCCTCTTTATTCCAAAACGGTTCCCACTATCGGGAGACAGGCGTCAAGCCGCCCGATACCGCGCGGGCGTCAGCCCCGTGCGGGCCTTGAAGTGGCGGGTGAAATGGGCCTGATCGGCAAAGCCGCAGGTGAGCGCCACCTCACTTGCCGCCTTGCCTTCCCGCAACAGGCGGCGGGCGTGGCGGATGCGAAGGTCCGTCTGGAAGGCATGGGGCGTGATGAAATAATGCTTGCGGAAGGCGCGGATGAGATGGGCGCGGCTCAAGCCCGCAACGCGCGCCAGTTCCTCCAGACCGATCTCCTGATCGAAGCGGCAAACGATGTAATCCCGGGCGCGGCGCACACCGTCCGGTTCGCTATAGTCCTTGGGCAGGATGATGGCGCTGCCGTGGCGGATAAACATGCTGGCGAGCACGCTATACATGCTCTCTTCGCTTTCCAGCGCGCTGGAACCATCCTCAAGGTGGGCATGGGCCTGATTGAAGGCGCTCGCCAGTTGCGGGTCGGTCAGCAATTGCCGCGAGAAACTGGGGCTGCCATGGACGGTGCGCCCGGTCGTTTCTTCCAGAATATCGGTAAACAGCTGCGTATCGGGATAGATCATACGGTAGCGGTAGCCCTCTTCCGCGCCCGGCTGGCCATCATGCGTTTCGCCCGGATTGATGAGGTAGAGCGCGCCGGGGCCGGTTGCCTCCCGCATGCCGCGGATCATCGCCACCTGGCACCCGGCCTCAATGGCACCGATGGAAAACGTGTCGTGCGAGTGCGGTGAGAATTCATGCGTGATGAAGGTCGCCGTCATGCATTCCATGCCGAGAAAGCGGCTGTCGCGCCAAAAGCGCGTCCGCTCTACCCGGTCCGTCGGCATGGCACTCGTTGCCTGTTCCTGCGATACGCTGTGCATGATGGCAGAAGATAAGGCAGAATCCGCGCACGGTCTTGAACAAAAGTGATAGGGTTTGGGCAGTTGAATGATCCGGTGCCTGCCCATGCCTTTTGAAGACGATATGCCCTTTGACGACGATCTTCTTTCCGAAGACGCGTTTGAGTTCTCGCCGCTGCGCCTCACTGTCGATCTGACGGCCATGGCCGATAACTGGCGGGACATGAAGCGGCGCTCGGGACGTGCGCGCACCGCCGCCGTGGTGAAAGCCGATGCTTACGGCCTTGGCATCGAGGATGCGGGCCAGACCTTTTACAGGGCCGGTGCGCGCGATTTCTTCGTGGCAACGGTGGCCGAAGGCGTGACGCTTCGCCCCTACGCTCCGGAAGCGCGGATTTTCGTGCTGTCGGGCGTGTGGCCCGGTCAGGAAGCGGACATTCTCGAATCCGATCTGGTGCCCGTTCTCGCTTCGGAAGAACAGTTGGCCCACTGGATGAATGTGGCCGCGCAGGCGGGCGATCATCCCTGCGCGCTTCAGGTGGATACGGGCTTCAACCGGCTGGGATTGAGCGTTGACGAAGCCATCGGCCTTGCCGATGACCCGTGCCGCCCGGCGAGTTTCTCGCCGGTTCTGGTGCTGTCGCATCTGGCCTGCGGCGACACCCCCGCCTCTCCGATGAACAAGGCACAGCTTCAGGCTTTTCAAACGGTTGCAAGCGCCTATGAAGGCATTGATTCATCACTCTCCGCCTCCGCTGGTATTTTCCTCGGGCCGGATTATCACTTCGACCTGACCCGCCCCGGCATTGCGCTTTATGGCGGCGCTGCGGTCAATGACGTGCCAAACCCCATGCGCCCGGTAGCCAAGGCCGAAGCCCGCATTATCACGATCCGCTCGGCTCTGTCGGGCAACACGGTGAGCTATGGCGCGACCTGCCTTCTCAATCGCAACTCGCGGCTTGCCGTCGCCTCTGTCGGCTATGCCGATGGCTATCACCGCTCGCTGTCCGGCTCCGGTATTGCGCTTCGTGATCTGCCAACGTCGGGTGGCTATGGCTTCATCAACGGCTATCGCGTGCCGATTGCCGGTCGCGTGACCATGGACCTGACCATCTTCGATGTGACGGACGTGCCGGAAAAGGCGATCCGCAGCGGCGACTATATCGAGCTTTTCGGCCCCAACCTGCCGCTCGATGAGGCCGCCAAAGCCGCCGGTACCATCGGCTATGAACTCCTGACATCGCTTGGCCTTCGCTATGAGCGGCGCGTGCTGGAAGCCGAATGAAAACGTATTGATTCTCGTTTTGTTCTCATTTAAGAACCAGAAATGAGCATGACGGAATAGAGGTTTCATGGCCAAGGCGCGCGTTCAATTCATCTGCCAGGCCTGCGGCGCGGTGCATAACCGCTGGGCGGGCAAATGCGAAGGCTGCGGCGAGTGGAATACGATCATCGAGGATGATCCGACCGGCGGCATTGGCGGCGGTCCGGGCCGCGCGCCGACGAAGGGGCGGCCCGTCGCCCTCACCTCGCTTTCGGGCGAGATCGAGGAAGCGCCGCGCGTCATGACCGGCATTTCGGAACTCGACCGGGCGACCGGGGGCGGTTTCGTGCGCGGATCGGCGGTGCTGATCGGCGGCGATCCGGGCATCGGCAAATCCACGCTTCTGATGCAGGCAGCGGCAGCCCTTTCGCGTAAAGGTCATCGCATCATCTATGTGTCGGGCGAAGAGGCGGTGGCGCAGGTGCGCCTTCGCGCCCAGCGTCTGGGAGCTGCGGATACGGACGTGGCGCTCGCCGCCGAGACCCATGTGGAAGATATTCTGGCGACGCTCGCCGAAGGCAAGCGCCCGGACCTCGTGATCATCGATTCCATCCAGACGCTGTGGAGCGACATGGCCGAATCGGCCCCCGGTACGGTCACGCAGGTGCGCGCTGGTGTTCATGCCCTCATCCGCTTTGCCAAGCAGACCGGCACGGCCATGGTCATGGTGGGGCATGTGACGAAGGACGGGCAGATTGCCGGCCCGCGCGTCGTCGAGCACATGGTGGATGCGGTTCTTTATTTCGAAGGCGACCGCGGCCATCACTATCGCATCCTGCGCACCGTGAAGAACCGTTTCGGGCCGACCGATGAAATCGGCGTGTTCGAAATGTCGGGCGACGGGCTTCGCGAAGTGACCAATCCTTCGGCGCTGTTTCTCTCGGAACGCAACGACAAATCCCCCGGTGCCGCCGTCTTTGCGGGCATGGAGGGCACACGCCCCGTGCTGGTCGAGGTGCAGGCGCTTGTCGCACCCACCTCGCTCGGCACGCCGCGCCGCGCCGTGGTTGGCTGGGATTCGGCGCGCCTTTCGATGATTCTCGCGGTCTTGGAGGCGCATTGCGGGGTGCGGTTCGGACAACATGATGTCTATCTCAATATTGCCGGGGGGTATCGCATTGCCGAACCCGCTGCCGATCTTGCGGTGGCGTCTGCGCTTGTTTCCTCGCTTGCCGGTCTTGCCCTGCCCGCCGATTGCGTCTATTTCGGCGAAATCAGTCTTTCGGGGGCCGTCAGGCCCGTTTCCCAGACCGGGCAAAGGCTGAAAGAGGCTGAAAAACTGGGCTTCAAGGCCGCCGTTCTGCCACAGGCATCTGCCGATGTGCAGAAAGGCGCACCGACGAGGCTTCAGGAAATCAACAGCCTGATTGATCTGGTTGCGCTGATTGCCGGCTCTAAAAACCGGTTGAGGAGCGATGAAGAAGAAAGATGATCCTTTCGCGCCGCCGAACGCTGGTGTAAGAGGATCGCGAAATTGCCGCCGCGCGCGGCGCGACAGCGCCGCCAGTCACGGAGTTGCGATATATGATTACGATTTTCGACGGTGTTGTCATCGGCGTCGTGCTGTTTTCCGCCGTACTGGCGATGGTGCGCGGCTTCTCCCGGGAAGTACTGTCGATTGCCAGCTGGGCCGGTTCGGCTGCAGCCGCCTTCTACCTCTATCCGCTGGTCTTGCCGTTTGCGGCGAAATACACGTCTGATCCGAAGATCGCCATCGCCGGTTCGGCGGGCGTTGTCTTCCTTGTCGCGTTGATCGTCATTTCCTTCATCACTTCGCGCATTGCCGATTTCATTATCGACAGCCGCATTGGAGCGCTGGATCGCACCCTCGGCTTCCTGTTCGGCGTGGCGCGCGGTCTTCTGCTGATCGTCGTCGCCGTTGCCTTCTGGAACTGGCTGGTCGGCCCCGAGCAAAGCCCGGCCTGGATCAAGGAAGCCAAGTCCAAGCCCTTCCTCGATACGCTTGTGGCGCGCCTGCAGACGGCGCTGCCTGCCGAAATCGACCTGTGGGTGCGTGAACGCATGGCCGGGGCGACGGGTGAAGGCGAGGCTCAGGGCCAGCAGAGCGCACCTGCCGAAGACGCGCCGAAGCCCTGATTGGGCCTGACATTGGAATAAAAGACATGCTGAAGCCCGGAAGCCATTCCGGGCTTTGGGATTTTAACAAGCACCCACGGCCATCCGGCGCGCAACCGGAGCCGTTATGAGCGGGTTTCGTAAGGAACGGCGCTCAGCAAAAAGCGAACGAAGGGCCTCTGCCATGAACGAGTTTTCATCGCTTGACCATGAATTCGATGCCGATGGCGATACGCTGCACGAAGAATGCGGCGTGTTCGGCATTCTCGGGCATCCGGAGGCAGCCACGCTGACGGCGCTCGGCCTTCATGCGCTTCAGCATCGCGGTCAGGAAGCGGCGGGCATCGTCTGCTTCGACGGTCAGCGCTTCCATTCCGAACGCCGCATGGGTCTCGTCGGCGATCATTACACCGATCCCGCGACGCTTGCCCGCCTGCCCGGCACCATTGCCATCGGCCATGTGCGTTACTCCACGACCGGCGAAGTGGCGCTGCGCAACGTGCAGCCGCTGTTTGCCGAACTGGAAGTCGGCGGCATCGCCATCGCGCATAACGGCAACTTCACCAACGGTCTGACGATGCGCCGCCAGTTGATTGCCGGTGGTGCCATCTGTCAGTCCACCTCGGATACCGAGGTCGTTCTGCACCTCATCGCCCGCTCGCGCTATACCTCGACCGCCGACCGCTTCATCGACGCCATTCGCCAGATGGAAGGCGGGTATTCGATGCTCGCCATCACGCGCACCAAGCTGATTGCCGCGCGCGACCCCACGGGCATCCGCCCGCTGGTCATGGGTGAACTCGATGGCAAGCCGATTTTTGCGTCGGAAACCTGCGCGCTGGACATTATCGGCGCGAAGTTCGTGCGCGATGTGGAAAATGGCGAAGTGATCATCTGCGAAATCCAGCCTGACGGTTCGATTTCGATCGAGGCCATCAAGGCCGGGAACCAGAAGCCGGAACGCCTCTGCCTGTTCGAATATGTCTATTTCGCCCGCCCGGATTCGGTTGTGGGCGGCCGCAGCGTTTACGTGGCGCGCAAGAACATGGGCGCGAACCTGGCCAAGGAAGCCCCCGTCGAGGCCGACGTTGTGGTTCCGGTGCCGGATGGCGGCACGCCCGCAGCGCTGGGCTTTGCCCAAGAGAGTGGCATTCCGTTCGAATATGGCATCATCCGCAACCATTATGTGGGCCGCACCTTCATCGAACCGACGCAGCAGATCCGCGCCTTTGGTGTGAAGCTGAAGCATTCCGCCAACCGGGCGGTGATTGAAGGCAAGCGCGTCGTTCTGATTGACGATTCCATCGTGCGCGGCACCACCTCGCTCAAGATCGTGCAGATGATCCGCGATGCGGGCGCCAAGGAAGTGCATATCCGCGTCGCTTCGCCGATGATCTTCTACCCCGATTTCTACGGCATCGACACACCGGATGCGCACAAGCTTCTGGCCAACCAGTATTCGACGCTGGAAGCCATGGGCAAGTATATCGGCGCGGACTCGCTCGCCTTCCTGTCCATCGACGGGCTTTACAAGGCCGTCGGCGGTGCCCCGCGTGACCCGGCCAACCCGGCCTTCACCGATCATTACTTCACCGGCGATTACCCGACCCGCCTTCTCGACAAGGAGAGCGAGAAGATGGGAACGAAGCTTTCGCTGCTGGCCAGCAACGGCTAATCCCGGTCGTTTGTTCGGGATCAAGGACAGGCGAGCCATTTGCCTGTTCTCACAACACGCATAAGACAGCTACTGGCGGGAGAATATCATGAGCCTCGACCTTACGGGCCGCATTGCGCTCGTTACCGGCGCTTCGCGCGGCATCGGCTATTTCACGGCCATCGAACTGGCGAAAGCCGGGGCGCATGTGATTGCCTGCGCACGCACGGTGGGTGGGCTTGAGGAGCTGGACGACGCCATTCAGGCCGCCGGTGGCCAGCCCGCCACGCTGGTTCCCTTCGATCTTGACGACATGGAAGCCATCGACCGCCTCGGTGCCTCGATCTTCGAGCGTTGGGGCAAGCTCGACATTCTCGTCGCCAATGCCGGTATTCTCGGCACGATCTCGCCGCTCGGACACATCGATCCGAAGGATTTCGAGAAGGTTTTCCGCATCAATGTGACGGCCAACTGGCGCCTTCTGCGCTCCATGGAGCCGCTTTTGAAGCGTTCGGATGCGGGCCGTGTTGTCGTGCTTTCGTCCGGGGCCGCCCATAAGTGCCGCCCGTTCTGGGGCGCCTATTCGGCCTCCAAGGCTGCCGTCGAGGCGCTGGCCCGCACCTTTGCCGCGGAAATCGAGAACATTTCCAACGTGAAGGTCATTTCGGTTGATCCGGGCATTACCCGCACGCAGATGCGCGCCAAGGCAGCGCCGGGTGAAGACCCGAATTCCATTCCGCACCCGCGCGAAGTGGCTGCGGCCATCGTGCCGCTGACCGCCCCTTCGATGACGGAGACCGGCAAGCTCTACGTGGTGCGTGAAAAGGTCTTCAAGAATTTCCGGGCACCGGAATAACCGAAGAGCCTGCGCGGCCTTGACGCGCCGCGCATGCCCTTGACCAATCTTTACGCGCACGCCATAAGAAGCGCCATGAACACGGCCAACTGCATTCTTTGCGGGATCATTATTCGCTAGCCCACACGCTGGCCTGGCCGTTCTCGTCCTTCCAAAAGACCCGGATGACAACGCCCCGGCCCAGCCGGAGCAGCATCGACGGAGACTGGGAATGGGCGAAATGCTCAAGCTTTACAATACGCTGACCCGCGAGAAGGCTGTCTTCCAGCCGATCGACGCCACGAATGTGCGCATGTATGTCTGCGGCCCGACGGTCTATGACTTCGCCCATATCGGCAATGCGCGTCCCGTCATCGTCTTTGATGTGCTCTTTCGCCTGCTGAAGCATGTGTTTGGCGACGGCCACGTCACCTATGCCCGCAACATTACCGACGTGGATGACAAGATCAACGCGCGGGCGCTCCGCGATTTTCCCGATCTGCCGCTCAACGACGCGATTGCCCGCGTAACGGAAAAGACCGCCAATCAGTTTCATTCGGATGTGGCCGCCCTTGGCTGTCTGCCGCCGAGTGTCGAGCCGCGCGCGACCGACAATATCAAGCAGATGATCGACATTATCGAAAAGCTGCTGGCGCGCGGCCATGCCTATGAGGCGGCGGGCGAAGTGCTGTTCGATACCAAATCGATGGCCGATTATGGCGAACTTTCCAAGCGCCCGCTGGATGAGCAGCAGGCCGGTGCCCGCATCGCGGTGGAAAGCCACAAGAAGCATCCGGCGGATTTCGTTCTGTGGAAGCGCTCGTCGGAGACGGAGCCGGGCTGGGAAAGCCCGTGGGGTCGCGGTCGTCCGGGCTGGCATATCGAATGCTCGGCCATGAGCGGGCGCTACCTGGGTGAAGTGTTCGACATTCATGGCGGCGGGCTGGATCTCATCTTCCCGCATCATGAAAACGAAATTGCCCAGTCGCGCTGTGCGCATGGCACGTCCGTGATGGCGAATGTCTGGATGCATAACGGCTTCGTGCAGGTCGAAGGCCGCAAGATGTCGAAGTCCGAGGGCAACTTCGTCACCATCCATGAGCTGCTGGCGGAAGAGAAATTCGGCGGTCGCAAGTGGCCGGGCCTCGTTCTGCGTCTCGCCATGCTGATGACCCATTATCGCGAGCCCATCGACTTTTCGGTGAAGCGTCTGGAAGAGGCCGAGCGGCTGATCGCCAAGTGGCCTTCGGCGGACGTGAGCGATGCCGCGCCGGATGCGAGCGTGCTTGAGGCACTTTCCGATGACCTCAACACGGTGGCCGCCGTGCAGGCCCTTCATCAGCTGGCGCAGGCCGCCAATGCCGATACCTCGAAACTGCCGGTTTTTGCGGCCAGTGCTGCTCTTCTCGGTCTTCTGCCGGAAAAGGTGGCGCTTGATGCGGGGCTCTCCGCGGACATTGAGGCCAAGGTGGCGCTTCGCCTGTCGCATCTGAAGGCCAAGGATTTCGCCGCAGCCGATGTTTTGCGTGATGAACTCACCGCCCTTGGCGTGCAGTTGAAGGATGGCAAGGACAAGGACACCGGCGAACGCACCACCACATGGGAGCTGAAGCGGTGACCATCGCAGCGTTGCACACCCCCCTCTGCCCTGCCGGGCATCTCCCCCTCACGGGGGGAGATTGGATGGGTGTGCCGTTCTGCCCAGAGCCATCGTTGTCCGCTTTTGCAAGCGTTGAACGTATAAAATCCGGCGTTCCCCCGGTTGATCTCCCCCCTTGCGGGGGAGATGCCCGGCAGGGCAGAGGGGGGTAAAATCATCTTGCCTCACCTTTCCGTTCCCCAACACCATCGCGCTAATGCAAAACGCATGCGCAAAGCGATGACCGAGGCAGAGGCTACTCTCTGGAATGCCTTGCGGGCGCATCGGTTCATGGGGCTAGGCTTTCGGCGGCAATATCCGCTTGGCGGTTATATTGCCGATTTCGCCTGCCCATCGCGCAAGCTGATCGTGGAAGTCGATGGGTCGCATCACGGCCATGATGACGTGCTGGTTTATGACCGGGAGCGGGACGAGGCTCTCAAGCTTGCCGGTTGGACGGTTCTGCGCTTCTGGAACGATGACGTTCTTCAAAAGCTTGATGACGTGTGTAGCCGCATTCTTCGAACACTGGAGGCGACCCCATGACCACCTATACCGGCGGATGCCAATGCGGTGCGGTGCGCTTTCGGGTAACGGGCGCGCTCAAGGACAGCTCGATCTGTCATTGCCGCATGTGCCAGAAGGCATTCGGGGCCTATTACGCGCCGCTGGTTTCCACGCGCGGGGCAGAGCTTGAATGGACGCGCGGTGCGGCGAAACATTTTCGCTCGTCCAACTTCGTGCTTCGTGGCTTTTGCGAAAACTGCGGCACCCCCCTCACCTATGAGGCACCGGATGGCATTGCCATCGCTGCCGGAGCGTTTGACGATCCTGCCGCGCTGCCGCCGGTGGTGCAGTATGGCGTCGAAGGCAAGTTGCCCTTTACCGACGCCTTGCATGCGCTGCCTGAACACCACACGCTGGACGATATCGCGGCGGCGCCGTTTCTGCCCGAGATCATCTCCTACCAGCACCCCGATCATGACACGCCTGAATGGCCTTTGAAGGACACGGACCATGGTTGAGAAGAACCCGCAAACGCAGATGCCGAAGTGGCTGCTCTATGGTCTGATTGCCAAGGGTGTGGTGGCCGTGCTTATCGTCGTCGCTGTGCTGATCTATGTGAATATGTGAGGGGGACGCGATGCAGACGGGTGATTTTTCCGGCGGATGCCAATGCGGTGCGGTGCGTTTCAGCGCAACCCGCCTTGGCCGACCCAGCATTTGCCATTGCCGCATGTGCCAGAAGGCAACCGGCAATTTCTTCGCGCCGCTCGTCACCGTCTATGCGGAGGATTTTCAGTGGACGCGTGGCGCGCCGCACTGGTTCCGCTCGTCGGCCCATATCCGTCGCGGTTTTTGCAGCGATTGCGGAACGCCGCTTGCCTATGAGCACCCGCAAGGGCTTGAAATCACCATTGGGGCGTTCGATCAGGTTGGCGAGATCGAGCCACAGGTGCAGGTCAACCGCGATTGCGCCCTGCCGTGGATCGAGGCGCTTTTTGACAAGCCCACCGTTACGCAAAGCGCTGACGCCACCACTATCGTTTCCTTCCAGCACCCCGACCACGACACCTTGAAGTGGCCGCCGGAGGTCTTTTCCCATGTCTGATCTGCGCACGCTTTATCCGGAAATCGAGCCCTACGAGAGCGGTTTTCTCGACGTGGGCGATGGCCACACGATCTATTGGGAGCGCGTCGGCACGCCGGGGGCCAAGCCTGCGGTTTTCCTGCATGGCGGTCCCGGCGGCGGCACCAATCCGGGCCAGCGCCGCGTTTTTGATCCGGCGCTCTACGATGTGGTTCTGTTCGACCAGCGCGGCTGCGGCAAGTCCACGCCGCATGCGTGCCTTGAAGCCAATACGACGTGGCATCTGGTGGCCGACATGGAGCGGCTTCGCACCAAATTCGGCATCGAGAAATGGCTGGTCTTTGGTGGTTCCTGGGGATCGACGCTGGCGCTCGCCTATTGCGAAACGCATCCTGAGCGGGTGAGCGAAATCGTTCTGCGCGGCATCTACACCTGCACGCGACCCGAGCTTGAATGGTTCTACCAGCACGGCGTGTCGGAAATGTTCCCGGACAAGTGGGAGCGCTTCGTGGCCCCCATTCCCGAAGAGGAACGCCATGACATGATGGCGGCCTATCACAAGCGGCTGACGGGCGAGGATCGTGCCGCGCAGATGGAATGCGCCAAGGCGTGGAGCATCTGGGAGGGCGAAACGGTGACGCTTCTGCCCAACCCGGATTATGCCGCCCATTTCAAGGAAGACGACTATGCGCTCGCCTTCGCGCGCATCGAGAACCACTATTTCATCAACGGTGCCTGGCTTGAAGACCAGCAATTGCTGCGCGATGCGGTGAAGATCGCCTCCATTCCGGGCGTCATCGTGCATGGACGTTACGACATGCCCTGCCCGCTTCGCTATGCATGGCAGTTGCACAAGGCGTGGCCCGCCTCAGAGATCAACATTGTGGAGGGAGCCGGGCATTCGCTGGCGGAACCGGGCATTCTGGATCGGCTGATCCGCGCCACCGACCGCTTTGCCGGCAAGGCTTGAACAAGAAAACGACGACGGCAAAGACCGCTCGGGAGGAATTTTATGACACGCGAACGCATCTATCTGTTCGACACCACGCTTCGAGACGGGCAGCAGACGCCCGGTGTGGACTTTTCTGTCGACGACAAGATTGCCATCACCCACATGCTGGATGATTTCGGCCTCGACTATATCGAGGGCGGCTATCCGGGGGCGAACCCGACCGACACCGCGTTCTTTGCCGAAAAGCGCACGAAGAAGGCCGCCTTTGTGGCCTTCGGCATGACGCGCCGCGCCGGTGTTTCCGCCTCGAACGATCCGGGTCTGGCGAGCCTGTTGCAGTCGAAAAGCGATGCGCTGTGTCTCGTGGCCAAGAGCTGGGATTACCATGTGCATGTGGCGCTGGGCACGACGCTTGAGGAAAACCTCGCCGCTATCCGCGACAGCGTGGAAGCCATCAGCGCCAACGGCAAGCAGCCAATGATCGACTGCGAACATTTCTTCGACGGCTACAAGGCGAACCCGGACTACGCCATTGCCTGCGCCAAGACGGCCTATGAGGCCGGCGCGCGCTGGGTGGTGCTGTGCGATACCAATGGCGGCTCGCAGCCGGCGGAAGTGTCGCAGATCGTCAAGGCGCTGATTGCGGCAGGCGTACCCGGCGCATCGCTTGGCATCCACGCCCATAACGACACCGGACAGGCCGTTGCCAATTCGCTCGCCGCCATCGACGCCGGGGTGCGGCAGGTTCAGGGCACGCTGAACGGCATCGGTGAGCGCTGTGGCAATGCCAACATGATCAGCATCATTCCGACGCTGGTGCTGAAGGACTATTACCGCGAACGTTTCGAAACCGGCATCAGCGAAGACGCGCTGACAGGCCTCACCGAACTTTCGCATGGCTTTGACGAGCTTTTGAACCGCGCTCCGCAGACGCAGTCGCCCTATGTCGGCACGTCCGCCTTTGCCACCAAGGCCGGTATTCACGCTTCGGCGCTGATGAAGGACCCGCGCACCTATGAGCATGTGACGCCGGAATCGGTGGGCAATTTCCGCAACCTCATGGTGTCGGATCAGGGCGGCAAGTCCAACTTCCTCAACGCGTTGAAGCGGCGCGGCATCGAGGTGGGCAAGGATGATCCGCGCCTTGAAACGCTGATCAACACCGTGAAGGAGCTTGAGGCCGAGGGCTATGCCTATGAAGGGGCCGATGGCAGCTTCGAGCTTCTGGCGCGGCGCACTTTCGGGGCGATCCCGGATTTCTTCAAGGTGGAAGGCTTCCGCGTCATGGTGGAGCGCCGCTTTGATGCGATCGGTCGCCTGAAGACCGTCTCCGAAGCCGTGGTGAAGCTCAACATCGAGGGCAAGACCATCCACTCGGTTGCCGAGGGCGATGGCCCGGTCAACGCGCTCGATCTGGCGCTGCGCAAGGATTTCGGCTGCTATCAGGCGGAAATCGCCGATCTGGAACTGACCGACTACAAGGTGCGTATCCTCAATGGCGGTACGGGGGCCATCACCCGTGTGCTGATCGAAAGCGGTGACAGCGGCCCGCGTCGCTGGACGACGGTTGGCGTTTCGGAAAACATCATCGATGCCTCGTTCCAGGCGCTTTATGACTCCGTTCTGTACAAGCTGATGAAGAACCGGGGGCTGGCGGGCGTCTTCTGACGCCCTCGCCTTTCCCGCCTATTCGTTTCGCCAATGGGTTCTTCACAGAAATGAATTGGCGTGCCGGATGCGGTTCAGATATGTCCGAACCATTGGCCTGCCTGCGGTTTGTCAAACCGTCCCTGTCATCGCCGTTTCGCATCTTCCATCCGACGTAGCCCCGCGCCGGATGCGCCCTCTCCGCCACCGGAAATCCCATGTCTGACGAGACGCCGCCGCCCGTTCGCGATCAAGATCACCCTAAAGGCCTGGCACTGGCCACGGGTGCCTATCTGCTCTGGGGTTTTCTGCCGCTTTACATGAAGGCGGTTGCCCATATCTCGCCGCTTGAGGTGATTGCGCACCGCGTCCTGTGGTCCATGCCGATTGCCGGTCTGGTGCTGTTTGCGCTGGGCAAGACGCACGACATCATGAAGGCCATTCGCAACCCGCGCATGCTGATGATGGCGTCGCTGACCGCGACTACGGTCAGCATCAACTGGGGCTTTTACATCTGGTCCATCAGCGTCGGGCGGGCGCTCGATGCAGCGCTTGGCTATTTCATCAATCCGCTGTTTTCGATCCTTCTGGGTGCGATCCTGCTCAAGGAGCGCATGTCGCGCACGCAGGTTGCCGCACTCTTGCTGGCCGCTGTCGGGGTGGCGATCATGACGTGGGAGAGCGGTCAATTGCCCTGGCTTGGCCTGATCCTGACGCTGACCTGGGGATGTTATGCGTTCTTGCGCAAGGCACTGCCGCTTGAGCCCAATCAGGGCTTCTTCCTGGAAGTCATGCTGCTGACCCCCTTGGCTTCGGGCTATCTTCTGTGGCTTGGCAGTACGGGTCAGGCGCACTTCCTGTCCGGTCAGGGGCACGACACGGCGCTTTTGCTTTCGGCTGGCATCGTCACCGCCGTGCCGCTGATGCTTTACGCCAACGGGGCCAAGCTGCTCAGGCTCTCGACCATTGCCATCATGCAGTACATGACACCCAGCATGCTGTTTCTGATTGCGGTCTTTATCTTCCGCGAGCCGCTGAACAGCGTGAAGCTCACGGCTTTCGCCTTCATCTGGTCAGCGTTGGCGCTTTATACGGTGGGTGTCTTGCGGGCGATGCGCAAGGCGCACTGATTACAGTTTGGCGATGATCTCGCCCTCGCCCGCGGGCTGGGGAATGCCATTGGCGGCACGATCCAGAATGGCCGGAATAATGTCTTCGACCTGATCGATCACCAGCGGCTGGACCAGATGGGCGCGGTGAATGAAGCCCTGCTCGCGCATGTGGCTGACAAGATCCAGCATCGGGTTCCAGAAGCCGTCGACATTGGCAAAGACCATCGGCTTTTCATGGCGACCCAGTTGCCCCCACGTCATGATCTCGACAATCTCTTCCAGCGTGCCAATGCCGCCCGGCAGCGTGACAAAAGCATCGGCGCGCTCGAACATCATGTGCTTGCGCTCATGCATGTTGCTGGTGACGATCAACTCGTTCAACTGACCAAGCGAATGGCGCGTCGCTTCCATATCCACGAGGAATTCGGGGATGATGCCGGTGACATGGCCCCCGGCGGAGAGAACGCCGCTGGCCACCGCGCCCATGATGCCGCGCGTGCCGCCGCCATAGACGAGGCGAAGGCCATGGGCGGCAATTTCGGCACCGAGCTTGCGCCCGGCTTCCATAAAGGCAGGGGAGCGTCCGGGCTGGGAGCCGCAGTAGACGCAGACGGATCGAATCGTGGTGGTTTGTTCAGACATGGGGCCAAGGAACAACGCACACCCGCCCGCGTCAAGGAAATGCGTGAACGCAATTGCGTCATCGCCTGTTTTTGCACGCGCGAAGCTTGTGCCCGGTGCGGAAAATCGTTAGCAATTTCCAAATACTTGAACGGCCTGTGACCGCCGGAGACCTTGATGATGAAAAATCGTGCCGCCCTGTTGGCCCTGATCGTGCTGGCGATCGCTACGCTTCTGATGATTTTCGTGGTGTTGCCGCGCATGTCCGCCGACAAGGCCGACCTGCAGTCCGTGGCCCAGAAAGCCACCGATACGATGAAGGAAGCGGCCCAGACGGCAACGGAAGCCGCACCGCAAGCCGTTTCGCAGCTGAAAGAAAAGGCCACCGCAACGCTTGAGAAAATGAGCCGTCTTTCCGACAGCACCAGCGAGGCCGTCGGTTCGCTCTCTGCGCTCTTCGACAAGGGTCGCATTCCGAGCACCGAAGAACTGGCCGCCGCCAAGCAGAAGGCCGAAGCCACGCTCGGCGAGCTTTCGGCCATCGAAATTCCAGAAGGCATCGCCGGGGAAGCGCTCGCAACTGCGAGCAAGCTGAAGGAAGACGCGACCAAGGCGCTTGAATGGGCGAAGTCGATGCCCAGCGAGCCGGCTGCCGCCGCGGCCGCGATTGCCCAGCTGAAGACGCTGTTCCCCAAGGCTTTTGAGAAGGCTGCCGACAGCGCTAGCGCGGCCAAGCCCACGGAGACGGCGGCCCCGGCCGGTGCCGTTCTGCCGACCTTCGACGTTCTGCGCGTCGAGCCGGATGGCTCCACGGTCATTGCCGGTCGCGCCGGTCCGGGCGTGACGGTTGAAATCGTCAATGGCGATGCCGTTCTCAGCAAGGCAGTGGCCGGTGCCGGTGGCGAGTTCGCTGCCATTCTCGACAATCCGCTGCCGCCGGGCGACCACCAGCTGGCGCTGCGTGCGACGGGTGCAGACGGCACCGTTGCCCTTTCCGGCGAAGTGGCCACCGTTTCGGTTCCCAAAGACAAGACGGGCCAGCTTCTGGCGATGATTTCGACGCCGGGTCAGGCCAGCCGTCTGCTGACCATTCCCGCCCCGGCTGATGCCGCATCTGCACCGGATGCCGCAAAGGCCGGCACGGCCCCTGCCCCTGCCCCTTCGGCGTCCGCTGCATCGTCCAATGGCGCGGTGATCGTCAATGCCGTCGAAATCGAAGGCGACAAGCTGTTCGTCGCCGGCCAGACCCGTCCCGGCGTCAAGCTGCGCGCCTTTGCTGGCAACACGCTGATTGGCGAAGGCACGGCCGACGCTTCCGGCAACTTCGTGGTGGACGGCGCTGTGCCGCTCTCCCCCGGCGACCATATGATCGTTGTCGAACTGCTGGATGCTTCCGGCAATGTCATCGTGAAGTCGTCCGTTCCGTTCAACCGTCCGGAAGGCAATCAGGTTGCCGCTGTTGCAAGCGGCGGCGTTGTGGCGGCGGATCTCGGCGAGACCGGCGGCAAGGTATCGGCGCTGCGAGAAAACGTCACCAAGGCCTTCATCCTGTTGAAGTCGCTGTTTGAAGGCGGCAAGGTGCCGGGCAAGGAAGAACTGGCGGCTGCGCGCTCCGCCACGGAGCTGGCGCTCAAGGCGCTGGCCGAATTACTGCCGGATAGCGATGCCAGCGCTGCTGCCAAGGCGCAAAGCGCTGCAGCTTCGGCGGCAGCGGCCAAGGCGCTTGCTGCACTTTCGGCCCTGCCGAGCGATGCGTCCGCCGTTTCCAAGGCGCTCGCTTCGATTTCCGCCTCCATTGACAGCGTGACCAAGCCCGCCCCGGCGGCCCCGGCCACGGCGCAGCAGCAGGCACCGCTTGCTCCGTCGGACAATGCCGTCATCATCCGTCGCGGCGATACGCTGTGGCAGATTTCGCGCCGTCTTTACGGTCAGGGCGTTCGCTACACGACGATCTACCTTGCCAACCAGAAGGACATCCGCAACCCGGACCTGATCGAACCGGGTCAGGTGTTCACGGTGC
Organism: Pseudomonadota bacterium; assembly: GCA_020161665.1. Lineage (GTDB taxonomy): Bacteria > Pseudomonadota > Alphaproteobacteria > Rhizobiales > Rhizobiaceae > Ectorhizobium. The sequence continues at coordinate 118,794 of JAIUPA010000034.1, read as the reverse complement.
CGCATGATGCGCTTCCGAACGCTGAAGAGCTGCACCGCAAGCGTCTTTCCGGCGAACCGTTGCAATAACCCGTTCGCCTTCCTATCTCTGCGAAAGCGGCGGTCCCCATCAGGCCCGCCGCTTTTGTCGTCCTTTGGTGCCCGCCTTTCGGTGGCGCCTGCCCCCGCCGCCCGCATCGCCGGAGTCCGCATGTCCAGTCCTCAGAAGAAAACCGTTTCGGCAGAAGCGAGCAACCCTATGGGCACGCTCGTCAACCTCTGGCCCTATATGTGGCCGAAGGATCGACCCGATCTGAAGCGCCGCGTGGCGTGGGCAACCTTCTATCTCGTGCTGGCCAAGATCGTGTTGCTCGGTGTTCCCTACTTCTTCAAGTGGAGCACGGATGCGCTGAACGGCAAGATGGACCCGGTGGGCCTTCTGCCGGCCTTCCTTCTGGGCGCGACGGCGCTGATCATCAGCTATAATTTCATCCGCATCCTGCAGGCCGGCCTCAACCAGCTTCGCGATGCGCTGTTTGCCAGCGTCGGGCAATATGCCGTTCGACAACTGGCCTACAAGACCTTCGTGCACATGCACCAGCTTTCGCTGCGCTTCCATCTGGAGCGCAAGACGGGCGGCCTTTCGCGCATTATCGAGCGCGGCACCAAGGGTATTGAAACCATCGTCCGCTTCACCATCCTCAACACCGTGCCGACGCTGATTGAATTCGCGCTGACGGCTGCGATTTTCTGGTGGGGTTACGGCTTTTCCTATCTGGCGGTTACGGCGGCCACGGTTGCGCTCTACATCTGGTTCACGATTGTTGCCAGCGACTGGCGCATCTCGATCCGCCGCGACATGAATGCCAGCGATACCGACGCCAACACCAAGGCCATCGACTCGCTCCTGAACTTCGAAACCGTGAAGTATTTCGGCAACGAGGACATGGAAGCGAGCCGTTTCGACAAGGCCATGGCGCGCTACGAAATTTCGGCGACGCGCATCTGGACCTCGCTCGGCTGGCTGAACTTCGGTCAGGCGGTGATTTTCGGCATCGGCATGGCGGTGATGATGGTCATGTCCGGCCTTGCGGTGCAGAGCGGCCAGCAGACCATCGGCGATTTCGTTTTCGTCAACGCCATGCTGGCGCAGCTTGCCATTCCGCTCAATTTCATCGGCTTCGTCTATCGTGAAATCCGGCAGGGCCTCACTGATATCGAGCAGATGTTCGACCTTCTGGAAGTTGAGGCCGAAGTGAAGGACACCCCGGACGCCCGGGAACTCAGCGTTTCGGCAGGCGGCATCCGCTTCAACGACGTGCATTTTGCCTATGACGCCAACCGGCCGATCCTCAAGGGCCTCTCTTTCGAGGTTCCGGCGGGCAAGACGGTGGCCATTGTCGGCCCCTCGGGCGCGGGCAAGTCAACCATTTCGCGCCTGCTTTACCGCTTCTATGACGCGCAGAGCGGCCAGATCGAAATCGACGGGCAGGATATTCGCGGCGTCACGCAGAAGTCGCTGCGCCGGGCCATCGGCATGGTTCCGCAGGATACGGTGCTCTTCAACGACACGATTGCCTATAACATCCGTTACGGTCGCCCGGATGCCTCCGAGCGCGAGGTGGAGGCTGCAGCGGAAATCGCCCAGATCGGCACCTTCATCCGCAACCTGCCGGATGGCTTCGACACGATGGTGGGTGAACGCGGCTTGAAGCTTTCGGGTGGTGAAAAGCAGCGCGTGGCGATTGCCCGCACGATCCTCAAAGCACCGCCTATCCTCATTCTCGACGAGGCCACGTCGGCGCTTGACACCAACACCGAGCAGGAAATCCAGACCGCACTGGATGTGGTTTCGAAGAACCGCACGACGCTTGTCATTGCCCACCGGCTTTCGACTGTCATCGACTCGGACGAGATCATCGTCTTGAAGGATGGCACGATTGCCGAGCGCGGCACCCATCAGGCGCTTCTTGCGCAAGGCGGGCTTTACGCCTCCATGTGGAACCGCCAGCGCGAGGCAACCGAGGCCGAGGAGCATCTGCGGCAGGTACGCGAAAGCGACGACATGGGCGTCGTCATGCGTCTTCCGCCCGCCAGTTGAGGCACGGAACACCATGACGCACCGTGTCTCCGGTGGAGGACACGGGAGAATCATTGCCCCGGCGATGCTTTTTCGATAGTCAGTCATTCAACTGAAACGCAGGAGAACCCGATGAGCCTTATCGACAGTGTGCGCAATACGCTGGTGCCGATCCACAAAGAGGGCTACCCGTTTATTGGTGCTTTCTTCGTTGGCTCCTTCGTGCTGGGGTGGATTGCCGAGCCGCTTTTCTGGGTCGGCATCGTTCTGACGCTGTGGTGCGCCTATTTCTTCCGCGATCCGCAGCGCGCAACGCCGCAGGATGATGATCTGGTGATCTCGCCCGCGGATGGGCGCGTTTCCGCCGTGCAATTGATGGTGCCACCCGCCGAGCTTGGTCTTGGTGACGAGCCGCGCCTGCGCATTTCCGTGTTCATGAACGTGTTCAACTGCCATGTGAACCGCGCGCCGGTGCGTGGCAGCATCGTTTCGGTCGAGCACAAGGCCGGTCTGTTCCTCAACGCCGAACTCGACAAGGCCAGCACCGATAACGAACGCAACAGCGTGGTGATCGACAGCCGTCACGGCAAGGTGGGCGTGGTGCAGATTGCCGGTCTGGTGGCGCGACGCATCGTCTGCTGGGTTCATGCCAGCGAGCCGGTCGACGCCGGTGAACGCTTCGGCCTGATCCGTTTCGGTTCGCGTCTTGACGTTTACCTGCCGGATGGCGCTTCGCCGCGCGTGGCCGTTGGCCAGACGGCCATTGCCGGTGAAACGGTGATTGCTGAATTCGGCTCTGCCAAGGGCCCGACGATCAGCCGCCGGAGCTGAACCATGGACACGCCGACCCCGACCACAGAACCGAGCAAGACCGATGATGGCGCGCGTGGGCCGCGCCTGAGGGAAATTCCGCTGCGGCTGATGATCCCGAATATCATCACCGTTCTGGCGATCTGTGCGGGGTTGACGGGCATTCGACTGGCCTTTGAAGAGCAATTTCAGGCCGCCGTTGGCATGGTGCTGCTCGCCGCCTTCCTCGATGGCATTGACGGGCGCGTGGCGCGCCTCTTGAAGGCCACTTCGAAGTTCGGCGTACAGATGGATTCGCTTGCCGACATCATCAATTTCGGCGTGGCCCCGGCCCTCGTCGTCTACATGTTCATGCCGACCGAAGCGCATTCGCTCGGCTGGATCGCAGCCCTCGTCTATGCCATCGCCGCCGCCCTTCGTCTGGCCCGCTTCAACGTGATGGCCGAACGCGACGTGAAAGCACCGTGGCAATCAGCCTATTTCGTCGGGGTTCCGGCCCCGATGGGTGCCATGCTCGTACTGCTGCCGGTCTATCTCGGCTTCCTCGGCCTTGAACGCACGCCAGCCTTTGCGACTGGTTCGGCGCTTTACACGGTGCTCATCGGCTTTCTGCTGATCAGCCGTCTGCCCGTCTGGTCGGGCAAGTCCGGCAACAGCATCCGCCGTGATTTCGTTCTGCCCGGCCTTCTGGCATTGGTTCTCTACGTGGCGCTTCTCATGAGCTACACTTGGGCCGTGCTTTCCGTGACTGTCGTCGCCTATCTGCTATTCCTGCCGTTTTCGGCCCGCTCCTGGCACCGCAAGTACGGCACGCTGATGGTGGAACCGGAACAGGTGGCGCAAAGCGTTGCGGGCGAAAACGACGTCGATCGTTCGCTCTAAGCCACATCCGGCTTGTTTGAACGCACGCTGAACAAAGCGCGCCTTTTCTCTCTTTCTCGCGGAATTCGCACCGGCAGCGGCCAGTATATTTTTGCGGATTCCGATTTTCACGCCTCGGTTTGGACATTTTTTCATACGACTAAGGTCGCAGTCAACGACACAAAACCGACCCGAGGAAACACCCTGATGACCGAAGTCAAGAAGATCGAACGTCTGGCAGACGACGCCAAGCACGTTGCCGAGCAGTATGCACCGCTCGCCATGAAGGACGTGATTGCCGCCGCGCTCATGATGAAGCGTTCGGCCAACGACAAGACCGCAGGCGCCAAGAAGGCCGCCTGATCTGATCAGGCATGGACTGAAGAATTCGCCCCGCAAGCACCCGCCGCTTGCGGGGCTTTTCTTTTGATCAGGCGGAAAAGAATTTTACCAGAAGGCTGATCGCCAAAAGGCTCATAACGACGCCGATGATCACATCGAGCACGCGCCACGCCGCAGGCCGGGCAAAAAGCGGCTCCAGCAACCGCGCGCCATAGCCAAGCCCGAAGAACCACACGAAGGATGCGATGGCCGCGCCCAGCCCGTAGGCCAACCGCGCCCAGCCCTCATAACGGGCCGAAAGCCCGCCGAGCAGCACGACCGTATCCAGATAGACGTGCGGGTTGAGGAAGGTGAAGGCAAGGCAGGCGGAGACGGCTGCCGCCAGCGGCATCGCTTCAGGCTTTCCCGCTGCCATGCTGCCGGGATGGGCGGCGCGACGGAACGCCATGAAGGCGTAGGTTGCGAGGAAGATCGCCCCGCCCAGCGTCACGGCGCTGATCAGAACGGGGGCAGTTGCAATCAGCGACCCCAATCCCCCGACCCCTGCTGCAATCAGCACCGCATCCGACAGCGCACAGATGAAGCAGAGGATGAAAACATGCGAGCGGATGAGCCCCTGACGCAGAATGAAGGCGTTTTGCGCGCCGATTGCAATGATCAGCGATGCGCCGAGGGTAAAACCGGAAAGGGCGGGAGCAAGCATGGGCATGTCTTTCGTGCATGTTCAGAAAAAGGAGAGTTGGCCGTTATCGGGTTTGCGATCCGGCTTTTTCTCCGGCTCGGGCACGGCGTGCTCGACCGGGGTGATCAGATCAGCCCCGGTATGGGAAACCTTGTTGACCCGATCCGAGACGGGGATCGCCTCGAAGAAATCATCGGGTGCGGGCTTGAGAAGATCGGCGACATCGCGGGGTTCCAAGGTGCGGCAATCCAGCCAGCGGCTGAAATCTTCCGGCTGGATGACAACCGGCATGCGGTCATGGATCGGCTTCAGCGTAGCGTTGGCCGCCGTCGTCAAAATCGCGCCGGTGTCGATTTCCGTTCCGTCGGCGCTGGCCCAGGTTTCCATCAGCCCGGCAAAGGCGATGACGCCGCCCCGGCGGGGCCGCAGCCAATAGGGCTCACTTTTCGCGCCCTTTTCGCCCGTGCGACGCCATTCATAAAACCCGCTCGCTGGAATCAACACCCGGCGATGGCGCATCGCGGCCCGGAAGGATGCCTTTTCATGGGCCGTTTCGGCACGCGCATTGATCAGCATCGGAAAATCATTCGGGTCTTTCACCCAGCCGGGTATGAAGCCCCAGCGCACCAGAAGGGCGCGGCGTCCGCTGTCATTGCTGCCTTTTTCCGGTACTTCGCCAGCGGCAACCACCAGAATGGGCTGGCTCGGCGCGATGTTAAACCGCGGCGGAAAGCCTTCCAGCGTCTGCAGTCCGAAGGCTTCCGCAACGGTCTCTGGCTTTTCATTGAGGGCAAAGCGTCCGCACATCGCTCGACCTTACCCGCGCGGCGCAAACAGAATGATGGCCGTCCCGGCAAGGCAGATCAGGCCGCCGAGCAGATCAAAGCGATCCGGCGTTTGCCCTTCCACCATCTTAAGCCACAGAAGCGAGGCCACGATATAAATCCCGCCATAGGCCGCATAGGCGCGTCCGGCCGCATCGCTCTCCACAAGCGTCAGCGCCCAGGCGAAAACGGCCAGCGCCAACATGCCCGGCACCAGCCAAAGGGTGGTTTTCCCCAGCCGCAAGACACTCCAGAAGGCGAAGCATCCGCCAATCTCGCCAAGTGCGGCCAGGGCATAAACGGCGTAGGTTTTCAGCATGAATTTCCTCTCATACCCTTCGTTGTGACTGGACAGCCCCCCTCTTGCAAGGGCAATCTCGCCCCAACCAACAGAACCGGAATGCCATGTCCCTGCCTGCCCAACCTGCATCTTCCGCCATCCTCGTCCGCGCTGGAAAGGTGCTGCTCATTCGCAGGCTCAATCCTCCGGCGGCCGATCTTTATGCCTTCCCGGGCGGGCGGGCCGAACCCGGCGAAACACCCGCGGAAACAGCCATCCGGGAATTTCAGGAGGAAACGGGGATCAGCGTGCGCAATCCGTCGCTCTTTGCCACCTATGACCTCAAGGGTGAAAACGACGCACCGGACAAGCGCACGCATTTCTTCCTGTCGGTGTTTCTGGTCGAGGCCGATAACGACACGGTGGCCCTTGCCGCCGATGACGCCAGCGAGGCGGGATGGTACAGCCCGGATGAAATCCTGACACTGCCCGCCCCGGCCAGTGTCTACGAATGCGCAACACGACTGAAAGAGCGTCTTGAGGGGGCATTATGAAAGCCATTTCATTCGTCGTCTTTGGCCTCCTGATGGTGGTTTCTGCCCCTGCCCTTGCGCAGGCCCCGAAGGCTGAGCAGGCGGGCGACGGCAAAACGCCACCCGTCGTGACCATGACGACCCCCAGCGATTCCACGCCCTATGATGCGCAGTTGACGCGTCTGGCGGAAATTGTCGGCGCGCTGCATTACCTGCGTCCGCTCTGCGGTGCCAAGGGCGAAGACTGGCGCAGCGACATGCAGAAAATCCTCGATACGGACGCCGCCAATGAACCGGGCCGCAAGGCACGTCTGACGGCGGCGTTTAATCGCGGCTACCGTTCTTTTGCCGCTGTTCACGCCCAATGCTCGCAAACAGCCATCAAGGTGGAGGCGCGTTATCGTGCCGAAGCTGCAACACTTGTTGCAGAAATAACAAGCCGATACGGAAATTAGCCATTTGTTAACCTGTTTTGCTTTGAGGCGGTGCCGTTTCGGGAAAAGACTGGTAAAGCTGTTAACCGATGGGTAAGACATCCCGGTAGACGACCCGAGGACCTCATGATGGAACCACGCCGCAACGACATTGACGACATGATTGTCCATGAGAAGATGCAGGCTGCGCTCGAATACCAGAACGAGGCCTGGGCTGACGGCATGGCCGATGGCATCGAACCGGAAATCATCGCCGATGCCGCCTTTGCGCTGGCCATGCGTGAGACCATTCGCATCCATGGTGAAGATGGCGCTGACGCCATTCTCGAGCGCCTGCGTGAACGCATGCTGGCCGGGGAATTTTCACCGCAGCGTATCGTTCAGTAACGGAACGGACCCGCATCATGACAGCACGGCACACCGGCGCATTTCGCGTTTTCTCCCGTATGGCCGTGGCAAGCCTTCTGGCAACACCGCTGCTCTTGGCGAGCGTTTCCACCGCACCTGCCCTTTCCGAACTGAAATCGATGGGCGGAGACCCCGTCACCCCCGGTCAGGCCGCTGGCAATCCGCCGGGCCTTGATATTGATGCGCCAAACAGTGCCACGCCGCCTGCCAAGCCAGCTGACGCCACGAAGCCGAGCGCTGCGAGCGAAGTCGAGATTTCCCACGATTTTGCCAAGCTGCCGGAACCCGTGCGCAAGATGCGCGAAAAGATCATTGAGGCGGCGGCCTCCGGTGATCCGGAGCGTCTGCGCCCACTGCTCGGCACGCCGGACGACCACACCCTCATTCCAGCTGCCGAAGGCGATGATCCGATTGCCGCGCTCAAGGGCATTTCCGGTGATCCGGACGGGCTGGAAATCCTCGCGATCATTCTCGATCTGATCTCCACCGGCTACGCCCATCTCAATCCCGGTGAGCCGGATGAGACCTATGTCTGGCCCTATTTCGCGGAAAAGGGGCTTGGCTCCTTGAGCGCACCGGAAAAGGTGGAACTTCTGCGCATTGTCACCGCGGGCGATCTGGGCGGCATGCAGGAATATGGCAGCTACAATTTCTTCCAGATGGGCATTTCACCGGACGGCAAGTGGAAGTACCTCACCGCCGGGGATTGAAACATCAAGACCGCTGGATATTGCGCGGTCGTGCTTGCGGGGCAGATGTGGTTGATCCATTTGAATCAACGCATCTTCGACCGAAAGTGCGTCGCACACCTTCACTGAATGCGCTCTAACCATTTGTTTTTACGCATTTTCCACACGTGAAATCCGGTTGGGATTTCACTGGAAATGCTCTAGGATGCGCGCAATTGCATTTGAGGACTTGTTTGCCATGCCCGCCGCCTATCTCGAAGCGCGCCGCCTGATCCGCCTTAGCGGCGCGGATTGCAGTGACTTTCTGCAGGGCTTGATCACCGCCGATGTCACCTCGCTTGAGGCCGGGCTGGCGCAACCCGCAGCGCTTTTGACGCCGCAGGGAAAGATCCTCTTCGACTTCCTGTTCTGGCGCGATGGCGACGGATTTATCATCGACATTGATGCCAGTCTTCGCGATGCCTTCATCAAGCGTCTGATGCTTTACCGGCTGCGGGCCGCCGTAGAGATCACCCCGATCGGTGACGAGGGTGTGACCGTCCATTGGGACGAGGGCAATGTGGACGGTGGCGTTGAGGACGGGCGTTTTCGCGCCGCCGGTCTCGTCGTCTTTCGCAAGGCCGGGCGCCATGCCGATGGTCGCGAAAGTGCCTATCGGGCGCTTCGCATTGCCCATGGCATTGCCATGTCCGGCTTTGACTATGCGCTTTCGGATGCCTTTCCGCATGACGTTTTGATGGATCTGAACGGCGGCGTTTCCTTCCGCAAGGGGTGTTTCGTCGGGCAAGAAGTCGTCTCACGCATGAAGCATCGCGGCACGGCGCGCCGCCGCCCGGTGACGGTCAGCGCCTCCGCCCCCCTGCCGCCCAGCGGTACGGAATTGTTTGCCGATGGCAAACCGCTCGGCACGCTTGGCACCGTCATCGGGGCGCAGGCCCTTGCCATTGTGCGCATCGACCGGGTGGGCGCGGCCCTTGCCGCCGGTAGCACCATTCATGCGGGCGATGTGCCGGTGACGCTTTCCCTGCCGGACTGGACGGGCCTTGCCTTTCCCGATGGCGCAGCCGACGCCGAGGCGTGAAACCGATGGCGGAAAAGACGGTTCGCGCCTGGCAGCGCATGGTTTCCGGTCGTCGGCTTGACCTGCTCGACCCCTCACCGCTCGATGTAGAAATCTCCGATATCGCGCATGGCCTTGCCCGTGTATCGCGCTGGAACGGTCAGACTTTCGGCGACCATCCTTTTTCCGTGGCCCAGCATAGCCTTGTTGTTGAAGACATTTTTCGAAGACTGGGCAAAGCGACCGCCGATGAATGCCAAATGGCGCTCTTGCACGATGCGCCGGAATATGTGATCGGCGACATGATTTCGCCCTTCAAGGCGGTGGTCGGCGGTGGATACAAGGCCGTGGAGAAGCGGCTGGAGGCCGCCATTCACCTGCGTTTTGGTCTGCAAGCTCATCCCGACAAGGCGCTCAAGGATCGGATCAAGAAGGCCGACACGGTGTGCGCCTTCTTCGAGGCGACCGAGCTTGCCGGGTTCACCGAGGAGGAGGCGCGCAAATTTTTCGGTATCCCGCGCGGGTTTAATCGCGATACGATCATGATCGTGCCGCTGCCCGCCAAGGAGGCTGAAGTTCTGTTTCTCAAGCGGTTCGAGGCTCTCGAAGCTGCGCGTAAGGAAGGCGTTTGATGAGCTTCATTGTTGTTTCACCGCTGGATCGCATCGCCGAAGTGGCCGTTCGCCACGGCGCGCGCGATATGGTGAGCCTGTTGTCCGAGGGGCACGACTTTCATCGCCCCGGTGTGATCGAGCCTGATCGTCACCTGACACTTCGCATGAACGACATTATCACGGCCGTGACCGGCACGATGATCGGTCCGCAGGACGAGCATGTCGAACGGCTGATCGATTTCGCGCGCCGGTGGGACCGGCAGACGCCGCTTCTTATCCATTGCTGGCTTGGCATTTCGCGCTCGCCCGCCGGGGCGCTGATTGCCGCCCTGTCTGTTGAGCCGGACACGGACGAGGTGGAACTGGCGGCCCGGCTGCGCAAGGCCTCGCCCTACGCATCGCCTAACCCGCGCCTGATTGCCATCGGTGATCGGCTTTTGAAGCGCGATGGCCGTCTGGTCGCCGCCGTGCGCGGGATGGGGCGCGGCGCGGATGCGGATGGCAATATTCCCTTCGTGCTGCCGCTTGTCCGTGGCGAGGATGCCGATGCGGGATAATCCGACCGCCGTCGAGATCGGGCTCAATGCGGCCATCGTCTCGATGACGGACACGGTGCCTCGCCTTCTCGTCACGCATGAGGCCGCAGGCGAACCCGAGGGCCTGCCTTACGGCCCCTTTGATCCCACCCTTCACCGCACCATGGAAATGTCGCTTCGCGATACGGTGGAACGGCAAACGGGCCTGTCGCTCGGTTACATCGAGCAGCTTTACACCTTCGGCGACCGGGGGCGGCAGCGCATTCCCGGCGAAAAGGGTCCGCATCTCGTATCCGTCGGCTATCTGGCACTCACACGCATTGACCGGCTTTCCACTTGCGAAGGAACGACAACCGGCGCGCGCTGGCGCGACTGGTATGAGTTCCTGCCCTGGGAGGACTGGCGTCATGGCCGCCCTGCCGTGATCGACGCCGTGATCCTGCCAGCCCTCAAGCGCTGGGCGGGCGACATGGCCGGGCGGCATTCGCGGCTGCGCCTCGCCTTTGGCGGCGAGGATTTTCCCTTTGATGACGAGCGCGCGCTGGAGCGCTACGAACTGCTTTATGAAGCCGCTCTCGTGGAGGAAGCCGTTTATGACGGACGTTCGCCCTCAACAGACCTTTCCGTCCCTTTGGGGATCGCGATGCGCTTTGACCACCGGCGCATCGCAGCCACGGCGCTGTCGCGCCTGCGCGCCAAGATCAAATACCGCCCGGTGATCTTCGAACTGATGCCGCCGAACTTCACGCTGACCGCGTTGCAATCCGCCGTGGAGGCCATTTCGGGCCGCCATCTGCACAAGCAGAACTTTCGCCGACTGGTGGAAGGGGCCGAACTGGTTGAACCGACCGGCGGCGCAACCGCTGCGACCGGCGGACGTCCCGCCGCCCTTTTCCGTTTCCGCCGCCAAATCGTTGACGAACGCCCTGCCCCCGGCCTGAAACTCGGCGGGCGCTGAAACGAAAACGGCACCCTTTCGGGTGCCGCTTTGCATTCGACTTGAGGGGTCAAGCCTCACTGCCCCATGGTGGAGCGGTGCGCCCAGCCCGTCATGCGGCGTTCCAGGAAGGCCATCAGCGCATACATGGCAATGCCTTCCACGGCGAGCATCAAGAGGCCCGCAAAGACCAGCGGCACGTTGAACTGGCTCTGGGCCGAGCTCATCATATTGCCGAGACCGTAGTTCGACGCCACCGTTTCCGACACCACGGAGCCGACGAAGGCCAACGTGATGGCGATCTTCAGCGAACCGAAGAAATAGGGCATGGAACGCGGAATGCCGACCTTCAGCATAATGTCCATCTTCTTCGCCCCCAGCGCGCGCAGAACGTCTTCCGTTTCCGGCTCGATGGTGGCGAGGCCGGTCGCGACGTTCACGACAATCGGGAAGAAGGAGATGAGGAAGGCCGTCAGCACCGCCGGCACCGTGCCGATGCCGAACCAGATGACGAGGATCGGCACCAGCGCCACCTTCGGGATGGCGTTAAAGCCGATCATCAGCGGGTAAAGACCGGCATAGATCGTCTTCGACCAGCCAATGAAGAGACCGAGCAGCAAGCCCGCGACAACGGCCAGCATGAAGCCGAGCGTCGTCGTATAAAGCGTCTGCAGCGAGTTCTTCCAGATCGGCCCCCAATACTGGATGATGGAAGCGAAGACCTCGAGCGGCGACGGCAGCACAGTGGAGGACATGCCGAGGCCGAGAACCAGCAGTTCCCAGATGACGAAGAGCGCAATCGTGTAGAGCCACGGGGCCAGCTTGACCCAGTCGATGACATCGACAAGCGTCGTGCGGCTCGACAGGCGCTCGGCGATGCGGCGATCGCTTTCCTCAACGCGGGCAAGGGTTTCCGGATCGATGGGTTCAGCAAAGATGGTCATGCGGCTACCCTCGCATTGGCGATCTCGGCATGGAGCTTGTGGACCATGTCGTTGAAGGCGTTTTCGTAGGTCAGGTTGATGTCGCGCGGGCGCGCAAAGGGAACCTGATGTTCGGCCAGAACCCGACCGGGGCGCGACGACATGACAAAGATCTTGTCGGCAAGGAAGACGGCTTCGCGAAGGTCATGCGTTACAAGCACAATCGTCACGCCCTGCGCGGCGTGCAGGTCGCGGATCACGCACCACAGTTCCTCACGCGTGAACGCATCCAGCGCGCCGAAAGGCTCGTCCAGCATCAGGAGTTCCGGCTCATGGATGAGCGCGCGGCACAGATTGGCGCGCTGTTGCATGCCACCCGAAAGCTGCCACGGGAACTTCGAGCCGAAGCCCTTGAGGCCGACGATTTCCAGCAGGCGTTCGGCCTTTTCGATATATTCCTTCTTGTGGGTGCGCAGGCGCTTGCGGTGCTTCTCGACAATTTCGAGCGGCAGAAGGATGTTTTCCAGCGTCGTGCGCCAGGGCAGCATCGTGGGGTTCTGGAAGGCCATGCCGACAATCGACACCGGCTCCGTCACCTGCTTTTCGGCCACGATCACATGGCCCTTCTGCGGGATGTGCAGGCCGGTCACGAGCTTCATCAAGGTGGACTTGCCGCAGCCCGACGGGCCAACAACGGCGGCGAACTCACCCTTGGCCACATCCAGCGTCAGCCCGGAAACGGCAAGCGTTCCTTGCGCGCCGCCATAACGCATATCGACATCCTGGATGGAAACGAGGTTTGCCATCGGCATATCTCCTGATTGTTCAATAAGAAACGGCACTTTCGAAAAACCCCGGCTCAAAGAGCCGGGGTTTTTCGTTTCGCGTCGCAATCAGGGAAGCATGCGCTCCGCCTTGGGCGGCAGGTAGCTCGGGTCAAAAACCTGTTCCGGCTTGACGTTGCCCGGCAGGCCCATGGAGACCTTGAGCGTTTCCAGCGAAGCCGCCAGACGGGCCGGGTCAACACCGCCCATGCCGTTTTCAACGACGTAAGGGGTCTTGATGTTCATGTTGATGGCCATCTTCAGGCGCTCTTCCTCAATCGGCAGAGAGAGGGTTTCGTTGCGCTTGAGAACCGCTTCGGCACCGGCCTTCGGATCAGCCACGGCATCCGCAAAGCCCTTGGCGAGCGCCTTGACGAAGCCCTTGACGGCTTCCGGGTTCTTGTCGGCGAAATCCTTGTTCACCGTCACGGCGTTGCCGTAGAGGTTCAGGCCGTGGTCAGCCATCAGGATGGTGGAAATATCCTCGTCCTTAATGCCCTGCTTCTTCAGGTTCAAAACAACCGAGAAGGCAAAACCGAATACGGCGTCCACATCGCCCTTGGCGAGCATCGGTTCGCGAACCGGGAAGCCGATCGATTCAATGGTGATCTTGGAATCATCGATGCCGGCGATCTGCTTGAAAGCCTTCCACTGGGCAAAAGCACCATCCGGCGGCGGAGCGCCGAGCTTCTTGCCTTCAAGCGACTTCGGATCGTCCGTCACGCCCAGCGACTTGCGGCCCACGACGGCGAAGGTCGGCTTGTCATAGACCATCATGATGGCCTTGATCTTCTGGGCCGGGTCCTTCTCAAGCGCCTGCACGATGGAGTTGATATCGCCAAAACCGAACTGGTAGGCGCCGGTGGCAACGCGCGGAATGGCTTCGACCGAACCATTGCCCGTGTCGATGGTGACGTCCAGACCTTCGGCCTTGAAGTAACCCTTGTCGAGCGCCAGCAGGAAGCCAGCGGCCGGGCCTTCGAACTTCCAGTCGAGCGTCATCTTGACGGCGGTTTCGGCACGCGCCGGAAGAGCGGTTACGGCAAGCGTGCCCGCCAGACCGATGGCGGCGGCCACGAGGCCATTGAAGGTTCTGCGCATCAACATTGTCTAAAATCCCCCTGTAGGATTGTCCGATGTAGAGAGCACCATTCAAAACAGGTTGGGGATCATGCGCAAGCTAAAAGCGCACATAAACTAGTCAAATTTTCTGTGTGCACTTTAATTGTGCTAATATGCGCATTTTGCGGCACAGGCCGCTTAAATTGCGATCACTGCGTGACGGCATCCAGACCGATGTCGAGCGTCGGGGCAGCCATCGTCACCTTGGAGGTCGAAATGTAGTCGACGCCTGACTCGGCAATCGCCTTGACAGTGGTCAAATCCACATTGCCGGAGGCTTCCAGCTTCACGCGCGACGGGCTTGTCGCATAGTCCTCGGCGCTCAATCCCGCATGCTGGCGGTTGATTTCGACAGCTTCGCGCAGAAGGTCCGGCCCCATATTGTCGAGCAAAACGGCATCGGGCGAGGCCGTCAGTGCTTCGCGCAACTGCTCAAGGCTGTCCACTTCCACCTCGATCTTGACCAGATGGCCGCAATAGGCGCGCGCCGCCAGAACCGCACTGGCCACGCCACCGGCCACGACAATGTGGTTGTCCTTGATCAGCACGGCGTCATCAAGACCATAGCGGTGGTTCGAGCCGCCACCGAGGCGCACGGCGTATTTCGCCACGCCGCGCAGGCCCGGCAGCGTTTTGCGCGTGCAGGCAATACGGGCGCGGGTGTGGGCCACCTCAGCGGCATAACGGGCCGTCAGCGTGGCAATGCCCGACAGGTGCATGAGGTAATTCAACGCAACGCGTTCGCCCGAAAGCACCGAGCGCGCCGGGCCTTTCACCGTTGCCAGAACATCGCCCGGCTTCACGCGGTCGCCATCGTCCACATGGGCTTCAAAGGTGACGGAGGGATCAACCAGCCGAAAGGCCGTGCGCGCCAGTTCCATGCCCGCCACGATGCCGTTCTGTCGGGTGTTCAGCAAGGCGGTTGCCGTCAGATGCGGGGCAATCGTCGAATAGGTGGTGATGTCACCGGCGCGACCCAGATCTTCCAGAAGGGCAGCGCGCACCTGATCCTCGATCATGATGGCAGGCAGCGATGGCCGAAGCGGCAATACAGTCATGTCATTCCTCCCACCGGGCATTAGCCGGCAATATCTCGTGCCCGCACTTCCGCATCCTTCAGCGTCAGGAAGGTGCGGTGACGGAATGCCTCTTCAGGTGCGGCGTAATCCGCACGGAAATGCCCGCCACGGCTTTCCAGACGGTCATAGGCGGCCACGGCCATCAGCTTGGCAGATGCGATAATATTTGCGAAGCGAAGGCGCGGATTTTCCTTTTCCAGCTTCAGGATTTCGCGGACCGCATGGGCAAGACCCTTCTGATCGCGGATCACGCCCACATCGCTCGTCATGATCTGGCGCAGGCGCTTCAATGCCGCGCTGTCTTCCTGGGTCACCAGTTCGTCGTTTTCACCCGCATCCTTCGGCCATGCGTAAAGACCCGCCTGCGGCGAGATGCTTTTGATGCTTTCGGCAATGCGCGCGGCAAAGACCACCGCTTCGAGAAGCGAGTTCGACGCCAGTCGATTGGCGCCATGAAGCCCGCTGGACGTGACTTCACCCGCCGCCCAAAGACCATCCAGCGAGGTGCGCCCATCGGCATCCACCATCAGCCCGCCCATATGGTAATGCACGGCCGGAACCACGGGGATCGGCTGGGTCACGGGGTCAATACCGGCTGCGATGCAGGAGGCGTAGACCGTGGGGAAGGCTTCCGGGAAGTGCTTGCCGACAGCCTTGCGGCAATCGAGAAACGCACCGCGACCGGCCTTCACCTCGGCAAAGACGCCACGTGCCACCACATCGCGTGGTGCGAGTTCGGCATCCGCGTGGATTGCCGTCATGAAGCGGTCGCCGGCCTTGTTGATCAACCACGCGCCATCACCGCGCAGCGCTTCGGTCGCGAGCGGCGCGGGATCGCGGCCAATATCGATGGCCGTCGGGTGGAACTGCACGAATTCGGGGTCCGCAACGACGGCCCCGGCGCGGGCCGCCATGCCGAGCCCCTGCCCGCGCGCTTCCGCCGGATTGGTGGTGACGGAATAGAGATGGCCGATGCCGCCCGAGCAGAGCACGACCGAGCGGGCCGGAAAGGCAATCAGATGGGTGGAAAGACCCGCGTCCGGCCGGGCGATGACGCCGGTGACGACCTTGCCTTCGCGCACCAGATCCTCAACCACATACCCTTCCATGACGCGGATCGACGGCGTGGCGCGCACGGTGGCAATCAGCGCTTCCATGATGGCGCGACCGGCCATGTCGCCCTTGACGCGCACGATGCGGCGTTCCGAATGGGCCGCCTCGCGCGACAGAAGCAGATGGCCTTCAAGGTCGCGGTCGAAGGGCACGCCATAGTCGAGAAGATCATGGATACGGTCCGGCGCTTCGGAAACCGCCAGCCGGGCAATCTTGGCATCGACAATGCCAGCGCCCGCGACCAGCGTATCGGCCAGATGCTTTTCGAACGTGTCGCCTTCGCTCATAGCCGCGGCAATACCGCCCTGCGCCCAGGATGAGGATGCGCCTTGCCCGATGGGTGCAGCGGCCAGGATCGTCACCGGACGGGGGCTGAGTTTCAGCGCACAGAACAAACCCGCCAGACCGCCCCCGACGATCACCACATCGTCAATGCCGCCATAGCTTCCCGGTGCCACCACATTTGCGGAAACCGCCATTGCCTTCTTCCCTTCCGGCCTTCACCAGAGGCTTCATTCTCTGACCAGATTGATTCAGGAGAATGTCGCAAGTCCTTGTCATTCATGCATGATCGGATCGAGGCATGGCACCTCACCCGGTCATGCCTTCAGGTTGATCATCCGCTCGACGGCCAGACGCGCCGGTGCGGCAATCGCCGGGTCAACGGTCACTTCTTCCGTCATGAACAGCAGGCTGTCGAGGATCTTCGGCAGGGTGATGCGCTTCATGTGTGGGCAGAGGTTGCACGGCTTGACGAACTCCACGTCCTTGACCTCCGACTGGATGTTGGAGGCCATGGAGCATTCCGTGACCAGCAGAACGCGGGCCGGACGCTTCGTCTTGACGTAGTTGATCATGCCCGCCGTCGAGCCGGAGAAGTCCGAGACATCGAGAACACTTGGATGGCATTCGGGATGGGCAACGATCTCGATCGACGGATCGGCTTCCTTGTAGGCCAGCAGTTCATCCGCCGTGAAGCGCTCATGCACTTCGCAGTGTCCGGCCCAGGTGAGGATTTTCTTGTTGGTGCGGCGCGCCACGTTCATGGCGAGATATTCATCCGGAATGCAGAGCACCGTGTCCGAGGCGAGGCTTTCCACCACATCCACGGCATTGGCGGAGGTGCAGCAAATATCGGTCTCGGCCTTCACATCGGCGGAGGTGTTCACATAGGTCACGACCGGCACGCCGGGATAACGGCGCTTCAATTCGCGCACATCCTCACCCGTGATCGATTCCGACAGCGAGCAACCGGCACGGCCATCGGGGATCAGCACCGTCTTCTGCGGATTGAGGAGCTTCGAGGTCTCGGCCATGAAGTGCACACCGCACTGGACGATGATCTCGGCATCCACCGTGGTCGCATCGCGCGCCAACTGCAGCGAGTCGCCGACGATGTCGGCCACGCAATTGTAGATTTCCGGCGTCTGGTAATTGTGGGCGAGAATGACCGCGTTGCGCTCCTTCTTCAGCCGGTTGATGGCGTGAACATAAGGGGCGTGAACCGGCCACTCGATCTCGGGAATGAAATGGCGGACCTTTTCATAAAAGGGCGCCGTTTCGCGGGCGACCGCAGGCGTATAGGCCAGATCCGGACGCTCCAGAATTCCAAAGCGCTCGGCTGCCGTCGCACCCTTGCCCGATGACCGCAGTGCTGCCTGAAGATGACCCGCCATGCGCCTTGCCTCCTTGAACCGGACTGCCCGATTTCTTTATGCTCATTTTGAGCATAAATGACCCCAAAGAAAACCGGCGACAGCCGGTCCGATTGATTTAGAAAGTTTTGTGACGGTTTGCAAGAAGCGATCCCCGGCATTTTCGTTTGCGGCGGCGTTCAAGCCGCATTAGACAGGGCCATCAAGGGAGACATAGGATGGCTGACACGCAGACCCTGACGGTTTTCGCTCCTTTCGAGGCGCTGGCCGAAACGCTGCTGCCACATTTTGATGCGGCCGGAGATGGCTCTCACGATATTGCCCATATTGCCCGGGTGTTTCGCAATGCCATGCGTATTCAAGCCCTTGAAGGCGGTGACGCGCTTCGTCTCGCCGCTGCCGTCCTGCTCCACGATTGCGTGAGCGTTGAGAAGAACTCACCGCTGCGGGCACAAGCCTCGCGCCTTGCCGCCGAAAAGGCGGTTCACGTTTTACGCGCCCTCGACTGGAGCGAGGCGGAATGCGCCGCCGTCTATCACGCTGTTCACGCCCATAGTTTTTCCGCCGGAATTGTCCCGCAGACGCTGGAGGCGAAAATCCTGCAGGATGCCGATCGGCTGGACGCGATTGGTGCTGTGGGCGCGGCGCGCTGCTTCTACACGGCAGGCCGCATGGGATCATCGCTCTATGACCCCGCCGACCCGTTGGCGAAAGCCCGCCCCCTTGACGACCGGGGCTTTGCCATCGATCACTTCCCGGCCAAGCTGTTCAAACTGGCGGACGGGTTTCAAACGGCGGCGGGGCAGGCTATGGCGAGAGAACGGCACCAGCGGCTCGTGACAATCTACGAGCAGTTTCTCGACGAAATCTGAGGATCAAGGATTATGCAGCTTACCGGCCTTTTCATCTATCCGCTGAAGAGCGGGCGCGGCATTACCCTTTCCGAAAGCCCGGTCAACGCCTTTGGCCTTTCGGGCGACCGCCGCTTCATGCTGTGTGATCCCTCCGGCAAATTCATCACGCAGCGCGAGACACCGGCACTGGCGCGAATTGTCGCGAAGGTTGCCAACGATAGTCTCACGCTGGCCATGGAGGGCGATGCGGTTTCAGCGCCACTGTCCGGCTTCACAACCCGGCTGGACGTGACGGTCTGGGATAGCGCGGTTAATGCCGCCAAGGCTCCCGACGCGGTGAATGCTGTAGTTTCCCGCTGGCTGGAGCGCGAGGCGCTTGTCGTTCATTTCGATGACGCGGCGACCCGCAGCACCAGCACCACCTGGGCCGGCGGCGAAACGCCCGTCACCTTTGCCGATGGCTACCAGATCCTCGTGACCACCACCGCTTCGCTTGCCGCACTCAACGCCGATATGGAAGCGCATGGCGAAGGCGCTGTCGGCATGGAGCGTTTCCGCCCGAATATCGTCATCGAGGGGGCCGAGGCATTTGCGGAAGACCATTGGTCGGCGCTCGAAATCGGCGGCTTGAGGCTTGATCTCGTCAAGCCCTGCGCCCGCTGCATCATGACCACACAGGATCAAATGACCGGCTCACGCGAGATGGCCAATCCGATGAAGGCCATGGGCCGCATTCGCATGTCGGCAGACCGGCGTGTGCCAGGCCCGCTCTTCGGCTGGAATGCTGTTCCGCGTGGCGAAGGTGTTCTGCGGGTGGGCGACACCGTGAAAATCCTTGAAACGCGCGCCGAGGGCTGGGCGTTCAAGCGGCGGTAAAACGATATGTCCATGCGGCAGAGCAGAACAATCTTCGGCGCAGCCCTGATGCTGTTCATCGCCTATGGGCCACGTGCCGCCCTGCCCTATCTCATGCCTTCATGGCTGACCGCCTCCGGCTTCGAACGCGACACCTTCTCGACCATGCTGACCGTTCAATCGCTGGTCTGGGGCAGCGGCGCGCTGATTGCCGGGCTTCTGGCCGACCGGGGATACGGACGACATGTCAGCTTTATTGCCGCCCTTTGCTACGCTTTAGGGCTTGGCCTTCTGCCATTTGCCTCCTCGCCCGCTTTTGCCATCCTTCTCGGTGGCCTTTTTGTCGGCATCGGACTTGCCGGAACGACGTTTGCCGTCATGTTTGCCGTTCTGGCGCGGGGAACACCACAAGCGGCGACGATTGCCTTCGGGATTGCCACAGCCGCTGCCGCCGCCTCACCGCTCGGCTTCGTGCCCGTTTCGCAATCGCTGCTCCTCACCCATGGTGTCTCCATCACGCTCAGCCTGCTCGGCCTTGCCATGCTGCTGATCGTGCCCGCCTCCATGATGCTGTCCGACAGTCCCGACATTGCCCGCCCGGCGGATGGTCGCGTTGCCAAGACCGTGGTGGCGCTTCTCTTCATCGGCAGCGGCGTGAGCGGTTTTCAGACGGGTCTGGTCTCGGCCTATCTCGGGGTCACGCTTGCCGATTTCGGCCTTGGCGTGGCCGTCACCGTTCTGTCCCTGCTGCTGCTGAATCTTGCCAATGTGGCGGGCTCTCTCTCCTGCGGCTGGGGCATGGTGCACAACCGCCCCGGCCTGTCGCTGGCGCTCGTCTTTGGTTTGCGCTCACTGGCCTTTGCCGCACTTCTCCTTCTGCCCGCATCGTCAACACTGGCCTTCGGCTTTGCGGCACTCTCCGGGCTTGGCTGGCTGGTTTCTCTACCCGTCGCCGCCCTTGTGGTTCTCAAGCTTGGCAGCGCGCGGCATGTGGGTCTGATGACCGGGCTGATGCTGGCCGCCTGGCAGGGCGGCTCGGTGGCTGCCGTCGCCTTCGGCTACGACACCTATGGCTGGTGGGGCGATTATCATCGCGGCTGGCAGGTTTCACTGGTGCTTGGCCTTGTTATGGCCGCCGCCTATTTCCTCACCTTTCGTAAATCCCATCAAATTCACTGATCACTCAATCAGCAAAAATCGCTTTCCGTGAAGCGGCAATCGGCATAGTTCATTTCTATCAATGATGGAGAACTCCCATGTCGGCAGGTGCCCGCCCACCTCTTCCCTGGCTGATTATCGCGAGTGGTTCGCTGATTGCCATTCTGGCCGTCGGGCCGCGCTCGGCCATGGGCTTTTTCCAGATGCCGCTTCTTCAGGATACCGGCTGGGATCGCTCGACCTTCGGGCTGGCCATGGCAATCCAGAACCTTGCCTGGGGGCTGAGCCAACCGCTGTTTGGCGCACTGGCCGACAAATACGGCACGGGCCGCGTGCTGATTCTCTCCGGCCTCTGCTATGCGCTTGGCCTGTTTCTGATGTCGCTCGGCACGTCGCCCCTGCTTCTGCATATCGGCGGTGGCGTTCTCGTCGGCATGGGCGTCGGGGCCGGTTCTTTCGGCATCATCCTGTCCGCCTTTGCCCGCAATGTGACACCGGAACAACGCTCCTTCGCGTTTGGCATCGGCACAGCGGCGGGTTCGGCGGGCATGTTCCTGTTTGCACCGATTTCGCAGGCCCTGATCAGCTCCGTCGGCTGGTCGGACGGGCTGGTGTGGATTGGCGTGATGACGCTTCTCATCCCGGTTCTGGCCTATCCGCTGCGCGGCAATGCCCACTCCGGCACGCAGGCCATGGCTGTGAGTACGCAAACCGCATCGGATGCGTTGATGGAGGCGTTCGGGCACCGTTCCTACGTGCTCCTGACGCTCGGCTTCTTCGTCTGCGGTTTTCAGGTGGCCTTCATCACCGCGCATTTCCCGGCCTATCTGGCCGACCTTGGCATTCTCGCCCCGTGGCCGGTGATTGCTATGGCGCTGATCGGCTTCTTCAACATCATCGGCTCACTGGGGGCCGGTTATCTCGGGCAGATCTATTCGAAGCGCTACATTCTCGCTTTCATCTACATCGCCCGCTCGGTGGCCGTGACGGCCTTCCTGCTTCTGCCGCAATCACCGACCTCGGTGGTGATCTTTGCGAGCGTCATGGGCATTCTGTGGCTTTCCACGGTGCCGCCGACCAATGCGCTGGTTGCGATCATGTTCGGAACACGCCATCTCGGTCTGCTGGGCGGCTTCGTGTTCCTGTCGCACCAGATTGGCTCGTTCCTTGGCGTGTGGCTGGGTGGCGTGCTTTACGTGCGCCTTGGTTCCTATGATCCGGTCTGGTGGTTTGGCGTGGGTCTCGGCGTTGCCGCAGCCCTCGTGCATCTGCCGATCCGCGAACGCGGCGTGGCGAGGCTTCAAGCCGCCTGACGGGTTTTTAAAGCGCGCTTTGTGCTTGCGGCTGCCCCTGTGGGGCGGCCAAGCCTTTCAGAACCGCCTGCACAAAGCTGTCGCGCACGCTTGATGCGGAAACGCCGCGCGGTTCGAACACATTGCGGGTCAGGAAAAAGCCGGTAAGCCGAAACGCATCAGCCAGAGCAATGGTGTCCGCCGTCTTCACCTGTCGCTCGGCGTCGCCCAGAAAGGACGGAAGCGCCAGCAACCGTTCCGCATAGGGCGTTCCCGCCTCGCGGCACACAGCCCGGCCCGATTTCGGGGAAACATAGACCAAATCGCTGCGCCCGCCGGTGGCCGCGCATTCGGTCAAATCAAGGCCGAAGCCCAGATCATCCAGCACCGCCAGTTCGAAGCGCACAAAAAGCTCGCCCGCCACCGCCGGTTCGGTGAGGTGATCGAGAACGACGCCTAAAGCCTCATAAAGATGGGGATGCGGATCACGCTCGGGCAGCAGGCGCAGAAGGGCAGCCGCGGCCTGTACGCCATAGATGGAAAGGCCGGTTTCCATGAGCGACGCCGCCCTCAGCCGCGTCGGCTCCATGCGGAATTCGCCCAGATGTTCGGAGAGGCGCGCGCGCCAGACCACATCCACGGCATTGCCTGGCTGGAGAACCGGCTGCATGGCGCGCGAGCGGCCCGAACGGACGAGCCCCATGTGGCGGCCATGCTGACGCGTCATCACCTCGGCAATGACGCTTGTCTCGCCGTGACGACGCACACCCAGTATGACGGCCTCGTCCTGCCATTCCATCGTCGCAGAAGCCCCTCAAGAGAAGGCGAATTGCTTCTCCTTCGTCATGCTCGGGCTTGACCCGAGCATCCACGCGACGTTGCGATTGGAGATCCTCGGGTCAAGCCCGAGGATGACGGAAGAGGATGTCTTGATGTGCTGCCTTCAAAAGCAGAATCACTCTACCGCATCCGCCCTATTCTGTCATTCCCTGGGGAATTCGAGGCCCATTTCGCGGAAGCGTTCCGGGTCATCGCCCCAGTTTTCGCGGACCTTGACGAAGAGGAAGAGGTGCACGGGCTGCTCGAGGATTTCGCTCAGTTCCTTGCGCGACGCCGTGGAGATGGACTTGATCGCCTCGCCGCCCTTGCCCAGCACGATCTTCTTCTGGCTGTCGCGTTCGACGTAAATCACCTGCTCGATGCGCACCGAGCCATCCTTGCGCTCTTCCCACTTTTCCGTTTCGACATGCGAGGAATAGGGAAGCTCCTGATGGAGACGCAGGAAAAGCTTTTCGCGGGTGATTTCGGCTGCCAGCTGGCGCATCGGCAGATCGGAAATCTGGTCTTCCGGGTAGTACCACGGACCTTCCGGAAGCGCCGCCGCCAGAAAATCCATGAGATCGGTGCAGCCCGAGCCGGTGGTTGCCGATACCATGAAGGTGCGCTCGAATTCCACGGCGGCATTAGCGTCGGAGGCGAGCTTCAGAAGCTGCTCCGGCTGCACGCGGTCAATCTTGTTCAGCACCAGAATTTTCGGCTGATGGACGTTCTTGAGGGCTTCAAGAATGGCTTCGGCATCGCCACGCAGGCCGCGTTCGCTGTCGATCAAGAGCATGATGCGGTCAGCGTCCTTCGCTCCGCCCCAGGCAGAGGTGACCATGGCGCGGTCCAGACGGCGGCGCGGCTTGAAGATGCCGGGCGTATCCATGAAAACGATCTGGGCGTTATCGTGGATGGCAATGCCACGCACAACGGCGCGCGTCGTCTGCACCTTGTGGCTGACAATCGAAACCTTCGCGCCAACGAGGCGGTTCAGAAGCGTGGACTTGCCGGCATTGGTGGGGCCGATCAGCGCCACGAAACCCGAGCGGGTCGGCGCTGCATCCTGTGTTTCGCCGCCAGCGGCCAGTTCTTCGTTCGATTCGGTCATTTCACCATCGCTTATCAAGAATTCTGTTTCTGCCAGACGCCTTCGCGCTCCAGCAAATGGGTGGCTGCGACCTGTTCGGCTGCCCGGCGCGAACGCCCGATGCCGGTTTCCGGGGCCGCGCCCTTCACTTCGACCGTCACCGTAAAGCGCGGGTCGTGATCCGGGCCGGTGCGTTCGTCAATCGTGTAAACGGGCGTCACTGCGAATTTCGCATGGGCCCATTCCTGCAGTTCCGTCTTGGCATCGCGTCTGAGTTCAGCCGCGCCCGTGGCCCGCTTTTCCCAGTAACGCAGGATAAAGCGGCGGGCCGCTTCGAGACCGCCATCAAGGTAGATGGCGGCAATCAGGCTTTCGACCACATCGGCGCGCACGTTCTGCATGCGCTTGCCCGTCAGCTTCTGCACATCCGCGCCGGTGCGGATGAAGAGATGCAGTTCCAACTCATCCGAGACAGCCGCGCAGGTTTCCGCGCTGACCAACTGGTTGAGGCGAACCGAAAGTTCCCCTTCGGTCGCGGCCCGAAAGGCCCCAAAAATCAATTCCGCAACGCACAGACCAAGGACGCGATCGCCTAAAAATTCCAGCCGCTCGTAGCTGCCCTGCTTGCCGTTCAGGGCGCTGGAATGGGTGAGAGCGCGTTCGACGCGCTCCCAATCGGCAAAGCGATGGCCAATCGCCGCTTCAAGACGGTCACGATTTTCCGTCAGGAAGGACTTCTTTCGGCTCATTGCACGCTCTTGAAAATGCGATCCCAGCGCATGTTGGACGGCCACTTCCACACTTCGCGGAACGAGGTATCGTTGCCCAGCGAGAAGAAGATGACGCTGGCGCGGCCAATCAGGTTTTCCGCCGGAACGAAGCCCACGGTAAAGCGGCTGTCGAGCGAGTTGTCGCGGTTATCGCCCATCATGAAGTAATGGCCTTCGGGAACGATGAATTCGCGGGTGTTATCGCCCGGAGAGACCGGCGTTTCATCCAGCGTATCGAAGGTCACGCCATTGTCGAAGGTTTCGCGATAGACCGGAATATCGATGCCCGGTTCCTTGCTGTAATCCGAGGTGAACTTGCCATCCTCGACCTTCGGAACGGCCACACCATTGATGGAGAGGACGCCGTTCGTCACCTGAATACGGTCACCCGGCAGGCCGACGACGCGCTTGATGTAATCAATGCTCGTATCCGACGGCAGGCGGAAGACGACGATATCGCCGCGCTTCGGCTCCGATGCCAGAATGCGACCCGAGAACAGGTTCGGCGAAAATGGCAGCGAGAACTTCGAATAGCCGTAGGCAAACTTGTTCACGAACAGATAGTCGCCGACCAGAAGCGTCGGCATCATCGAGCCCGACGGAATGGTGAAGGGCTGGAACAGAACCGTGCGGATCACCACGGCCAAAAGCAGGGCCTGGATGATAACCTTGATGTTTTCCCACAATGCATTCGGCTTGGGGTCAGTATTTTCAGACACGGGTCTTCCACTTCTCTTCTAACTGTCAGGCACTTGCCCTTGAGTTCCTAGCCTTTTGAGGCCGATCCGGCAAGCGGACGTGCCTCAATGATCACGAAAGCCTGCGCATACGGGTGCTCATCGGTGATCGACAGGTGGATAACAGCCTCATGGCCTTCCGGCATGAGGGCCGCCAGCCGCTCCGCCGCGCCGCCTGTGAGTTTCATCGTCGGCTTGCCGCTGGGCAGGTTTACGACACCCATATCTTTCCAGAATACGCCATTTGCAAGGCCGGTGCCGAGCGCCTTGGAGCAGGCTTCCTTGGCGGCGAAACGCTTGGCGTAGGAATCCGCGCGGTTCTTGCGACGCTCGGAACGGGCGCGCTCCACCTCGGTGAAGCAGCGCTTGATGAACCGCTCGCCAAAACGCTCCAGCGACTGTTCCACCCGGCGAATATCAATGAGATCACTGCCGATGCCGATGATCATGCGCTTTCCTTTCGGCCCGTCCTTCTGCCCCTCATCCGCCCTGCCGGGCACCTTCTCCCCGTTTTACGGGGAGAAGGGACTTGTGGCAAAGCTGGCACTCCGCCTCTCCCCGCTTGCGGGGAGAGGGGCAATTCTCAATCATAAACGCGACGGACCGTCGAAACGCAATCCTGATCCTTGAGGCGGGTCAGAAGCTGGCCCAGCTGGCGCAGGTCCCACACTTCCACATCCACCGCCATTTCAGTGAAATCGGTTGCGACGCGCATCATCGACAGCGTGCGGATGTTGATGTCGAGATCGGCAATCACCCGCGAGATGACGGCCAGGGCACCCGGCTCGTTGATCGCGTTGATCAAAATGCGCGCCGTGAAGCGTGTCTTGTTCTCGTCATCGAGATCCCAGCGCACGTCAAACCAGCGATCCGGCTCGTTATCGAATTTCTGCAGGGCTGCCGCCTGGATCGGATAGATGGTGATGGTGTTTTCACCTTCCATGATGCCGACAATGCGGTCGCCGGGCACGGCGCCTGAGGGCGAGAACTGCACCTGAACCTTTGAGGACAGGCCGCGGATCGGCACGGGTTCGGAACCGTCCGGCCCATCGGCAGGCGCATCGCCCGCATCCGTCTTGCGGCCTTTATCCGGAATGCGAAACACCATGCCGGAAGCCGAGCGAACATTGAACCAGCCATCATCGCTCGACTGCTTGACGGTGACGCGCTCGTCCTTGAAATCCGGATAGACGGCGCGCAGCACATCGAGCGAGGACAGTTCGCCACGCCCCACGGCGGCAATCGCATCCTCGACGTCCTTGTGGCCAAGGCGGTGCAGAACCGGCTTCATCGCTTCGCGCGAGAAGGGCTTGCCCGCACGGTCGAAGGTGCGCTCCAGAATGCGGTGTCCGAGACCGGAATATTGCTTGCGAATGGCCATACGCGTGGCGCGGCGAATGGCGGCGCGCGCCTTGCCAGTGACCACAATTTCTTCCCACGCGGCGGGCGGCACCTGCACGCCGGAGCGGATGATTTCCACCTCGTCGCCGTTGTTGAGGCGCGTCACCAGCGGCATCATGCGGCCGTTGATCTTGGCACCGACACAGGTATCGCCGACATTGGTGTGAACCGCATAGGCGAAATCGATCGGTGTTGCGCCGCGCGGCAGGGCAATCAACTTGCCCTTCGGCGTAAAGCAGAACACCTGATCCTGAAACAGTTCGAGCTTGGTGTGTTCCAGAAACTCTTCGGCGTTATCCCCTTCGGCCAGCGCCTCGATGGTATGGCGCAGCCAGGAATAGGCGTTCGATTCCGGCGACAGAAGGTCGTCGCCATCGGTCACGACCGCCTGACCGTCCTTGTAGAGCGTATGCGCGGCAATGCCGAACTCGGCAATCTCATGCATCTTGAAGGTGCGGATCTGCAGTTCGATGCGCTGGCGCGACGGCCCCACGATGGTGGTGTGCAGCGAGCGGTAATCGTTCTGCTTCGGCGTCGAGATATAGTCCTTGAAGCGGCCCGGCACGACGCGCCAGCGGGTGTGGACGATGCCCAGCGCGCGATAGCAATCCTCGGTCGTGTCGACGAGAATGCGAAAGCCGTAAATATCCGAAAGCTGCTCAAAGGAGAGCGACTTCGACTGCATTTTGCGGAAAACGGAATAGGCCTTCTTCTGGCGTCCCTTGACCTTGAGGCCCGTCAGCCCATGCGCGACGAGCAATTCGGTCAACTCGTCCTCGATCTTGTGGATCAGCCCTTCATTGCGCTCGGAAAGCTCCCTCAGGCGGTTTGTCACCGTCTCATAGGCTTCCGGGTTCAGATACTTGAAGGACAGTTCCTCCAGTTCCTCGCGCATATCCTGCATACCCATGCGACCGGCGAGCGGCGCATAAATATCCATGGTTTCCTCGGAAATGCGGGCGCGCTTGTCGGCCGGCATATGCTCCATGGTGCGCATGTTGTGCAGGCGGTCGGCCAGCTTGACGAGAAGCACGCGCACATCATCGGAAATGGCCAGCAGCAGCTTGCGCAGGTTTTCCGCCTGCTTGGCCTTCTTCGACACCAGATCCAGCTTCTTGATCTTGGTGAGGCCTTCGACCAGACGCCCGATGGGTTCGCCGAAAATCTCGTCGATCTCGGCGCGCGTGGCGTTGGTGTCCTCAATCGTATCGTGCAGCAGCGCGACAGCGATGGTCGATTCGTCGAGATGCAGTTCCGTCAGAATGGCGGCGACTTCGAGCGGATGGGAAATGTAAGGGTCGCCGCTGGCGCGCGTTTGCTTGCCATGTTTCTGCATGGCGTAGACATAGGCTTTGTTGAGAAGTGCTTCGTTAGCGTCTGGTTTGTATTTCTGAACCCGTTCAACGAGTTCGTATTGGCGCATCATCGAGCACGCACTCCGGAAATAAAAAGCGCGCCAGCCAAAACTGACGCACACAAGAAGATACCGAATATAGAATTTCGCCAAGCGTGCTGATTTGGCAAGGCGAAAATGTAATAAAGGTCAAGAATTTGCGCCAAGAGGACGCAAAACGCCCCGGAATCGGAATCCGACCCGGGGCGCTTCGTTGATCTTAGTAATCGTCGCTCTTTTCCGGCGGCACGAGGCCTTCGATACCGGCCAGAAGCTCTTCTTCCGACATCTGGTCGAAGGTCAGCGTTTCCGGCAGCTCATCTTCATCGCCATCGCCCGAAGCGGAACCAGCAGCAGAGATGAAGCTCGACGGATCGGGCTCCGGCTCGTCCACTTCCACATGCTTCTGCAGCGAGTGAATCAGGTCTTCCTTCAGATCGTCGGGAGACAGGGTCTCGTCAGCGATTTCGCGAAGTGCAACGACCGGGTTCTTGTCGTTGTCACGATCAACGGTAATCGAGGCACCTTGGGAGATCAGGCGGGCGCGATGGCTTGCAAGCAGAACGAGCTCGAAGCGGTTATCGACTTTGTCAATGCAATCTTCAACGGTGACGCGGGCCATAGCCAGTCCTTCCGGGTCTTGGAATTCTAGGGATTGACGAAGGGCGATACATTTAAAACGCGGGGAATTCAAGTTTTTCCTCACACCGCCCACGATTGCACGTCATTTAGCAACTCCGCAGATATTTTGCACCGCAACTGCTGGGTAGTGGGAAACTTGACAACAACACCCTACATACTCTACGGAGCATCGTTTTCGCTGCTTTTTGCACACCCTCATTGCACATCATGACTTTTCAAGGAAAAGGATTGCATTCCATGTTCGACTCCCGCGAGAAAATCGCCCTCTTCATTGATGGTGCCAATCTTTACGCGACCTCCAAGAGCCTCGGCTTCGACATCGATTATCGTAAGCTTCTCAAGGCCTTCCAGAAGCGTGGCTATCTGCTGCGCGCCTATTACTACACCGCGCTGATCGAGGATCAGGAATACTCCTCCATTCGCCCGCTGATCGATTGGCTGGACTATAACGGCTACAAGGTGGTGACGAAGCCTGCCAAGGAATTCACCGACAGCATGGGCCGCCGCAAGATCAAGGGCAACATGGACATCGAGCTGGCCATCGACGCCATGGAGCAATCCAGCGTGGTCGATCACCTCGTTCTGTTTTCCGGCGACGGCGACTTCACCACGCTGGTGGAAGCGCTGCAGCGCAAGGGCCGCAAGGTTTCCGTCGTCTCGACGATGGCCACGCAGCCGCCGATGATCGCTGACGACCTGCGCCGCCAGGCCGACCACTTTATTGATCTGACGACGCTGAAGGGCGAAATCGGCCGCGACGCTTCCGAACGCCCGGTGCGTCAGGCCGAGCCAGTTGAAGATCTCGATTGAGAATTCGTCCGTGAATGGATCCTCGGGTCAGGCCCGAGGATGACATCTAGACGAATGCGGGGGCATAAAGCCTCCGCATGATGGCTGGGAGCTTTACTCCACAGCCTCGAAGCGAATGGCCTGCGCGCCCTGCCACAGCACCATCTTGCCCATGGCTTCCAGATTTTCCGCGCCCTCGATGACCGTCAGGAAATGATTGCCCGCCAGCGCCCCCATTTTCGAGGCGAAGGACGAGGAGCCATAGGCGAAGAGCAGTTCTGTTTCGCTGTGGCCGCCGGGATACAGGAGGATATCGCCGCGCGACGGGTGGCAGGTGTGGTTTTCAAAGCCCACGCCAAACTGGAAATCGCCGAGCGGCACCCAGACGGCCTCACCGCTCCAGCGTGAGTGGATCACCTGATTGGCAAAGGGCAGGAAGCTCTTGAACACCCGGCAGGTCTCCGGCGCCCTCTCCTCCTCCATCCGTGCGATGAAGGTGAAGGGTCCGGCGGTGATACGAAGCTTCGTCATGTCAGCGTCTATCCTTGAGCAATCTCGACTTTTCACGATTCCAGTCGCGCTGCTTCTCGCTCTCGCGCTTGTCGTGAAGCTTCTTGCCCTTGCCGAGCGCCAGCTCCAGCTTGGCCCGGCCCTGATCGTTGAAATAGATCTTGAGCGGGATCAGCGTCATGCCCTCACGGCTGATGGCAATGCGCAGGCGGTTGATTTCCCGCTTTGACATCAACAGCTTGCGGCGGCGGCGCGGCTCGTGATTAAAGCGATTGGCCTGCAGATATTCCGGCAAATAGGAATTGATCAGCCACATTTCGCCATCCTCATCCGAGGCATAGGATTCGGCGATATTGGCTTTGCCTTCGCGCAAAGACTTGACCTCCGTGCCCTTCAGCACGAGGCCCGCTTCATAGGTGTCGACGATTTCGTAATTGAAGCGGGCCTTGCGGTTTTCCGCGACAATCTTCTTCACAACGCGCTGGCTGCCTTTGGGGGCCATGATCATTTCCGTTTCATGCAAAGCGCCCTCCCAAGACGGGAAGGCGCACTGTGTCTTGTTCTTATATAGTGCTGGACCGAGCGCTTGAAAGGCTCAGTTCAGCAGACCGGCATGGCGCAGTGCTGCGTCCATGGCCGATTTCGTGGTGTCTTCCAGCGCGCCGATCAACGGCGAACGCACCGTCATAGAGACGTTGCGACCGATGCGCGACAGGCCATATTTCGCACCGCAGACGCCGGGCTCCAGGAAGATGGCCTTGTGCAGCGGCATCAGGCGATCCTGATAGTCGAGCGCCTTGGCGAAATCACCGGCGGCCATGGCATTCTGGAATTCCGCACACAGGCGCGGCGCGACATTGGCCGTAACCGAAATGCAGCCGACGCCACCATGGGCATAATGCCCCAGTGCCGTGCCATCCTCGCCCGAAAGCTGGATGAACTCCTTGCCACAGGTGATGCGTTGATCGGAAACGCGCTCGATCTTGCCGGTCGCATCCTTCACGCCCACGATGTTCTTGTGCGCCTTGACCAGCGCGCCCATCGTTTCCGGCGACATATCCACCACGGAGCGCGGCGGAATGTTGTAGATGATGATCGGCAGCTTCACGCTCTCGGCAATGGCCGAGAAATGGGCAAACAGGCCCTTCTGCGTCGGCTTGTTATAGTAAGGCGTCACGACGAGAAGCGCATCCGCACCGGCCTTTTCGGCGTGCTGGGCCAGTTCGATCGCTTCTTTGGTGTTGTTGGAGCCCGCGCCCGCAATGACCGGAACCCGTTTCTTGGCTGCCTCGATGCACAATTCCACGACGCGCTTGTGTTCATCATGGGAAAGGGTCGGCGATTCGCCGGTGGTGCCCACCGGAACGAGGCCGTGGCTGCCTTCCGAAATCTGCCAGTCAACATGGGCGGCAAAGGCCGCTTCATCAACCGCACCGCTTTCGGTGAAAGGTGTGATCAGGGCGGGAATGGATCCCTTGAACATGCAAGACTCCTTGGCCGGAGCGAACGCACCAGCCGCATTCAAGCGTTGGAAATGGCGCACCATAAAGCGCACCGCCCGAGGCTTCAAGCAAAGAGCGATGCCGGGCCGGCGCTAAAACCACAGAAACGCCGGATTTTTCCTGCTTTTGATAAGGTTCTGTTAACGCTAGGCTCCGTTAATGGAATGCTAAGAAGGAAAGAGGCAACCCGCGTGCGCTGTTCAACCCGCGCCATTTTTCTGACAGGTCTTCTGCTGTCCAGCGCAAGCACGTGCCTTGCCGGACCGGCCGATGGCCCTGCGCCCCTGCCCTTCCAGCGCCCCACCTCACCCACGTCCGCCGTGGACGAGATTACAGGTGCCATTCCCAAGGCCAGCGCACCGCTGGCCGATGACCGCCTGAAGGCCGCACTTGACGCGCTGGCCGCCCGACAAGCCGCTCAGGCGCTTGCCATTCGCGACACGCTGCGCGCCGATACGCTTGACCGCCACATCCTGACCTGGGCGATTGCCGTTTCCGGCCAATCCCAGGTCCCCTCCAGCGAAATCATCGAAGCGCGGCAGGAATTGCAGGGTTGGCCGGGGCTTTCGGCCCTGCGGAAATATCTCGAACAGGCGCTTTATCGCGAGAACGCGCCCTCCGCACTCGTGCTGGCGCAGCTTGGAACCACCGCACCGGAAACCGCGCAAGGCGCGATCGCGCTGGCCCGTGCCTTGAGCGACACCGGGCGCAAGGCCGATGCCGCCACCATGCTTTCACGGTTCTGGGCCACCAGCCGGATGGACAGTGACGGGGAAGACCTGATTCTCGCAGCCTTTCCCGACCTGTTATCGCGCAACGCGCACAAGGCGCGGATGGACCTTTTGCTTTATGATGGGCGCGCCGGGCAAGCCAAGCGGTTTGCCGCGCTTGCGCAAGCACAATCCCTTTATGCCGCCTGGGCCGCCGTCATTCAGCGCTCGGCAAAGGCCGATTCCCTGCTGGCCGCCGTTGATGCCCGGTTCAATAACGATCCCGGACTGCTCTTTGCCCGAATCAAGCGCCTGCAGCAGCAGGACCGTTTTGCTGACGCCGCCAAGCTTCTGAAGCTGGTGCCGAAAGACCGTGAAGTGCTAGTCGCACCCGGTGAGTGGTGGAAGGAACAACGAATCGTCAGCCGTGGCTTGCTGGATGATGGCGCCTTTCAACTGGCCTATGACCTTGCCGCCAATCATTCGGCGCAATCCTCCGAAGACGTGGTCGAGGCAGAGTTTCATGCTGGCTGGTACGCCTTGCGGGGCTTGCAGAAACCCGCCCTTGCCGCCGCCCATTTCAAGAAGATCCTCGGCGCATCCGTGCGGCCGCTTTCGGCCTCTCGCGCGTGGTACTGGCTTGGTCGCACCGCCGAAGCAGGCGGAGAAGGCGACGCGCAGGCCTATTATGGTAAGGCGGCGCAGCATGCGAGCACCTTCTATGGGCAACTAGCCGCCGCAGCGCTCAAGACCGCCAATCTTCGTATTTCCTACCCCGCCGTGACGCCGGATGACCGGGTGCGCTTTGCCTCGCGCGAAGCTGTACGCGCTATTGATACGTTGACCGCCGCGGGACACGCCAACCGCGCGACGTTGCTGTTTCAGGGGTTGGCAGCCGAATTGACAAGCCCCGGCGAGCTTGCCCTGCTGGCCGCGCGCGCCGAGCAGATGGGCAACCATCAACTTTCCCTGCAAATCGGCAAAACGGCCTATGGACGCGGCATTGATGTGCCAGCGCTTGCCTTCCCGGTGGGGGTGATTCCCGGCTCCGCCAATATCTCAGGCTCCGGCAAGGCGCTTGCCTATGCCATCGCGCGGCAGGAAAGTGCCTTTAATCCTGCAGCAGTTTCTCCTGCCAACGCGCGCGGATTGCTACAGATTTTGCCCGGCACGGCGAAGGGCGTTGCCGCCCGTCATGGCCTTCCCTTTCAACAAGCGCTGCTGACCACCGATCCCGGCTATAACGCAACCCTTGGCGCGCATTACCTCGGTGAGCAGATCGACGCCTTCAACGGGTCCTATATCCTGACTTTCATCGCTTACAATGCAGGCCCGCGGCGCGTGCCCGAATGGCTGAACCGCTACGGCGATCCGCGCGGCAAGCCGATCAATGAGGTTGTGGACTGGATCGAGCGTATCCCCTTCCCCGAAACGCGCAATTATGTGCAGCGGGTGATGGAGAACTATCAGGTTTATAAAACCCGGCTTGGCCAAAAGGCCGACATCGAGCGCGACCTTCGCTTCGGTCGTCCGCTTTCAGGCGGTTAACGCTTTCGGCGGCTCATCCTGCGCCCTTTACTCCAGCGCATCATTTCACTCGGTAAACTTCGGCGTCTAACGATTGTGGAACACCCGCAAGCGATAGGGCGTCGCAATCAAACAGAGCCCTAAACGCAGAAAACCCGGCGCGAGGCCGGGTTTTCCGTCTTATCCGATTTGGGTCGGATTAGAAGTCACGCTGGATACGGAGGTAACCGGTCGTTACGCCGTCAGCCTTGTCTTCGTCGTAATACGTAACCTGAGCCTTGGCAGCCAGACCAGCCGTGACAGCGTAGTCGAGGGTCAGGCCGACCTGGTAAGCGTCGGGAGCCTTGAACCCAACATCGCCAAAGTACTGAGCGCCGGGGGTGATCGTCAGCTTGTCGGTAGCCTTAAAGGCGTACTCGGCAGCAACCGTCCACTCGGAAACAGCGTAGTACTGGTTGGTACCAGAAGCGTAGGCAGCGGCGAAGCCGAGCGTACCCGGGCCGATAGCGGCCGTGGCAATACCACGAACAGCGTATTCTTCAGCGTCGATATCGTACGAAGCGAGCAGCGTAGCCTTGACCGGACCGAAGGCGCCGGAGAGCATGCCGGTCACGCCGACGTCGTAACCATCAACAACACCAGGCGTGTAGGTGGTTGCACCAGCAGTCGTGGAGTAAGAACCAGCCTTACCGTGTTCAAGTTCTTCAACCGAGAGACCAGCCGAGAAAGATTCACCGGTGTAGGTGTACTGAACCGCAGCGAACTTGGAATGCGAAGACAGAGCATCCGTATCGCCAGACAGATCGTCATCCCACCAGCTGTAGAACCAACCAGCGCGTACGCCAGCGATATCAATGTAAGCCTGACGGAGCGAAACGCCGTTGCCAGCACCGTTCGGGGAGATACCAACGCCATCGTATTCGTCAGCGCCGCCTTCGAATTCGATGAAGCTCGTCAGCGCACCAAGTTCCGTGTCGTTCTTGGCGGTGAAGTTCACGCGAGCCAGTGCCCAGGTATTGAAGTCGGACTGACCATCAACGTCCTTGCCGAAGTCAGCCTGAACGCGAACGAGACCAGCGATCTTGAGGCAGGTTTCCGTGCCCGGGATATAGAAGTAGCCCGTGCCGAATGCGTCACAGACCTTGACGTATTCCACAGCTTCCGGCTCAGCAGCGACGATAGCGTCAGCAGCCTGTGCGCCGGAGAAAGCCACCAGAGCGGCGGCGGAGCCGATGAGAAGGCTCTTGATGTTCATTGTTGACCTCCAGTCAATTTTCGAAAGATCCGAGCCCTTGGGAAGCCCCGGACCCGCTACACTGAAGACGGACGATCCACCGCCTCGCTTCATGTGAGTGAAGATACAGGACCTCCCCTCAAGCGCAATGGGAGAAGGCGCTTTTGTGACACCTCGATACCAAACACCATCACCCGTGTTGCACGAGAGACACAATTCGGTCACCAGACGGCCTATTAGTTTACAAATCATTAACAATATCAATGAGATTCAATTAAAGTCGCGCAGGCGCGGCAGCCACATTCGACCTTAAATGCGACCGGAATCACCTGACGCAATACAAGCCTGCGCCCAACCGCCGCACCTCTAGGCCCCATTTTCGGGGTTCCAACATGCTCCGGGAAATTTTGACCGTCGACGTTGCGAGTCTCACAGTCGTCGTCGAGTCGGCCACATTTTTTGCGGTAGCTGATTCCCCGAATCAGGACACTTTGCCTGACACACATCGGTAAAACCGTGGCCCGCGCGCATTCACCCATATCGCAGACCGTCTGAGCAGGATTGACAGGCTCTAAACGCAGAAAACCCGGCGCGAGGCCGGGTTTCCCGTCTTATCCGACTTAGGTCGGATTAGAACGAACGCTCGAGACGCAGGAAACCGGTCGTTACGCCGTCCTTGTTGTCTTCGTCGTAGTAGTTGACAGTTGCCTTGGCAGCGAGGCCAGAGGTGATTGCGTAGTCAACCGTCAGACCGAGCTTGTAAGCGTCGTTATTGCCAAAGCCGACATCACCGAAGTACTGAGCAGCCGGGGTGATCTTGAGCTTGTCGGTAGCCTTGAAGGCGTACTCGGCAGCAACAGTCCACTCGGAAACAGCGTAGTACTGGTTGACGCCAGAAGCGTAGGCAGCGGCGAAGCCGAGCGTACCCGGACCGATAGCGGCCGTCGCAATACCACGAACAGCGTATTCTTCAGCGTCGATGTCGTACGAAGCAAGCAGCGTAGCCTTGACCGGACCGAAGGCGCCGGAGAGCATGCCGGTCACGCCGACATCGTAACCATCAACAACACCAGGCGTGTAGGTGGTTGCGCCAGCAGTCGTGGAGTAAGAACCAGCCTTACCGTGTTCAAGTTCTTCAACCGAGAGACCAGCCGAGAAAGATTCACCGGTGTAGGTGTAGCGAACAGCAGCAAACTTAGACTTCGTGGAGAGCGAGTCGGTTTCGCCAGACAGGTCATCATCCCACCAGCTGTAGAACCAACCAGCGCGAACGCCAGCGATGTCGATGTAAGCCTGACGGAGCGACGACGTGTTGCCCTGGTTACCACCAACGCCATCGTATTCATCAGCCGAAGC
Source organism: Pseudomonadota bacterium (assembly GCA_020161665.1). Lineage (GTDB taxonomy): Bacteria > Pseudomonadota > Alphaproteobacteria > Rhizobiales > Rhizobiaceae > Ectorhizobium. The sequence continues at coordinate 82,371 of JAIUPA010000034.1, read as the reverse complement.
CTCGAATTCGATGAAGCTCGTCAGCGCGCCAAGTTCCGTGTCGTTCTTGGCGGTGAAGTTAACGCGAGCCAGAGCCCAGGAGTTGAAATCGGACGGACGATCAACGTCCTTACCGAAGTCAGCCTGAACGCGAACGATACCAGCGATCTTGAGGCAGGTTTCCGTGCCCGGGATGTAGAAGTAGCCCGTGCCGAATGCGTCGCAAACCTTGACGTATTCCACAGCTTCCGGCTCAGCAGCGACGATAGCGTCAGCAGCCTGTGCGCCGGAGAAAGCCACCAGAGCGGCGGCGGAGCCGATGAGAAGGCTCTTGATGTTCATTGTTGACCTCCAGTCAGTGTTACTCAAAGGGTGGGTTCTTAGCTGAAGGACAGCATTCCCTGCCCCATCCCCGTTTTGGTTCAAGAAAACGGACGATCCACCGCCTCGCTTTCTGGTGTCGAAAATACAAAAGGAACGCACACTTGCAATGCGCAAACGGTCAATTGCTGCAATTTGAGGCGCGCTTGCTGCAAGCCTGTTGCCAGAAAAGCACAGACGCGAATACGGCGGTTACGCTTTGTTAAGTTTTCGGAAAACCATTTAATCTTAATGATTTATTACCAAATCCCTATTTTTAGCGGATCTCACGCCCTGTCCTTATATATAGGGAACGGCTATAGCGCGGATGCTCAAGCATGAAGCGCATATGTGCTGCAGGGCTGCAGCAGGCGTGAAATTTGTGCACTTTGCGTTTTATGCGGAACGCGGCAATTAGCACTTGATCGACACCGCAAAACCTCATAATCAGGCCGCGACGGAGAGGTGGCCGAGTGGTCGAAGGCGCTCCCCTGCTAAGGGAGTATACGTCAAAAGCGTATCGAGGGTTCGAATCCCTTCCTCTCCGCCACTTTTTGTTTTACGCGCAGCCGCCACACCAACCCTGCGCACCCGCCTTTCACCCGAAAAGCTGCTTCAGGTCGAAATCGGGGTCAGCAATCTGTGCTTTTGGCGGGTTCAAGCCCGATTCGAGCAGCTTTTTGCCCGTGACGTAGGCCTTGGCATCATTGATCGCATCGACAGCGATGAAAACGCCCTCGCGGAAATACCAGATGGATTGCGTGCCCGGACGCGCACCGGGGCGAACAACCGTTTCATCAAAGCCCGCATTATAGCCGGCGATCTGCAGCTTCACATCATACTGGTCGGACCAGAACCACGGCTGCGGCACGTAGGGTTTTTCCTCACCGGAAAGCGTCGCGGCAATCGATTCGGCCTGATCGACGGCGTTCTGCACTGATTCCAGCCGGGTCTGCCTGCCCTGATAGGGAAATGTGGCGCAATCGCCCGCCGCATAGATGGCCTTATCGGCGGTACGGGCGAATTCATCGACGACAATGCCATTCATCGTCTCAAGGCCTGCCTCGCGCGCCAGAGAATCGTTTGCCGTCACGCCGATGCCGACAACGACGAAATCGGCCTTCACCGTCGTTCCGTCATTCAGTTCCGCGGCGACGACACGGCCATTTTCGCCGATCAAGCGCGAAAGTCCGGTGTTTTCGCGAATCACAACGCCGTGCGCTTCATGGATGGCGCGCATTGCGGTGGCAGTCTCAGCGCTCGCCACGCGGCGCAAAATGCGTTCGGCCGCCTCGATCAGAACCACTTCAAGGCCGAGTTTGCGCGCGACGGCCGCCGCCTCAAGGCCGATATAGCCGCCACCGACCACGAGAAGGTGACGCCCCGGCTGCATTTCCCCGGCCAATTGATCGGCATCGGCCTTGTTGCGAACTTCGAAGACGCCCGCGAGATCCCCGCCGATGGCGGCGGGCAACCGGCGCGGCGTCGCCCCTGTTGCGAGAACAAGCGTGCCGTAATCGAGCGTGGTGCCATCGGCCAGTTCCACGCGCTTTGCGGCGCGGTCGATTCGCGTCACCGAGGTCGAGAGCCTGAGATCAACATGATTGGTGGCATACCAGTCGTCCGGACGATAGGTCAGCCGATCAAAGGTCATTTCGCCCAGCAGGTATTTCTTGGACAGCGGCGGACGCTGATAGGGCGGCACCGGCTCATCGCCGAGAATCGTGATGGGGCGCTCGTCTTTCAGGGTGCGCAGCTTTGAGGCCAGCGCAAATGCCGCCTGCCCTGCCCCAACGATCACCAGCCTGTTCGTCATCACGCGCTCCCGGTCCTGCCATGGAAATTCAAACCCGCAAGGCGTAGCGCTGCAGGATAGAGGCGTCAAGCAAAGCGGGGTGGCAACGGCAGAAAGGCCGAACCCTGCCGGTCCGGCCTTTCATTGCTGTTCGGCTCTTGTGATCAGCGGGCCGCTTCGATCACCATTTGCGGCAAGCCGTTTGACGTTCGCCGAGGCGAGGTGCCCGTCGCATTGATCACCGCATCGACCCGGCTTCGAAACGCGGAAAAACTGTCAAAGGTCACAACATCCACCGGGCGGTCGAACTTCACCGAGACACGGTAAAGCCCGCCGGTCGGCAGCCGCGTGAGCGAGACAACGCGCCCTTCGAAAGGTTGGCCAAGATAGGTGCCGCGAACGGCGTGATCGACGCTAAAGCCAATTCCCGGCGGGTTTGTCTGGGGCTCGTCGCGCCGGGCAAGGCCGGAAAGTGTGTTCCAGTCACGCTGGCCGTGGCTTTTGGCCACCAGTTCCAGCGCTTCGGAATGGCCGATCTCGGCCCCTTGTTCCGCCATGGCACGGCGCAGGCGCTTGGCCTGATTCTTGTAATCCGCAATCGCGGTGTTTTCGGTATTCATTTTTGAATCCTCACTCATGAGAGCGCATGGATCGTGGTGGGGAACCCGCATTGCCTCCGTCCGCATGCGCGAGGGAGTGTGGAATCAAAACCGGAGGACTTCACCAAAGCGTTTGCTTGCGGGTGGCAGGCGCCTCAACCGACGCGACAGATAAGACGGTTGTCTGAGGGTTTCAAGGGGCGCGCCCCATCGCGGCACAGTCGGCGTGTGGTGGCTGACCCGTTTTCGACATTCACCGGCTTTTTACCGAGTTTCTTCACGAGAAGAGAACGACATGTGTTTAAAGTGCAAGAGACGAAAAAGGCATAAGGAGGGTGCCATGTCTTTGCAGATCAAAGTGCCTGAAAGCAGCAAGGCTGCTCCGGAGGAGTTTTACGAGAAGTTCTCGATTGATCGACCGGGCAAGATTGTCTTCGTCGGCCGCCATCTCAGCACGTCCAACTCCGTGCGTTGCATCATTCGGCGCATTTCTATTTACGGTGCGGAGCTGGAGGTTGATCCAAGCCTCGAATTCCCGGCCAATTTCTTTCTCGAAATCTTCGGTATCCACGACGAGATCGGCTGCACCATGATCCGCAGGGATGAGGCACGCGTGATCGTCGGCTTCAATATGCTGATGGACCCGGAATTCCTGCACCACGTTCGACGCCTGAGCTTCGAGAGCTGAGACCTGACCACACACCCTTGACGCAATGCGGCACAGTTTACGCTTGCGAGATGACTGGCTGTGCCTATTCTGGCGCTCCCTTATCGGCAAGACAGATCAAGAGTGTTTCGCATGCCCGCCTTTACGCGCCTCACCCCGCTTATCACCTCCCTGCCCTCCACCGTTCCCTTTGTAGGGCCGGAAGCCATTGAACGGCAGATGGGAAAACCTCTGGCCGCCCGTCTGGGGGCCAATGAAAGCGGCTTCGGGCCTGCCCCTTCCGTTATCGAGGCCATCGGCAAGGCCGCCCTCGACACCTGGAAATACACCGATCCGGAAAATTTCGAGTTGAAAGAAGCGCTGGCTGCCCATCTCGGCTGCAAGGCGGATAACATCGCCGTAGGCGAAGGCGTTGACAGCATTCTGGGCATGATCGTGCGCATGGTGGTGGAACCCGGCACGCCCGTCATCAACTCCTTTGGCGGATATCCGACCTTTAATTACCATGTGGCCGGCTTTGGCGGAAAGCTCGTCACCGTGCCTTACGAGAACGACCGGGAAAACCCGGCTGCTCTGCTTGAGGCGGCCCGGCGCGAAAACGCCCCCCTTCTTTATTTCGCCAACCCCGACAACCCGATGGGAAGCTGGCGGTCGGCGGATGAGGTGGAAGCCTTTGCCAAGGCCGTGCCGGAGGAGACGCTTCTGGTGCTGGATGAGGCCTATATCGAATGCGCTCCTGCCGACGCGGCTCCCTCGATTGCCAGCCTGATCGACCGCCCCAATGTGATCCGCACCCGAACCTTTTCGAAGGCCTATGGTCTGGCAGGCGCACGCGTGGGCTACGCCATCGGCACGCCGGAGACGATCCGCACGTTTGACAAGATCCGCAATCATTTCGGCATGGCACGTATTTCGGTGGCCGCGGCACTCGCAGCGCTCAAGGATCAGGCCTATCTGCAAGAGGTTCTCGGCAAGATTGCCATCTCCAAGGCCCGAATCGGCGAGATCACCCGCGCCAACGGCCTGACGCCGCTGCCCTCGGCGACGAATTTCGTGGCGGTTGATTGCGGTCGTGACGGGGATTATGCCCGCGCCATCGTCAACGGACTGGGTGCGCACGGTGTCTTCATTCGCATGCCGGGCGTTGCGCCGCTCAACCGTTGCATTCGCATCTCCGCAGGCGTTGAAAGCGATATGGCCAAGCTTGAAGAAGCCCTGCCGCAGGTTTTGAAATCGCTGTAATCAAAAAAGGATAAACGGAAAAAGACCGCGCTGGCCTTGTTTCTGCCAGTCGCGGTCTTGATTCATGAAGCGTGTTCCCCAACCGCCTCCCAGAGCATTCCCGGCGAATACGGGTTCGTCGTAAATGCTCTGTCCCTTTGTTTTTCGCATGTCGTTATCGCAAAACCGCTGCACACTTTTGCGCGACATGCTTGAATTTCCTTCACCTTCGCAGCTGGAGGTCTGCTTGGGTGAAGACGCTGCTTCCTTGAGTTCCCCTCAGTCGGCATGTCTTTGTTGCCGGGCCTTCTTTCGCTTTGGGCCCGTGCTGATTGGCAGGTTCGCGCATCGGCTTGTTTTTGCTCTTGGCGCGCGCACCGTGCCGTATGAAATCAGTGCATCGTCATCCATTCGCGGGCGGCGCGAAGGGCGGTGGCCAGATCGGCCTTGCTCATCGAATGCGCAAGTTCGGCGCGCAGCTCGGCAGCGCGGTCAGACCCCTTGATCGCAGCGATGTTCAGCCACTTGTGAGCCGACACCAGATCCATGTCGCAGCCACGGCCCGTGGCGTACATCAGACCCATTTCGCAGAATACATCGGCCAAGGCTTCGCCACCCATGGTGGCCATACCAGAATTGTTCATGTCAAAGCGTGCCATCGGTTTGATCCCTCTAAACCCTGTTTCGTTTCAGGTTCCTTCCCGCATTTTCCCATGCGTTGTTCGGGAACCCATGCCTCTTATTCTTCCCTGTTCTTGCTCTTCTTGGCTCTTATCCAAACAGTGCCGGTTTTCCGGTCTTTCCGTCTGAAGAAGTAGCGGGTTGTTTCCCGCTTGTTTGTTGAGTTCAATCTCTCAAATGCATTTCAATATTGCGCTAAAATCCATGCTTAATTTCAGACAAATGAAATGCAAATGCTTGGTAAAATTGGATTTTCATTAATCATCGGAATCCCTGAAACACAGGCACTTCGCGTTTTATTTTACGAAAACTTCACGCTGGCAAAGCAACGCATTGATAACCACAAATCACGTCGCCTGTTCACCAGCCCCTTTTTTGATCGGCCGGAATGGCCGGTTTTGCGGCCTTTTGATCATCATTGACCTTTACGTTTACGGAAGTTTTGATAGTGTGCCGATGCCGTGCTTGAGGAAAACGGCATCGGGACCGAACCGGCCGGAGGAGGTCATCGGCCCTAAAACATCCGGGAGGAAACCACATCATGAAGCATATTCTGGCGGCAGCGCTTCTCGTTGCCTTTGCAAGCCCTGCGCTGAGTGCCGAGCCGATTGAAGGCAACTGGAAGACGGCCAGCGGCGAAACGGCGGCGATTGCGCCTTGCGGCGGGGCTTTCTGCATTACGCTGAAGACCGGCGCCCATGCCGGCAAGCAGATCGGCAAACTCTCGGGCACCGGGGCCAGCTATACGGGCGAGATCACCGACCCGAAGGACGACAAGACCTATAGCGGTTCGGCCGCCGTTTCCGGTGCCATGCTGAAATTGAAGGGCTGCGTTCTGAAGGTGCTGTGCAAGTCGCAGAACTGGTCGAAGCTCTGATCGTCGCCGATTCACGAACATGAACCCCGGCTGAACCGTCACATCAGGGTTGGTTCAGCCGGAACATGGCAAAACGGTGTCCAGGATATGTCATGAAGACATCGGGGACATTGTATCATGAGTAAAACCGCCCGCCGCCTGACGATCATCACACTGCTTATGATCATCTTCGCGCTTCTGTTTTCCGACATCGTAGCCCACTCGGCGAATAATGACCGTCAGGCGATGCTGAATGCTGCCTTCAGCTGCTCCGACACGCTTGCCCGCACCTGCCGCCTTTCACTTTGAGGCGAGGCCGATAAATATCGGGTCTGGCGTTCCTCCACCCGCTTGCCTGTCATGATTGGCCATTTATAATGCCTCATGAGCACACGAATCTCTTCCCCCATTCCATTCCTCAGCCCTGAACCGATTGAACCGCAGGTTTTCGACGATCCGGCCAAGGCCGTCGATGCGCTGACGGCGCTTTATGATCGCAATACGGGCTTCCTCAAAAGCGCCTTCGGCGAACTCGCCAAGGGCGGCAGTGTCGAGGGGCGATACCGCGCCTTTTATCCGCAGGTCTCGATCGAGACCACGAGCTTCGGCCTGACCGACTCGCGCCTCTCCTACGGTCACGTCACATCGCCCGGCGTCTATCAGACGACGATCACCCGCCCGAAGCTGTTTCGCCATTATCTGAAGACGCAGCTGGCGCTGTTGATGAAAAATCATGGTGTGCCGGTCATCGTGTCGGAATCGACAACGCCCATTCCGCTGCATTTCGCCTTTGGTGAAGGGGCACATGTGGAGGCCTCTGCCTCGACGACGCTTGCCGATGTACCGCTTCGCGATCTTTTCGACACGCCGGACCTCAACAACACCGACGACCTGATTGCCAATGGCGATTACGATCAGATGCCGGGCGAACCGGCCCCGCTGGCCCCCTTTACGGCGCAGCGCATCGACTACTCGCTGGCCCGCCTGTCGCATTACACGGCAACGGCGGCGGAGCATTTCCAGAACTTCGTGCTGTTTACGAACTACCAGTTCTATATGGACGAGTTCTGCGCCTGGGCCCGTCAGCAGATGGCCGAAGGCGGCAACGGCTATACGGCCTTTGTCGAACCCGGCAACATCATCACCGAAGCCGGGCAGACCGCGCCGACCGCCGCACAGCCAGTGCGCCTGCCGCAGATGCCCGCCTATCACATCAAGAAGAAGGGTCATGGTGGCATCACCATGGTCAATATCGGCGTCGGCCCGTCCAACGCCAAGACCATCACCGACCACATCGCCGTGCTGCGCCCGCATGCCTGGCTGATGCTTGGCCACTGCGCCGGTCTGCGCAACAGCCAGAGGCTCGGCGACTACGTGCTGGCCCACGCCTATGTGCGCGAAGACCACGTTCTTGACGACGACCTGCCGGTGTGGATCCCGATCCCTGCCCTTTCGGAAGTCCAACGCGCGCTGGAAGGGGCCGTGGCGGAAGTCACCGGGCTTTCGGGCTTCGAGCTGAAGCGCATTATGCGCACGGGCACGGTGGCCACCATCGACAACCGCAACTGGGAACTGCGCGACCAGCGCGGCCCGGTGAAGCGGCTTTCGCAGTCACGAGCCATCGCGCTCGATATGGAATCGGCCACGATTGCCGCCAACGGGTTCCGCTTCCGCGTGCCTTACGGCACGCTGCTGTGCGTTTCCGACAAGCCGCTGCATGGCGAATTGAAGCTGCCGGGTATGGCGACCGCCTTCTACCGCACGCAGGTCAGCCAACATCTGCAAATCGGCATTCGCGCCATTCAGTTGCTGGCGAGCATGCCGACGGAAGCGTTGCATTCACGCAAGCTCAGAAGTTTTTACGAAACGGCATTCCAGTAACGAACAAGGCCAACAAAGCTCACAGACCTATCTTTTCGTCATGGTCGGGCTTGACCCGACCATCCACAAATCACGGACATGATGGATCCTCGGGTCAAGCCCGAGGATGACGGGAGTGTGCCGCACAGCACTTGGAATAACGAACAAGGCCGGGGCTCATCACCCCGGCCTTTTCAATTGAGAAGCAGACGTATCACGTCCGCCTTAGAGGTAATCGGCGCGCACCTTCCAGGCCGCATCGAGACCCATGCGTGTCACCTTCACCATGAAGTCCACTTCCTCCTCGGTGATGATGAGCGGCGGCGAGGCCAGCATGCGGTCGCCGGTGGCGCGCAGAACGAGACCGTTTTCAAGGCAGACATTGCGCACGAAGGAGCCGAGGTCATCGGCCTTCTTGTAGCGGGCGCGCGTCGTCTTGTCGGCGGCCATCTGCAGGCCCGCCATGAGGCCGACATTCTCTGCCGAATAGACCATGTCGTGGTCCTCAAGGCTCTTCCAGGCCTTGGTGAAATACGGACCGATATCGTCGCGAACGCGCTCGACCAGCTTCTCATCCTCGATGATGCGAAGGTTTTCAAGCGCCGCAGCCGCCGCCACCGGATGCCCCGAATAGGTGAAGCCGTGGAAGAAATCGCCCACTTCGTTGATCATCACATCGGCAACGCGATCCGACACCAGAACGGCGCCGATCGGCAGATAGCCGGAGGACAGGCCCTTGGCGACGGGTGCGAGGTCCGGCTTCACACCGAAATGCTGGTGGCCGAACCACGAGCCCAGACGACCAAAGCCGCAAATCACCTCATCCGTGACCAGAAGAATGCCATAGGCATCGCAGATGCGCTGGATTTCCGGCCAGTAGGTTGCGGGCGGAATGATGACGCCGCCAGCGCCCTGAATGGGCTCACCCACGAAGGCGGCAACCTTGTCAGCGCCGACTTCGTTGATCTTGTCTTCCAGTTCGCGGGCCATCTTCAGGCCGAACTCTTCCGGCGACATCTCACCGCCATCGGCAAACCAGTAGGGCTGGCTGATATGGACGATATCGGACACGTCAGCCCCGGCCTGACCATGCATATGTTTCATACCGCCGAGCGAGGCTCCGGCCACCGTCGAGCCGTGATAACCGTTGCGGCGGGAGATCACCACGCGCTTTTCCGGCTGCCCCTTGGCCTGCCAGTAGACGCGCGCCATGCGCAGCCAGGTGTCCGTCGACTCCGAACCGGAGTTGGTGAAGAACACATGGTTCAACTGGCCTTCGGTATGGCTGGCGATCTTTTCCGCCAGAAGCGTGGCCGACGGATTGGTGGTGCCGAAGAAGGAATTGTAATAGGCCAGCTCGTTCATCTGGTTGAAGACGGCATTGGCAATTTCGGGCCGACCATAGCCGATATTGACGCACCACAGGCCCGCAAAGGCGTCCAGATACTTCTTGCCAGCGGCGTCATAGATATGACTGCCCTCGCCCCGCGTGATGATGCGGGTACCTTTGGCGTTCAGTTCCTTCATGTTGGAGAAGGGGTGGATGTGATGGGCGGCGTCGATTGCGGCAAGGTTGGAGAGCGACATGTTCTTCTCTGGTGGCTTTCATTGACATCGCCGCAATTGAACGGCGTTTTTTTTTACGTTACGAACATGACCCTGATACCCGCATTTGGCAAGTGTACCGAAACCTGCCCGGGCTCAAACCGGAAGCGATCCATGAGTAAAAATCATAACGAGGCCACTGAGGCGCCCTCCACCGACCCCACCGCCTGCATTGAAGTCCTGCTGGTTGACATGACCGGACGGCTGCGCGGCAAGCGCCTGCCTCTGGATGCGGAAAAGAAGGTCTGGACGGGTGCCGTTCGTCTTCCTGCCTCCACCCAGTCGCTCGACATCTGGGGCGATGACAATGATGACCTGACCCAGATTTCGCTGACGCTGGGCGATCCGGACGGGGCCTGCATTGCCGACGAGCGCACGCTGGCTCCCATGCCGTGGGCTGCCGACGGCTCCAAGCAGGTGCTCGCAACCATGCACACGCTGGCCGGTGAACCTCACTTTTGCGATCCGCGCGGTATTCTCGCCAAGGTGCTGAAGCGTTTCGATGCGCTGGGCCTGACGCCCGTTGTGGCGACCGAGCTGGAATTCTACGTCTACGAAGACAAGGACTGGCGCGATACCGGCAAGCCGATGCCGCCCACCCCGCTGACCTTTCAGGGCGCGCCGAACGGCTTCCAGCTTTACGACATGGACGCGCTCGACGCCCTGACGCCGTTCCTCAACACGCTGCGCGCCTATGCCTCGGCGCAGGACCTGCCTGCCGATGCGACGACCGCCGAATTCGGCCCCGGCCAGTTCGAGGTCAATCTGCTGCACCGCGCCGATGCGCTGGCGGCGGCTGATGACTGCCTGATGCTGAAGCGCGTTGCCGCCAAGGCCGCCGAAAAGCACGGGCTTCGCGCCACCTGCATGGCCAAGCCCTATACGGGTCAGGCCGGTTCCGGCCTGCATGTCCATGCCAGCATCATCGACAAGGACGGCAAGAACGTGCTGGACGCCAAGGGTGGCGATCCGGTGCTTCTCAAGTCCGTGACGGCAGGCCTGTTGCAGACCATGCGCGAAGCACAGCTGATCTTCGCGCCCTTTGCCAATTCCTACCGTCGCTTCCAGCCCGGTTCCTTTGCCCCGACCGATATCGACTGGGGTTACGGCCATCGCGGCACGTCGGTGCGCATTCCGGAAAAGGACGGCCCGGCGGCCCGCGTCGAACATCGCGTGGCAGGGGCGGATGCCAATCCCTATCTGCTGCTCGCCGCCATTCTCGGCGGCATGCTCAAGGGGCTTGAAAAGACGCTTGATCCCGGCCCGGCCACCGAGCCCGGCAAGGAGCCGCCGAAAACGGAAAAGCTGACGCATGACTTCCTGACGGCGGTCGAGGCCTTCGCAGCGTCGGCAGACATGGCCGATATTTTCGGCGCGCAATATGCCAAGCTCTTTGCCGATACCAAGCGCAAGGAGGCCCTGACCTTCATGCGCACCGTTTCGGATTTCGACTACGGCACCTACCTACCCCGCATCTGAGGGAACCAGAACCTTGAGCTCCCCGGCGTGGATTTTCAGATCCACGTCGCGGGCCAAGGTGATGAGTTCGCCGTCAAGCAGGCCATGGCCAAGCTTGGCCATGCGGGGAAAGTGCAAGCGCACGTCGCGCGCTTCAAAGAAATTCACGGCCTCATTGTCCTTCAGCCGTCCCCGCAGAATATCGACCGCAAGGCGGGCCACGCCAGACGGCGGCAGCGCATCGGCCAGATAAAAGCCCAGATGCCCGCCCGAGACATCGTCCGGCACCATCAAAGGATTGGTTCCAAAGGCATTGTTGGAGACGGAAATGGCCGACACGCGCCGCTTTCCGTGGCTTCCGGCGGCCCGGAATTCCACTTCAAAGGCGGGCGGATTGAGGATCACGCCGAAGGCGGCGCGGATGCTCGCCCGGATTTTGCCAAGGCGGGAGGCATAGTCCATGCGGTTTCGCAGTGCGACCATGCGCGCATGCAGGCCCGCCGAAAACTGATGCACGAAGGGCCGGCCATTGGCCGTGGCGATATCCACCGGCCTGACAAAGCCTTGAGCCAGCACCGGCAGCACCGCATCCACATCAAGCGGCAACCCCAGCGAGCGGGCAAAAAGGTTCATGGTGCCCGCCGGGATGACACCCAGCGCCAGACCGCTTTTCCAGGCGATGCCTGCGGCGGTCGAAATCGTGCCGTCTCCACCACCGGCAATCAGGCCATCGAGTTCCACTTCTGTCGCTGCATGTCGCAAGGCCTTTTCCATCTCAGCCGCCTCGACCACGGCAACGTCGATCTCGTGACCTTTGGCCTCAAACGCAACCTTCACCCGCGCCGCATAGGCGTCAATATCCATGGTGCGCAGCGTTCCGCCGTCACGATTGAGAAAGGCCTTGAATTTCATGAAGTCGCGCCTGTTTTTGATCGCATCCGGTTCAAAACGCGCAGCGGCGTGAAAGGGTTCCGCCAATTAACGAGGCGTCGTGTCGCCATCCCCCAGCGAGCGTTGCATCAGCACGCTATCGAGCCAGCGCCCATGCTTCCAGCCGACCGAGCGCAGGATGCCGATATGCTCGAAACCGGCGCGGGCATGAAGTGCACGCGAGGCGTGGTTTTCGCTGTCACCAATCACCGCAATCATCTGGCGAAAGCCACACGCCGTGGCCGCTTCAATCAGAGCTGTCAAGAGAGCGGAGCCAACGCCACGACCACGCAAATCCGAGCGGATGTAGATGGAATTTTCAACCGTGGCCCCATAGGCCGGTCGCGGGCGGTAGGCCCCGGCATAGGCGTAACCGAGAATCTTGCCCTCTTCTTCCGCAACGAGATAGGGATAACCGCCCTTCAAGAGATTGGCGCGACGGGTGGTCATTTCTGCGAGGTCGGGCGCGACAAGCTCAAAGGACGCCGTGCCGGTTTCCACCGAGTCGGCGTAAATCGCGGTAATTTCGGGCAAGTCCTCTTCCCGGCAATCGCGAATAACAAAGCCCTTTTCCTGCGACATGCAACACCCCTGAATTGTCTGACAGCCGTTCCTGTGGAACCCGTCCAGATTACAACAAGGCGGACAGCGTGCCACTGAATTTACCGTACCATCCGGGGTTATGAACCGGCGAAATCGCAAGGTTCATGCGCTGGCACAACCTCTTGAGTGCAACCCATGAGACGTGGACGCATCTTGTCTTTTATCAGATAAGAACAAGGAAATTTCCCACCTCACTCCCAAGCTTTCTGAACGGAGTTTCCGTGAGCGAACCCCATTGCATGACTGCGCCTTCCGGTCTTGTCGAGACTGAGGCGGCAGAGGCGCCGAGCGCGCTGGCCATTCTTCTCATCCAGTTCGCTCTAGCGGTCGGCGGCTTCGGCATCGGCACCGGCGAATTCGTCATCATGGGGCTGCTGCCCGATGTCGCCTCCACCTATCACGTCACCATTCCGCAGGCCGGGCATGTCATCACGGCCTATGCGCTGGGCGTGGTGATTGGCGCGCCGATCATTGCCGTGCTTTCCGCCCGCCTGCGTCGCAAGACGCTTCTCCTCGGCTTGATGACTGTCTTTGCCATTGGCAACATTCTCTCGGCACTTGCGCCCGACTATTGGAGTTTCACCGCGCTTCGCTTTCTGACCGGATTGCCGCACGGGGCATATTTCGGGGTTGCGGCGCTGGTGGCGGCTTCGCTCGTTCCGGCGCATCGCCGGGCGCGTGCGGTTGGCCGCGTCATGCTGGGGCTGACCATCGCCACGCTGATCGGCACACCGATTGCCACCTTCCTCGGCCAGCTTCTGAGCTGGCGCGCCGCCTTCATGCTGGTGGGGCTGATCGGGGCTTTGACGGTGGGCCTGATCTGGTGGTTTCAGCCGCGCGATGCGGCCCGCAAGGGCATGAGCATTCGCCGGGAACTCGGCGCCTTCGGGCGCGTGCAGGTCTGGCTGGCGCTCGCCGTGGCGGCCAGCGGTTTTGGCGGCATGTTCGCCATCTTCAGCTACATCGCCAAGACGACGACCGATGTGGCTCAGATGCCGGTCTCTTCCGTTGCCTTCGTTCTGGCGCTCTTTGGCGTCGGCATGAATGTCGGCAATGTGGTCGGCTCGCGGCTCGCCGATATTTCGCTGCGCGGCACGATTTTCGGCATGCTGGCCTTTAATGTGGTGGTGATGACCGGCTTTTCGCTGACGGCCGAAAGCCCGTTCATGCTGTGCCTCGGGGCCTTTCTCACCGGCTGCGGCTTTGCCGCCTGCCCGGCCGTGCAGACCCGCCTGATGGATGTGGCGGGCGATGCGCAGACGCTCGCCGCCGCCTCCACCCACTCGGCCTTCAATATGGCCAACGCTCTGGGGGCGTGGCTCGGTGGCGTGGTGATTGCTGCCGGTTTCGGCTATGCGGCGACCGGATATGTCGGGGCTGCGTTGTCCGTCCTTGGCCTTGGGGTCTTTGCCCTTTCGGTTTCGATTGAGGACAAGCAAAAGGCCCGCTGAAGCGGGCCTTAGGTTGATGACAAAACCTGCCTCGCCCGCTTTCGTCATCCTCGGGCTTGACCCGAGGATCCATCATTTGAGTGATTTATGGATGGTCGGGTCAAGCCCGACCATGACGAAGAGAGAGGTTTGCGACTTTTAATAGCAGCTTGAGACCCGCCTCAGCGGGCCTTTTTCAATTACGCGAACTGGGCCATAGCCCGCCCCAACATTACATGTTGGGATAAAGCGGGCCTTCGCCCCCTTGTGGCGGCACCCAGGTGATGTTCTGGTTCGGGTCCTTGATATCGCAGGTCTTGCAGTGGACGCAGTTCTGGCTGTTGATGACATAAGTCATCTCGCCGTCCTTCTCGACCCACTCATAAACGCCCGCCGGACAGTAGCGCGTCGACGGACCGGCAAAGGTGCCGAGTTCCGATGCCTTCTGCAGCGCCTCGTCCTTCACCTTCAGATGGCAGGGCTGGTCTTCCTCATGGTTGGTGTTCGACAGGAACACCGAGGACAGGCGGTCAAAGGTCAGAACGCCATCCGGCTTCGGATAATCAATCGGCGTGTGGAGCGCTGCCGGCTCAAGGCTTTCCGCATCGGTCTTGCCGTGGCTGACGGTGCCGAAGAACGAGAAGCCGAAGAGCGAGTTGGTCCACATATCAAGACCACCCAGCGCCACGCCGATCATAAGGCCGAACTTCGACCACAGCGGCTTGACGTTGCGGACCGGCTTCAGATCCTTGCCAATCGGGCCATCGCGCCATTCATTTTCGATCTCGACGATCTCGTCATTGGCGCGACCGGCGGCAATCGCTGCCGCGACCTTATCAGCCGCCAGCATGCCGGAATGAACAGCGTTGTGGCTGCCCTTGATGCGCGGAACGTTGACGAGGCCTGCCGAGCAGCCAATCAGCGCGCCGCCCGGGAAGGACAGCTTCGGCACCGACTGATAACCGCCTTCGGTGATGGCGCGCGCGCCGTAGGACAGACGCTTGGCGCCTTCAAACGTGCCGCGCACCGAAGGATGCGTCTTGAAGCGCTGGAATTCCTCGAACGGGAAGAGGTAGGGGTTCTTGTAGTTCAGGTGAACCACGAAGCCGACAGCGACCAGATTGTCTTCCAGATGATAGAGGAAGGAGCCGCCGCCCGTCTGCATGTCCAGCGGCCAGCCGAAGGAATGCTGCACAAGGCCCGGCTTGTGGTGTTCCGGCTTGACCTGCCAAAGCTCCTTGAGGCCGATGCCGAATTTCTGCGGCTCGCGATCCTTCTGAAGATCGAATTTCGCAATGAGCTGCTTGGCCAGCGAGCCACGCACGCCTTCGCCAATCAGTACATATTTGCCGATCAGCGCCATGCCCGGCGTATAATTTGGCCCCGGCTCGCCATTCTTTTCGATGCCCATATCGCCGGTAATGACGCCGGTGACGGAACCCTTGTCGTCATACATCAGCTCGGCGGCGGCAAAGCCCGGATAGATTTCAACACCCAGTTCTTCCGCCTTGGTGGCCAGCCAGCGGCAGACATTGCCCAGCGAGACGATGTAGTTGCCATGGTTGGACAACAGCTTCGGCATGGCGATGTGCGGCAGGTTGAACACCTTGTCCTTCGTCATGAACAGGAACTGGTCGTCCGTCACCGGCGTCTTGAACGGATGGGTGTCATCCGAACGCCAGTCCGGCAGCAGCGCATCAATACCGGCGGGATCGACCACCGCACCAGAGAGGATATGCGCGCCGACTTCCGAACCCTTTTCCAGAACGACGACCGAAAGCTCGGGATTGACCTGTTTCAGGCGAATGGCCGCAGACAGGCCGGCAGGCCCCGCGCCAACGATCACAACGTCGAATTCCATGCTTTCGCGTTCGACTTCTTCCATCACAAACCTCCGCATCTCTCCCGGCATGCGCACGCCGAAATAATCCAACCTTAGTATCACTCTATTCCTCAAACGCGCCGGAAAGTCGAGTAACCCATTTTCCAGTGTTGAGGATTTTTTCTAATTCACGCATGAGTTTAGGTAATAATGCGACATTGGAAGAGTATTGTTATTCCTCCCCATCCGCCGATTGTCATGTTATGCCCTCATGGCTGAAATTTTGGAATGCGGGAGAAAACTATGGATATGCAGATTTCCGGCAAGCGGGCGCTGGTGCTTGCCTCGTCGCGCGGGCTGGGTGCCGGCATTGCCGCGGCACTGGCCGAAGAAGGCGTCAACGTTCTTCTGTGCGGGCGAAATGGCGACCGTCTGGAGGCCAATTGCGCGGCCATCAATGCGCGCGGCAAAGGTCATGCGAGCTGGGTCTGGGCCGATCTTTCCGACAGCGACTTCCAGCATGTCATCCTTGAGGCGGTCAAAGCGCGCCTCGGCGGCGTCGATATTCTCGTCAACAACAGCGGCGGCCCGGTTCCCGGCACCAGCGAAGACATGAGCGCTGAAAATCTGGAAACGTATTTCCAGTCGATGGTGGTGCCGGTCATCTCGCTGACCAATGCCCTGCTGCCTGCCATGAAGGAACGCGGCTGGGGGCGTATTCTCACCGTCGCGTCTTCCGGCGTCATCGAGCCCATCCCGAACCTTGCCCTGTCCAACACGCTGCGCGGCGCGCTCGTCGGCTGGAACAAGACGCTTTCAAGCGAAGTGGCTAGCCACGGCATTACCGCCAACATGCTGCTGCCGGGCCGCATTCTGACCGACCGTATCGAGGAACTGGATGGTGCGGCGGCCAAGCGCACCGGCAAGAGTGTCGATGATGTGCGCGCCTCTTCCGTGAAGGCGATTCCGGCGGGGCGTCTGGGCACCGTCGAGGAATTTGCCGCGACCGCCGTTTTCCTGTGCTCAGGCCCGGCCAGCTACATCACCGGCTCAATGATCCGCGTGGATGGCGGCGCGGCGAAGTCGCTTTGACCAACAGCAAGCGGGATTGCCTTTTGGCCCTGCCCGTGCCATTCACCCCCTCCGTTTCACGGGCGCTTCACGCGCCCGTTTTCTTTTGCGAAGGAGACAACGATGGCCCGCGCCCTTGGACTGGACTTTGGCACGACCAACACCGTTCTGGCGCTGGCCGACAGTGACCGCCAGACGCATTCGATGCCGTTCACCTCGAGCGCAGGTGAAGCCGACAGCATGCGCACGGCGCTTTCGTTCATGAAGGACGCAGCCTTGGGCGCTTCGGCGCTCAAGGTGGAGGCCGGTTATGCGGCCATTCAGCAGTTCATCGACAATCCCGGCGATTGCCGCTTTCTGCAATCGATCAAGACCTTTGCCGCAAGCCCGCTGTTTCAGGGTACGCTGATCTTTGCGCGCCGCCATGCCTTCGAGGACCTGATGGAAATTTTCCTGAAGCGTCTGAAGGCCTACGCCGGAGCGAACTGGCCGGAAAGCCTCGGCCCCGTGGTGGTCGGTCGCCCGGTGCGCTTTGCCGGGGCCAGCCCGGATGAGGCGCTGGCCATGCAGCGCTACGAGACGGCCTTGAAGCGTCTCGGCTTTGAAGACATTCACTATGTCTACGAGCCGGTGGCGGCGGCCTACTACTTTGCCCGCACGCTGAAGAGCGATGCCACCGTTCTCGTTGCCGACTTTGGCGGCGGCACCACCGACTATTCGCTCATTCGGTTTGAAACCCATGGCGGGCAGATGACCGCAACACCGATTGGCCATTCGGGCGTCGGCATTGCAGGCGACCATTTCGACTTCCGCCTGATCGACAACATCGTTTCGCCGGAAATCGGCAAGGGCTCGCATTTCACCAATTTCGGCAAGGTGCTGGACGTGCCGCCGGGCTATTACGTGAATTTCGGGCGCTGGAACCAGCTTTCGATCTTCAAGACCAGCCGTGAATATGCGGACCTGAAATCGCTGGTGCGGCAGGCCGTGGAACCGGAAAAGCTGGAACTGTTCATCGACCTCATTGAGCATGACGAAGGCTATCCGCTCTATCAGGCAATTTCGGCCACCAAGATGGCGCTTTCCAGCGCCGAGGAAGCCGAATTCAATTTCCCGCCGCTCGGACGCGCCGGTCGCAAGACGGTGAAGCGCAGCGATTTCGAAACCTGGATTGCCGATGATCTTGCCCGCATCGAGGGCGCACTCGACGAGGTTCTGGAAAAGACAGGAACGGCGCCTGCTGCCATCGACAAGGTGTTTCTCACCGGCGGCACCTCCTTCGTGCCTGCCGTGCGCTCCCTGTTTACCCGCCGCTTCGATGCCTCGAAGATCGAAACGGGTGGCGAATTGCTCTCCATCGCCCATGGTCTCGCCCTGATTGGCGAGAGCGGCGACATCGAACGGTGGACCGTCTCGTAATTCGCCCCGTGCAGTGCTTTTGTCGCGGGCATTCCTTCGCTAAGGTGCGGGCATGATCGAAGCCCAGCATCTCGACGCGCCAGAACTGGCCGCGCTTCTGCATTTTTATGCGGATGCGGGCGTGGAGTGGCTTGTCGAGGATGAGCCCGTCGACAGCTTTGCCGCCTTTGAGGCGACGCGCAGCCGCGCGGCCTCCTCCGCCGCTGCACAGGCGAGCGATGCGCCCTCGCGCACCGCGCCTTCACGGCAAACCCCGGCGCAGGCCAAGAGTTCAGCCTCTCGGGCCACCCCCGCGCCCCAACCGGCGGCCCCCGTTGCCGTTCCCAACGAGCAGGCGGTGGCGGAAGCGCGTGAAGTGGCGGCCCGTGCCCGCTCGCTCGATGAACTGAAAGAAGCGCTTGGCAATTTTAGCGGCTGCAATCTGAAACTCAGCGCGCTTTCAACGATCTTTGCCAGCGGCAGTCTTGCCTCCGGCTTGATGATCGTCGGACCGATGCCGGAGCCGGATGACGAGCGCGAAGGCGTCGCCTTTTCCGGCCCGCCGGGCTTTTTGCTGGAGCGCATGATCAGCGCGATTGGCCTGAAGCGCGACGATGTTCTGACATCCATGCTCATTCCATGGCGCACGCCGGGCAATCGGCCGCCGCTTTCGCATGAAGTGGATATGTGCCGCCCCTTCATCGACCGGCAGATCGAGCTTGCTGCCCCCAAAGCGCTGCTTCTGCTGGGAAATCTGACGGCCCGCACCTTCCTCGGGGCCAACGGCAATATCCATCAGCTTCGCGGCAAGTGGCACAGCCTGACCTTCGGGGACAAAACCGTCGCGACGCTGGCGAGCCTGCACCCGAGCGAGATCCTGAAAGCGCCGCGCGCCAAGGCGCAGGCCTGGTCGGACCTGCTCTCGCTGCAACAGCACCTGAAGGGCTAAAGCCTAGCTGTTATTGGGCGTATTGGCCTTGCGCGCCAAGCGTCGTTCCAAACCCAATCGGTTTTCGCGATAGATGATGAAAATGCCGGCCCCCACCACGATGGCCGTGCCGATCAGCATCGTCGCCGTCGGTACGTCACCAAACAGCAGATAGGCGATCACCGTGCCCAGCAGGATCGAGGTATATTCAAACGGTGCGATGGCCGAGACATCGGCGTGGCGATAGCTTTCCGTCAGCAGGATTTGCGCCACGCCGCCGCAAAAGCCCGACGCAATCAGCTTCACCGTGACATCCAGCGAAAGCGGTGGCCAGCCAAACGGCATCGTTGCCAGGGAAAACAGCGAGGCGGTCAGCGAGAAGTAGAGAACAATGGTCGGTGTCTTTTCCGTGGCAACCAACTGGCGCAGTTGCACCATGGCCATGGCAGCCAGCAAGGCGGAGAGAAGAACCGCGGCCGCGCCGAGCGCCTCGAGCGACTGGAAACCACCGTCGCGAAACAGGCTGAGTTTTGGCCAGGAAATGATGATGACCCCGACAAGGCCGACAACCACCGCCGTCCAGCGATAAAGCCGCACTGTTTCCTTGAGGAAGATGGCCGCGAAGACAACCGTCAGCAATGGCGAGGCATAGCCGATGGCAATCGCCTCCGGCATGGGGAGGTGCAACAGTCCGTAAAAGCCGAAACCCATGGCCAGAATACCGAAAAAACCGCGCTTGAAATGGCCGAAATAGTTATCGGTGCGGAAAGCCGTGCGTAACTGCCCGATCATCGCCAGATAAATCATGATCGGCACCATGGCGAAGGCCGAGCGATAGAACGTCACCTGCCCCGGCATGACACCATCGCCCGCCGCCTTGATAAAGGTCTGCATCAGCACAAACAGCGTGACCGAAGATACCTTGAACAGGATGCCTTTCAACGGACTGGCAGATTGTGGGGGCATCGGGACACTCTTGGCGAGAGGCAAGCGGGAATCATGCGCCTCATGACTCCATTGGTACGATCCATATATCGGAAATTTGAAACGCGAATGATCAAAACCCCTGATGGACCAATCAAAATTGCTGGCATCCGGGCAGACAGAATCACCAACAGTTTTATTCGTGTTTTAGCAATCCTTCAGAATTTCGTGGAAAGATCATCGCGAGAAATTGTGTGAAGCGCCCTGGAATCATGTTTCGCACCGTTCGAGCCGTCAACATCAGCAGGATTTCCGGGTAACATTATGCGCACAGAAACGGGTCAGGTTATTCGCCTGGCAGACTATCGTCCCGCCGATTTTGTTCTTGAGAGAACGGACCTGACTTTTGAACTGGACCCGCGCGAGACCAAGGTCGAAGCCCGGCTGATCTTCCACCGCCGTCCGGGTGTGGATGTGAACGCGCCGCTCGTCCTTGATGGCGATGAGCTTTCCCTTTCCGGCCTTCTCCTTGATCAATGCGAACTGGCCGCAGATCGCTATACCGCGACGCCGGACAGGCTGGAAATCAACGGCCTTCCGGAAGAAGACCCTTTCGAGGTGACGGTGACCACGATCATCGATCCGGAAGCCAACACGCAGTTGATGGGGCTTTACCGCACCAATGGCGTTTACTGCACGCAGTGCGAGGCCGAAGGCTTCCGTCGCATTACCTATTTCCCGGACCGACCGGACGTTCTCTCGGTTTTCACCATCACCATCATCGCCGACAAGCAAGCCAATCCGCTTCTGCTGTCGAACGGCAATTTCCTCGGCGGCGGCAATTACGATGAGGGCCGCCATTTCGCGGCCTGGTTCGATCCGCATCCGAAACCGGCCTATCTCTTTGCCCTCGTGGCGGGCGATCTCGGTGTCGTGGAAGACACGTTCACGACGATGAGCGGCAATGAAGTGGCGCTGAAAATCTATGTCGAGCACGGCAAGGAGCCGCGCGCCGCTTACGCTATGGATGCGCTGAAGCGCTCCATGAAGTGGGACGAAGAGCGCTTCGGGCGCGAATACGACCTCAACATTTTCCAGATCGTCGCTGTTTCCGATTTCAACATGGGCGCGATGGAGAACAAGGGCCTCAACGTCTTCAACGACAAATATGTTCTGGCCGACCCGGAAACCGCAACCGATGCCGACTACGCCAATATCGAGGCGATCATCGCGCATGAATACTTCCACAACTGGACCGGCAACCGCATTACCTGCCGCGACTGGTTCCAGCTGTGTCTCAAGGAAGGCCTGACGGTCTATCGCGACCACGAGTTTTCCGCCGACCAGCGTTCGCGCGCCGTCAAGCGGGTGGCGGAAGTACGCCACCTGAAGGCCGAGCAGTTTGCCGAGGATTCCGGCCCGCTCGCCCATCCGGTACGCCCGGAAGCCTATCGCGAAATCAACAATTTCTACACGACGACAGTCTATGAAAAGGGCTCGGAAGTCACCCGCATGATCGCCACGCTGACCGGCAAGGCAGGCTTCCGCAAGGGCATGGACCTTTATTTCGAGCGTCACGATGGCGAGGCCGCCACCGTCGAGGACTTTGTGAAGTGCTTCGAGGATGCCAATGGCATCGACCTCAAGCAGTTCAAGCTCTGGTACAGCCAGGCCGGAACGCCGATGGTGACGGTTTCGACCACCTATGATGCGACGGAAGGCACCTTCACGCTGGCGCTGGAGCAGATGATCCCGACGACGCCCGGCCAGCGTTTCAAGAAGCCGATGCATATTCCGCTGAAATTCACGCTGATTGGCGACAACGGCGCGGCGCTCAAGCCAGCGGGCGTCACCGGCGGTACGGTCTCGGGCGATGTTCTGCATCTTACCGAACGCAAGCAGGAATTCGTGTTCAGCGGCATTTCCAGCCGCCCGGTGCTTTCCCTCAACCGCGGTTTCTCGGCCCCGGTGAACCTCTCCTTCGACCAGACCAAGGAAGATCTGGCTCACATTGCCCGCCACGACAGCGACCTGTTCGCCCGCTGGCAGGCTTTGGCTGATCTCGGCATGCCGGTTCTGGTCAAGGCGACGCAGGACGCGCGCAAGAAGAAGCCGATTGTCGCCGACCCGACGTTCATTTCTGTTCTTCTGGAAACCGTGGCGAATGATGCGCTGGAACCGGCCTTCCGCGCGCAAGTGCTTTCGCTCGCCAGCGAGCCCGATATTGCCCGCTCGCTTGGCAAGAACAATGATCCCGATGCCGTGCATCGCGGTCGCGAGGCCGTCTTGAAAGCCATTGCCGACAAGGGACATGCGACATTCGAGCGGCTCTACAAGGAGCTTTCGACCACGGGCAAGTTCACGCCGGACGCCAAGAGCGCCGGTCGCCGCGCGCTTCGCAATGCAGCGCTCTCCTATCTGTCTATGGCTGAGAAAAGCCCGTTCCGCGCGGCGGAAGCCTTTGACGAGGCCGGCAATATGACCGAGCTTGCCAATGCCCTTGGCGTTCTGGCCTACCAGTTCCCGGATTCGGATGAGACGCTTGCCGCTCTGGCCGCTTTTGCCACGCGCTTTGACAATAACGCGCTGGTTCTCGACAAGTGGTTCTCGATCCAGGCCACCATTCCCGGCGACGATGCGCTGGAACGCGTCAAGGCCCTGATGGGTGACAGCCGCTACAACGCCAACAATCCGAACCGCGTGCGCGCCCTGATCGGCGGGCTGGCCTTTGCCAATCCGACCGGCTTCAACCGCGCCGATGGCGCCGGTTATCGCCTGCTGGCCGAGCAGATCCTTGTGATCGATCCGAAGAACCCGCAGCTTGCTGCACGTCTTCTGACGGCCATGCGTTCCTGGCGTTCGCTGGAAGCGGGACGCGCTGCCCATGCCAAGGCGGCGCTGGAAATGATTGCCGCCGCCAAGCCGCTTTCGGCCGATGTCGCGGATATCGTTGATCGTATGCTGAAGGGCTGAGGGGACGAATTTTGACCCCGGTTGCGAACCTCTCACTTCGTCATGGTCGGGCTTGACCCGACCATCCATCATTTCATTGCATGATGGATCCTCGGGTCAAGCCCGAGGATGACGGCGGTGGGTTAAGCACGGATGCAATCGAAATCAGGCTACCATCCTTTCAGGCAGCCTATTTGCGTTTGTTATCGTCGCTGCGCTTGTCGTCCGAGCGGCGATCATCCGAACGCTTGTCATCCGAGCGCTTGTCGTCGTCCGATGACTTCTCATCGTTTCCGGCGGCCTCATCATCGGGGTTATCGATGTACCATTGGGCATCGAGGCGCGCACTCTGCTCCAAATCCTCGTAGCACAGCGTCATTTCCCGATCGTCGGCATTCCAGAAGGCGTTCGCCTCCCCGCAGGCGCGGGCGGTCAGTTTGATGCCATCCTTGAGCTTGTAAACGCCCGTAAAGGTGGCCACCACGGTTTCCAGAACCTCGGCTTCCTTGGCCATATTGCGGAAATAGACCAGCTTCGGGTCTTTCGTCGGCAGGTAGCGGATCTTGAAATCGATCTTGTCGCTGTCCTTGGCCGAATGCGGTTCCAGAAGCTTGTTCCAGCTTTCCAGCATCTCGCCATATTCGGTTTTGCATTCCTCGCGGCGGTAATCCGGGAAATCAATCGAGGCGGCAAAATCCTTGAAGCGTTCCTCATTCTTGCCGAGCATGAGGCAGACGACATTGTAAGCGCGCTGCTCGCTTAACCCATGAGAATCCCAAAACGGCAGATCGTCATTGTCTTCGAGCCCCGCATTCAGGAACCAGACATTGGCGAAGTCCTCGGCAATGCTGTTCATATCCTCGTCTTCGCCTTCGAGAAGGAGGATCGTCGCCAGTGAATCGGCGGCATCTTCCTCGCGCCCGAGAACCGGCAGATTGAACTCGGAAATCAGCATATGCCCGGCTTCATGGAACACCGTGGCAATGGCATTGTTCAGCGCAAACTGATCAGCTTCTTCGGCCTGCTCATCGGTGATCTTGCGATAAAGGTCAGGGGCCCTGCCCTCGGCCGCCAGCGCGGGCGCGATCAGGCCCAGACATAGCGCGAGCGCAAGCGCGGCCCGCTTTCCCAAACAAAACTGCACGCGCGTCCCCTCTTGTTGTTCCGGCGCCTGATACAGCGGCTTTCGCCCTCCCCGCTTAAAACATTTTTCCTTCAGATTTCCAATGCTTGGCGAAGGTTGCGAAGAAATTATCGATTCGAATGAGGCACTTAAGATTTTGTTTACCGGCCCCATATGGACAACGCGAATCACCAATGATTCATTAGCTTAGATTCGGGCGGGCGGCGCTTCGAATCACACGAGGTTTCAAGGCGGGGATATATGGCGGACGTGCGGCGGGTTTCCGCAGCCGAGGGGTGGCTGCGTGTCAAATTTCCAGGCATTGGCCGGTTGGCGACAGACATGGGCGGCTTGCCGCTTCTGTTTGACGATACCGCGGCTCACCCTCACCCGAAGGCAGAGGTTCTGCTGAAGCGGGCTATTCCGGTTCTGATTTTCGCATTCCTGAGCATTGTTGCCCTTTCGCGCATTTTCGGCGTTCTGGCCGAGTATGATCGCATGGAGGAGGCTGCACGCAACTCCGTATCCTTGACCGCAGCTGTCAGTGAGGCGGCGTTTACCGGCCGTTCCGCCCTTTTCGTCAATGATGACCGTGCGGCCATGGAGGCCCATCTTGCCGCTTACCTGACGGCTGACCGGCTTGATGAGGCAAGCTTCGTTCTGGCGGTCGGCACGGATGGAAAGGTATTTGGCTCCACCCCGGAAGGTCGCATCTATGTCGGCACGCGGCTCGCCAATCTCCTGCCGCAGGTCGCCGCTTTGCAGAGCGTTTCCGGCGTCATGCGCACGAAGATTTCCGGGCGCTCGCATTATGCCGTGATCAGCATGGTGGGGACCGAAGGGGCGCTTCTTTTGACCGCCCGGTCACTGGAGCCGGTGGAAGCCTTCTGGCGCGCCGAAGTGGCGCTGGAAGGTACGCTCTTTGCCGGGATTTCGGCCATTCTTCTCGTCATTCTCTACGCCTACTATACACAGGTGAAGCGCGCGCGCGATGCCGATGAGGTGTTTCTGGAATCGAATATGCGGGTGGAAACGGCGCTTTCTCGCGGGCGCTGCGGGCTTTGGGACTTTGACCTCAGCAACCGCCGCCTCGTGTGGTCGCGCTCCATGTATGACATGCTGGGCATGCAGCCGAGCGAGCGTGTCTTGACCTTTGCCGATGCCGCCAAGATGATGCATCCGGGCGACGGCAATCTTTATGCGCTGGCGCGGGCGGTGCGCCGCGGCAAGGATCGCCAGATCGATCAGGTGTTTCGCATGCGCCATGCGAGCGGTCACTATGTCTGGATGCGGGCCCGCGCCCAGATCATCCATTCGCAGAACGGCCGCGCCCACGTGATCGGTATCGCCATGGACGTGACGGAGCAGCATCGTCTGGCCCAGCGCTATGCCGAGGCCGACCAGCGTCTGGCCGATGCCATCGAATGCACGTCCGAAGCTTTCGTGCTGTGGGACAAGAACGACCGTCTGGTGATGTGCAATACGCATTTTCAGGAAGCCTATGGCCTGCCTGAGTCCGTTCTGGTGCCCGGCACCGAGCGCGCCGTCGTTCAGGCCGCCATGACGCGCCCGATCATCGAGCGGCGCATTGCCGGGCCGGACCATAACGACTCCTCCCGCACCACCGAAGTGCAACTGGCCGACGAACGCTGGCTCCAGATTAACGAGCGTCGCACCCGTGATGGCGGGCGCGTTTCGGTCGGCACGGATATTTCGCTTCTCAAGCGCCATCAGGAGCGTTTGCGCGAATCCGAACGCCGCCAGCTGGCAACGATTAGCGATCTTTCCGCCTCGCAGGCCAAGCTTGAAAAGCAAAAGGAAGAGCTTTCGGTCGCCAATGCCAATTATCAGGCCGAAAAAGAGCGCGCCGAAGCGGCCAACCGGGCAAAATCCGAGTTCCTGGCCAATATGAGCCACGAGCTTCGCACGCCGCTTAACGCCATTCTGGGCTTCTCGGAAATTCTGCTCAACCAGATGTTCGGGCCGGTCGGCTCACCGAAATACGACGAGTATGCTCGCGACATTCATGACAGCGGCCAGCATCTTCTCAACGTCATCAACGACATTCTCGACATGTCGAAGATTGAAGCCGGCCACATGAAGCTGCGCTGTGAGGTGATCGACCTTGAGCCACTGATCGACGAATGCCTGCGCTTCACGGCCATTTCCGCCGAACAGAAGGAAATCCTTGTGGAGCAGCGCATTGCCGAAGGTCTGACGATGACCGCCGACCGGCGCGCCATCAAGCAGATCCTCATCAACCTTCTGTCCAACTCGGTGAAATTTACCGATCCCGGCGGCCGTCTGGCGCTTCGCGCCCGCAGGACAGGGGATTCGATGCGACTGATCATTGCCGATACGGGCATCGGCATTCCGGCTTCGGCGCTGAGCAAGATCGGCCAACCCTTCGAACAGGTACAGAGCCAGTATGCCAAGAGCAAGGGAGGCTCTGGCCTCGGCCTTGCCATTTCCCGCTCGCTCATCAAGCTGCATGGCGGTCGCATGAGCATCCGCTCGCGCGAAGGACGGGGCACGGTGGTGACGATCACCATGCCCTGCCTGCCGGAACTGTGCCTGCCCCGCAGACCGCGGGGCTGACACCGTCATTCAAAGCGTCTTCACCGCCTGCTGGAAGATGCGGCGGACCAGCTTCGAGACCCTGCCGATTTCCGTTTCAAGGGCCTTTATGGTCGGCATGTCCGCCGCCGTGCAGAGAAGATCAATGAGGCCCGAGGGTGCTTCTTTCGGATTGAAGCCGCCATCGATGCACAGCCGCACGATCTGGGACAGTTCGCCATAAAGCGCCAGCGCCGCATGGCAGGTTTCCATCTCCTCCGCACCTAGACGCCCTTCGCCATAGAATTTCAGGGCTTCCGCCGTCGTCAAACCCCGTTCGGCCACGCGCTCGGGTGCCGTCAGCGCCAGATATTGGGCAATGAACTCGATATCGATGAGGCCACCGGGGATCAGCTTGAAATCCCAGATGTCGCGCGGCGGCTTTTCCTTGTCGATCAGGCTGCGCATTTCCAGCACATCGGCGGAGACCTTGCTGCGCTCATGCGGATTTGCCAGAACACCGGCGATGACGGCTTCCGCGTCCTTCGCCAGATGATCGTCACCGCAAATGATCCGGGCGCGCGTGATCGCCATGTGCTCCCAGGTCCAGGCTTCCTCGCGCTGATATTTGGTATAGGCATTGATGCGGGTCGCCACCGGCCCCTTGTTGCCGGAGGGGCGCAGGCGCATGTCCACCTCGTAGAGGATACCTTCTGCCGTCGGGGCGGAAAGTGCCGCAATCAGGCGCTGCGTGATGCGGGTGAAATAGCGCACCGGATCAAGCGGCTTCGCGCCATCGGATTCGGCGGCCTGATCGTCATAGTCATAAAGCAGGATGAGATCGACATCCGAGCCCGCCGTCAGTTCGAAACTGCCCAGTTTGCCCATGCCGACAACCGCCACCCGGCCACCGGGGAAGTTGCCGTGCGCCTCGCGCATTTCCTTCAATACGGCCTCAAAGGCCGCGCCGATCACCAGATCGGCAAGGTGGGTGAACGCCCGTCCCGCCGCCGCCCCGCCGATGGCCCCGGTGAGCAGACGGATGCCAATCAGGAAGCGTTGTTCGGCGGCAAAGATGCGCAAGAGGTCCAGCACCTCCTCATAATGCACCGTGCCGCCAATGAAGGCGCTCAATCGCCCGGCGAGGTATTCGCGCGTCGGCAGTTCGGCCATCAGTCCGGGGTCGAGCATGCCGTCAAAGACGTGCGGACGCTTGGCAATGGTATCGGCCAGACGCGGGGCCGCCGACATGATGTTGACGAGCAGCGTCAACAGCGCCGGATTATTGCCGAGCAGCGAGAAAAGCTGGATGCCCGCAGGCAGGCCCAAGAGGAAGCTGTCAAAGCGCAGCAGCGCATCGTCGGCCTGACGGCTCTCCCCGAAGACGCGCAGGAGTTCCGGCGTCAGTTCCGTGAGGCGTTCGCGCGCCTCGACCGAGCGGGTGGCGCGGTAGCGACCATTGTGCCATGTGCGGATGACGCGGGAGATGTCTTCGGGCCGCTTGTAGCCGAGGCTTCTCAAGGTTTCGAGTGTGCCGGGGTCATCCTGCTGGCCGGTGAAGACCAGATTGCCGGTGCCAACCGAGAGCTTTGATTCCTGCTCGAAAAGGTTGGCGTAGCGTCGCTCGACGGCGCGCAGTACCTCTTCCAACTTTTTCGAGAAACTGGCGGTATCGGCAAAGCCCATCATATAGGCGATGCGCTTCAATTCGCTTTCGGTTTCGGGAAGAATGTGGGTCTGCTCGTCGCGGACCATCTGGATGCGGTGTTCGACATCGCGCAGGAACCAGTAACAATCAATGAGTTCGTCGCGCGTGCCCGCATCGATCCAGCCCGCCTGCGTCAGCTCGCCAAGCGCATCCTGCGTGGCACGGGTGCGAAGTGCGGGCATGCGTCCACCGGCAATCAGTTGCTGCGTCTGGGCGAAGAACTCGATCTCGCGAATACCGCCGCGCCCGAGCTTGACGTTGTGCCCTTTGACGGCAATGGCACCATGGCCCTTGTGGGCATGAATCTGGCGCTTGATCGAATGAATGTCGGCGATGGCCGCATAGTCGAGATATTTGCGGAACACGAAGGGGCGCAATTCGTGGATGAAGCTTTCACCCGCCTCGAGATCGCCCGCGATGGGGCGGGCCTTGATGAAGGCCGCACGCTCCCAGTTCTGCCCCCTGCCCTCGTAATAGAGAAGTGCGGCTTCCACCGGGATCGCCAGCGGCGTTGAGCCCGGATCAGGACGCAGGCGCAGGTCCGTGCGAAAGACATAACCATCGCCGGTGCGGTCCTGCATGATGCGAACGAGGCGGCGCATCATGCGGCCGAGAATTTCCGTTCCATCATCCGGGTCCGGCAGGATGCCCGCCATTGGCTCGAAGAAGACAACGATATCAATGTCCGAGGAATAATTGAGTTCAAACGCCCCCAGCTTACCCATGCCGAGCACGACAAGGCCGGAGCCCTGTGATGGGGCCGAAACATCCTTCAGCTTCACCTTGCCACCTTCGTGACCTGTCAGAAGCAGGTGATCGATGGCAGCGGCCACGGCCGCATCGGCGAGAAGGCTGAGTGCACGGGTGGTTTCGCGGGCTCCGGTCAGGCGGGCCAGATCGGCCAGCGCCAGCGTGTAGGAAATGCGGCGCTTGGCAATGCGAAGCTTCGCCATCACCTCGCCTTCCGTCGGCGCGGCGGCACCATCGACCGGACGCCAGCTTTCCCGTGCCTCGCGGATGCCGTTATCGATCAGCGTATCGAGCGGCTCGGTCAGCGCCAAGGCAAGTGCCTTCGGGTCCACCATGGTCATGTCGCGAAGATAGGGGGAGAGCGAAAGAGCGGCGATCAGAAAGGCGCGAAGCGGCGTTTCGCTGGCCATCACTTCGGCAATCGCCGGTTCGCGCTGGCCTGCCTCCTTCAGAACGGAGGTCACATTCTTGGCCTCGGTCTGGCTGATCGGGCGAATTACGCCCTCGCGAACATCGCGCAGCCACCGTCCTCCG
The DNA here is from genome assembly GCA_020161665.1 of Pseudomonadota bacterium. Lineage (GTDB taxonomy): Bacteria > Pseudomonadota > Alphaproteobacteria > Rhizobiales > Rhizobiaceae > Ectorhizobium. The sequence goes on along the minus strand of JAIUPA010000034.1, from coordinate 52,561 downwards.
GTCAAATCGGTTTTCGTCACGCCATCTCTCCCTATGCGACCCTGGAGGGTGATTCCCTCTCTTGCGCTGTCATTTCGGGAGTTAAACTAGGCTTTTTCGACGGGAAACACCATGCGCACCGTCAGTCCCGGTTGCGCGCTTTTCGTATCAGTGGCGTCGAGTTCCAACTTGCCGCCATGCAGGTCCATGACGGCCGCAACCAGCGAAAGACCAAGCCCCGTTCCCGGTTTCGTGCGGCTTTCATCAAGGCGAACGAACCGCTTCAGCACATCCTCACGGCGCGCTTCGGGAACCCCCGGACCATGATCGGCAATGGAAAGCACGACGCCCGCAGCCTCACGCCGCAGCGATACCTTGAGTGCGGGATCGGTGGCGACGCCCTCAGCATATTTGATGGCATTGTCGATGAGGTTGGAGAGCGCCTGACCGACCAGTTCGCGATTGCCTTTGACCTTCAGGTCGGGGGCAATATCCATTTCCAGCACCAGACCGGCTTCCTCGGCCACCGGCTCATAAAGCTCGGCGCTATCGGCAGCGATGGCGGAAATGTCGATCTCCTGCATTTCGGCGGCAATGGAGCCAGCCTCAACGCGGGAGATCATCAGGAGCGCGTTGAAGGTGCGGATCAGTTGGTCGGATTCTGAAATAATGCCCTCAAGGGCCGCCCGGCGGTCACCGCCTTCATGCCCGGCCAGCGCATCGGCGGCCTTGTTGCGCAAGCGGGTGAGCGGTGTCTTGAGGTCGTGGGCGATGTTGTCGGAAACCTGACGCAGTCCCTCGTTCAGCTTCTCGATGCGATCCAGCATGGCGTTCAGCGAACCGGAAAGCCGGTCGAATTCATCACCGGAGCCGACGACCGGCAGGCGTTCGGACAAATCGCCCGCCATGATCTTCTTCGAGGCCGCCGACATGCGGTCGATGCGCTTCAAGGCATTTCGCCCGATGAAAAACCAGATGATGACGGCACCGCCGCCCATGATGGCAAGCGCCACCATCAGGGCCCGTCGAACGAGGGCGCGGAAACGATCGGGATCGCCCAGATCGCGACCGATGACGACGCGCAACCCGTTATCAAGGAAAAAGATATGGGCCGTTGCCAGATGCGGGCGATTATTGCCTGCCGCCTCGTTGTAGGGATCGTAGCGGAATGGCAGGCGGGTCCAGCCTTCCTTGTCGATAATGCCGGGCTCGATGCTGGCGACGTTGCCAGCCAGTATCTCTCCGGAGGGTGACGCGAGGATATAGAGCCCGGCTCCGGGCTGGCGAGCGCGGCGCTCCAGACTGCGTAGCAGGCCATTCATGCCGTTGCCATTATAGGCCCGCTGCACATCGGCCACTTCCTGCTTCAACGCCTCACGCGTCTGCTGGGTCAAAAGACGTTCGGACAGCGCCGTGACGTAAAACACCAGAAAGGCGGCGCACAGCGCAAACAGCAGGATATAGACGGCCGAAAGGCGAACGGCTGTGGATTTGAACATTAAGCGAAGCTGGGTCGCCAAGGGAATTCTCCCGTGCGGCCTGACCTTGGCAGGTCAGCCGTCATCCTTGATCATGTAACCCGCGCCGCGGATCGTCTTCAAAAGCGGCTTTTCGGCATCGATTTCGATCTTCGAGCGCAGCCGCGAGACATGAACATCAATCACATTGGTCTGGGGATCAAAATGGTAGTCCCAGACATTTTCCAGAAGCATGGTGCGGGTCACGACCTGACCGGCGTTCTTCATGAGATATTCGAGAAGGCGATATTCGCGCGGCTGTAGAAGCACTTCCTTGCCCGCGCGGCGCACTTCATGCGACAGGCGATCCAGTTCCAGATCGCCAACGCGATAGACCATGTCCTGTTCCGGTGTGCCCTTGCGGCGCGCCAGAACCTCAATGCGGGCGAGAAGCTCGGAAAAGGCATAGGGCTTGGGAAGATAATCGTCGCCACCGGCGCGCAGGCCCGTCACGCGGTCATCCACCTGGCCGAGCGCCGAGAGGATGAGGACGGGCGTATTAACGCCGCGTTTGCGAAGCTCGGCGATCACCGAGAGGCCATCGCGTCTCGGCAGCATGCGGTCGACGATCATCGCGTCATAGCTGTTTTCGCTGCCCATGAAGAGGCCGCTTTCGCCATCGCTGGCATGGTCAGCCGAAATCCCGGCCTCACGGAAGGCCTTGATCATGTAAGCGGCAGCGTCGAGATCGTCTTCAATTACGAGAATCTTCATGTGCGGAACCATAGCGTCCGCAGTCCTTTCGGCGCAACCGGGATCATTGACCGTTGCCTGCGTCATGTCCGTCTGCGTCATGGTTCAACCCTTCCCTGAAATATCCACGCCGGGGTTTTAGCCCCGGCGTGGCACTGGACCGAAATCAGCCCTCGTTGATCGGCAGGGCAACAAAGCGGCTGCCCTTGTCGTTTTCGATCTGGAAGAGCGCCTTGTTGCGACCGTCCTTGCGGGCGCCGTCGACGATCTTCATCGCTTCGTCAGCGCTCTTGACCGACTGGTTGTTGATGGCGCTGATCTTCTCACCGGCCTTGATGCCGCGTGCGGCGGCTTCGGAGTCCGGATCAACGTCAACGATATCGAGGCCCTTGCCATCGCTGGCAGGAGAGACGCTCAGGCCCATCTTGCCGATTTCCTGCTGGCTCTGGGCGGGCGCACCGTTGTCGGAGCCTTCGTCATCGGTGGACGCCTTGGCCGTATCGGCGGGCATCTGGCCGAGCTTGACCTTCAGCGTTTCGGCCTTGCCGTTGCGCCAGATAGCCACGTCCACTTCGGTGCCCGGAGCGTAGGTGGCGATCTTGCGGGCCAGATCGCGGGCATCCTTCACCGTATCGCCATTGACGGCGGTGACGACATCGCCCTGCTTCATGCCAGCCTTGGAGCCCGGCGAATCTTCCGTCGGCGAGACGACGAGCGCGCCCGAGGCATCGGCGAGGCCGAGCGACTCAGCAATATCCTTTGTCACCGGCTGGATCTGCACGCCAAGCCAGCCGCGTTCGATTTTGCCGTTCTTGATCAGAGAAGCGACAACATCCTTGGCGGTGTTGGCCGGAATGGCAAAGGCAATGCCCACATTGCCGCCGTTGCCCGGCGAGAAAATGGCCGTATTGATGCCGACCACCTGACCTTCAAGGTTGAAGGTCGGGCCACCCGAGTTACCACGGTTCACGGCCGCGTCGACCTGAATGAAGTCGTCATACGGACCGGCACCGATGTCGCGACCGCGGGCCGAAACGATACCGGCGGTGACGGTACCGCCCAGACCGAAGGGGTTGCCGACAGCCACCACCCAGTCGCCAACGCGGACCTTCGCATCATCGGCGAAGGAAACGTAGGTGAACTTGCGGTTGGCATCGACCTTCAGCACGGCGAGATCGGTCCGGCTGTCCTTGCCAACCAGCTTGGCGTCAAGCTCGGTGCCATCGTTCATGACAATGGTGAAAGCGGAGCCGTCATCCACCACGTGGTTGTTGGTGACGAGGTAGCCATCTTCCGAGATGAAGAAGCCGGAGCCTTGCGAAGTGGGACGCAGCGGACCCTTGCCCTTTTCGCGGTCGGCATGGTCACGCGGGCCAGCGCCCGGACCATGGCCATCGGGACCGCCCGGGCCACCGGGGCCGCCAGGACCGCCGAATTCACGGAAGAAGCGCTTCAGCGGGTGATCGTCGGGCAGGCTGTCAAAGCCGCGACCGCCAAAGCCGAACGAGAACGGACCTTCGGTGTTCGACGCTTCCTTCACATTGGACTGGACGCGCACGGACACGACGGCGGGGGAAACGGCGTCAACCACATTGGCAAAGCCGCTGATCTGCGGGGCGGCAAGCTTCACCGGCTCGGCATGGGAAAGGCTCATGCCCGTCGGCAGGCCTGTAACCAACATGGCGGCGGCGATACCGGCAATGGCGGTGCTCTTCAAAAGCGCGCGGGAACCGAATTTTCCGTTTTGGCGGATGAGCATGGCTTCTAACCTTCTTTCTTCACTTGACTGCTTGCCCGGAGGCGTTGGCGGTGGATGGTGAAGATATAGAAGGCGTCACCTTACTGCGAAGTGTCCGCCGGATGAAAAATTGGTAAGGTTTGAAAGGTTGCGCACAGGATGGCGCAACCCGTCAGGATTTGTCGAGAAGACGCGCGATTTCAGCCTTTTCGGCATCGGATAGCGGCGCGGCGTTCGGCGTTGCCGTGCGGCGGCGGCTGTAGACGATCAAAACCAGAATACCGACAACGAACAGGCCTGCCGGCGCGCCCCACAGAACGAGGTTCTGGACACTGACACGCGGCTTCAAAAGCACATATTCGCCATACCGGGACACGACATAGTCGATGACCTGTTCGTCCGTTTCGCCCTTCACCAGCCGTTCGCGCACCAGAACGCGAAGGTCTCGCGCCAGATCGGCGTTCGAATCATCAATCGACTGATTCTGGCAGACCATGCAGCGCAGATTGGCCGAAAGCGACCGGGCGCGGGCTTCGAGCGCCGGATCTTTCAAGACCTCATCGGGATTAACCGCAAGGACCGGCTGGGCGGCGAAGAGAAAGGCCAGAAGGACAAGGAGCCTGCGAATCATTCTGCGGCCTCCAGCGCCGGGGTGGGCATCTTCTTGGCGCGCCGCGCGGGAGCACCAACACGCAGGCGACGATCCGTCAGCGAGATCACCCCGCCCGCCATCATGAACAGGGCGCCGAACCAGATGAAGAGCACCGAAGGCTTCCACCAGATGCGAACAACGATGCCCCCATCGGCCATCGGGTCACCCAGCGCCACATAAAGCTGGCTCGCGCCGAAGGTCGCAATCCCCGCCTCGGTGGTGGGCATGCGACGCGCCGTGTAGAGACGCTTCGAGGACCAGACTTCCCGCACCTTCTGCCCATCCCGGCTGATCGAGAAATGGGCGCGCTGCTCGGTGAAGTTCGGCCCCTTCATGGAGTTCATGCCATCAAAAACGAGGTGATAGCCACCGGCATCCGCCGTCTCGCCGGGCTTCATTTCCGTCACATGTTCGGTCTGGAAGGTGCTGACGGCAATGACGCCGAGCACCGTAATGCCAAGGCCCGCATGACCGAGCGCCGTGCCGAAGGCTGAACGCGGCAGACCGATGAGACGCTTCCAGGCAATGCCCGTTGCAGCCTTGCCGAAGCCCGAGCGATACCACAGGTCGGCAATCGCGCCGAAGATCAGGTAGAACCCGGCGGCAAGGCCCAGAACGGCCAAAATCGGGCCACCCTCGTCGAGATAGAAGAAGACAAGACCGGCAACGAGCGCCAGACCTGCCGCCACGTAAAGCCGCTGGAACGCGCCCAGAAGATCGCCGCGCTTCCATGCCAGCATCGGGCCGAACGGGGTGGCGATCAGAAGCGGCACCATCAAGAGGCCGAATGTCAGATTGAAGAACGGCGCACCGACCGAAATCTTGTTACCCGTCAGCGTTTCGAGAACGAGCGGATAAAGCGTGCCGATCAGCACCGATGCCATCGAGACCGTCAGCACCAGATTGTTCAGCACCAGTGCTCCCTCGCGCGAGATCGGCGCGAATAGTCCGCCGCTTTTCAAGGCAGGCGCACGGATCGCAAACAGCGTGAAAGCGCCGCCGATGAAGAGCGTTAGAATGCCGAGGATGAACACACCGCGCGACGGATCGGTGGCAAAGCTATGCACCGAAGTCAGCACGCCGGAGCGCACGAGGAAGGTGCCGAGCAGCGACAGCGAAAAGGCGATGATCGCCAGCAGAACGGTCCAGATTTTCAGCGCTTCACGCTTTTCCATGACGATGGCGGAGTGAAGAAGGGCCGTCCCGGCGAGCCATGGCATGAGCGAGGCATTTTCCACCGGGTCCCAGAACCACCAGCCACCCCAGCCCAGTTCGTAATAGGCCCAGTAGGAGCCCATGGCGATCCCGGCGGTCAGGAAGGTCCAGGCAGCGAGCGTCCACGGGCGCACCCAACGCGCCCATGCGGCATCCAGCCGTCCGTCGATCAGTGCGGCAATGGCGAAGGAAAAGCTCACCGAAAAGCCGACATAGCCCAGATAGAGAAGCGGCGGATGAATGGCGAGGCCCACGTCCTGAAGGATGGGGTTGAGATCCTGGCCTTCCGCCGGAACGACATCGAGCCGCAGGAACGGATTGGAGGTCAACAGAATGAAGAGGATGAAGGCCACAGCCATCCAGGCCTGAACGGCCAGCGTGTTCGCCTTCAGGGATTCGGGCAAGTTGCGCCCGAAGACGGCCACCAGAAGCGAGAAGAAGGTGAGGATGAGCAGCCAGAGCATCATCGACCCTTCGTGATTGCCCCAGACCGCCGAGAAACGGAAAATGGCGGGCATGGCCGAGTGGGAATTTTCCCAGACGTTCTTCACCGAGAAGTCAGACGCTTCATAGGCCCAGGTCAGCGCCGAAAAGGACAGGAGCACCAGACCAAACAAGGCAACCGAGGCGGTCGACGCAAAGGCCATCATGCCCGCATCATTGCGACGCGCGCCGATGACCGGCAGAACGGATGACAAAAGGGCGACGGCAAGCGCCAGAACGAGGGCGTAATGGCCGGTTTCAACGATCACTTGACCACCTCCTTGCCACCCATCTCGACGCCTTGCGCCTTCAACCGATCGGCGACATCTTTGGGCATGTAGGTTTCGTCATGTTTGGCAAGAACCGTATCGGCCACAAACACGGGATCGCCTGCAACGAAGCTTCCTTCGGCTACAACGCCCTGCCCCTCGCGGAACAGGTCAGGAAGAATGCCTGTGTAGGTAACTTTCACGGTCGAAATCGTGTCCGTGACCTCGAAAGTCGATGTCTTTCCAGCACCTTGCACCCACGAGCCGGTCTGGACGAGTCCGCCAAGACGAATTCGCGTACCCGGCTGCAGATTGGCCGTTGCAAGATCACCCGGCACATAGAAATAGGCGACCGACTGGCCGAAGGCGAACATGATGAGCAGCACCGCCGCCACAATGAAGCTCATGCCACCGGCAATGACTGCGAGTCGTTTCTGCTTCCTTGTCACTTTGTGGCTCCTTCCACATCAAGGCCAAGGTCACGACCGAGCGTGACCAGTTGCGCGCCTTCCTGCCCCGTCGCCGGGAAGTTCTCCAGCGAGGTTGTCAGGGCAGCATTTGCCTTGTCTTTCTCGCCCAGCATCGCGTAGGAGCGCACAAGACGCATCCAGCCTTCGAAATTCTTCGGGTTGTCCTTGAGCTTGGCGTCCAGCCCTTCGACCATGCTGCGGATCATCTGCTGACGGTCGCCCGCGCTCATGCCGGATGCGGCCTGCACATCGGCAGCCGACGGATTTCCGGGAGCCGCGGGCGGGGCATCGCCGCTATTGGCCGCGATATGATCCTTCAGCAACGGTTGCCACGGCGCATCGGCGGGCGATTCCTTGGAGAAGGCTTCAAAGGCAGCCTTTGCTTCGTCGCGACGCCCGGCCTGTTCAATGGCCAGAGCCAGATAGAAACGGGCGCGCGGATTTTTCGGATCAAGGCGTGCGCCTTCCTGGAAGGCCGCGCGGGCGTCTTCTGTCACAATGCCCTGATTGTTCTGAACCAGCGTTTCACCAAGGCCAATCACACGCTCAGCCGTCACGCCCTGCAGGCGCATGGCATTGCGCCACGCCAGTTCGGCATCGCCGAGGCGACCGCTACGCAGATAGATCGGCGCGAGAATATCCCAGCCCTTGCCGTCATCGGGATTGTCGGCGAGGTAGCGCTCGGCCTTGGCGACCAGAAGTTCCATGTTGTTGCCGGGGTTGGCAAGCCGCGCTTCCAGCGGCTGGTCGGGATTTCCCGGACTGCCGAGATAGAGATAGGCCCCGAGACCGACCGCCGGGATCAGTGCGATCACCAACACCTGCGCAATGCGGTGCGCCAGCGTCTGTCCCGCCGCAGTGCTGCGGGCACTTTGCGCCGACACGGCAATCAGACGCCGCCCGATTTCGGCGCGGGCGTTTTCTGCCTCCTGCGCGTTGATCAGCCCACCGGCCAGATCGCGATCAATCTCTTTCAATTGATCCTTGTAGACCTCGGCTTCGCCGCTCGTCTCCTCTTCCACAACCTTCGGCGCACGCATAAGCGGCGCCAGCAGCAATGCAGCGACAAGGGCGGTTAATACGGCAATTATGATCCAGAACAGCATGAGGCCCAATACTTCAACAAAAGGCCAGTTGTCATTGGCCAAACCGGAAATGACGCAAAGTTGAGGCGTTAGGCCGCATACTTCCCATCTGCCGGACCGGCGCACGCCGACCAGCCTTTCGGTCACGTTTGTAGTGGGTTACGGACTATCTTATCCTTGACTTATGTCAATGGAGACCAGGTGCCATCCGCATTGCGACATGCTGTCCCACGGGCCATGCTTTCCTTGCCGGAAAGCTGGACCGTATGGCGATACTGGCGGCAGTTCTGGGTGCCGACCTGATAGGGGGCAGCGGCCACAACATTGCCCTTGGCGCTTGACCCTTCCCAAGCGATCGACTGGCCGGTGGCGGCCTCTTCGAGCGCCCGATACTCGGCTTCCAGAGCACGCTTGGAATCGCTTGGCGAAAGCTGCAGACCGCTTCGGGCGATAATACCCCCCTCAAGCGCGCTGAGATAAGGACCGGAAGCAGGCGTAGACCCGCTCTTGCCGAGGATCGACCCGCCACCCGTCGCCCCGGAGCGCGTGGCGCATCCGCCCAGCACCAAAGCCAGAACGGGCAGAAGAATGATAGCGCGGACAAGGGGCAAATTCATGATTCGATCCATGGCGGATAATTCTTTTTAGGCCTTTCGCGCCGGCTCCGTTTCATTGAAGCCCGATGCGAATACGTCACTCTAGATCATTTCGGTTCTCTTTCGAAACGCCGAAACGCCCATTCTTTTTATTTTCAGGCTCTTCCGGACGAAAAGCCAAACGACTTCCGACCCGGAAAGGCTCGTATGTTTTTCACGTTTACGGCCCATTTTCCAGATGTCATGCGTGGTCTTTTGCAACGGCGGGAAGAAGCATGCGAACACGCAAGCCGCCGCTCGTGCCGCGCATCAATTGAAGGCGCCCGTGATACTCGCTGACAATCTCGTTTACGATAGACAGTCCAAGCCCCGTTCCGGGCATGCTTTCATCCAGCCGCATGCCGCGTTTCAGGGCCTTGGCGGCCTCGTCATCATTCAATCCCGGTCCGTCGTCCTCGACCAGAAGCTCGATCCACGACTTGCGGGCGGGGTCCGGCGACCGCTCGGCCTCAACCTCGACCGGGGTGACGCTCACGGTCACGCGCGCTTTGGCGTAACGGGCCGCATTTTCAAGAAGATTGCCAACAATCTCCTCCATGTCCTGCTGCTCCATGGCCAACTTGGCATCTGCCGGATCGACGGTGAGAGTGAACTCGATGTCCTTGTTCAGCTTGCGCATGACGCGCACCAGCCGTTCCAGCACCGGCTCCGCCTCGGTGCGAGCCAGAACCGAATCACGTTGGGCTGCGATGCGCGCCCGGTGCAGATAGGATTGCACCTGCGCCTGCATGGCCTCAGCCTGCGCGCGCACCACATCACCCTGCTGCTTGTCGATGAGGTTGGATTCGTTGAGGAGAACAGCAATCGGCGTTTTCAGCGAATGCGCGAGGTTGCCCACCTGCATGCGGGCGCGATCCACGATACGCAGATTGCTTTCAATGAGCGCGTTCATCTCATTGGCCAAAGGCTGGATTTCACGCGGGAATTCGCCTTCCAGTCGTTCGGCCTCGCCGTTGCGCACCTTGCCCAGCGCCTCACGGGCGCGCACCAGCGGCTTCAGGCCGTAGAGAATGGCAAGACCATTGAGAAGAAGACTGCCGAAGCCGAACACCGCCAGGGCAACATGAAGGCTGCGGGAAAAGTCGGCGATCTGCTCTTCCACGATGGCGAGATTGCCGGTGACGCGGAAGCGGGCGGCATGGCCTTCGCCATCCAGAACCACTTCGGTTTCCGCCACCTGAACGCGTCGGCCACTGCTGTCCTTCACATCATAAAAACGCTCATAGCGCCGGTCGAACGGCGCTTCGAGAATGCTCGGCACCGGCAGGCCGGACACGCCAAGGGATGAGGAAACGAGTGCCGGGGTGGCGAAATCACCGAGCGGCTCCACCACCCAGTACCAGCCACTTCCCGGTTGCGCATAGCGCAAATCCCCAAGCTGCGGCGTTCCCGACAAGGTGTTTTGATCGTTGATCGCGATGGCGTTGATGACGTTGTAAAGCTGGGCGCGCAAAAGGTCGTTGAAACCACGCTCCGCCGACTCGCGGTAGAGCTTGGAGATCGCAAATGAAATCCCGACCAGTGCCAGCCCGAACCAGAGTGTCGCGAGCAACAGAACCCGCGCGGTGAGCGAGCGGGTTCCCTTGCTAGTTCCCATTCTTCGGCTCTTGCATACGATAGCCGAGACCGCGCACCGTTTCGATCAGGTCGACGCCAAGCTTCTTGCGCAGGCGACCGACAAAGACCTCTATCGTGTTGGAATCGCGGTCAAAGTCCTGATCGTACATGTGCTCGACCAGTTCGGTGCGCGATACCACCTGCCCCATGTGGTGCATGAGGTAAGACAGCAGGCGAAACTCATGGGAGGTGAGCTTCAACGTCACGCCGTCAACCGTTGCCTTCGAGCTTTTGGTGTCGAGCCGCACGGGGCCGCAGGCGATTTCCGATGACGCATGACCGGCTGCGCGGCGGATCAGGGCACGGATGCGGGCCATGACCTCTTCCACATGGAAGGGCTTGGTCACGTAGTCGTCGGCACCGGCATCGATCCCGGCAACCTTGTCGCTCCAGCGGTCACGGGCGGTCAGGATCAAAACCGGCATAACCTTGCCGGCAGCGCGCCACTTTTCCACAACCGTAATGCCATCCATGACGGGCAGACCGATGTCGAGGATCACGGCGTCGTAAGGCTCGGTGTCCCCCAGATAATGGCCTTCTTCGCCATCATGCGCCTGATCGACGACATAGCCGGACTCTTTCAGAGCATCGGCAAGCTGTCGGTTCAGGTTTACATCGTCCTCGACTACCAGAATTCGCATCGTGTCCCCTTTGCCCCATCCCCTCACCCCCTGTTGTGAGCGGTCGCGACTTTCATGCCTGTACGTTCAAGATTGGTCCGAAGCGCCGGATTCTTCCGACGTCCTTACATGGGCAGCCTGACGGTAACCTTGCGCGGACGCTCTCCATTGCCCTGAACCAGAACGGTGACGACACAGCTCTGCCCATCTCCGGCAGGCTGTGCCGAAAGAAGCTGTCCACCCGTCTGTTCAACCGCCTTCGCGGCTGCAACACGGCAATCTCCGGCGACGAGCAGGACCTGTGTGCGAGGCAGTTCGTCAGCTGAAGAAAAACCGGAAAGGCCCGCCGCAAGGGCCGTTATGATCAATGGTGATGCCATAACCCGACTTTCCATCGTGAATTCTATTGTTGCAACAGTGTTTAGCTCACAACGGCTGAATGGCAAATGAATGGCGTGAACAGGCTTAAAATGAGGGGAATTATCCCCTCACTTTCGCGTAACGATGGTCGAAACTGCCGTCAAACGCCCGTAAAGCGCTAGAACGCCGCCTGCTGCACCTGCGATGGTGGTCAGTGCGTCGGTCAGTTCAGCCTGTTCTGCAAGGCCGAATTCAATGCCCGCAAATCGCAGAAGCGAGGCCAGAATCACAACGATTGCGCCCCAGATGGTTTTCGACTGGTACCAGTTCTTCATTTCAGGTCCTTTCTCACGGTGATTAATTGATGCGAAGACCTTGCTGCACTGCAGCAATGCCTGCTCCCACGGCCCGGCCGATCTGGCACACCCGGATGTCGAGCGTGCTGATCGGGGTTGGAAAATCCGCCGCCACATCGGCTGCGGCATAGGTGGCGAAGACATCCCCCACCGAAAGGGTCCGCAGGACCGTGCCGCCCGACAGGATGTCCACCTCGAAGTTCAAGGCTTCCTCATCCATGGGAATTTCGGCAGCGTTCCAATTATCGGCATCAAGCCTGCCGCGCCGGGTCCAGTTAAGGGTAATGTCCCCGGTCGCTTCCCGTTTGGCGCGCAGGTGGACAGGGGCCAGAGGCGTAGAGGCCCGCACACCACCGGCAAAGCTGAAGGGACCGGCCATCGCCATCGCACCCGTGGCGGGTTCGGCGATATAGTTGCGGGCAAGCCCGGCTTCGGCGGAATTCATCGCCAGAGGCTGAACGGCATCATCGAGCACTATGCATCGCGCACCGATTGCAGCGCCCGCTTGCATCGCATCATCCGTACCACCAAGGGCGCGCAGCAAGCCGCTCAACCGCCAGCGATAGGGGGCGATTTCGACCGCCTCACGAAAGCCGATGACCTCCCAGACGCCGTTTTGCGCCTCAACCGCCAGACGGTTGGCGCCGTTCAGAACATCCACCGCCGTGACGGACGACAGATCGCCCTCGCCCATATCGAGGGTCATCGTATTCGCCTCGTCAAAACGCCCCGCGACACCGGGTTGAAGCGCCACGACCAACGCGCCGATCTTCGCCGGACGGTCGAGAATGGCGCGCGTGGCGTAATTTTCCGTACTGGCCGAGGCCGAGATCACCACGCGCCGCCAAGGCCGGACATAGGCGCCGACACGGGCAAGGCCCGCATCATCGCTTCCTTCGTAATGCGGAAGGTCAAGAAGGCAGACCAGCGGGGCGAAGCCACTCATCGATGCGGTGGAACCCGGGCGCGATGCGGCGGCAGCACCGATCGATGCCGCGGCGGGAAAATACTCCCGCGCCTCGATCCGGCGAAACTCGCCCTCCTCGACCCGCGTCACCATGAAGCGCCCGCTCGGGCCATCGGCAATGCTGATCACGTCCCCGGCGTTGACCACGATATCCTGCGGCGAAAGCGAGAGTGAGATCGTGCGGCGCGCCAGATGGTGCTCGCGAAGCCGTGCTTCCACCGCGCTTTGCGCTCGTTCGCGCGTCACCACCGCCGGAAGGTTATCAGCAATAAGCCGGGCGCTTGCGCCGGCCACGCGGCGAGAGCGGACGCTGGCCGTTTCGTACGCGCTGGCGGCATCGGTGAAATTGAGGATCGCGCCGCTGGCAAAATCGCTGTCATGGCCGCGCGTTTCGCTCCACAACGGCCCCTCGTCTTCCTCCGCCAGCACGTCGAGCGTCACCGGAGGCAGGCTTGCCTCGCGCTGCGAACGGAACACCAGAGTGCCCTCCTCCTCGTGCATATCGATCCCGAACGCGTCCATCAGCGGTTCGATCAGGTCGCGGGCCGAGGCCACATCGCCCTGCACATAACCGCCCAGATCGCCGGAAACGGCGCTAACATCGACATCGCCAATGCCATGATCGGTGAGGATCGCCGCCAGCGTATCGGCAAGTGTTGCGGTGCCCAGACGCCCGTTCAGCCAATGGCCCGTCTGCCAATTCGCGCCATCGGACCACAGCGCCGTATTTTCCGGAAAGGCCGGATAGGGGCGTGCATCCCAGGTCCAGAGGAACAGATGCGCCGGGTCGACCGGGCCTCCCGCCTGCCAATGGTCGAGATGCGCCTCGAGAAAGCGGCGCTGCTGGCTGTCGGCGCGTCCACCAGAGGAACCCCAGGGCCGCGCGCTTTCTGCGGATTTTGGGTCGAGGAAGACATTCGGGCGGCTTGCCCCCTTATCAATGGCCGGGCATCCGAGTTCTGTGAACCACACCGGCTTCATGCCCGGAACCCACGCCGTGGGGTTCGTCGCTTCCGCACCATTCACCCGGTCGTAATGCGGGTTCGACCACCAGCCGGTGATGTCCTTGAAACGATAGACCCACGGCTTTCCGGCCAGCCCGTCGGTGATCGGCAGACGCGTGCGCGCCGCCCGGCCCGCTTCGTCGGCATAATACCAGTCAAACCCCTCACCCGCCGTGATGGCCTTCTGCATGGCCGTCGCATCGTCGACCAGACGGAAGCCATCCGGATTGACGCCCGACAGATCCTCGTCCCGCCAATCCGACAGCGGCATGTAGTTGTCGATCCCGACCGCATCGATGGCCGGAGAGGCCCAGAGCGGATCGAGATGGAAGAAGACGTTGCCGGAACCGTCGTCCGGATGATGCCCGAAATACTCGCTCCAATCGGCGGCATAGGTCAGCTTCGTTGCACCGCCCAGAAAAGCGCGAACGTCGCTGGCAAGAGCAACCATCTGCGTCACGAAGGGGAATGTGCCATTGGTGGCGCGAAGCGTCGTCAATCCACGCAGCTCAGAACCGAGAATGAAGCCATGCACCCCACCCGCTAGCTCTGCCATCTTCGCATAGTGGAGGATGAAACGGCGATAACCCTCATCCGCACCGCCATAGACCGGCAGGCCGCTCACGGTCGAAAAGTTCGCGGCTGTCGCCGTGCCGGTAAAGGCCAGCGCATCGTTGGCAGCCGTTTCAGTTGTTCCGGTGATACGTCCACGCCAGGGATAGGTTGCCTGTTCCGTGCCGCCATAGGGGTCCGGCAGAGCGTTACCCGCCGGAATGTCCATCATCAGGAAAGGATAGAGGAACACTTTGAGGCCGCGCGCCTTGAGATCGGCAATCGCCTCCAGCACGCTTTTGTCGGACGGCGTGCTGCCAAAGGCTGGCCCGCCATCAACGGTGCTGATGACATGCGCCTCGGCCCGTGTCAGACCCGCCACCTGCCACGCACGACTTTCGCCGCCGCGCACAGCCGCTTCAACACCCGGAACAATGCGGCAATGGCTTGCGCGCAGGTCCGTGCCGAACCACGCGACAACCAGCGCCACGCTTTCAAGCGCCGGACACAATGCCGTCAGTTCATCCAGCGAGGCCTGCCAGTCGGTCGGCGCGATCAGATTATTGCGATTGAGAAGGCTGCTGGTGCCGGGCGCAGACAGGTGCGAGACGGCTTCACTCGCATAGCCCTCCTCGGTCGCTCCGGGAATGATGGTGATGGCGCGAATGCGGCTTTCCAGCGTGCCCACCGGGCGGATCACCTCGAACTGCAACACGGGAATGCGGTTGCCATAGCCATCCAGCGGCAGGCGTTCGAACACGGCATAGGCGACCCCGCGATAGGCCGGGGCTTTGCCCTCCCCCTGCTTTGCCTCGATCAGCGGATCGACCGGCTGGTCATCACGCCCTTCATAAAAGCGCATTTCCACCGTCGTCAGGTCGAGTTCGCGGCCATCGGCCCAAACGCGGCGCAATGCTGCCACCGGGCCTTCGCAGATAGCGACGGCAAAATTGGCGTAGTAGCGATAGCTTTCCACCTTGCTGCCGCCCGCCTTGCCACCGGCGCGCTCGGCAACCCGCACCTCTTCGAAGCGCGTCGCCCAGATCAGCGTGCCGCCGAGACGGGCCGTACCGTAGAGACGCGGGATCGCCGCGCCCTCATCCGCGCCTGCGATGCGAGCTGTCTGCAGATGCTTGGCGCGTCTGGTCGTGCTGCCCCCCATCAACTGCTGGTCGATGAGGTTTCCGGCAAGAGCCCCCGCCGCACGGCCAAGCATCATGCCAACGGGACCAAAAACGCTGCCAAGGGCGGCACCGGCCGTCTGAAGAAGAAGCGTTGCCATTCAAATCTCCGGAAAAACGTGGACGGCGGCAATGCGGCGCGCCCAGGAGGGCGTCAGCGCCGAACGGATCACGGCGGCCTGTTCGTAAGCGTGGATGAAGCCGCCTTCGGGAGCGAGAATGCCCGCATGCTTGGCGGCACAGCCGGCCCGCCAGCGAAACAGCAAGAGATCGCCCGGTCGCGCTTCGGCAAAGGGGATCGATGGCCCGAAGTGGCGGGTTGCCGCTTCCATCAGGCGCTCCTGCCCCGAACGTTCGGCCCAGTCCGACGCATAGGCGGGCACAAGTTCCGGCTCCGCCCCGTAAAGCTCGCGCCACACGCCGCGGATCAGGCCGAGGCAGTCGGTCCCCACGCCTTCAAGCGACGCCTGATGGCGATAGGGCGTGCCGATCCAGCGCGTGGCGATCCTCAGAACATCATCGCGCATACTCATGAAAACAGCGCTCCGCCATCATGGGTGCTGTCGCCATCGACATAGGAGTAAGCAAAGTCAGCACCCGGCATGTGAGGAAAGCCGCGATAGTTCGCAGCGTTCTCAAAGCGCGCACGGCACATGGCAAGGCTTCGGTCACAGCCCGCCGTCACCCGCACCGCATCGCCTTCATCCGGCAGGGCGGACAGCGGCAACCACAGGCGCACGGCATCACCTGTCTGGTCATCGATCTCCGCCACCTCACCGGCCAGCGTTCCATTGGTGAAGGTCAGCCGGCCATTGCGGAACAGACCGTCCGCATGGCCCGACAAGCCCTCCAGCCGCAAGCGGCTTTCATCGAGAACGGCCACAACAGTCGCCTCGGCATGCCAGCGCGGATCATCGAGCGAAACACCGCAACGGGCGTCACCGGGGGCCGCATCGCAGGCCCGCGTATAGACACGGCCCTGAGGCTGCGAGAGGCGATGCGCCATGCCGCGCAGTTCGGCTTTAAAGGCGGAACCGGCACGCGTTACCTCGCCCACTTCCTCCACCTTGAGCCGCAGGCGCTGCGACGGATCGGCCCAATTGACGAGGAAGAGTTCGACGCGCGCACCATCATAAAGGCCTGCTGCCAGATCGGATTCCGTGATCGACTCGGCTGAAAACCCGCCCGTCACCTCGCTGGTCGCGCTCGCCAGACCCTGCGCCTCCTCGCGTCCGCTGGCGGAAAAGCCGCTGGCCGCGAGGAAGGTCGTGCCGTCGAAGACAAGCGTGCGGTCGTGGTCTGTAAAGCCCATCACCAGGCCATCACGACGCGTCAGGCGCCAGCCATGGCAAAGCGTCGTCACGCCCGTGGCCAAATGCGCGGCGAGAGCCGGAGGAACCGTTCTCATGGCAGGATCTCCATCAGCGGAATGGCGGGGATGCGTCCGGCGCGAAAGGCGGAAAGGTTCACGTCGATCCGGTCGGTATCAAAGCGCACCGGCACGTCGAATTCGAAGCCAGCCGTCACCGCCGCGCCATTGGCCGGGGCCTGCCCAGCCGCGAAGGTCACCGTTCCGGTTGCCGGATCGCACTGGAAGGCGGAGGCTGCTTTTTCCACGCCCGCGACGGCGACGCGCACGCTTGCCCCCACTGGCTTCAAAATGGTGCGGGCATAACTTGCCTCGGCATCGCCATAGCGCTTCACAAGCTGGAAGGTGCGGTTGGTGCCGTTCCCTGTGCCAATCGGCTGATCGAGGGGCGTGATGGCTGCTTCCGGCGCTGCGGAGGCATGGTCCAGCGGATCACGAAAGCGGAAACCGTAAAGCTCGCCCTGCCTTGCCTCGAAGAAGGCGAGAACCTCGTAAAGGTCGCCGACCGAGCGCAAACCAGAGCCTGCATCATAGGCGCGGCGCGACTGCGCCCAGCGGCTGTTACGCGTTTCGCGACCATTGGAAAGATTGACGATTTCAGTGCGCCGGACCGGCCCGCCGGAAACGCCAAGCGCAAGGCGCAGCGGAAAGCGCACCTCATGAAAGCCTGTGGTCATCGTTCACCTCTGATATATTATCTGTGCTTTCGCCCCTCACCCCGGCCCTCTCCCCGCCTGCGGGGAGAGGGGCTGTGCTGGCGAACGACTCTTTCCACCCAAAGACGGGGGGCAAAACCTTGCCTATTCCCCTTCTCCCCGCCTGCGGGGAGAAGGGGGCGGCAGCCGGATGAGGGGCTCCCCTCAACCTTCACAGCTGCCGCTGGCCGCGTCCGGCGGTGCGCGCCAGCATGGCGGCGATCTGGCCTTCGGTCTTGCGGAAGCTCGCCGCATCGGTGGCGGTCACGTTAAAGACAATCGAGGGGCCGCTTGCCGCGCCGTTCATCGCCACGCCCAGCGAGCCATCGGCACCGCGCTTCAACGGCAGAATGGCTTCCGCTCCGGCCTCGCCCATCAGGCCCATGTCACCGCCCATCGGGAAGAAGGAGGGCGAAGACACCACGCCGCCATTGGCAAAGGGCACGACGCGGCCCGGCACGCCGCCATCGGCAAAGCCAAACAGGCTGCCAATGCCGGACATGACGCTTTCCATGCCGCTGGAAACGAGATTTTCGAGCGGCTTCAGCCCCGCCGAAAGGGCAATGGAAGAAAGCCGCAGGCCAAGCGTCTGAAGCACGCTGTCGAGGCCCTTGCCATCGACGACCGCGCCTTTCAGTGCCGCCGTCAGCGCCGAACCGAAGGACCGCGAACGGGCCTCAAGATCGGAAATGGTCTGGCCGAGCGCCTGTGATGCGCCGTCAAAACTGGTCAGGTCGGTTTCATCCATCAACGTGTTCCTCATCCGGGAAATGGGCCATAAGACCGGCAAGATCGGTGCGCGAAGGGGCGTCGCCTCTCGGCTTCAACCCGCCTGCGGCGGCAAAGAACTCACGCGGGGTCATGGTCCAGAAGGTGTTCGGGGGCATCCGCAACAGGCAAAGCCCGGTGTGCAGCACCGCGGCCCAGGGAAAGGGTTGCGGTGCGCCTGCTGCGGTATTCAAGGGTCCGTTGGGCAAGGGTCCGGCGCGGTCCAGCCTTCGGCATGGAAGGCGGCGGCCAGAAGGTCGGTGACAAGGCGCGCCGCACCGGCAACGCCCCCTTCCACCTCAAGGCCTGCCACCTCTTCATCGCTGATCAGGTTGCCCGCGCCGCGAAGCCCGGCCCCGATAATGCGGATCAAGTCCGCCGCTTTCAGCCGCCCCGTGGCGAAACGACTGCCAAGCGCTGCCAGATCATCGACGGCAAAGGCGGTTTCCAATTCGGCCAGCGCGCCGAGCGTCAGGCACAAAATGCGCCGTTCGCCGCCGATGACCGCATCCACCTCACCGCGCCTGCGGTTGGCCCGGCCACACATCACAGCGCACCGAAGGTCAGGGCGCCCGCCGATTCCAGCGTCGCCTCGAACTGCATTTCGCCATTGTACTGGCCGGAATATTCGAGCGCGGAAATCTGGAACAGGCCCGTGACCGTGCCGAAATCGGGAATGACGATCTGGCAGGAAACGATGTCGCCCGCGAAGAAGACCTCGCGCAGGCGGGCATCGGAAGCGGCATCCTTGAAAATGCCGGTGCCGGACAGCGAAGCGCGCTGAATGCCTGCGCCGCCCAGCAACTCACGCCAGCGACCGGCGCTTTCGGCATCGGTCACATCCACCGTCTCGGCATTGAAGGACAGGCGCTTGGAGCGCAAGCCCGCGACCGTGACATAGGCCGTGCCGTTATGAATTTTCAGAAGAAGGTCCTTGCCTTTCTGGGCAACCATCTGGCGATCCTTTTCAAGGGTTAGGTTCGGTCACGGCGCGGAAGAACACCTCCGCGACGAAGCGTTTGCTTTTCGGCTCGCGACGGGTGCGCGTCGAACGGTGAAACAGGCTGACAAGGGCATGGCCGGGAAGGACAAGCGCCGCGTCATGGGTGAGGAATTTAATCCTTGCAGCGATCTCTTCGGCCACGCGCCGCCCTTCGGCGTCCGACCATACGGCCAGCGAAAACAAGTGTTCCTCACCCGGTTCGCTCGCCGTCGATGCGTCGCGCGTTTCCATTTCGCCCCAGACGATGAGCGGCAGCGCCGTGCGATCGAGAAGCCGGTCGACCGGCGCGCGGTTGCCCGTCAGCCCCATCAGCGTCGCGTCGCCACCCAGCCGCGCCTGAAGCGCTGTCATCAGCGTATTGGCAGCACTCATGCCCCCTCCTCCTCGCACTGGCAGACGAGATAACGGCGCGTTTCGTCGGGATCGTTGACGGCGCGGATGGTGAACACCCGCTCGCCGCGCACGAAGCGCATGCCTGCCATCAGGCCGGCGCGATAGGCGATCCAGATGCGATGCGTGATGGAGAAGATTCGCTGCGAGGCTTCCTCCGTCAGCGTGGTTGAGACGGGTTCGATCCGCCCCCAAAGCGAGGCAACCGTCTCCTGAGAAACGGTCGCCCCGCCCTGTCCGTCCGGGGCGGAGACGGAACGCTGAAGGTCAAGCCGGGCCGTCATCTGGCCGGGGTCAAAGAATACCAGCGGCATCTAGAGCCTCCGCAGGCGATAGGGCGCGACGAGACGCTCATAGCCATCCGGCACGGCGACCGGCTGGCTGTCGGCTGCCACGGCACCGCGAAAGGCAAACATCAGCGCCACATGCATCAAAAGCGCCCGCTTCAGCGTATCGGGAACATCCGTTCCCGCGCTGCCAAAGCCAGCGGTGAAATCGATCTCGATACCGTTCAGCGCCGCACCCGGCGCCGGACGCACAGGCAGGTAAAGCCTTGCAGGCCGGGTGTTGCCATCCAGCCGCGAACCGGACAGCGGCACGGTGGAGGGCTGACCCGCGGCGTCATAGACCGTGACCGCCGTCACCGCTTTCACCGGACCGGGATCGATCAGGATCACATCTTCCTCCGGCCAGTCGTCGCGGTAGAGCCGCAGCGTCCGGTCGATGAGGCAAAGCCCGGTTTCGCGTTCCAGATGTTCGCGCGCCACCCGGATCAACGACGACAGGAGCGCATCTTCATCAGCGCTATCAAGCCGCAGATGCGCTTTCGTTTCGGACAGCGTCAGGGGTTCCGCCACCGGCGGAGCAAGCGTTGCATAGGTCATGGAAACTCCCGGGGATTACGAAGCGTGGCGATGTTCCGACACGTCCCCCCCGGGGCAAGCCCGAGGGTGACGATCTCGGCCTTCACCGATCAGGCGGCAAACTTGATGAGCTTGATCGCCTCGAAGTTTTGCACGCCGCCGCCAACACGGCGGGTGGTGTAGAACAGCACGTAAGGCTTGGCGGAATAGGGGTCGCGCAGGATGCGCAGGCCGACGCGGTCAACCACCAGATAACCGGCGCGGAAATCGCCAAACGCAATGGCATGGGCATCCACGGCGATGTTCGGCATATCCTCGGCCTCAGCCACCGGGAAGCCCATCAGCGAAGCAGCCATGCCCGGTGCGCTCGGCGGCATCCAGAGATAATTGCCGTCGGCATCCTTGAACTTGCGGATAGCGCTCTGCGTCTTGCGGTTCATCAGGAAGGTGGCGTTCTGGCGATGACCGGCCTTCAGCGCGTAGATCGCATCGATCAGCGTATCGGAAGGACCGGAGGCCTTGAAGGCGCCCGCCTGTCCGGTGGAAATCGTGCCGAGGGAGCCCCAGGCCCAGCTGGTGTCGGCCACCTTGGGTTCGGTCAGAATGCCCTTCGGTGCCGTCACGCCATCGCCATTGATGAAGGCAGCCCCTTCCTGTTCGGCAAAGACGATTTCCACCTCACCGGCGATCCAGCTTTCGATATCGACCGCCGCATCGTCGAGCAAGCCTTGCGTGGCGGCCGGCATGGCGTAAAGTTCCATGGTCGGGAAGGACAGCTCGGCCAGCTGCGGCGTGTTGGTCTGCGGGCGGGCCGCCGTTTCACCCACCCAGCCGGTGGCAAGCCCGGCAGTGGCAAACGGCTTCTTCAGCACCGCGCCGGACACCTGCCGCACCGTAGCCAGCGAACGGATGGGCGAGATATTGGCAAGGCGACGACCGACCGCCGCATCGGTTTCCGGCGGGGCCAGATAGCCGCCATCGGTGCCGGTGCTGCCGGAAAAGGCCTTGGCCTCGATCTCGCGCAGCGCGCTTTCGTCACCCCGGCGCACATAGGTCTCGAAAGCCGACTTGTGTTCAGACGGTTCCGCCGAAGCCCCACCGCCCAGCGCCGGGCGCGCCTTCTTGAGCAGCAGCTGGTCGAGCAGCTTCTTCTGGTCGTCGATGGCGCGGTTGATGCGGTCCATCTTCTCGACGGTCAGCGTATCGGGCGAAAGCTTGCGCTCCACCTCGGCCAGACGCTGGTCGTTGGTTTCACGGAACGCCTCGAAGGCCTCCATGAACTCGTCGAAAGCGGAGGCCACCGTATCCGGCACGGCCTTGATTTCGGGGGCAGTCTTATGCGTGTCGATGGTCATCGGCATTATCCCTTGAAGGTTGTCATGATCATGCTGCGGGTCGCCCGCCGCAGGGTGCGGACGAGTTCCGTTTCCTTGTCGCGGAAAAACCGCGCGTTCTTGACGTTCGAGACCCGGGCCGATGGCAGCATCGGAAAGGTCACGACCGAGATTTCCCAAAGGTCGGCTTCGAGAATGCGGCGCACGCCGGTCGCGGGATCGCGCTTGGCGCGCACGGTGCGAAAGCCGATGGACAGGCCATCCAGCGCGCCGGTTTTCATCAGCGCATGCACTTCGCGGGCCCGCGCCACGCCGGGTGACAAAAGCCCCTCGACGTAAAGGCCTCGGGCATCCTCGCGGATGATCTTCCACGCCCCGATCGGCTCGGCCGGATCGTGCTGGTAGAGCATGCGAACGCCCGCCGCGCCGCGTTCGGCAAGGCTTGCGGCAAAGGCACCGCGCTCAATGCGGTCCTTGGCAAGATCCACCTCGCCAAACAGGCTCGCATAGCCCGAGAAGGAGCCATCACCGGAGAGTTTCGAAAGCGAAAGGCTCGCAAATTTGTGCGTGAAAGGGTTTGCCCGCTTTTCTGCGTGCATCATCAAATCTCCACGTTTCGTGATTGTTCAGTGTCCCCGCGGCGCGCCAAAATGGGCGGCCAGCCGGGTCAATGCACCCAGTACCCACCAGGCCGAAAGGCTGGCGGCGGCAGAGCCCATCAGCAGAAGTTCAGGGGTGGACAAAAGGTCCGCCAAACCGGCCTGCCGGGCAATCCACAGACCCGCCGAGGGGCCGAAGATCAGCCCGCAGGCGAGGCCCGTGACAAAGCGGCTGGCCGCTTCGCGCCGGCTTTTCGGCAGCATATAGACCAGCGATACCGCAGCCCCGGACGCTGCGCCCAGAAGGCGCAATGCGGTGAAGCCGGGCTCCTGTACGAAGTCCGTCATCGGTTATCTTTCATTAACGATTGGTTTGCTAAGGAGCCGGGTCTGTTCTCAACGCCGCGTTCAAGCAGCGTCTCAACAGCATCGAATTGGTGAACCCCCAGAATCGCTTGGACGCGTTTTTTAAGACGCTGAATCCGCTTCTTCACGCAGGCTCTGAAGCCGCTCATGCGGTGATTGAGCGTCCTCGCAAACGGATTCAAGCGGTACTGATTCCGATTCCGCTTCCCCTTCCCTGCCCCTGAAATGCTTCAGCTTTCGGCGCTGTAGCCGACAGCCTCGCGCTTTTCGGCATCGGTGATGAAGCTTGCCTGCTCCAGACGCTGCCACAATTCTCCGCGCTCGGCAGACAGGCCGGAAATGCGGTCGAGATCCGGTTCAAAACGCAGGCTTTCGCCATAGGCTTCCGACAACCAGACCGACACCGCCCCCATGACCCGGCCAATCAGCGGCAGGATCGTCAGCCGCCAGAAGGCACGGTTCGCCTCCTGATAGTTGGCATAGGTATTATCGCCCGGCAGACCAAGCAGCATGGGCGGCACGCCGATGGCGAGCGCAATGTCACGCGCCGCGCCATTCTTCGCCTCGACGAAATCCATATCGCGCGGCGAAAGTGCCATGGCCTTCCAGTCGAGCCCGCCTTCGAGAAGCAGCGGACGACCGGCCCGCACGGCGCCGGAATAGCCGTCCTCCAGTTCCTGCTTCAGCCGTTCATATTGCGCGGGCGAGAGATTGCCGCCCTCCTTCGGCTGATAGACCAGCGCACCGGATGGCCGGGCCGAATTCTTCAGAAGCGCCTTGTTCCAGGTGGCGGCGGCATTGTGAAGATCGAGCGCGCCCTGCGCTGCCGAAAGCGGCGCATAACCCAGATGATCGTCTAGCGGATGAAAGGTTTTGAGATGCAGCAGACGCGGGCCTTCGCCTTCCACGGCAAAGCGGCGCACCGTATTTCCGGCGCGGTATTCATAGGTCGAAGGCCAGCCATCACGCCCCTCGATCACCCGCATCCGGTCCGGGCGCAGGAGGTAAAGCTCGCGCAACTCGCCGCCCAGCGTTACCGGCTCGATAAAGGCATTGCCCGCCACCGAAAGATGCGCATAGAGCGTTTCGAGAAACTCGATGCCGGACTGGCGACCATTCGGACGGCGCATCAGGGCAAGCGCCGGATGCTCATCCAGCTCGCCGTCCGCGCCATAAAGCAGAAGCGGCACACCGGCAGCGCTTTCCGCCACCAGCCGCACACAGCGATGGCCAACGGGGTTGCGCAGATAGCCCTCACGGGCGAGCGCCGCATAGGGACGGTTCGACCAGCCCCCTTCCGCAGACGAAAAAACCGCCGCAAAGGGTGCGACGGCTTTCATCTCTTCGGGGTGGTTTTCAGACACGGAACTTCGGTCCGCCGGGCGCTGCCACGGCAGGCGGATGGGCATTCTCATAGCGATGTCCTCATGGTTCGGGCGGCGTATTGCCCTTACAGAATGGGCGTCTTGACGGCCTTGTCGGCATCGAAATCCGCCGCAATGCGGGTTTCGCGAATGGGGCGAACGGTCGCCGTCGACTTCTGATAGGCGGGATCGGCCTTGTAGGCGGCCAGAGCTTCCTCGCTTTCGAATTCACCGTAAACGATGAAATCGACATTCGTATCCCACTGATCCTTCTTCACGTTTTCGCCGATTTCCAGAACGCTGGCGTGCGGAATGGCCGTCAGCCCGGACAGTCCGGCGCGCACGGCTTCGCGATGCTCTTGCCTGACGGTGAAGAAAACAATGTGACGGATCACGCGAAACTCCCTTCATTTTGGATGCTCCGCATAGCATGCGAATGCGTCCGTCTCAATCACCGTTCAACGGTAACTGAGCGCGGCATAAAAGGCCTTGGCATAGCCTGCCACCAGCGCGGCGCGGTCGAGACCATTGATGATGCGGCGCGCGCCGGTCCAGTCTTCCAGATCGCCCGCGAAATAATCGGCCAGACGCTTGCCCGAAAACAGGCCGTCGATCATGCCGCGGAAAAGGATGGTGATCGCCACGTCCTTTTCCATGGCACGCTCGGGGCGGGCCAAGAGATCGATGCCCGTGGCTTTTGCCATCGCCTCGTAATTGCGCCGGTGCGTCAGTTGCACGAAACCGCGCCCGAGCCAGCTCTGACCCTTGGCATCCAGACGCCAGTAGGGCGTCTTCACCGTCTTCAGGCGACCGGCCGCCATGGCGCGATCAAGCGCGGCAATCGCCTTTTCGTCACTCTGGGCCAGCGTTTCGCGCACCGGCTGCATCGTCGCGGCGGTCTCGTGATAAGCGGTCGCCAGCATGTAGGCCAGCCAGCGGTCATCGCCCTCCGGCATGGTTTCCTCGAAGCGATCGAGAATGGCGTTCAGCCCATCGATCTGGCCGGGGCGCAAGCGCCCGGCAAACAGATCGCGGCGCACCGTATCGAAGAAGAAACGGCGGTTGATCATAGGTTTTCCTATTCCATTCGTTTTAATTAAACACCCCGGACACGCGGTTCGCCCGCGCCATCCAGCATCAAAGCGGTCAGTGCCCAGACGAGCGCATCCAGCCGGTCGGGCGAGCGTCCGCCGGAGAGGCCATCCGGGCCAAAGTCACACATTTCATCTTTTTCACCGTAACTAGCTGATTTAGCTTGTCTTCTGTTTTGCTGATTTGCTGCGTTTTACAGTTGGCGCGTTTGCTTCATTGCGAATGAGCGCTTCAAGCGCTGCTTTTCCGCTCGCCTTCCTGTCCGCAAATCGGCAGTAGCGTTCAATGGTTGGGAGAGACATTCCGACAATATCGCTGATCTGCCCGACAGACAGACCGGCCCGCCTTAACCGAATAACGGCGGTACAACGAAGCCCGTGAAGGGTGACGCCCGCCAGTTCCGGAATCGCATCCCTTTGTTCAGCGAAGTGCTTGGAGAAGAGCTTTCGAGTGTAGGGATGACCTTGCGCGCGCCCTTCATCCTGCCGCAAATATGGGCCTTCCGTTGCGCTCCATGTGCGCATTTCCTCCTCCAGCTCCGGCAGGATAGGACAGTAAACGTCCCGCTTCTTCTTTTGTGTTCGCAGCGAAAATCCGCCTTCATCGACATGCTCAGGGCCAAGCCTTACGGCATCACTCCCACGCATTCCGGTATAGAGGTAAAGAAGAACACCACGACGAATGACACCGCTGAGCTTGGATTTGGCCGCCTCGATCTGCTCAGGCGTCCAAGGCTTATGCCCTCCCCCGGTCTTTCGTGGCGAAATACCTTCCGTGAGATTGACGTCAATATGCTCATGGAGCCGCGCCCACTTGGAGAAGCTGCGCATCGAAGAAAGAAAGTTATTCGCAGCTCCAGGTCGATCCCCCATCCCATTCATCAACGCCAGAACATGCAAGGGCTTCAAGCCACGCGGTGACAAGCTTCCCCAAGCCGCCCGAGCAACTTGGAGAGACTGTTCATAAAAAGTCACCGTCGATGACGTCACATCTCCGGACACCCGCAGATGCATCAACCACTCATCCAGAACCGCATTGAACGTGTCAGCAGGGAGCGAAACAACTCCACCACACGCTTGCTGGATTGCAGACCAGAACTCAGGCGAGTGAGGATCCCGAGGAAGTGAAATGCGCGGCCCCGGATTGGCCGAGCCGCGCCCCATTTGAAAATAAAAATAGAGCTTGCCCCGCGACGTCACCTTATGGACGTTCTTAGGCAGTGAGATTGTGCCTTTACCTTTTCGCCGTGGCATTGCGCGCCCCCGACATATAAGGGTCACTCGCATTATTCCCGCCAGAAGCGACGATACCGCCCAGGGCAGCATTCACATCTTCCCAACGCCAACGAACATTACCCTCGATCCTGATAGGCCTCGGCAAAACACCCTTTTCAACGAGTGCTCTAACCGTGCTTTCAGACACATCAAGCTCAAGAGCAAGTGACGCACACGACACGTAGGACGGCGGGCGAGCATGGACGATTGCAGCAGTCTTTTCAGCCTTTACCGACATCAACCACGCCCTCCGTCTTTCCCTTTCATCATCCGTTGCAAAGCGGATGTCGACATGAGAATGCGCCCTGATTTTCCCGGAACTTTAAATGCGCCGCGAAGCCTCCCTTCACGAAACATGCGACGAACCGAATCGGTCCGGCACCCGAGTATTTCGGCAATCTGCTTTGCCTGCAGATATCGCGAGTTACCCATCATCCAGCCCCTTCTGGAGCCGGTCCAAGCTGTCCATCATCGCCTTTAGCTCAAGCCGGAAAACTTGCTTCTCATGCTCTGAACCAGTCTCCAGCAGGTTTTTGGTTTTGGCGTCAGCAGCAGAAACAATAGCATCGATCTGATTGAGTGCGTGTTCCACAGAAGACTTTCGTCTTTCGGCCCGCTCTCCACCTAGCATTTCACCAAGATCAATTATTGTCGGCGCGCGAAACCTTCTAGTGATCGACAGGTCTGCGTTCACCATAAACGCCAGAAGCTCTTCACGATCTCGCTGTTCGTCATCAATATGACGATAGGAGACGTTCGCACTCACGAAACCTCCAAGCCCAACTCCACCGATCATGATCTCTATAGTCGCACTGCGAACCGGAGCGGCCACAATCTCCACGCCGATTGTCACGCGATTAGGGATCCTAAGCTCACGAACCGATTTGAACGGAAATTCACCACGCGCAGCCGTCTCAATAACTGCCGTAAGTCCATCAAGAAAACTGTGGCGGGGACCAAGAGCCTCCAAGCATGGAAGACTGTATCCAGGAAGCCGGAAAATTGGGTCGCACTCCGCATACTCATGCATAGTGTCATCGCGAAATTCTGCCCAATGTGAAACTAGTCCATCGAAACTCTCCAGCACCTTCGGCGCGGGCTCTTTTTCGTATCGTGAACCACACAGAGCAATCAGAAGTTTGGCGGCGGTTTCGCTCGTAACGGGTGCAGCGCTGCGCGGTCCCCTCCCTGCTTTTGGAACTAATCCAGCCTCACGAAGAGCGCGGTAGCAGTTGGCTACCGTCACTTCAGGTAAGTTGAAATTCTTCGCCACCACTCGCGACAAATCACCAGACGTTGCCATGATCACTCCAACGGTATCAAAATCCTTTAGCTAATGGATATCATTTCATTTAGAAATTTACCAGACTAAAAGATGTTATCGCTTTTAGAATTATCAGGCTCGCCATAGGCATCCATTTCACCATCAAGCAGGATGCCGCCAGCTAAACGCCACATATCCGTCTGATTGACCACTTCCGTCCAACCTAGCCACGGTTCACCCTCATCCTGATCATCATGGGGCTCATCGAGAATGTCGCCACCGTGTTCATCCTCATCCTCCCGGTCGTCGTAGGCATCGTCTTCACAGTTTTCGTCGCCATCGAACACGTCGAGAATGGCAATCAGGCGCTCAACGGTCGCTTCGATCTCTCGGCGCAGTTGCGGCGTCAGTTCAACGATTCGGCTGAAATTCTCTGAGGGGCGGAAGTGGATGCTCATAGCGAAGCCTCCTCCAACTTGCGTATGAAGTTTGGAGAGATGATGCACTCGTTATCGCTCCATGCGCCATTCCACCAAACCCGCCCGTAGAAATGACTGTAACCGAGATTGCGACCGGACAGCGTTATTACTGGCTCTTCGCGCACGAGGTAAATGCAGATACGCCCGTCAATGCTGACGAGATACGCCCCGTCACCTTGGAATGGCTGGAATTCCACATCGCCGCGAACATCGAGGCGGAAAGAGCCATCTTCCCGGCGCGAGAGATAGTGACGGGGCGGCGATTTGATGTTCGGGTGCATCCGAGCAAGAACGTCGCTGAGCTGCGCCAGGCAGGTTTCGAGCTGCTCTTCATCGGTGGTTGCATTTGCCTCCGCTGCGACAGGCACACCCGCAGCGGCTCCGACCAAAATCCCTTTCAGAATTGACCGGCGAGATACTTCATTTTGGACAAAAATTTCCTGTTCGCGAAAATGGTAGCCCATCGCGCTGCTCCGTGATATGTTTTGATCTTCTTGAAAGAATCCGCTCAAAAAGAGCGAAAGTCAATAGTTAGTGATCGATATGAGCGAAAAAGATCAAATTTTGGGTCGACAAATTGCGGCTGGTCGCATTCTCATAGGAATGGGCCAGGATAAGTTAGCGACTGCGGCAAACATATCAGTGCCTACGTTGCGAAGAATGGAGGCCAGCACAGGTCCCGCAACAGGTCTTGCGAATAATGTGAAAGCAGTAAAATCTGCATTGGAAGCAGCTGGCGTTGTTTTCGTCCCGGAAAATGGCGAGGGGCCGGGCGTTCGCCTTAAAAAGACGGAAAGTCAAAGCGATGCGTGAAAGACCTGCCATCATCAAGGCTATCAATGCCTTGAAATCTGCTAGCTTGGATGAACCTATACATCACATTCCATACATAAGCGAAACCATGGCGCTCGAACTGGTAAGCCTTGGGTACGCAACCAGGGCACCTTGGAGTCAAGACCCGGCGGCGTTCTGCTACTGCCTTACAACCACCGGCCTCAAGGCATTGGAAGCCAAACCTGAACCCAAGACTAAACTCCCCACACTCCAGCCGCGCATTCCAACCCTTCCGCAGCGCCTGAAATAAGTCCCATCGGGAAAAATAAAAAACGTTTTTATCTGAAACGTTTTTCAAAAGCGCTCCGGATGGCAACGCTTTTCAGGTGGGGAGTTTCCCCACCCTCAGGATCCAGCGAATTCATCGTTAGGCCGCCCTCGCAAAACAGACATCGAAGATATCGGCGGTGATCCGTGGCGGCCCCGATTCCCGTGGTAGCGTCACGAATAGATAGTCAAACAGCCTAACATTTAGGTTCGTGGGAAAGACGCCCTTAGATGCGCGAAAGCGCATATTTGTGCAACTGGAAGAGCAGTACTTGGCATTTCTCGACGCTGAGATAAACCATGTAGAGCAGAAGACACATTGCCTGTTGAAACGCTCCTCGCTTTGGTGCTTGCCCTTACATTCGAGGCTGCAGAACTTTCCACGCCCATCCTCAAAAAATTTCACCGACATTCTCGGCCTGAACTCAATACCGCAATATTGGCAGGTACATGTGGGTATGAGAACCCTAGAAGCGGCACGGCACTCAATGGAACAACAATGCTGTGGTGCGTGCGCCGAACGAAAGTTTTTTGAGCAAACCGAACACTGGCGAACCGGGGAATTCAGCCGCCTCATCGCATCATATGCAGCAGAATAGGCCTTGTCGGAACTCACTTTTCCAGCCGCCGTCCTGTACACAATGGCAGTGCGGGCGCACACGTCAGAGCAGTACATGGAACGCGAACCGCTGCGCTGAAGATCGTCAGCTAGAGGCTTGGAACACCAGGAACAATTTTCACGGGGTTCAAGATATTCGCGCTGCCCCTCATACCAGGTAGGCCGCTTTGCGCCCATTCTGGTGAAGCACTCGGCCAAGATGCTTTCCGCCTCAGCATCCGAATGGTCCCAGCCATATCCCTGAACGCACAGTGCAGAACGAAGACTGGCGCGGCATACACCTTCAAACTCGAAAGCTGATGACCGCCAATCCCGCAGCACATCCATAACCTGATTAATCACATGATTCCTGCGCTCTCCTCCAATGACCTGGGAAACCTTCGCTTTTTGCTTTTCCTTTTTTTTCTTCCTCGCAAGATAAGCCATCACATCACCCGAACATTGCATCAAGAACAGCGGCGGAAATCGGCCTGTCCGAGATCGGCGGCAGGGCTTTCACTCCGGGCGGGCCGCTCTGACGCGAGCGCCTGAAATACTCCATCACCTCCCGGTCCATGGCCTGCAGAATGGACACATGACGCGGCTCTATTGCCCAGCGGTTCAGCCTGGCGTAGGCCGCGACCGCCTCAAAACTGATCGGATTCGGGCCATTCATGCCCGAGCTGCGAGCGCTGTGCATATCATTGAACCAGCGCCACAAAAGTTCACCGCCTGCCGGAATGACAGGCCTGCCACCCCTCTCAAGATTGCGGCGAACGGCAGCACACAGAAGCTTTGACAAATCGGCCATCCTCAAACCACCCTTGGGCTGGCGTTGATCTGGCGAACGCGCACCGGCATTTGCCGGTCATATTGGCCGAGCTGACTGGAAGACACGCGAGAGGCGGTATTCTCTACAAAGGCCTTCAGGTTGCCGCTGTCATCAACCGAAACACGAACATCAACGGTGCTGGAAACCTGAACAGCGCCACCTTGCGCACCCTGCCCGCCCGGCGCAGATACACCGAGCCTGCCGGATGCGTCCCGCTTCAATGGCATAATGGCCTCAGGCCCAGCCTCACCCATCAACCCCGTGCCGTTGGCGAAAGGAAACAGGGTTGGTCGATCAACAACCTTGTTTGTGAATGATCCACCCTTGGCGAACGCCGTTACTCCGGATGGGCCAAATGCGCCGCCGTTGGCATAAAGACCAGGTGCAAGAGCGCCCGAGGATGCCGCCGCCCATTGCGAGCTTCCGCCGCCGAAGAGACCACCAAACAAAGACGAGAAGAAACCGCCGCCCCCGCCCGATGCGGCATTGTTCACCTTGAAAATGCTATCAAGCACATCATCCAGCATGGTCGATGCAATGCGCTTCAGGCTACTCACGGCAGCTGCGCCCATGCTTTCCCAGAAGTCTTTCCCTTGCTCTAAAGCGCTGAAAAGATCATCCAGTCCGGCGCGGGTGAGATCACGATAATACAGGATTGCCTCTTCCGACTTTTGCCGGGCTTCCTGCTCCTTGAATAGCTGCTCATTGAGCGCGATGATCTTTTGGCGCTCGCCCTCGGTTGCCGCCGCACCAGCCTCGCGGGAAGCCGCATTTGCCCGCTTCGCCTCATCGCTTGCCCATACAAGGCCGATTTCCGTTTCAAGGTCGCGGATCAGATCGGCAACCTTTTGCCGTTCGGCTTCCGTAGCCTTGGCGCTCTTTTCGCTTTCAGAAGCCGATTTGCGGGCCGCCGCATCCCGCTCACCTCTGGCAACGCTTTCCGCCGCAAGGGCATTCGCCTGATCACGGGTCAGCTTCGCGCCCTTGCTGGCAGCATCCGCCAGAATGCGTTCGGCTTCCGAAGCGATCTGCCTTTCCCGGTTCGTCTTGGAAAGCTCTTCCCGGTAGCTGCGAATAAAATCCGCGCCGGTATCCTTCATCGGCTCTTGTTTGGGTGCCGCAACCGCACCTTCTGGCGTGTAGCCCTGTCGCCTGTCGAGGATATCGCGAAGCTTCAGCGCCTCGCCGGTCAGCTCGTCAATGCGCTGCTTCTGGCGATCAATATTCAGGTCGATGCTGATATCACCGGGGAAGGCATTCTTGGAGTTCGCAAGGTCTGCGAGTTCCTGCTTTGCGGTATCGATCTGGGAATAGACATCGCCCAGGGCGTTTCTCACGCGCTTGTCGGACTGCTCTTCGAAAGCCTGCCACGAGTTGAAGAACAGAAGCCAGCCTTGCGCCGCCTCGACAATCGCGCCCTTGAGCTTCGTGCCGATCACAGTGGCCAGAATGTTGACCTTTCGATCAACCTCCTCAGCCTGTTTGACCATCCCCTCTTCCATGACGATACCCATT
This sequence comes from Pseudomonadota bacterium, assembly GCA_020161665.1. GTDB lineage: Bacteria > Pseudomonadota > Alphaproteobacteria > Rhizobiales > Rhizobiaceae > Ectorhizobium. Next base: position 20,241 of record JAIUPA010000034.1, on the reverse strand, counting down.
TCACGGGCAAGGCGGATGTCTTCCTTCAGGCCTTGCGCGCCGTGATCGACAAGTTCGACAAAGCGTTCCCCGGCCTGCCCCCCGAAAATCTCGTCACCAAGGCGGATTTGTGCCGCCCGTTCGAACTGCTTCATCCGCCCGATGATTTCGACAAAGAGTTCCGAAGGCTGTTTGATCTTTTCGGCCAGCTCCTCGGCACTGTAACCGAGGCGCTGAAATGCCTCGGCACCACCACCAGCGCCCGTTGAAATGAACTCATCAGCGCGAAGGTTCATTTCTTTCAAGCCATCGGCCAAAGCATCAACGCCAATCTTGTTCTGTTCGGCAATGAACTTGAGTTCCTGAAAGGCCTCTACCCCGACGCCAGCAAGGCGCGCCTGCCGGCTTAATTCTGCCGTGCTTTGAATGGCACCCTTCACAGCAGCAGCGAAGCCCGCCACGCTCAGCGTTGCGCCTGCCAGAAGGTTTCCACCAAAGGCCCGCCCGAAGTCACCAATACGCGTTCCAACACTCGCCATGGCCTGATTGATGCGGGTCGTCGAGCGAACCGCATCATCCTCCATTTGCTTTGTCGCCCGCTTGGAATGAAGCGACATTTCCCGGAAGCGTCGAGATGTGACGCCCGACGCCTTCGCCATGTTCCGTTCAAGGTCTTTGATCCGCGCTTCCAGCAGAACAACAAGGCGCTCTTCATCTTCAGCCATCAGGCGAAACTCCATTCCTCAATGTTGCCAGTGAAAGTGTCATAGGAAGAAACGCCGGTATCACCGGCAGCACAGCGAGCCACAGCCATTGCCGTTGCCACCGCGCCGTCAATGCGATCCCGGCTCTTGCCCTTGTGGAAGGAACGGTTTCCGGCACTGTCTGTCTGAACGGCGATGTTATCGAAGTTCCACCGCAGAATCGGATGACCGCCATGATGGAACCGGCGACCGATAATAGCCCGCTCCAGCTCGTTGACAGCGGGTGCCATGGTTGCCCAGCCCTGCCGCATTTCCACTGCCGGGAAGCCGTCTTCGAGAAGATTGTTCAGGACATTGCGCGCCATGTGCGGATCGAATGCGATTTCGCAAACCATGAACCGGGCGCAAAGTTCGCGAATGCGATCTTCGACAAACCGATAGTCAACCGCAGCGCCGGGCGTGGGCGTAATCAACCCCTCTTCTGCCCAGCGCACGTAAGAAACGCCGTCGCGCTCAGCCCGCGCGCGCAATCGCTCTTCAGGGCAGAAAAACCAAGGATGGACAGCAAAAGCCCCGTTGACGCTCCAGCAGGCCACAACGCATGTCAGGTCGCCGGTTGACGACAAGTCCACACCAAGCCAGCACCGTTCACCCTCAAGGTCATCAGGATCGACCGGGAAGGCCCCTTCATCATAAACCGACATGTCAACGAACGGATCATCGGAGTAATCGAGCCATATATTCAGATTGTATTGCTTGAACGCTTCACGCTCAGCCGGGATTTCAGCCGCCTCACGGCAGGCCTGCCGCAACCCCTCAATGTCGGGATAACCGTGTCTCAGTCCGGGATTGACCGAATACCAAACGGACTCGTCCTGCCAATCGCAATCGCGTGGCGCTTCATAAAGAACCGGCAATACTGTTTCATCGGCAACCTCACCGCGCGCCACCTTTCGGGCGTAGTCGAAGAAATCCCATGCGAGATTTTGCTGTCCGCGCCCAGCCGTCGAGATCACGACAAGAAGCGATCCGGGAACCTTCACAAGACCGGAACGGATAGCCTCCCAAAGATCGCGCTTTTTCCAAGCGTGGATTTCATCGACCAGGGCGAAGACGGGCGTATGACCATGGGCGGTTGCCGCGTCAGAAGAGACCGCCTCCATGAACGCACCCGTTTTCGGGTTCTGGATGCGATTGCGGCTGTCTGTCAGCTTCACGCGCCCATCGATCCGGCTATCACAACGGATGATGTTCAAGGCCTCTTCATAGGCAATGCGCGCCTGCTTCCGGTCAGAAGCAGCATTCATCACTTCACCACCCTGAATGTTTTCCGGGCCTATGGTGTGAAGGAGCGCCAGCGCCGCACCGAGCGAAGTCTTGCGGTTTCCGCGCGGCAAAAGCATGGCGACGGTTCGCACCTTGCGCCGCCCGTCCGGATGACGAGGGCCATAGATGCGGCGAACGATTTCCTCTTGCCACGGGTCAAGCTGGAAAGGCTTTCCGGGCAGCGTGGATTTTGGGTGCTTCAGGTTTCGAAGGAACCTGACGGCCCGTTCGCCGTACCCGAACGGATCAGGGATATGTGAAAAGTCAGAGGTCAAAAAGGGTTCGCTCATGCTCACCATCCTCCGCGTTCGATCCGGAACCCATCCCCTGCTTTGAACGAGAGGCCGGGGTGAGACCGAGTTCAGCAGAAAGCCGCTGAACAGCACTTTGAGACTTCCCAAGAAGGCTAACAGCCGGGTTCTGCTTCAGGCCGCCGCGCTCGCCTTGCACCAAGGGGCCATGATCATCGAGCGCCTTTTGAGCCAGGCGCATATTCGAAAGGGCCATAATGTAGGCCTCGACACTTCCCAGCATGGAATCTGTCAACAGTTTGCGGGCCGTCAGATCACCGACCACGGCGCTCCATTCGGCATGCATTTCAGCGGGAATGTGTTGCGGTATTTCAGGAGCCTCGCCCAAGCCACCCTCTATAACCCGTAGTTCCGCTTTCCTGCCTCGCGTACTCATGACGCCCTCACACAACGGATTTCCAGCCCGCGACGACGCCCAACCTCTTTGATGTCCTTGATGTTGAAAATATCGCCGTCGAAAACCACGCGGTCAGCGAGGGCAACGCCGTCATGAAAGCGGGTGCGGAAAATGATCACCGTTTCATCACTCGCCCCGAAGGCTCGAATGAATTCCTCGGTATTGGTCTGGATGATTTGCGCCCGCATCACCGTAAGACTTGCCCAGGCGAAAGACGGCGTTCCAAGATCGTTCACCGTCTCGGTATATTGCTGAATGGTAATAACCCTATCGAGGCGTCCAGCGCGCATCACTCCACCTCGCTGACAAGCGCGCTGATCGCCACCACCGCATGCGATGTCTGGCCGTCAGGATCGCGCATGAAACGGGTCGAAGACACCCGACAATCGGCGCAATGGAATGGAGCGTCGAGGAAAATGCGGCCGCTTTTTACGGCCTGCCTGATCAATCCGGCAATGAGCTTCACCCCTTCAAGGGACGCCTCTTTCTTCCAGACATGGAGATCGAGGTAAATGCGGTAGCGATTGCGGGCAAGACTATCACCTTCATCGACCGCCTGCCCTTCACCGATGATGATTGAAGGATCAGGCGTGGGCCGCTCGTTGCGATCAAGGATCGAGGATCCCGGAACCAATGCGGTCAGCGCCGCCGATTCCGTCAGGCGCGTCCGAAGTGCTTTCTGAAAGACGAGTTCCGGCGTCATTTCTTCCCCCAGTTCTCTTTGACGGCCTTGGAAATGGCGCGCTTGATTTTCATGGAGGCCTTCTTTTTGCCGAGGCGATAGGCCGGGAAAAAGAACGGCTGCGCTGGCGTACCCGGATGGGTTCGATAACTCTTACGCCCCTTCCGTTTGCTCTGGCGAACAGCCGCACCCGGATTGCCGACGCGCTGACCAAACACACCGGACTGCGTTCCGAATTCAACGAAACGGGCATAGAATGCCTCATCACTCCCCGCATAAATCGTGATCGTCAGTTCGCCAGCGGTACTTGAAGCAAGGGTGATCGTGCCGGATGGAGCCACGCCCCACGTCCATCCAATGCTATCGCGCAACGTTCCCCCATTTGGGTCACTGACGGGCACAAGTGATTTCGCCAGGTCAACGATATCATCGGCAGCCCGTTCCATTGCCGGGCGAATGGCGAGCTTGACCGCCTTGGGAATGGCGTTCATGCGCTGCTGAATACGTGCAAGATCGCGAGCCTCAGCCAAAGACGTACACCCTTCGCTCGCGAACGATTTCCTCGACACTGAGAGGAACCGTCGAGATGGAGACGCCCGCCGATGTAGCTTCGCGGTTTTCGTACCAGTGGGCGGCAAGCTGCCGGACTGCTTCTTTGAGGTCTTCCGGAACACCTTCCGGATATTCCGCCTCCATCGAGAAGCCCAACACCCGGCAAAGGTGCGCTTCTGCCGCATCGATCTTTTTCACGATCAAGGCGTCATCAATCGCATCAATGATGTTCAGATGCGCCTTCATGTCTTCGAGAGAAACAATCGACATTAAACCCTCACCAGATTTGATTGAAGGAGAAGCCCGAAGCTCCAGCAAAGAACAGAACCGGCTTCCTCGATTGCTTGTTCGGCTGAAATCACCAAGGCGATGAAAAGCCGCTCAGCTCCCGAGGGAAGCACAAGGCGAAACGCGAATGCCGTGTCAGCCGATTCCGCCGCCAGCAAGCCGAGCTGGCCCGCGTCATCTTCCGCAACCGCCACAACGATTTGCATTGCCAAGGTGGGCCGAACGGCTTTGACGTGGTTCTCAAAAACGGGTGCATCAGGATCAGAAGCGCGCGGCAGGGTATCGGAGACGGTTTGCCACTCCCCTGAAACCCTGCCGAGGCTTTGAACACCGGCAACCTCTGTCCACGCCTCGCCAGCAAAATCGTCAGCCGCCGCAATCCTCGCCATCCATTCGGGACGAGAACCACCAATCAACAGACGTGAGCCAGCCGCTGCAAAGAACATCGATCCGCCGCGCCTTAAAGGGTTACGTCCGTGTCAGTGATGCGCAGCATCATGACAGTCGCACTCTTGGCGATACCAATGAGGATTACCTCACGGCCCGCCGCCAGATCAGCAGCCGGGCAAATACCTCCGGGCGTCGTACTCAGATAGTAAGTAGAACCGGCAACAAGCGCGCCGCCAGCCGTCAAATCGCCCCCCGTCTGGACTTTCAGCGGTTGCCCATCGGAAGCACCATTCAGCGCGATCCCATCCACCTGCTTCAGCCCGGAACCATCAGCGTCACTGAGGATATATTTCCCCGTGGTGGCGCTCTTGTGTACGGCCTGCCCAGCGGTAACCGTTGCGCCCGCAATGCCGTCGCGCACGATGGCATTGGAACCCTGCTTCACGTTGGAAGCGGTAATCGATACGTCAGCCATTTTTCAGCCCCCGTTAAGCCGCCGCACTGACGCGGACGATGTTCGAATTGATGCCCAGCCCGATGTTGATCTTCATCACGCTGCTCGCCTGATCGAACTGCTCAGACTGGCTCATGACCTTGGCGATGAAGTAGCGTTCAGAGGGGGAGCCGCCAGCGGGAGCGTCATTGAACACCAGCTTGAAAGCGTAATCGCTGTTGGTCTTTTCAGCCGCCACAACGGCGAGCTGACCCGCATCGGAAGGGTCGATACCGCAAACGATTTCCATGGTTCCAGCAGAACGCGGCCCCTTAATCGTGCGGGTGCGCTTGTCGCCCAGCGCCGTAAAGTTGATCGCTTCCGAGGTGTCGCCCGCCGATCCAGCGGCCTCGACTTCCTTGATTTCGGTCCAGACTTCAGCATTGAAATCCGCCAGGATAAAATCCTCACTCTTCTGGTTCTTCACACCACCGATGAAGACTTTCATTCCGCCACTTGCATAGACGGTCATCGCTTGTTCCTTTCGCTGGATTGCTTCCAGCCGTTGTGACAGGGCGCACAAAGTGGTTGCCAATTGGCACGATCCCAGAAAAGACGCTGGTCGCCTTTGTGCGGCTTGATGTGATCTACGAGGGTCGCCGGTCTGCCGCAGCGGCGGCAGGCCGGGTACTCTTCGAGAAACGCATTCCGTTCGCGTTCCCATTCTCGGGTGTACCCACGCTCGCGGGCGCTTGGCCTCTTCGCATCGTGACGGGCCTTTCGCTCTCTTGCCCGACGCTCCTCACACTCGCAGCGCAGACCGGGCCGAACGACCTTTCCACACGAGCAAATGCGAGGAGATAGAGGCGGCATGATCAGGCAACCGGCGCGAAGTTCGGATGGCCGAGAACCGCAACGGCACTGAGAGCGATGGACGTACCGCCTGCCTTGGTAACAACCAAGCGAACGTACTTCTTGCGCTTCGAACCGATGTAACCAAGCTTGTAGGTGGAACCGGCAGCGAGCGTTGCCGGAAGAGATCCGAGGCGATCCGCCGCCGCAACATCGGTGAAGTCGCCTTCCGTGGTCGTGTCGCTTTCCTGAAGCTTCACGCTGAAATCACCCGCGCCGACAATCGCGCCCGTGTTGATCGCAAAGAGCGCACTGGCGAACCCGGCAAGCGCAATGGCAGCACCGGCACCCGACGCCGTAACAACAGCGGGTGCAAGCGCCTGAACGGCTTTGTTATCGTGATACGTGTCCTTCATGGTCATGCGGCCTTCATCTTGAGGAACTTGATTGCGTTGAAATCGCCAGCACCGCCCCCGACGCGCTTGTAAACGTCGAAGATGATGCGCCCCTTCTGGGTGATTTCGTCGCGATTGAGGCGAATGCCCTGCCGGTCAACGATCACATAGCCCTGACGAAAATCACCAAAGGCGATGGGAAGCGCGCCACCCGCAACCGAAGGCATGCCTTCATCAATGGTGACAGGATACCCGAACAGCAGATGCTCAATCCCATCCGTGAGATTGCCGGTCGTGGACCACAGATAGTTCCCGGTCGTGTCCTTGAGCTTGCGAAGGCTCGCCGCCGTCGCGGTATTCATCACGAATTGTGCATTGGGCCGATAGGGAGCGCGCAGCGACATAACCAGATCAATGATTTCATCCGGATTGATGAGAGTTGCACTTGCCGTTTCCAGATGCTGGAACTTGCCCCATGCACGGGTGAAGTCCTTCTCAGCGGTCGTGCCGTAGGTCAGGAGACCGCGCGGGGAATTGTCCGTCCCGGATCCGGTCAGGAAGGCCTCACCCTCGGTTTCCGCAAAGTCATGCGTTGCGTTACCCGTCAGCCAGGACGCGATATCAACGGCACTGTCATCAAGCAGCGTGCGAGTTGCGGCAGGTGCAGCATAGAGTTCAGCAACGCCGTAGGAATGCTTGATCAGCTCCGGGCGCGCCGTATCCTGCGGGCGGTCATCACGTTCCGTGACCCACTGAGCGCCGCGCTTGCCGATGGAATAGAACCGTTCGTAGGTTCCGCCGGAAATGCTGACGACTTCAGCAAGGCCGCGCATCGGCGAAATGTCGGTCATGAGGCTGCGGATCGTCATGTCAACGGTCGGCAACACGAAATAACCGCCATCAACATTGTTGTCCGAGGCCGCCGCCTTCACCTCGACATCCGAGCCGGTGCGCATATAGGCCGAAAGCGCCTTGCGCTCGATATCCTTGCGCTCTTCAAGGCTGGAGCCACCGCCACCGGGCCGGTTGCTCTTCTTCTCCAGTTCGGCAATGCGATCCACGAGCGCCTTGATTTCCGTACCGTTCGGAACCTTCGCCAGTTCCTCGCTCACCTTCTTCTGAAGATCATCGAGCGACTTGGTGACGATGGAAACCGGATCGTCTTCCTCGCCCTTACGTTCGATGATTGCCACGCTGCCGAGCAGCGCCTGTTTGGTGACATGCTGCATGTCAGTTCCTTCCAATCTGCGCTGCTGCGCGGTTGATGGCAGCGGCAAGGTTCATTGCTTGCACTGCCGATTTGGCCGAAGTGACCTTCGCGCCGGGGTGCATACCCACCGTCACGAGGCTGACTTCAAGAAGTTCAAGGGATTTGATCGTCCGGCCACCGCCGACACGCGGGCTGGAACTTTTGATAATGAAGCCGATGGAAAGACCACGAACCGCGCCAGACTGGACAAGGGCGTGTATTTCACGCGCGCGGGCGACTTCCTCGACCAGCATCTTTCCTGTCAGGTGAAGGCCGTCCGATTTCTCGGTTGCCACGTCCCACGTACCGATAGGGTCGTTCATGTCGTGACCGAACAGCATAGGAACAGGCAGTTTCACGCCCTTGAAAGCGCCGGGAAGAATGTCATCCCCAACCCGATCAGGAACGCCAAACTTCCAAGCAAGCCCAGAGATTGCGCCCGCTTCATCGGAAACCATCTTCGTTTCGATGTAGAGCCGATCCATCACACCACCTCACTCTTGAAGTTGGAGCGATCCCCCGCGAAAGCGTCGGCCTGCGCCTGTATCCAGGCAACGCCCAGAAGCTTCAGAACAGCCTTGTGCGAGAACGGCAGGCCAGCGGCGAACGCTTCCGAAACCTCAAAGTTCACAACAGCGCGGGCGAGGCAGTTGATGCGCGCCTTTTCACGCTGCTCAAAGGAAACCTTGCCCTCAGCATCCGAGGCCTCAGACAACTCATCCATCATGGCAATGCGCGCCTTGCGCTGAACATCACCATCAGGCCCGGCCATCAACAGCTTCAGGCCGATGGGCTTTCCTTCCCACGGGTCAAGAACATCGAGCCAGCGGCCCCGATCCTGATCAACAAGGTTTGCGTTGATATCTTCAAGCGTCATCGACGGGCGGCTCCTTGCCGGTATCGTTCGGATTGTCTTCAAGCTTGGGGCCGCCGTTGTGGCCCAAGCCCGGCTGACTGGCTCCAGTGTTCGGGTTGGCGAAGACATCGCCGCCATCATATGGCGGCAGGTCGAGCCACGAACGGCCCTCATTCGGGTTCAAGACACGGGAGGAAACGAGGCTGCTGATCGCCGTCGCGCGGGCCGTCAAATCAACATTCGTGAAATCGTCGCGGTCGAAACGAACGGCAAAGCGGCGGCGTTCATCGTTGGAGAAGAGCGCGCGCCTGAAGGCACTTTCCAGCGCCCGCAACCAAGGCTCAAGGCAGAGCTGCAGAAACTGCCTCTGCATTTCGGCACTGTTCGACCATGTGGCCCGCGTCAGATCGCCAATCAGAGAAGCCGGAATGTTGAAGGCGCGGGCGATTTCCTGAAGCTGGAAAAGGCGAAGCTGCTGGAATTGTGCGTCAACGCTGGAAAGCGTCATGGCTTTCCATGTTGCACCGTCCCAGAGAATGGCCGTCTTGCCCGAATTATCAGCCCCCTCCATCGCCGCCTTGAAGCCCGCAATCATGGACTTGGCACCCTCTGCCCCTATCGGCTTAGGGCTTTCGATGACGCCACCCGGACGCGCGCCGCGCCCGAAAAGACGGGCCGCGTGCTTCTCCATGACAATCGCAACCCCGATGGCTTCCCGGCAAAGGGTAAGCGGGCTTTTGTCGAAGGTGCTTTTCAGATGGATAATGTTTCCGGAGGGCTGAATAACACCGCCGATGCGATAGCGCGGCTGGAGAGTATCGTCGGGGAAATCGACGCCGATATAGCCGGGCCGATAGCGGATCATTTCAACCGGCTCACCGTTCGGACGGTTCACCCAGGCAAGGCCACCCTGATCACGCGTCAACGCATCGACCATGATGGAGCGGATAAATTCAAATCCGCTCGTCCACTCGTTTGCCTCGCTCTTGAGGAGGGCCGAAACCGGGTGATCAAACACCTCTGTCTCAACGCCGCCTTTACCGATCTCAACAACCTTGACTGACAAGGACGCGGCAGCTTCCGAAATCGTGCGAACAGCGGCAGCAACTGCAGGGACGCGAAGCGCGATTTCAGCCGAAACCGCAACACCTGTTGCCGTCGGAAGACCAGCGCCAATCATTTCGAGAAGCTGCTCATCGGTGAGCGCTTTTTGTTCAGACCGGAAGAGCTTGCGGAGAAAATTTGCCATTCCGATTTTATGCCAGAATGGGCGAAGCGGGAGAACGTAGCAAAGCAAGGCCTTGCATTCCCGTCTAACTGTCTGCTACTGTTTGTTTTTCCGGCAAAAAATCATCGTAATTAGAAAATTTCTCACACGTTTCTCCCCGCGCCGGTCCCCTTCACCTGCCCAAAGTCGAAGACCACCCCCCGGCCAAGCGAAAACGCCCATCATCAGCCAAGCCACTCATTCACGTTGATGTAAATCACGTTCGTTTCGCCATCCGACAAGCGTCTACTCACTCGGATATCACCGCGCTCCTCGGCTAGCCGCAAAGCTTCGCGCACCGTTGTTCGACCAACTCCCGCAAGCTTTGCTAGACCATTGTGACCAACGCTGCACTTCCCAGACTTGACCGATGAGCGAGCAACAGCACGAAGAACCGCAATCTGCTTGTCCGTGTAGGGATAGAGCATCGTCATGTCGCACCCGCAGAGCATGACGATCCATAGAACGCACCGTTCATAAGCCTCTCAGAGAGCGTCTTTCTCCTCGGCAAGGTGCAAAGCGGCGTGTTCACAGAAACAGAACCATCAGGAGCGTTCATTGGGTGAATGCTTGGCTCTTCGCATCCAGCTCCACCAGTCTCAAAAGCCCCTTGCGACCTTGCAACAGGCTCATTGAAAGAGGGTCTAGATTCCTTCGCTACCGTGGGGCTAACCTTTTTGAACCCTATGCAGCGCTTCAACCAGCCAAGCCATGCACTTGAAATAATCCGGATGATGTTGGTGAGGTTCTTCCTGCCAGCGCGTGGACGCTCTTCCACCGTGACATGCGCCAACTCAGACGCGCGAGCCTTTCGCAAGGCGTTCTGAACCGTTGTACGGCTGACGCCAGCAACCGCCGCGACACGATCAATCGGCAAGTCACAATACCCGTGCTTCCTCACCTGATCACCGACAACGCACAACACGGCACGCTCTCCCTCCGTGTAGTGACGCCACATGAAGCGCGGCATGCCCGAGCCCGCCCACGAACGCTTGCGCTCGCGGGATGCCTCTTTGTCGGGTGATGTCGGGTGCTTGCGAGTTCCGCGCGAAATGAACCGCGAGGAAAGGCGCGAGACTGACAAGGCCGGGCCGCTACTGGCGCGCCGCGTGTGTGCTTCACCAGTCTCATATGCGCGCGCCAAGTCAGCATCGTACACCCTGCCCTGAGACAAGCTCTTAAGCAGGGCGGAAGAAACGGGAATGGTAGAGGTCACTTGTTGCAACCTCCACCCAGCTCGTATCGAGACATAGAGGAGCGCGGGTGCTTTTTGGCGTAATGAACCACACCATTCCGGATATGCACCTGAAGAGCGTCTACAATAAGCGAATGCTTGATCCGCAGCGCCCGAGCCAGATCGTCAGCAGTCACCGACAACACGCCTACGAGTCGATATTCATGCATCAACTCAATGATGCGATCAGGAACGCTAGGAGCAACCATCAAACGGCCCTCCCATATTCGATTCCGTGAGCAATCTTCGTTGCCTCAATGGCCTCGATATTTCGAAGCCCGAAGCGCTCTTTCAGGACGGGAATGGAGCGCCCAAGGCACTCTTCGCGATGCTCAACAAGGTAGAGCGCTGCGCGCGCCACATCGCACAAAACCGTTTTACAGTTGGGGCAGATGTTCCGTGCATGTTCTTGGTTTTTAGCTGGATCAGTGCAAAACGTATCCGCTTGTTTTGCCTGTATGTTTCCCGCTTGTTCTATTATCACACATCTGGTCTTCCAGTGCCGGAAAGCGTCCGGCATGGACGACACGGCCCTGTTCGTAGAGGGCGGCCACCGGCTCGGCGCGCAGAAACTTGCCGCGCGTGGCTCTGACCGTCGCCACCGGCAAGGTCGGCTCGACGCTTGCCAGCACTGAGGTGACCATATCGCCGCCCTGATTGATTTCGGCGACCACCCGATCCGCACCAAAGCGGCGGGCGGCCGCCACAACAGCGCGCGCCCAGCCAGCGGGCGAATGCCCCTCCACCGAGCAATCGGCCAGCACCACGGCCCGACCGCCCTCCTCCAATCCGGCCACGACAATGCCGCAGCAGGAGGCGGCCCCTGATCCGGCGGGCGGGTCCACCGCCACGACGATGCGGGCGAGCGACCCCGGCAGGCGGATAACCAGCCGCTCCAGCTGATCGCGCCGCCACAGGGCATCGTCACGATCTTCCATCACTTCGCCGTCGAGTTCTTGCCGCCCGAGGCGCGTTCCGCCATAGCGTTCGGTAAGCGCTGCGAGAAAACCGGGGGCGAGATTGGCGTGGTTTTCCGCCGTCTTCATCACCACGAGGCGCGTTGCCGGGTCCGCCATCAGCCGTTTTAACAGCGGCACGGGCCGGGGCGTCGTCGTCACCAGCTGGCGCGGGTCCTCACCCAGCCGCAAACCGAATTGCAGCATGTCGTAGGTTTCCTGCGCGTATTTCCATTTCGCCAGTTCATCGCACCACGCGTAATGGAATTGTGGTCCGCGCAGGCTTTCCGGGTCTTCTGACGAGAAAATCTGCGCCATCGCGCCGTTCGGCCAGACAAGGCGGCGGCGCGAGCTTTCGAACTCCGGCACCATGCGGCGGGCAATGCGGCAAATGCCGGACACGCCATCCACCATCACCTCGCGGGCATCACCCAGCGTTTCGGCCACCAGTGCAATGCGCAGATCCGAGTGGCGCCCACCGCGACAGGCCATCGCATGCACCCATTCGGCACCGGCCCGTGTCTTGCCGGAACCGCGCCCGCCCATCATCAGCCAAGTGCGCCAGTCACCCGGCGGCGGCTGTTGTGTGGATCGTCCCTGAAAGGCCCAATCGGTCAGAAGATGGCTGGCAAAGCCGAAGACATCCGCGCCCTTTTCCTCAGCCTTCATCGTCCACTGGTGGCGGAGCGTTGGCGGCGGCGGCCCCATCAGAAGCGGCAGCGCGCTCATGCAGCCAGGCTTCAAAGAGGATGCGGGCACGTTCTTCAGCGCGCCGTTCGATAAGATCGAGGAAATGGCGTTTGGCGTCATCATAACCTTGCGGTTCGGCATTCCTGTCGGCTTCATCACGGCGGTCGCGGGCGATCTGACGCTGCAAGGTGTCGATCTTTTCCAGCGTGCGAACGATCAGCGACATGGCGTCGGTGGCGGATTTGAGATCAGCGCGGGCAAGCTTGCCGCCCGGATCATCCTCATCGGCGTCGAGCGGGCGGCTCGCCTCCCGCAACAGACGAAACGCGTCGAACTGGCCGCGCATTTCCATCGTCATGTCGTTCAAGAGAAGCCGGAGATCCGCCCCTTCCGGCAAGGCTTCCGCCTTGATTTCCGGCGAGCGCAGATCATCCGGCAAGGGCGGATCGCCATAAAGAGGATCGTCGGCCCAAGGCCGGAAGAGTTCAGGATGAAACGACGGAAGCTCCATGCCCTTCTCCATGAAAAAAGCCGCCTCGCGGAAACGGGGCGGCTTGATGATCCAAAACAAAAGGCCCGGTTTCCCGAGCCTTCTTGCGTAATCTGTTCGGCAAGGCCGCCTTTCGGCGCAACTTTGCGACTATGCAGAAACCCTATCAAAGCACCGTCACGGTGTCAATGATTATTTTCCTATTCTTGGGAATTTTTTCTGACTTGCCTCAGGCCTTCGGGGCAAACTGCTCCCAGGCGATCATGGCATTGGCCGCATACATGACCGAGGGACCGCCGCCCATGTAAACAGCGGTCGACAGAACCTCGACGAATTCTTCCTTCGTCGCGCCAAGATCAATCAGCGCCTTGGTGTGGAAGCCGATGCAACCGTCGCAGCGCGTGGAAATGGCAATGCCGAGTGCCACGAATTCCTTGGTCTTCTTGGAAAGGGCCGAATCCTTCATGGCGGCACCCGCCATGGCCGAAAAGCCCTGCATCAGATCAGGCGCATCCTTGCGCAGTTCGCGCATGCCGCCCGAGATTTCCCTGGTGATTTCAATATAGTCCTTGGCCATGTCGCGTCTCCGTCAATACATATAATTCTCTATATGTATTGACGGATGCGATTTTGCAAGGGGGTATCAGGAGGCAATCGCTTCGGGCGTGTAGCCTGCGTCGCGGATGACGTTTTCAGCCTTCGATGCATCGCCCTCGACCGAAACCGTGCGTTCGGCGATGTCGATCACCACATCGGCTTCCGGCATTTCCTTTTCCAGCGCCTCGCGCACCGTCTTCTCGCAATGGCGGCAGGTCATGTCATTCACCTTGAAGGTCGCGGTCATTTTTCAAGTCTCCTTTTGTGTTGCGTCGTGTTCGCCATGACAGCAGGCGCGTTGTCCCTCGCCTGCCAGATCGTTGAGGATGGGACAGTCAGGGCGCTCATTGCCGTCGCAGCCGTCCACCAGATGTTTCAGCGTCGCCAGCATGTCCTGCAAAGCGGCGATCTTGCGCTCCAGCTCCACCACATGGGCGCTCGCCACGCTTTTGACGGCGGCGCTGGTGCGCGACTTGTCGGCCCAGAGTTTCAGGAGCGTTGCGGTTTCCTCCAGCGAGAAACCGAGTTCGCGGGCGCGGCGGATGAAGCGCAGCGAATGCACCGCCTCCATGCTGTAGGTTCGATAATTGCTGGCCGTGCGGTCGGCCCTCGCAATCAGCCCGATCTCCTCGTAATAGCGGATCATCTTGGCTGAAATGCCCGATGCGGCAGCGGCGTCGCCGATATTCATGCCGCCTCCTTGCGTGCTGTCAGGTGCAGGCGGCGCAGACGCAACGCATTGCCCAGCACGAAGACGCTCGAAAGCCCCATGGCACCCGCCCCGATCATCGGCGATAGCGTCAACCCGAAGGCCGGGTACAGCGCGCCCGCCGCCAGCGGGATCAGAAGCACGTTATAGCCAAAGGCCCAGAACAGGTTCTGGCGAATGTTGGCAAGGGCCGCACGGCTGATTTCCACGGCATGGACCGCCCCCATCAGATCGCCCGCCGAAAGCACCACCTCGGCGCTTTCGATCGCGACACCCGTTCCCGTTCCCATGGCGAGGCCGACGGTTGCCTCGGCCAGTGCCGGGGCGTCGTTGATGCCATCGCCGACGAAGGCGACCTTGTGCCCTTCGGCCCGGAAGGCGCGCACCGCGTCCACCTTGCCCTCAGGCAACACTTCGGCCACGACGCGATCAATGCCGACCTGCCGGGCAATGGCCTCAGCGGTCACACGGCTGTCGCCCGTCACCATGGCCACCGAAAGGCCGAGCTTCTTCAGGGCGGCAATGGCCGCCTTGCTGCTTGCCTTCAACGGATCGGAGACGGCAGCCATCGCCGCCACCTGACCATCCAGCGCGATGAAGAATGGCGTTTTGCCTTCCGCCGCCAGTTGCGCCGCCTCGCCTGCAAACGCGTTCAGAGGCAGATTCAGTTTTTCCATGTAACGGTCTGCACCGATGGCGATTTTGCGGCCATCCACTTCGGCGCTCAGGCCATAGCCGGCCACCGCCTTGAAGCGGGACACGGGCGGCAGCACCAGCCCTTCGGCTTCGGCGGCGCGCACAACGGCAAGGCCGAGCGGATGTTCGGAGCGAGCCTCTACCGCAGCGGCGGCGGCCAGCACATCGGCGCGGGTCATGCCTTCGGCCAAAAGAAGATCGGTCAGTGCCGGGCGTCCCTCGGTGACGGTTCCGGTCTTATCAAGCACGATCATGTCCGTATCGGCCAGCGTCTGCAGCGCGTCACCTCGCCGGAAGAGGACGCCTGCCTCCGCCGCCCGGCCCGTCGCCACCATGATGGCTGCGGGCGTTGCCAGTCCCATGGCGCAGGGGCAGGCGATGATCAGAACCGCCACGGCACTGACAAGAGCATGGGCGAGCGCCGGTTGCGGCCCGAAGACCATCCACACAACAAAGGTCAGCAGGGCCACCGCCATCACGGCGGGCACGAACCAGGCCGTGACCTTGTCCACCAGCGCCTGAATCGGCAGTTTGGCGCCTTGTGCTTCTTCCACCATGCGGATGATGCCGGAAAGCATCGTATCGGCCCCGACGCGGGTGGCGCGGAAGCGCAAACCGCCCGTGCCATTGACCGTGCCGCCCGTCACAGCATCGTCCGTCGTCTTCTTCACCGGCAGCGGTTCGCCGGAGATCATCGATTCGTCGATGTAGCTTTGGCCTTCGATCACCACACCATCAACCGGCAGGCGCTCGCCCGGACGGATGATCACCACATCGCCGACCATGACCTCGCTCACCGGCACGTCGCGGGCAGTGCCATCGCGTTCAACGCGGGCGTCCCGCACCTGAAGGGCGGCCAGCTTACGGATCGCCTCGCCCGCCTTGCCCTTGGCACGGGCTTCGAGCAAACGCCCAATCAGGATCAGCGTGACGATGACGGTCGCCGCTTCGTAATAGACGTAATCCGCGCCATCGGGCAGCCAGCGCGGGGCAAAGGTCGCGACCACCGAATAGGCCCAAGCCGCTCCGGACCCCATGGCCACCAGCGCATTCATATCGGGTGCCGCATGAGAAAGCGTGGCGAAGCCCTTGATGAAGAATCGTCTTCCCGGCCCGAAAAGCACCGCCGTCGCCAGTGCGAAATAGAGGTAGTAGAGCGTTTGTGTGGGAATGATCTCCATCAGTCCGTGATGGAAGGGCGGCCAGATATGCCCGCCCATTTCCAGCACGAAGAGCGGCAGTGTCAAAAGCCCGGCGATCAGGGCATCGCGCTTCAGGGCATTCAGCTCCGTCTCGCGAGCATCGCCCCCTTGCGTCCTTTCGCCTTCAACGGCACGCGCGCCATAGCCCGCACCGCGCACGGCGGCGATCAATTCGCTCATCGGCACATCGCGCCCGATGACCCGGACATGCGCCCGGCCCGTTGCCAGATTGACGCTGGCTTCGCTGACGGTCGGGATTTTCTTCAGCGCCTTTTCCACGCGTCCGACGCAGGAGGCGCAGCTCATATCCTCGATCTCGAGATCGACCTGCTGTTCCGGCACGTCGAACCCGGCGCTTCGAACCGCACTGGCGAGCGCCGTCACAGAAAAGCCCGTGCCCGGCTCCACCGTCAGGCGGCCCGTGGCAAAGTTGGCGGCGGGGGCCGCGACGCCCGGAAGCTTGCCGGCAGCCTGCTCGACGCGGCGCACGCAGGACGCGCAGCTCATGCCATCGACGGCCAGCGTGAAATGTCCGCCCTGCCCTTGGCCGGTTTCGCTCTTGATTACCGTGTCATCCGTCATGGAAAATTCCTTTTCAGGAACGGATGTAAGGCTTCCCATCATGGGAAGGTCAAGGGGCGAAACGTCGCTTATCCTTTGGGGGGCGTCTCAGGAGCGTCTTCCAGAACCGTCAGCGGCCATTCGACCACGTAATCCTCATAGTCCTCCACATCGATACCCTCTTCAGGCACCGTGCGACCCTTGGCGGAAATTCCAGCCATGTGCACGGTGTCCGGATCACCGGAGACCAGCGGATGCCACCAATAAAGGTCCAGCCCGTCGCGCACCAGCCGATAGGCGCAGCTTGGCGGCAGCCACGGAATTTCGCGCACCTCGTTGGGTGTCAGCTGGATGCAGTCGGGAATGGTGTCCTGCCGGTTGGGGTAATCGACGCAGCGACAGGTCTCGCCATCCATCAGCTGACAGCGCACCGAGGTAAACACCACGTCGCCCGAATCCCAATCCTCAAGCTTGTTGAGACAGCAAAGCCCGCAGCCATCGCACAGGCTTTCCCATTCCTCATTATTCATCTCGTCGAGGGTCTTGGTTTTCCAGAAGGGTTTTTCCACCGCGCGCCACTTTCCTTGCAAACAAGTTTCAAACAAGCCTGATGGGCTTCTTGTTCTTTGAGCCGATTTCCATCATTTTCCGCCAAAGCGCAAAATACGCCTCCGGTTTCAAGGAAATTCTCCGACGTGAGCGAAGAAAACCGACCCGAACCACCCAAGCGCCGGAAGACACACTTCCTGCTGAGGATCGATTCGTGGATTGATTCGACCCTCTGGAACTTCGGTTTTCGGGCTGGCGAAATCTGGGAAGACATTACCATCTTCTTCCGGCGTTTTCGCGTGCGGGGCTGGAAAAAGCTTCTGTTCGAGGCCATGGGGGAAGCCATGACGCTCGGCACCGCCGGTGCCGTGCTGATGCTGACGCTCGCCCTGCCCGCATTTGAGGCCACCAAGGGCGACTGGAAGAACCGCGCCGATTTCGCCGTGACCTTCCTCGATCGCTACGGCAACGTGATTGGCCATCGCGGTATCATTCATGAAGGCTCGGTGCCTGCCGAGGAATTGCCGGACCATTTCGTCAAGGCCGTGCTGGCCACCGAAGACCGCCGCTTCTTCGACCATTTCGGCATCGACTTTATCGGCCTTGCCCGCGCCATGAGCGAGAACGCGCGTGCTGGCGGCGTCGTTCAGGGTGGTTCGACGCTGACGCAGCAGCTTGCCAAGAACCTGTTCCTGACCAACGAGCGCTCCTTCGACCGCAAGATCAAGGAAGCCTTTCTGGCGCTCTGGCTTGAGGCCAATCTTTCCAAGAAAGAAATCCTGTCGCTCTATCTCGACCGCGCCTATATGGGCGGCGGCACGTTTGGCGCGGCGGCCGCTTCGCAGTTCTATTTCGGCAAGAAGCTAACGGATGTAACGCTCTCCGAAGCGGCGATGCTCGCCGGTCTGTTCAAGGCCCCGGCCAAGTATGCCCCGCATATGAACCTGCCTGCGGCGCGCGCCCGCGCCAATGTGGTTCTGTCAAACCTCGTGCAATCCGGCTTCATGACCGAAGGTCAGGTGATGGCGGCGCGGCGCAACCCGGCAACCGTGGTGGATCGCACGACGATTGAGACCGCGGACTTCTTCCTCGACTGGGCCTTTGATGAAACGGTGCGGCTTTCGGAACGCTTTCCCGAACACACGCTGATGGTGCGCACCACGCTCGATACCGGCCTGCAACACGCCGCCGAAGTGGCGGTGGAAGGCACCATCCGCGAGTTCGGCACCGCCAGCAAGGTTTCTCAAGGGGCGCTGGTCATGGTCGAAAACGGCGGAGCGGTGCGCGCCATGGTCGGCGGTCGCGACTATGGTGAAAGCCAGTTCAACCGTGCCACGCGAGCCCTTCGCCAACCCGGTTCGTCCTTCAAGGTCTACACCTATGCGGCGGCGATGGAGCGCGGCTTTACACCGGAATCGGTCGTCGTTGACGGGCCGATCACCTGGCGCGGCTGGTCGCCGCAAAATTATGGCCGCTCCTATTCCGGTCGCGTCACGCTGATGTCGGCGCTGGCGGCCTCTATCAACACCATTCCGGTGAAGCTTGCCCGCGACGAGCTTGGCACCGACCGCATTGCCGAAATGGCCAAGGCCATGGGGGTTGAAACGACGCTTCGTACCGACAAGACCATTCCGCTTGGCACGTCGGAAGTCACGGTGCTGGATCAGGCCACGGCCTATGCCGTTTTCCCGGCGGGCGGTTTCCAATCCCATCGGCACGGCATCCAGCAGATCCTCGATTATGATGGCAAGGTGCTTTACGATTTCGAGCGGGATGAAGCCCCGGCCAAGCGCGTGCTTTCGGAACAGGCTACGCGCTCCATGAACCGGATGCTGGTGAATATTCCGGTCAACGGCACGGCCCGGCGCGCGGCGCTCGACAACGGTATTGTCTCGGGCGGCAAGACGGGCACCACGCAGTCCTATCGCGATGCCTGGTATGTGGGCTTTACCGGCAACTACACGGCTGCCGTCTGGTTCGGCAATGATGATTACACCTCGACCAACAACATTACCGGCGGCTCGTTGCCCGCGCAGACCTTCAAGCGCCTGATGGACTATGCGCATCAGGGGATCGAGCTTCGCGCCATTCCCGGCATCGACAATCCCCTGCCGTCCGGCGCGCGTCCTCAGGCCCTTGCCAAGGCTGCAACACCCGGTGACATCCTGCCGCCTCTGGTGCGCCCGCGCCAGCTTTCCCGCGAGACTTCAACGCTGCTTCGCCAGACGGCCGAGCGCCTGAAGAATGCGCCCCCGCTTGCGCTTCCCGCTCCGCCATCGCAATGATGGCTGAGTTTGCCGGAGATTCCCGTGTTCCGTTTCCCGATTCTCGTTCTCATCGCCTTGGGCGTCGCATTTGGCGGCGGCATATGGTCGGTGCGCAAGGCGCTTGATGCGACGACGGGGTTCGGCGTTCTGACCTCCGGCCCATGGGAAGCCTTTCCACTGGCGCAAACCGCCGATGCGGACCCCTATGCGAAGGCCCATCGCTCGCGAAACGGACAGTTGCTTTATGCCGGGGCCGAGGCCGTCATGTTTACGGCCAAGCGCGATAGCGACGGAGACCTGTTCAATGCAGCCTGCGACTATGCCATGAGCGGCGCCTCACCGGCGGCGCGCCTGTGGACATTGCAAGCCATCGCCATCGGCGAGGGAACGCCTGCCAATGCCGGCCTGCCAACGGCCCTCAATTCCCGCATGGTTCAGCATGATGGCGCCGGAACCTTTGCGATTGCCCTGTTGACCTGAGCCCCATAAATTCCTCCAAAATTTGGTAGAGTCCGTCGCAATTGAGGAGACGGACGAATGAAGCGTTCACGGTTCACGGAAGAACAGGTCATCGGGATATTGAAGGAGCAGGAGGCGGGCGCGAAGACG
>JAIUPA010000033.1 GCA_020161665.1 Pseudomonadota bacterium | reverse complement strand
TCAAGGGCCGCACCATCCATGCCTTCCACACGGAAGGGGCGGGCGGTGGCCACGCACCGGATATCATCAAGATCTGCGGCCAGAAGAACGTCATTCCGTCGTCTACCAATCCGACGCGGCCCTATACGCAGAACACGCTCGCCGAGCATCTCGACATGCTGATGGTCTGCCATCACCTGTCGCCGTCAATCCCGGAAGACATCGCCTTTGCCGAAAGCCGTATCCGCAAGGAAACGATTGCGGCGGAAGATATTCTCCATGATATCGGCGCGTTTTCGATCATCTCGTCTGACAGTCAGGCCATGGGCCGCGTCGGTGAAGTGGCGATCCGCACCTGGCAGACGGCGGACAAGATGAAGCGCCAGCGCGGCGCGCTAAAGGAAGAAACCGGCGACAACGACAATTTCCGCGTTCGCCGCTACATCGCCAAGTATACGATCAACCCGGCGATTGCCCATGGTCTCAGCCATGAGATCGGCTCGGTCGAAGTGGGCAAGCGCGCCGACCTCGTGATGTGGAACCCGGCCTTCTTCGGCGTGAAGCCGGATATGGTGCTTTTGGGTGGTGTGATCGCTGCGGCTCCGATGGGCGATCCGAATGCCTCCATCCCGACGCCGCAGCCGGTTCATTACCGCCCGATGTTCGGCGCTTATGGCAAGGCGCGCACGAACTCCTCCGTCACCTTTGTTTCGCAGGCTAGCCTTGACGCAGGGCTTTCGGCCAAGCTTGGCGTGGCCAAGCAGCTGGTGGCGGTCAAGAACACGCGCGGCGGGATTTCCAAGGCCTCCATGGTGCTGAATGACCTGACGCCGCATGTTGAAGTGGACCCGGAAACCTATGAAGTTCGCGCCGACGGCGTGTTGCTGACCTGCGAACCTGCCAAGGTTCTGCCTATGGCGCAGCGCTACTTCCTGTTCTAAATAGAGGAGAAGAGCGGCGCGCTTTTGCGCCGCGCTTTCTTTTCGCCAACAGACAGACAGGACAAGCCATGCAGCGCGTTCACTCCTATATTCCCGCTGGCCAGAATTCGGACCCGGCATCGGCCAAGGTGGAATTGCCGCATGATCTGCGGCACCTGCGCCGCAAGCTTCTGACGCTCGACAATGGCGATATGGTCATGCTCGACCTCAAGGAAGCCGTGCTGTTTGCCGATGGCGACAAGCTTCTGCTGGACAATGGCGATCTGGTGGAAATCGTGGCCGCTGCGGAAAAGCTGTTCGAAGTGCGCGGCCGCAACCCGCTGCATCTGGCCGAAATCGCCTGGCATCTGGGCAATCGTCACATGCCCGCCGAAATCGGTCCGGAGCGTATCCTCATTCAGCGCGACCACGTGATCCGCGCCATGCTGGAAGGACTGGGCGCCACCGTTTCGCCGGTGGATTCGGCGTTCCAGCCGGTACGTGGTGCCTATCACGCCCATGGCGGCCATGATCACCATGACCACCATGATCACGGGCACGCCCATGATCACGGCCATAAGCATGAGCATGGTGCGGAATGCGGTTGTGGTCATCATCACGACCATGAGCATGAGCATAAGCACGACCACAGCCATGAACATGCCCACGACCATAGCCATGAGCATGGCGAGGGCTGCGGCTGCGGTCATCACCACCACGACCACGGCCACAAGCACGGCTGAGGCACGATGAGCGATCAGCGGGCAGGGGCTGCCCTTCTGCGCCTTCTGACATGGCTTTCTCCCGCCTTTCCGGTCGGCGCTTTCGTCTGGTCCGGCGGGCTGGAGCGTGCCGTGCATGACCGCTGGGTCAGCGACGCGGATGGCCTGAAAGGCTGGATCACGACGGCGCTTTTCCATGGCGCTGGCTGGAACGACGCTGTTTTCTTTGCCGAAGCCTGGCGCAAGGCCAATGATCTTGCCGCGCTTGGTGATCTGGCAGAACTGGCGGCGGCTCTGGCGGGATCGCGCGAGCGCCATCAGGAAACGCTGGCGCTGGGCGAAGCCTTCCTGACGGCGGCGGCGGCCTGGGCCGAGCCTTTTGCCGAGCGAACCGGCGGGCGCATCGCCTATCCGGTGGCCGTCGGGGCGGTGGCCGGGCAGACCGGCGTGCCGCTTGCCGATGCGCTGGCCGGGTATCTCCATGCGGCGGCGTCGCAAATGGTGTCGGCAGGTTTGCGGCTGGGCGTGTGCGGGCAGAAGCAGGGCGTTGCTCTTCTCGCCGCGCTTGAGGGGCCGATCCTCGATCTGGCCGCCAAGGCAGCGGCCTCGACGCTGGATGATCTGGGCAGTGCCGCAATCCGCGCCGAAATCGCGGTCATGCGGCACGAGACGCAATATTCGAGACTGTTCAAGTCTTAAACTGGAAGGTGAAGGACAATGGCATCAGGCAACGGACCTCTGCGGGTGGGCATTGGCGGGCCGGTCGGCTCTGGCAAAACGGCGCTGACGGACAAGCTGTGCAAGGCCATGCGCGACGAATTCTCGGTCGCCGTCGTCACCAACGACATTTACACGACCGAGGATGCTGAAGCGCTGGTGCGCATGCAGGCGCTGCCCTCCGAGCGCATCATGGGTGTGGAGACAGGCGGTTGCCCGCACACGGCCATTCGCGAGGATGCGACCATCAACCTGCAGGCCATTGCGGCGCTCAACGAGCGGTTTCCTGATCTCGATGTGGTGTTCATCGAATCCGGCGGCGACAATCTGGCCGCAACCTTTTCGCCCGATCTTGCCGATATTACCCTTTACGTGATCTCGGTGTGTCAGGGGGAGGAAATCCCGCGCAAGGGCGGGCCGGGCATTACCCGGTCCGACATGCTGGTGATCAACAAGAAGGATCTGGCGCCTTATGTGGGGGCTGACCTTGGCGTGATGGAACGCGATGCCACTAAGCAGCGCGGCGCGATGCCCTTCGTCTTTACAGACCTGAAGCGCGGTGATGGCGTGGCCGACATCGTGGATTTCCTGAAATTGCACGGTGGGCTTTGACCGACGACGTATCGTCCGTCACGGCAGATGATCAAGCGGTAAGGGCGCCCCGGATTTGACCGTCTGGATGGCAAAGTTGCTGCGAATATCGCTGACGCCCGGCAGTTTCAGCAACGTATCCAGCAGGAAACGTTCATAGGCGGCAAGGTCGGGCACCACCACCTGCAGCAGGAAATCAGCATCCCCCGAAACAAGATGGCAGGTGATGACCTCGGGCCTTTCGCGCACGGCATCGCGAAAGGCGGCGGCCGTCTCGTCGCGATGGCGCTCCACTTTCACGCCGACAAAGACCGTGAGCCCAAGTCCGACGCCCTTGCGATCCAGCGTCGCGTGATAACCGCTGATAATGCCCGCTTCTTCCAGCAGGCGAACGCGCCTCAGGCAGGGTGAGGGGGATAGTCCGACCGCTTCGGCCAGTTCCACATTGGTGAGCCGCCCGTCGCGCTGCAGGGCGGCGATGATCTTGCGGTCGATAGCGTCCAGTCGTGTTTCCGGCATAAGTCCACTCATTTTCACTTAATGTTGGCAGCTTGTGCCAATATTGGTGTCATTCCTGGCGGAAAACGCAAGGACCCATCCCGCTGATTTACGATAATGTTCATCCGGTTGGGGGTGGGCATGTCAAATCTGGTTTTCTTTGTTGCAGCGCTGGCCGCCGTTTATGTCGTGCCCGGGGCCGATATGATTCTGGTGCTGCGCACGGCGGCGGTTGACGGGCGTGCGGCGGCGCTGGGCGTGGCGATCGGTCTCGGTCTGGCGCGCGCCGTTCATGTGACGCTTGCGGCTGTGGGGCTTGCGGCGTTGCTGGCGGTTTCGCCGCTGGCCTTTGATCTTCTGTGCCTGATGGGGGCGATCTATCTGGTCTGGCTTGGCGTTTCCATCTGGCGTGAAAATCCCATGCTGCCCAATCTCGCAGCCCCGGATGCGCCGGTGGCTTTGACCAAGAGAGCCTCGCTCTTCATGAAGGCCCGGCAAGGTTTTGTCACCAATCTGGCCAATCCGAAAGCGCTGCTGTTTTGCTCGGTGCTGCTACCGCAGTTCATCGACGCGGACAGAGGTTCTGTCGGCGGGCAATTTTTCCTGCTGGGCAGCATTCTGGTGCTGCTCGGTTTGGCTTTCGATGGCGCATACGCGCTGGCCGGTGGCGTGCTGGGCCGGGTGATGGCGCATAGCAGGGCATTTCAATTGGGGCAGCGCTGGGTTTTCTCGGGCCTCTTGATTGGCTTTGGACTGGAGCTTGCGCTTTCGACACAGCTTGTCTGAAATGAAAAAGCCGGTGAGCGCTCAGCGCTCACCGGCTTTACCTCTCCGGGATTTTTCAATCAGATCTGCTTCAGCGCGCTGACATCCGAAATCTGGATGACGCGACCGCGCACCGTGACACCGGCGCGGCGCAGCGACGAGAAGGCGCGCGACAGAGCTTCCGGGGCCAGGCCCAGCTTGCCGGCCAGAAGGCTCTTCTGGAAGGGCAGGCGCACGGAGGCCGAGGCGCATTCTTCATGGCCGCACTGGTCCAGCAGATAGTGGGCCACACGTTGCGGCGCGGTCTGCAGGCGGTCATTGGCCACGCAGTCCATCGTGCTCATCAAATGGGTGGTCAGGCACTGGATGATGGCCTTGGCCACATCCTTTTCCTCTTCGGCGAGATCGCGAACCCGCTGAAGTTCAAAGCGGGCCAGCGTCACCGGCTCGGCGGCCTGTGCATTGTAGCGATAGGTCTCGCCCTTGTAGAGCAGGCATTCGGCCAGCGTGTCGCCCGGACCGCAAATGCGGATATCGGCCTCACGGCCATCCTTGTTCAGGCGATAAAGCCGGACATAGCCGCTCAGAACGCAGTAGAAATAATCGGCGGACTGGTTTTCGCGAAACAGGACATCCCGCGCTTCATAGCCGCTGACGGCAACCATTTCCAACAGCCGGTACAGAGACTGGCTTGAAAGGTTTGCCAAGAACGGCGTCTTGACCAGTATGTTCTTGTCCCGTGTGTTCAATTTGAGGCTCTTGTTCACTGTTCCTAGCTCCCACCGCCTGCACCGTTCTTGTGCCCCGCATGCCGCTTTTGCGCTCGAACCATGACGCCGGGCGCGGATATCGGAGGTGTAGACGCAAGATTTTCATCAGGACTGACGCCCCGGAACGGCCATGACGCAGCGGTGCGAACGGCGAACCTTGCCATTCCCCCTTATGTCCCCACCTTGACCTGTGACCGCCTGCTGGTGGTTACGGTCAGATCGGGTTCAGAGCACCTGTTTACACCATGAAGCCTTTGCGCATGCTTGACTTCCGACGTTGGCAAGATACGCACGGCATGGCGTGCGGGAATTGATTTCGATCAACGAACAGCCGAAAATGCGCCCAAAAGCCCTTTCCGGGGTGCAATCCGGAAAGGTTATGGCTTCAATGAGGGGCGCATATTGTCGTGGGTTTACTCTGCCGCGCGGGGCAGGGTGCTGAACTGGGCCACGTTATCGTGCTTCTGCACCGGCTCTTCCGTCGATTCGATGGCGTGCAGGCGAGAGGCCAGCGCATCGATCTTGACCTCGTTGCGGCGGGCCAGCTGTGCCACATCATCGACCGAAAGCTCCGTATCGTTTTCATCCTTCGAGCCGACAAAGCGCGAGAAGAGACGGCCCAGAAGCCACGACAGATCATCCATGATGAGGAAGAAGGACGGCACGACCACGAGGCTCAGCACCGTGGAGACCAGAATGCCGCCCATCACGGCAATGGCCATGGGGGCGCGGAAGGAGCCGCCTTCGCCGACGCCAAGCGCGGAGGGCAGCATGCCCGCCGACATGGCGATGGAGGTCATGATGATCGGACGGGCGCGCTTGTGACCGGCTTCGATGAGGGCCGATGTGCGATCCATGCCACCGCGGATCATCTCGATGGCAAAGTCGATCAGCAGGATGGCGTTTTTCGTCACGATGCCCATCAGCATCAGCATGCCGATGAGAACCGGCATGGAGAGCGCTGAATTGGTCACGAAGAGCGCTGCCGCCACGCCGCCAATGGCCAGCGGCAGGGAGAACAGGATGGTGAAGGGCTGGATCACATCCTTGAACAGCAGGATCAGCACGATCAGCACCAGAAGCAGGCCCATCATCATGGCATTGCCAAAGCTCTGGACCATTTCGCCCTGAATTTTGGCGTCACCGCTTTCGGCAATGCGCACGCCATCCGGCAGCCCCACCTTGTCGATGGTCTTCTTGAAGGCTTCGGTGGCCGGATCAAGTGCTACACCCTGCGGCAGGCTGGCGCCGATGGAAATCACGCGAGCGCGGTCATTGCGCTTGATGGAGCTGACGCCTTCCGCATAGTCGATGTCGGCCACGGCGGAGAGCGGCACAAGCGTGCCGGTGGAGGTGGCGATCTTCATGGCGCGAAGGGCTGCGAGATCGCGGCGCAGGTCCAGCGAGGCCTGCACGCGGATCGGGATCAGGCGACCATCCAGAGCGATCTTGGCCAGCGACACATCCGTATCGCCAATCGTGGCAACGCGAACCGTCTGGGCAATCTGGGCCGGGGTTACACCCAGACGAGCGGCCTCGTCCTTGCGTGGATGGATCTGCAGTTCCGGGCGGGGCAGGGCACCTTCGGCGCTGACATTGGCGAGTTCGGGAACCGTGCGAAGGGCGGCTTCCAGATCCCCTGTCGCCTTGGCCAGCGTGACATTGTCCTTGCCGAGGAAGTTGAAGGAGAGATCGCGTTCGCCACGGTCGTTGAGCTTGATGATGCGCACATCGGGAAGGTCGTGAATGCGCGCGAAAACCTCCTTCTCGATGTCCCATTGCGGACGAATACGGCCATGGTCGGTGACCTTCGGCAGATAGGGGCCAATCAGCGGCAAGCCGCCCAGACCCTTGTTCACCAGCGTCTTGACCAGCGAATGATCGATCTTGACGAGGTTGAGCGTCACGGAGGCGCGGCGCAGTTCCAGATCGCCCTTGGGCGATGAGCCGCCGAGCACGAAGACGGTTTCCACGCCATCAATATCGTGAAGGCGCTGGTAAAGGGCGTCTGCCGTCTGGCTGGTCTCCTCCAGCGAGGCGTTCGGCGGCAGTTCAACCGAAAGGGTGATGCGTCCCGCATCTTCCGGCGGCAGGAAGCTGCCGGGAATGCTGAGCATGAGCATGACGGAAACAACAAGGAAGCCGATGGCGGCCAGAAGCGTCGTATAGCGCCAGCGCGTCGTCAGATGGATCAGGTTCAGATAGCGCGTCATCAACGGGCCATCTTCACCGTGATGCTCGTCCATCGCATCCTCGGTACGCATCAGATAGGCGGCCATCAGCGGTGTTATGAGGCGCGCCACCATGAGCGAGAAGAACACGGAGAAGGCGACCGTCAGCCCAAACTGGATGAAGTACTTGCCCGGAATACCCGGCATGAACGAGACCGGGACGAAGACCGCGATGATGGTGAAGGAGGTGGCGATCACCGCCAGACCGATTTCATCAGCCGCATCGAGCGCCGCGCGGTAGGGCGTTTTGCCCATCTTGATGTGACGGGCGATATTTTCGATTTCCACGATCGCGTCGTCCACCAGAATGCCGGTGGCGAGCGTCAGCGCCAGGAAGCTCACGAGATTGAGCGAGAAGCCCATGCTCTCCATGATCCAGAACGTCGGAATGGCTGACAGCGGCAGGGCGACGGCGGAAATCAGGGTGGCGCGCCAGTTGCGCAGGAAGAGGAACACCACGATGACGGCGAGAATGGCACCTTCCATCAGCGTGTGCAGGGCCGATTCATAATTGCCGTAGGTGAAGTAAACCGCATCATCCACCTTCTCGATGGAGACATGCGGGTTTTCGGCCTTGAGCTTGGTCAGCGCCTCGTTGACGGTTTCGGCCACCGAGACTTCACTGGCCCCCTTGGAGCGGAAAATGGCAAAGCTCACCACCGGATCGCCATTGAAGCGCGAGAAGGATTTCGGCTCTTCATAGGTGTCGGTGATGGTGCCGAGTTCGGCAAGCTTGACGAAGCGGCCATTGCCGATGGCAATCGTCGTGTTGGCCAGATCGGTGACGCTGCGGCTGTCGCCGAGCGTGCGGATCGACTGTTCAACGCCCGCAACCTGACCACGGCCCGAGCCGACATCGGTGTTGACGCCGCGAAGCTGCGTGTTCACGTCGGCGGCGGAAATGCCGTAGGCGTTCAGCTTGTCGGGGTTCAGTTCGACGCGCACTTCGCGGTCGACGCCGCCATAGCGATCAACCTTGCCGATGCCGGGCTTGCCCTGCAGGGCGCGCTTGACGGTATCGTCCACAAACCACGAAACTTCTTCCAGCGTCATATCCGGGGCGGAGACGGCATAGCTCAGGATCGCCTGACCTTCGACATCGATCTTCGAGACAATCGGCTCATCGGCGGCAGCTGGCAGGCTGGAGCGGATGCGGTCTACCGCATCCTTCACATCCTTCAGCGCATCGTCGGGCTTGATTTCCGTGCGGAAGATAACGGCGGTCTGCGAATTGCCATCCGTTACCGTCGACTGGATTTCGTCGACGCCGGTCAGCGATGCGACGGCATCCTCGATTTCCTTGGTGACCTGCAATTCCAGTTCGGCGGGCGCACTGCCGCTTTGCGAGACGACCACGGAAATGACCGGCACGTCGATATTCGGGAAGCGGGTGATCGGCAGGCTGTAGAACGACTTCACGCCGAGATAGACCAGCATGAAGAACAGTAGGATCGGGGCAATCGGGTTGCGGATCGACCAGGCGGAAAAGTTCATGGATCAGATTCCCGTCACTGGGTTTGTGCTTGCTTGACCGGATTGACGTGATCGCCGTTGCGCACGAAGGCTCCGGCCTT
Source organism: Pseudomonadota bacterium (assembly GCA_020161665.1). GTDB lineage: Bacteria > Pseudomonadota > Alphaproteobacteria > Rhizobiales > Rhizobiaceae > Ectorhizobium. The sequence continues at coordinate 112,285 of JAIUPA010000033.1, read as the reverse complement.
GGCAACAACCTCATCGCCCTTGGCGACGCCGGACTTCACCTCGATGAAACCACCGTCCTGAATGCCGGTCTCGATCTTGACCTGATGGACCGTGCCATCGCGCACGACACGGACAATCACGCCGTCCTTGTCGGCAGTAATGGCCGACAGCGGCACCGCCAGACCGGCGGCCTCGCCCAGAACGATTTCGGCATTGCCGTACATGCCGGCGCGCGCCTTGGCGTCTTCATCAACGGAGATGCGCACCGAGCCGAGGCGGGTCGTCTGGTCAACCGTCGGGGAGACGAGGCGCACCGAGCCGGTCAACGGTTCGCTGGCACCGGCCACGCGGATTGTGGCCTTCTGACCCGGCTTGATCTTCAGAATGTCGCTTTCGGTGACATCGGCCACCAGTTCCACCTCACCGGCGCGGATGAGGGTGAAGAGCGGCTGGCCCGAGGCGCTGGCAATTGCCCCCACCTTGGCGTTGCGCGTGGCAATCAGTCCGGAAGCCGGTGTCTTGATTTCGGTGCGTGTCAGATTGAGTTCGATATTGGCAAGCTGGGAATCGATGACCTTGATGCCCGCCTCGGCGGCGATGATGCCCTGTTCTGCCGCCTTCAGGCGGGCCAGCGCGCTTTTCGCAGCCGCATCGGCCTGTTCCGCTGCGGCGGTGGACACGCTGCCCTTGGCATTGAGCGTTACGGCGCGGTTGCGCTGGCTGGTCGCTTCATCGGCGCTGGCGCGGGCTTCGAGAAGCTGGGCCTGCAACTGGGCAACGCTTGCCAGGCTCTGGGCACGGCTTGCCTCCAGCTGACCCTTCTGCAGAACGAGGCTATCGGTCGACAGCGTGGCAAGCACCTGTCCTTCCTTCACCTCATCGCCGACATCGGCACTCAGCGTGGAAATCTGTAGGCCTTCGACCTGCGGCTGGACATAGATTTCCTCAACGGCCTTGATCGTGCCGGTGGCGACCACCAGATCGACGAGGTTCTTTTCTTCGACGGGTGCCACGACAATCGAGGGCAGCGTCTGGCTGTTGGCCTGTGTGGCAGGCGCTTCTTCCGCCGTAGCGGAGAGCGGCACAAGGCCAAGGGTAAGCACAGCGATAACGTCAAGAGTGCGGGCACGTCTGCGAAGCATGATCAGTTCCGATGATGGGCGCCGCCGGGCGCGCTTAGGGATGTAGCCTAGATAGGAATGCAGTACGCATTTCACCAGAGCGTGGATTGGCGGCAGTTCTATTTTGCAGCGCACATTATCGTTAAAAGCGCTTTTAGCCAACCGAGCACGGGTGGGAATGTGCATTTTCCGGGTTGTGGCAGGCTTTGGAAACGACAACGCGCGGCCCCTTTTTCCAAGGGACCGCGCGCCATTTTGCATTAAGGCCTGATGATTACTTCAGGGCTTCGTTGGTGATGTCGAGCGTGTAGGCACCTTCCGGAGCCTTGGTGATGACCGGGTCAGAACCGCCGCCGAGCAGGGTCTTGACCGTGCGCTCGTAGTCAGCCGGGTCGAGAGCGCCAGCCGAACCGGCGGTCAGCTTGGCCACTTCGCCCATCATGCGCTTCTGGTGCTTTTCGGTCTGGGCGCCCGATGCATCGTTTTCGAGGACGATACCGGCGGCATCATCCGGATGCTCTTCAGCCCACTTCCAGCCCTTCATGGAAGCGCGAACGAACTTGACCATCTTGGCCTTGAAGGCTTCGTCCTTGAGCTTGTCTTCCAGCACGTAGAGACCGTCTTCGAGCGTGGCGACGCCTTCGTCTTCATACTTGAAGGTCACGAGATCGTCGGCCTTGATGCCGGCATCGATGACCTGCCAGTATTCGTTATAGGTCATGGTGGAGATGCAGGCGGCCTGCTTCTGAAGAAGCGGATCGACGTTGAAGCCCTGCTTCAAGACCGTCACGCCATCGGCACCGCCGGTCGTCGGGATCTTCAGGTGGGCCATCCACGACAGGAACGGATATTCGTTGCCGAAGAACCAGACGCCCAGCGTCTTGCCCTTGAAATCTTCCGGCTTCTTGATGCCGGTTTCCTTCAGACAGGTCAGCATCATGCCGGACTTCTTGAACGGCTGGGCGATGTTGACGAGGGCCGTGCCCTTTTCGCGCACGGCCAGAGCCGAGGGCATCCAGTCGATGATCACGTCAGCGCCACCGCCTGCAATAACCTGTGCCGGGGCAATGTCCGGACCGCCCGGCTTGATGTCCACGTCAAGGCCTTCAGCTTCATAGAAGCCCTTGTCCTTGGCAACGTAATAACCGGCGAACTGGGCCTGCGTGACCCACTTCAGCTGCAGCGTCACCTTGTCGGCGGCTTCGGCAGAGGCGGCCATCATCGGCAGGGCGCTTGCCATCATCAACAGTGCAATCATTTTTTTCATATGCTGTTTCCCTCTGTTGCTTTCATTTTACGTCTGACCACCACGGACAGACGGATGCCAGAAGGTGACGGCCCGTTCAGTGAGCGCCACCAGTCCGTAAAAGACCGAGCCAGCAACCGCGGCAACCGCGATTTCGGCCCAGACCATATCCGCATTGGACCGCCCCACTTCCGTGGAAATGCGGAACCCCATGCCGACAATCGGGGTGCCGAAGAATTCGGCGACGATGGCGCCGATCAGCGCCAGCGTGGAATTGATCTTCAACGCATTGAATATGAAAGGCATGGCGGCGGGAAGCCGCAACTTCGTCAGGGTCTGGCCCCAGCCGGATGCATAGGTGCGCATCAGGTCGCGCTGCATGGAACTGGAGGAGGCAAGGCCTTCCACCGTGTTCACCAGCATCGGGAAGAAGGTCATGATGACGACCACGGCGACCTTCGAGGGCCAGTCAAAGCCGAACCACATGACCATGATCGGCGCCACGCCGACGACCGGCAGGGCCGAAACGAAGTTCCCGATGGGCAGCAGGCCCTTCTTGAGGAAAGGCGAGCGGTCAATGAAGAGCGCAGCCACAAAGCCAAGCCCGCAGCCCATGATGTAGCCGATGATCACCGACTTCATGAAGGTCTGCTGGAAGTCAGCCCAGAGCGTGGGCACCGAACTGGTCAACCGCGCCCAGATGGCCGAGGGGGCCGGAAGCAGGATCGAGGGGATTTCAAACCCCTTCACCACGCCTTCCCAGATGACCAGCAGGGTGACGCCGAAGAGAAGCGGAACGATGAAGTTGATCGTCTTGCGCGCCGCCAGATTGCGGGTGCGGATGCGCACCAGCGCTTCATTGAGAGCCCAGGCGGCAACCCAAAAGCCGAAGGCAAAGAGAAGCCAGCCGTTCATGCCTTTTCTCCCATCCGTTTCAACACCATGCGGTGTGCAACGCCCACCAGCGATACGAGGAGGGCCGCGACGACCGCTGCCATGAAGAGGGCGGCCCAGATCTGGATCGTCTGGCCATAATAGGAGCCGGAGAGCAGGCGCGCGCCAAGCCCCGCCACGGCCCCGGTCGGCAGTTCACCGACGATGGCGCCGACAAGGGCAATGGCAACCGCCACCTTCAGCGACGTGAAGAGGAAGGGAAGCGAGGCGGGCCAGCGCAGCTTCCAGAACAGTTGCGAGGGGCTGGCGTGATAGGTGCGCATGAGGTCCAGCAGCAGATTGTCCGGGCTTCTCAAGCCCTTCACCATGCCGACGACGACCGGGAAGAAGGAGAGATAGGCCGAAATCAGCGCCTTGGGCAGAAGGCCCGAAATACCGACGGCGTTCAGCACCACGATGATCATGGGGGCGACGGCCAGAATCGGGATCGTCTGGCTGGCAATGACCCAGGGCATCATGGACTTGTCCATGGCGCGGTTGTGGACGATGCCGATGGCGAGCAACATGCCCAGTGCCGCGCCGATGACGAAGCCGGAGAGCGTTGCCGAGATCGTGACCCACGCATGATAGACGAGGCTGCGCTTGGAGGTGATCGGCATCGTCACCGTGGTCTTCCACAGTTCCGTGACAATCTGGTGCGGGGCGGGGAGGACGGGGCGTTCCTCATTCATCGTCTGCTTCACGAGGTCGGTGAAGACGATTTCGGTTCCGGCACGGGCGGCCTGATCGCGCACGAAGGGGGCGTTCAGCCACACGACGCAGAGATACCAGATGGCAATCAGTGCGGCGAGAACCGTGAGAATGGGCAGGATACGGTCGTTGAGGAAGGACGGCTGTTTCATGACGCGGCCTTCCTCGGCCATGTCACTCGCGACATGCCCCTCATCCGGCTGCCGCCACCTTCTCCCCGCAAGCGGGGAGAAGGGATATGCTGCACGGCCTTCCTTCCCCCTCTCCCCGCCAGCGGGGAGAGGGTTGGGGTGAGGGGCCATTCTACACCGTGGAAACCTTCAATCATCATAGCTGTGCCCTGCCTTCAGGCCTTCGCGCACGCGCTGGGCGATTTCCAGAAACTCGGGCGTTTCGCGAATTTCCAGCGGGCGTTCGCGCGGCAGGTTGCAGTCGATGATATCGGTCACACGACCGGGGCGCGGCGACATGACGACGATTTTCGTCGACAGATAGACGGCTTCCGGGATCGAGTGCGTGACGAAACAGATAGTCTTGTCGGTGGCAGCCCAGAGCTTCAGAAGCTGTTCGTTCAAGTGGTCGCGGACGATTTCGTCCAGCGCGCCAAAGGGTTCGTCCATCAGCAGAAGATCGGCATCAAAGGCCAGAGCGCGGGCAATCGAGGCGCGCTGCTGCATGCCGCCGGACAGTTGCCAGGGGTACTTCTTGCCGAAACCGTTGAGGTTGACGAGGTTCAGCGTGCGCTCGATGCGCTCCTGACGTTCCGCCTTGGTGAAATTCATGATTTCCAGCGGAAGGGCGATGTTGTCCTCGATGGTGCGCCACGGAAAAAGGGCCGCCGCCTGAAAGACATAGCCGTAAGCGCGGTCTTTGCGGGCATTTTCCGGCGTTGTTCCGTTCACCTCGATCGTGCCTGCCGTATGCTGCTCCAGATCGGCAATCACACGCAGAAACGTCGTCTTTCCGCAGCCGGACGGGCCGATGAAGGAGACGAAATCGCCCTTGCGCACATCGAGATTGACGTTCGAAAGCGCATGGACCGGACCGTCATTGGTCTCAAACGTCAGGCTCAGATCCCGGGCCGAAACGACGGCCATCCTGTTTTCATTCATTGCTGATTACTTTCAGTTCCCCGGACTTTTCGTCACTTTATGTGATTGTGCAATTTATCCTGCACATCAATTCGTCGCAGTCACGTCTGGCTGCGACGAATGTTGTTGAAGCGTTGTTTCGCCAATCCTCAAACCCCGCTGGCGGGAATGCCGGTGCGCTCCACCTTGCGGGGGGCGACGATTTCCTTCCAGCTGGACAGGGCCTTGTTGACCGCGCCGTTCGGTTCGCGGGCGACGAACTGGCCGTGGCCTTCCTTCGTCTTCACCGTCGATTCCTCGATGGCGACGTAGCCACGGGTTAGCGTGAAGCGCGGCAGACCCTTCACCTTCTTGCCTTCGAAGACGTTGTATTCCACCGGCGACTGCTGGGTCTTGGCGGAAATCGTCTTCTCGCGGTTCGGGTCCCACACCACGATATCGGCATCGGCACCAACCATGATCGCCCCCTTCCTCGGATACATGTTGAGGATCTTGGCGATGTTGGTAGAGGTGACAGCGACGAATTCATTCATCGTCAGGCGACCCGTGCCAACGCCATAGGTCCACAAAAGCGGCATGCGGTCTTCAAGGCCGCCGGTGCCGTTCGGGATCTTGCGGAAATCGCCGACGCCATAGCGCTTCTGCTCGACCGTGAACGAGCAATGGTCGGTGGCGACGCAGGAGAGCGAGCCGGCCTGAAGGCCCGCCCACAGGCTGTCCTGATGCAGCTTGTTGCGGAAGGGGGGCGACATGACGCGGGCAGCGGCATGATCCCAATCCGGGTTGGCATATTCGCTGTCATCGAGCAGCAGGTGCTGGATCAACGGCTCGCCATAGACGCGCATGCCCTTCTGGCGCGCGCGGCGGATGGCTTCATGGGCCTGTTCGCAGGAGGTGTGGACGATATAGACCGGGCAACCGGCCATATCGGCAATGGTGATGGCGCGGTTGGTGGCTTCACCTTCCACTTCCGGCGGGCGCGAATAGGCGTGCGCTTCCGGGCCGTTATTGCCCGCCGCCATCAGTTTTTCCTGCATGGTGGCAACGATGTCGCCGTTTTCGGCATGGACGAAGGGCGTCGCGCCCAGTTCGGCGCAGCGCGAGAAGGAGGCGAACATCTCGTCGTCGTTCACCATCAGCGCGCCCTTGTAGGCCATGAAGTGCTTGAACGAGTTGATGCCCTTTTCGAGCGCCACGACGGCCATTTCCTCAAACACCTGCTTGTCCCACCAGGTGATGGCCATGTGGAACGAGTAGTCGGAATTGGCGCGCGTCGATTTGTTGTCCCAGCGCTTGAGCGCATCGAGCAGCGACTGGCCGGGGTCGGGCAGACAGAAATCCACCACCATGGTGGTGCCGCCGACGAGACCGGCGCGCGTGCCGCTTTCGAAATCATCCGCCGAATAGGTGCCCATGAAGGGCATTTCGAGGTGGACATGCGGATCGATGCCGCCGGGCATGACATAGCAGCCCGCTGCGTCGAGGGTTTCATCGCCCTTGAGGTCGGGGCCGATCTCGACGATCTTGCCGCCCTCGATCTTCACATCCGCCTTGTAGGAGAGGTCGGCGGTAACGACGGTGCCGCCCTTGATGACTGTGCTCATAATTGCCGTTCCCTGTTGTTTTCTGCTTCATCCGAAAAGGCCGGAAAGAAGCGTGTTGTCTTGCATGTGCTGTTCAGTTCACCCGTGAGAGCGCAAAGGATGGTATCCAGAACCTCCTGCCGGGCGCGCGTGATTTCGTGATTCCAGAACCGCAGTACCGCGTAACCATTCTCGTTCAGCCAGCGCGTGCGAACTGTATCTGTTGGTGCATCGGCGTGTTGAAAACCATCGGCTTCAACGACCAGTTTTCGGTCGCGGCATAGAAAATCCACAACGTAGTTTCCAAGAGGAACCTGTCGGGTAAACTTGTGGCCGTTCAGCTGACGATTGCGAAGTTCTGACCACAGAAGATTTTCTTCTGCTGTTTCGAGTTTACGAAGATGCCGTGCCGCTCTGGTCTTGCCGGGGAGGCGTTTTTCAACCCGTTCGTTTGTCATGAATGCCCCCTCAACCGCCTGCCGGCACCTTCTCCCCGCCGGGGAGAAGGGCGATAGAGAAGATATGAAGGTGGACGCAGGCGACATGGCACACCCAACCTTCTCCCCGGCGGGGAGAAGGTGGCCCAAAGGGCCGGATGAGGGGGCGTGTGCCAACGTGCCCATGGTTACGCCACGATTTCCGCCGTTTCGACGACGGCGTGGAAGAGCACGTCGCAGCCGCTGGCGGCCCATTCCTTGGAGATGTCTTCCGCCTCGTTGTGCGAAAGGCCATCCACGCAGGGGCACATGATCATGGTGGCGGGTGCCACCTTGGCAGCCCAGCAGGCATCATGGCCCGCACCAGAAATGATGTTCATGTGGCTGAGGCCGAGCTTTTCGGCGGCAGCACGCACCCGCCCGACGAGGATCGGATCAAACGTTACCGGATCAAAATGGCCGACCGCTTCAACCGCGCAGCCGACGCCGAGTTCGGCGCAGATTTTGGCCGCTTCGGCTTCGATTTTGGCGCGCATCCGGTCAAGCTTGGCCTGTTCCGGCGAGCGAATATCAACCGTGAAGGTGACGGTTCCCGGCAGCACGTTTCGCGAGTTCGGCGAGAAGAACACCTGACCGACGCCGCCGACTGCACCCGGCTGCTCGCCCATGGCGACGGACTGCACCATTTCGATAATGCGGCTCATGGCAAGACCGGCATTGACGCGCATCAGCATCGGGGTCGAGCCGGTATGCGCTTCCTTGCCGGTCAGCGTGAATTCCAGCCACCAGAGGCCCTGACAGTGGGTGACAACGCCGATCTGCTTGTCTTCCGCTTCCAGAATCGGACCTTGTTCGATGTGGTATTCAAAATAGGCGTGCATCTTGCGCGCGCCGACTTCTTCATCCCCCTGCCAGCCGATGCGCTTCAGCTCGTCGCCATAGGTCAGGCCTTCGGGGTCCTTGCGGCCATAGGCATAATCAAGGGAGTGAACGCCAGCGAAGACGCCGGATGCCAGCATGGCGGGCGCAAAGCGTGCGCCTTCCTCGTTGGCCCAGTTGGTGACGACGATCGGGTGCTTCGTCTTGATGCCGAGGTCGTTCATCGAACGCACCACTTCAAGCGCTGCAAGCACGCCCAGAACGCCATCATACTTGCCGCCGGTCGGCTGCGTATCGAGGTGGCTGCCGACATAGACCGGAAGCGCGTCCGGATCGGTGCCGGGGCGGGTGGCAAACATGGTGCCCATCTTGTCGACGCCCATCGTCATGCCCGCAGCGTCGCACCAGCTCTTGAAAAGCGCGCGGCCTTCAGCGTCGGCATCGGTCAGCGTCTGGCGATTGTTGCCGCCGGCAATGCCGGGGCCAATCTTCGCCATGTCCATCAGTGAATCCCAGAGGCGGTCGCCGTTGATGCGCAGGTTTTCGCCCGGTGCGGCCATGTTTGCAGCCATAATCCTTGTTCCCTTGTTCATACGGGCCGTCACGACCAAACAGGGCAAGGAGCCTTTTGGTCGGGCGGCCTCTTCTGGCCGGTCTTGTCGCGGAAAGGGAGACGGACTGTCGCCGAAGATTCCCTTTGCCGGATATTTGACCGATTGGTAAACATTACTCTTTCCCTGTTTGCACTCAAGACGGAAAACACAAGAATCCGCGCTAAAATGAACGGCAATTGCCCAAAAAAAGAGCGAAGTTGACTTTTTGCGCAGATTTGCGTGATAAACTTGATTCAAAAGAGGATTTGGCAGGCACGATGAGCGATCCCAGAGCGGCAAAAACCCAACGGCGCACCCGTATTCAGGAAGAGAAGGAAGTCCAGATTCTCGACGCTGCTCTCGAGGTGTTTTCAACCCACGGGTTTCGCGGCACGACCATCGACCAGATCGCCGAAGTGGCGGGCATGTCGAAGCCCAATCTGCTCTATTATTTTCGCACCAAGGAGGCGATCCACCGGGTGCTGATGGAGCGGGTTCTCGATACCTGGCTCGATCCGCTGCGCGCCTTTGATGACAACGGCAATCCGGAGGCGGAAATCCGCTCCTACATTCGCCGCAAGCTGGAAATGGCGCGCGATTTTCCCCGCGAAAGCCGACTATTCGCCAACGAAGTGCTGCAGGGCGCGCCCTATATCATGGACGAGCTGACGGGGCCGCTCAAGGATCTGGTTGACGAGAAGGCCAAGGTTATCCGCGCCTGGCAGAAGGCGGGCAAGATCGTCAAGTGCGATCCTTATCACCTGATCTTCTCGATCTGGGCGACGACGCAGCATTACGCCGATTTCGATGTGCAGGTGAAGGCGGTGCTGGGCCAACGCTATTCGGGCGAGGGGCGTTTTGACGATGCGGCCCGCTTCCTGGAGCAGCTTTTCATGCACGGACTTTTGCCGCCCAAGCCGGAGGCTTGAAATTCAGTCCGGCAGAAGTGCCATGATGATGAGGCCGAGTGCGGTGACGGCCGCGCCCAGCGCCACCGAAAGGGTGGTCCAGCCATTGCCGATCAGGGCTTCGAGGATGATGATCGAGGTGGGCGTCAGATAACCGTATCCCAGCACTTTTGAGGCGGGCAGGCGCATGGAGGCAAACTGCAGAAGCAGGAAGGTGCCCATGGTCGTGACGATGGCGATATAGGCGACGATCATCCAGAATTGCAGGCTGAGGCGTGCAAGGTCTATGCCCGGAAGCTCAGGCAAGGCCGGTAACATCAACCAGAAACAGGTGCCGACCGCCACCCAGAAGCCGAAGGTGACGGGGTGTTCCTTGCGGTCGAACAGGCGGATGAGCGGCACATAAAGTGCGTGGCCAACGACGCCGATGAAGAAGATCAGTTCGCCGCGACCGACATCAAAGCCGAGGATGGCGGAAAGATCGCCATGGAAAATCACCCAGATGGCACCGGCGGCGGCAACGATCAATGAAATCAGCACACCGGGGCGGGTTTTCTGGCCGAGCAGGAAAAAGGCGAAGACGGCGCTGATCAGCGGCATCAGCGTGAAAACGGCGCCGGTCTGCACGGGGCTGGTAAACTCCAGCGCCTTGAACATCGTGAACATGTAGATGGCGAGCAGCAGGCCGAGAACGAGGAAGCGCCAGGGGCGCTCGGGCATTTTCAACGGCTGGCGCAGGATCACGAAGGTGGTCAGGCCCATCACGATGATGGTGACGATGTAGCGGATGAACATCAAGGGCGCTGCGGCCATTTCGCGGGCGGCGAGGCTGCCGAAGGAGAAGGAGCCGGAAATCAGGGCAGCAAACAACAGCATGGCCAGATGGGCGAGCAGCTTTTCACGGCCATGGGCATAGGTGTTGTGCTGCCCCGCCGGGGCTTCTCGACTGCTGGAGGACAAGGGGCGGACCTGATTTGTCTGAGGAAGGGCGATCCTTAGCACCGCGACCACCATGCGAAAAGCGGCCAAGCGGGGCCTGCGGTACGCCTGCTCCAAACTCTTTGGTGATTTCATGCGGGTGTAACACGCAGGGTCTAGCCTTCAGCAGTTTGACGGATTGGAGTGATCAGATGGACATGCGCGTTTCAGGCCACATCGATGTCGGGGCCTTGATGGATGAGGTTCTTCTGTTGCGCGCCGCCGCCAGCGAGGAGTCCATGTTTTCGGGGCTCGCCGAGGTGGGGCCGGGGGTCGCCAATCTTGGCCATTATCTTGCCCTTCGCCACCGGGATCTGCGCGGCGTGCAGCGGCAGCTTATGCCGCTTGGTCTTTCATCGCTGGGGCGCATGGAAAGCCGCGTTCTGCCCACGCTCGATGCCGTTCTGGGCGCGCTTGGTGCTTTGAGCGGGCGCATCAGCCCCTATGCGGTGCCGGATGCCTCGACCTATTTCGCAGGCGAGACCCGACTTGCGGAGGCAACGGACCGGCTTTTCGGTGCGCCCGCCGAACATCGGCGCGGTCGTATCATGGTGACGCTTCCGGGCGAAGCCGCCGAGGATGCGGCTTTCATTCTTGATCTTGCCCAAAGCGGCATGGATTGCGCGCGCATCAACTGCGCGCATGACGATGCCGATCAATGGCGCAAGATGGCGAACCATGTGCGCGCTGCCGGGCAGGCGGTTGGCCGTGACATTCGCGTGTTGATGGACATTGCCGGACCGAAAATCCGCACCGGCGTGGTGGAGGCCTTTCGCAAGGGGCGCATTGAGGTGGGCGACCGCATTCGCCTTGTGGCGGACGGCAAACCCCGCCCGGATGAGGATGTGCCGTTTTCGGCGGCGGTCTCCCTATCGGAAATCGTTACCCGTCTTTCGGTCGGGGACCGGGTTCGCTACGACGATGGCAAGCTGGAAGGGGTGGTGGAAAGCACGGCAGGCCATGAGGCGGTGCTGCGGGTGATCCACACGAAGGCTGGTGGGGCAAAGCTCAAGGCCGAGAAGGGGTTGAACCTTCCCGATACCGAGCTGGACCTGTCGCCGCTGACCGTCAAGGACGATGCCGATCTTGCCGCCGTTCTGGAATGCGCCGACATGCTTGGCTATTCCTTCGTCAGTCGTCCGGAAGACATCGATCTTCTGGATGAGGCGCTGGCGCGCCATGGGGAGCGTCAACGTCCGCTGGGCCTGATTGCCAAGATCGAGCAGCCGCGCGCCGTGCGCAATCTGCCGGTTCTGATTGAGCGGGCGACGCGGGGCGGGCGACCTTTTGGTGTGATGATCGCGCGCGGGGATCTGGCGGCGGAAATCGGTTTCGAGCGGGTCGCGGAAATGCAGGAGGAAATCCTGTGGATCTGCGAGGCGGCGGGCGTTCCCGCCATCTGGGCAACGCAGGTTCTGGAAGATCTGGTCAAGGATGGATTGCCGTCACGCGGCGAAATGACCGACGCGGCGATGGCGGCACGGGCCGAATGCGTGATGCTCAACAAGGGTCCGGCGGTCGGGGAGGCCGTGGCGCTGCTCGACCGGCTTCTGGCGCGCATGGACGGCCATGTTTTCAAGAAAACGGCGACGCTGCGCGCTCTTCAATCGTGGTGATGTGAAAAGGCCCGGTAGAACCGGGCCTCAGGGGGCTGATAAAGTCCTCACATTGATGGTTGCGGCAAATGCCAGCCTCCTTACTCCCTCGCCCCGTTTGCGGGGAGAGGGTTGGGGTGAGGGGCAAAGCCACGGGTAAAACCGTCCACGAATTTGAATTCGCTCGATGTTTGCGCCCCTCATCCCGCTGCCGCGACCTTCTCCCCGCAGGCGGGGAGAAGGGGGACTTGAGAACCGTTCCGCCAAAAGGATGCGCGGCAGGGCGTGTCATTCGCGAAAAGGCCCGGCAGAACCGGGCCTTTTGTCGTGATTTACTCGGCAGCCTGCTGGGCCGACGGGTTGTTCGGGTGCGTCGTCCAGTTGGCGTAATCCGGGCTGACCGGCTTGCCGGTGCGCTCATCCATCATGCCGGTTTCGAGCGGCACCATGGTGATGCAGTTCTCGACCGGGCAGACGTTGACGCAGAGATTGCAGCCGACGCATTCCTCTTCCTTCACCTCGAAATGGCGCACGCCATCCACCATCTCCGTGATCGCCTGATGCGAGGTGTCCTCGCAGGCGATATGGCAACGACCGCACTTGATGCAGGCATCCTGATCGATATGCGCCTTGGTGATGTGGTTGAGGTTGAGGTACTTCCAGTCCGTGACGTTCGGCACGGCGCGACCCTGGAAATCGGACAGCGAGGCATAGCCCTTTTCGTCCATCCAGGCTTCGAGGCCGGTGATCATTTCCTGTACGATCTTGAAGCCGTAGGTCATGGCGGCGGTGCAGACCTGCACCGTTCCCGCGCCGAGCGTCAGGAATTCGGCCGCATCGCGCCAGGTGGTAACGCCACCGATGCCGGAGATCGGCAGGCCATAGGTTTCCGGATCGCGAGCGATTTCGGCGACCATGTTCAGCGCAATCGGCTTCACCGCAGGGCCGCAATAGCCGCCATGCGTGCCCTTGCCGTCAATCATCGGCTGTGGGCTGAAGTTGTCGAGATCGACTGAAACGATGGAATTGATGGTGTTGATCAGCGAAACGGCATCGGTGCCGCCGCGCTTGGCGGCCCGGGCCGGGTGGCGAATATCGGTGATGTTCGGCGTCAGCTTGGTGATCACCGGCATACGCGTGTACTGCTTGCACCAGCGCACAACCATTTCGATATATTCCGGCACCTGACCGACCGCCGCCCCCATGCCGCGTTCGCTCATGCCGTGCGGACAGCCGAAGTTCAGTTCGATGCCATCAGCGCCCGTTTCTTCAACGAGCGGCAGAATGGCCTTCCAGCTTTCCTCGTTGCACGGCACCATGATGGAGGCGACGAGGGCGCGGTCCGGCCAGTTCATCTTGACCTGCTTCATTTCCTGCAGGTTCACTTCAAGCGGACGGTCGGTGATCAGTTCGATGTTGTTGAGGCCGAGCAGGCGGCGGTCGGCCCCCCAGATCGCGCCGTAGCGCGGGCCGTTGACGTTGACGACCGGCGGACCCGCTTCGCCCAGCGTTTTCCAGACCACGCCGCCCCAGCCCGCCTTGAAGGCGCGCTCGACGTTATAGGCCTTGTCAGTGGGCGGCGCGGAGGCCAGCCAGAACGGGTTGGGCGATTTAATGCCCACAAAATCGGTGCGCAGATCAGCCATGCTTCACACTCCCGTCAATGCGCAGTGGATGGATTCGGCGGCGTCACGTCCTTGGGCGACAGCCGTCACGGTGAGGTCTTCGCCAGCGGCCACGCAGTCGCCGCCCGCCCAGACCTTGGGCATGGATGTCTTGCCGGTTTCGTCAGCGACGATGCGGCCAGCTTCAAGCGCCAGACCTTCAAGGCCTGCCGGAACGAGCTTCTGGCCGATGGCCTTCAGCACGTGATCGGCGGGGATGAGGCCGCTTTCGCCGGTGCCGACGAGACGGCCATCGCGCATTTCGGTGTATTCCATCTCGATGCCGACCACCTTGCCATTGTCGCCGATGATCGTCTTCGGCTTCATCCAGTGGCGAATGAACACGCCCTTGGACGCGGCCAGTTCCTGCTCGAATTCGGAGGCGTTCATCTCCGCCTGACCGCGGCGATAACAGATCGTCACGTCTTCCGCGCCGAGCAGCTTTGACTGGATGGCGGCGTCCACAGCCGTCATGCCACCGCCGAGCACCACAACGCGGCGACCGACCGGCACATCGGCCTTGTTGGATGCTTGGCGCAGACCGGCGATGAAATCGACCGCATCCTCGACGCCAGCCAGCTCCTCGCCCTCGATGCCGAGCGCGTTGGTATCGGCAAGGCCGATGCCGAGGAACACGGCGTCATAATCAGCGCGCAGGCTTTCCAGCGTGAAATCGACGCCAAGCGACTTGCCTGCGGCTATGGTAATCCCGCCGATTTCGAGGATGTAGGCGATTTCGCGGGCGGCGAAATTGTCCGATGCCTTGTAGGTGGCAAGGCCGTATTCGTTGAGACCACCTGCCTTTTCGCGGGCGTCGAAGACGGTCACGTCATGCCCCTTGAGGGCCAGACGATGGGCGCAGGCGAGGCCGGCAGGACCGGCACCAACAACGGCGACTCTCTTGCCTGTGGGGGCGGCTCGCTTGAAGAACTGGCGGCCGGCATCCATGGCGGCGTCCGTTGCAAAACGCTGCAGGCGGCCAATGTCGACCGGCTTTTCTTCAGCCGTGTTGCGCACGCAAGCCTGTTCGCACAGCGTTTCGGTGGGACAGACGCGGGCGCACATGCCGCCGAAAATGTTCTGCTCCAGAATGGTCTTGGCTGCCGGAATTTCATTGCCCGTCGATATCTGCCGAATGAACAGCGGAATATCGATGGAGGTGGGACAGGCCGTCATGCACGGCGCGTCGTGACAGAAATAACAGCGGTCGGATGCAACCAGCGCCTCATGCTTGCCGAAGCGCGGATGGAGATCGGAGAAATTGGATTCGTATTCGGCTGGGTCAAGTCTCCCACCCGCCGGTCCGGTATGCAGTCGTTCCATCGACGTTCCCTCTTTTATGTGAACAACTGACGAAACGGTAACACGCGTGAAATTTTTATCAACTGGTAAAATTTCAAAATCAACCGATGCGAAACGCATTGCCTTGCCGGAAGGGCGGTGGAGGAAAATAATCCCGTTTATTCAATTTATTAGCGTGGGCATTCCATGCGTTGATTCAAGGCTCTGATAGTCTGAATCAACGGTTTCAACGGGATGTTTCGCGGTGTCGGAGGCGCTTAAAATGATGACTAAAAAACTCCTGTTTATACTTTACTTAAAAACTCCACTTAAATATGGTGCGCCTCGATTGATCCGAGGCGCCGGGTCTTGAACGGCACAGGCAGCATCCACGACCACGAGGTTGACATGGCGAAGAAATCGAAGGGCAAGGGCGCGAAGGCCGGTTCGGGACGCGCGCAACCAAGCGCTCCGCCCGCTGGGCCGCAGGGCGTTGATGGGCGTAGTTTCCTCTATGTTGGGGGACGCGATTGTCAGGTGGCGCATCTGCGTCAGATTGCCAGCGATTTCGGTGCGGAACTGATCCATCATGACGGGGGATTGCGCGAGGCGGTCTCGCGCATCGATACGGTTTTGCCGTCGGTTGATTGTGTCTTTTGCCCTATCGATTGCATCAGCCATGACGCGTGCCTGCGCGTCAAAAGCGGCTGCAAGAAGTTCGGCAAGACCTTCGTACCGTTGCGCAATGGTTCGAAGTCGAGCCTTGAGCGCGCCCTTCAGACCATGAATGAGCGGGCGCGTGCCGAGGACTGAATTCAGGCTTGCGGTTTGGGTAGCAGGGCGCTTGCCGCGATGATCAGCCAACCGATGATCAACGTGATGCCGCCGGTCGGGGCCGCCAGCGGAAACAGGCGCATGCCGTAAAAATGGCGTAGCAGGAGATCGCCGGTGAAGATCACCACGCCAAGGGTGATGACAAGAGCGGCAAGCGGCGCGGCGCGCAGCGTGTTGCGCAACGCCGAGAGCGCCAGAAGGGCCGGGGCATTGGCCAGACACACGGTAGCGGCGGCGGAAAAGGTGCGCGGATCTTCCAGATGGTTCGCAGCGGCAGCAAGGCCGATGCCCGTGGCGCCGATGATGCCTGCCATGAACAGGGTAAACCGCGAAATCTTCTCGCAAACCGCCATGTCTATTCCTTGTTCTGCATGTGGTGCGCGAGCTGCTTGACCGGCTGCCAGATGATTTCGTTGAGCGTCGGGTTGGTCACCGTTTCATCCAGCGCAATGCGGAAGCAGGCCAGCCAGGATTCGCGCTCCTCAGGGCCGATCTCCGCCATCATGTGGCGACGGCGCAGCATCGGGTGACCGTATTTTTCGACATAGACCGGCGGTCCGCCCAGATAACCCAGAAGGTAATCATAAAGGCGGTCGCGTGCGTTGGTGAGATCCGGCGGATGAACGGCGAGTGATGCCGCCCCTGCCGGGTCGGTCTTCATCAGTTCATAGAAGCGGTCGGTCAGCTTGCGAACCGTCGGCTCGCCGCCAATCGCTTCAAACAGGGTGATGGTTTCTTCGCTCATGGCCGATCTTTGTGAATCCCGGAATTGAACGTGAGGCTGGACCGAAAACGGACACAACCGACATGGTTTTGCTTTTGGCGTCTTTGGGCGTCCAGTGCAAGCTTTCCGGGCAAGATGCGGCGTTTCGGCGCGTGCTTTCACGCCATAACCTGTTCTTTGAGCGCTTTGACGGGCAGAAAAACAGGGGAGTTTTCTGTTCCCATAGCCTGCTGTTATTGCGCAGGACCCGCCAGCCGTTATGGTAAATAAAGTTTAACAGTTGCGTCGGGGCGATTCTGTCGGATTGTCCCTTGTCAAAAGGCGGTGCAGTGGACGGGACAAACCGCACGGAAAATGAATTGCTGGAGGTGGTCTGTGCCCGGATCGCCGACTTGGCCCTGCCTGCTTTCGTGAAAGACAGCCAGCTTCGCTATGTTGCGGTCAATGCCGCCTATGCCCGGTTCTTCGGCCTTCCCGTAGAAGACTTTCCGGGGCACGTTTCCAGTGAATTGTATGACGACCCGGATGAGGGGACGCGGGAGGACCGCGAGCGCCGCGTCATCGTGTTCGGCTCTGAAGAGAGCGTGCCGGTCAGTGAACGCAAGGGGCTGCGCCGTCACCTGATCGATCTTGAGCGCTTCATCACGGATGATGAACGCTTTTACGTTTTCGGCGTGATGGAGCGGGTGGAGGAGGTTGCGGAAAGCCACCCGGTTTCGCTGCCCGACGATCTCGATTTCATTCCCGATGTCAGCCTGCTCGAAAGCCGGGTCGTGTCGCAGGTGTTTGATCTGGCTGAAATCGGGGTGGCCGCCTTCGATGAGGGCGGGGTTCTGGTGAGCTGCAACGAGACGTTCCGTGCTCTTTACGATGAGCTGCCGGTGGCCGTGCGTCCGGGGCTCGATATCCTCGCCATGTTTGGGGCGATTTACGAGACGCTGTCGTCGACCGATTCACGCAATGCTGCCAAGCTGGCGCGGGAGATGTGGATTGGCGGGCGGCTCTCGGAAATTGACCGTGAAGGGTCCGAGACGGTCGATCAACTGGTCAGCGGGCGCTTTGTGCGCATGAACGGTCGGCGCTTGCCCGATGACGGCATCCTCTTGGTGTGCAGCGATGCGACGCGCTCGTTTGAGCAGAAAATCCGTCTGCGCGAACAGGCCCGAACGGCAGAAATCTACCGGGCCGCTCTGGAAGGTCTGCAGGTTGCGGTCTTCATGCGCGATGGCGAAGGCCGCATGACCTATGCGAACGAGGCCTATGGCCGGGTTCTGGGCGGCGATCGCGCCACCTTCATCGGCAAGACCGAGAAGGAGATGTTCCCCGATGCGTGGGAGCAGTTCGTTCGCGAAAACCGTGAGGTCATCAAGACCGGCGAACCCATCGAGAAATCGGAAGAGGTGGTGTTTGACGGGGAAGTCTCTCTGCCCATCATTACCCGCGTCAGCCGCATCGAGGCCCCGGATGGAGAGCCGTTCGTGGTCGGTTCGATTACCGATGTGTCTGTGTTGAAGGACCGGGAAGTCCGGCTTCTCGAAGCGCAGAACCATGCCGAAACGCTGCGGGCCGAGCTTGCGATGATCCTCGCAAGCCTGCCGGTGGGGGTGATGCTGCTCGATGAGAACCTGCGCATTACCTATGCCAACGAAGCCTATATCCAGACCTGGTCGCCGGCCAGGCGCGGCGAGTTGATCGGCCTGACCTATCGGGAATTTGTGCGCATCAATTTCGATGAAGGGCGCTATCTCGATGCCGGTGACGATTTCGAGGCGCTCTATCAACGGCGACTGGACACCTTCGGTTCCGCCACGGTTGCCCCCACCGAAGTGCATACCCATGATGGCAAGGTGCTGTTGCTTTACAATACCGCACTTTCCAACGGGAAATTCCTGCAGACCAATTTCGACATTACAACGGTGCGCGTGCGCGAGCGTGAGGCCAATGAAGCCCGCGAGGCCCTCGAACAGCTGGGCGAATTGATGCATGAGGCGACCGGCGTCATGTCGCAGGGACTTTTGATCCTGCGGGGCGGCTTCATTGAAATGTCGAATGCGGCGGTGTGCGCGATGCTGCATCTGCCGGCGGAAAGCCTGCAGGCCGGATGCGCCTGGCGTGATGTGTTTGCCATGATGGCCGAGCGCGGCGACTTTGGGCCGCCGGAAGAGGCGGCGCGCGTCAAACAGGTGTGGGAAGACAATATCGCCGCCGGGCGGTCCATCCAGTCCTCCTTCCTGGCTGCGGGGCGCACCTGGATTCAGCTTGAAGTCAATCTCTCCGGTCCGGCCCATTGGCTTGCCGTGTTTACCGATGTGACCGAGATGAAGCGGCGCGAGGAGGATCTGACGCGGCTTTTGCAACGGGCCGAGGCGGCAGACAAGGCGAAGTCCGAGTTCCTTGCCAATATGAGCCACGAAATCCGCACACCGATGAATGGCGTTCTGGGCATGGCCGAGCTGCTCGCCAAGTCCGATCTCGATGCCCGTCAGAAGACCTTTACCGACGTCATCGTCAAATCCGGCAACGCGCTGATGACGATCATCAACGACATTCTCGATTTTTCGAAGATCGATGCCGGGCAGATGAAGCTGCGCACCATGCCGTTCGATCCGGTGGAATCGATTGAGGATGTGGCGACGCTGCTGGCGGCGGGGGCGTCTGAAAAAGATATCGAATTGATGGTGCGCGGCAGTGGTGCCAAGCGGCCCATCGTGATCGGGGACGCCGGGCGCTTCCGCCAGATTGTCACCAATCTGGTCGGCAATGCGGTGAAGTTCACGGAAAAAGGCCATGTGCTGATCGACTTTTCGTTCGAGGCGCGGGCCGATGGCCAGCAGGTTCTTTCCCTGAAGATTGAAGATACGGGCATCGGCATTGCCGATGACAAGCTGCGCTACATCTTCGATAAGTTCTCGCAGGCCGATTCCTCCAATACACGGCGGCATGAAGGCTCCGGTCTCGGTCTGTCGATCACCGCCGGTCTGGTGGACCTGTTCGGCGGAACGGTTGCCGTTGCCAGCACGCCGGGCGAGGGCTCGGTCTTCCGCGTCATGCTGCCCTTTGCTGTTGCCGGTGAGCGGGCGGCCCCGCGAAACCTGCCCGCCAATGTGCAGGGTGCGCGGGTGATGGTAATCGATGACAATGCGATCAGCCGCGGCATTCTCGAAGACCTGCTGACGGGCTGGGGCTTTGATGCCTGTGCCTGTGCCAACGGCGAGGAGGGCCTTGCGGTTCTCGGCGCGGCTGCGGAAGCCGGATTGCAGATCGATGCGGTGCTGATCGATTATCCGATGACCGACGGGCAGGCGGCGGCCATTGCCCAGCATATGCGCGACGATCTGCTTTATGCCGATATTCCGGTCGTCTTTTTGACGTCGATGGAATCGGCTGGCGGTGAAAGCCTGTTTGCGGCGCTCAATGTGCGGGCGCATCTGATGAAGCCGCCACGCGCCGATCTGCTTCGCAACACGGTGATTGACGTGGTGCGGGCGGCCCAGTTGCGACGCGGTGAAGGTGTTGACGCGGCGGATGCTGTCGTTTCCATCCCGCAGCCTTCGCCCGCAAGCCCGGTCGTTGCGCCGCGCAGCGAAAAGGCGCCGCCACGTCCCGGCGTTCAGGGGCTCGATATTCTGGTCGCGGAAGACAATGAGGTGAACCAGATCGTTTTCACCCAGATCCTGCAGGGCACGAATTATTCCTTCCGGTTGGTACAGAACGGCAAGGAGGCGGTGGAAGTGTGGCGAACCGCGTCACCGTCGATCATCCTCATGGATGTGTCGATGCCGGTGATGAACGGCCATCAGGCCACGCAGCTGATCCGGGAGATCGAGGCGGGGGACGGAAGCGGGCGGCGCGTGCCGATTGTCGGTGTGACCGCTCATGCGCTCGACCGGGATCGCGATCTTTGCTTAGAAAGCGGCATGGATGACTATCTCGCCAAGCCGATCAGCCCGGAGCTGCTGGAGGCCAAGATCAAGCGCTGGCTGAAACCCGACGCGGGCGCATCCAGCGACGGATTGAGCGAAAACCTATAGGCTGACGACGGGTTTCGTGCCGCGCAGCATTTCGCGCTTGCCGGCAAAGCCCGGCGGGCGTTCCACGGCAAAACCGGCGGCAGCAAGATTGCGGCGCACGAAACCGGCGGCAGCATAGGTGGCGAAAGTGCCGCCTTCCACCGTGCGGGCAAAGACCAGCCGCATCAACTCTTCCGACCACATATCCGGATTGCGTGATGGGGCGAACCCATCGAGATAAAAGGCGTCAAACGCCGTTTCGATGGCGGCAAGGCTGTCGATGGCGGCGGCGCACATGACCGTCAGCGTGGTTTGCGCGTCGAGGTGGAGCGTTACCGTTCCTTGTGGCTGTTCGGGCCATGCGGCGCTGAGTGCCAGCCGCTCCGCTTCGATCTCCGGCCAGCGGGACAGCGCCTTGGCGATGTCTTCGGCGCTCATCGGATAAAGCTCGAAGGAGGTGATGTGGAGGTGGCCACCGGGACGGCGGGTTTCTTTCCACTGACGCCATGTCTCGCAGACATTCAGCCCGGTGCCGAAACCCAGTTCGCCGATCCTAAATAGCCCGTCTTTCTGCCAGCGCGCGGGCAGACCATTTCCACTGATGAAGACATAGGCGCATTCCAGCCGCCCGTCGGCGCGACAATAAAAGTGATCGCCAAAACGGGAGGAATAGGGCATATCGCCATCGAACCATTCGAGGGCGAGATCGTCCGTTGTGGATGGATGTTCCGGGAACCGAGTGCTCATGACCCTTGCCGATAATCGCGTGCAGGCCGCCGGTCAATGCCTGCCGTCCTATGATGTGCTGGTGGTCGGTGGCGGTGTGCTCGGTCTTTGGGGGGCAGTCGAGGCGGCAAGGCGCGGGGCGAAGGTTCTTCTGGCCGATGCCGGGCGGATCGGGCAGGGGGCAAGCTTCGGTCTTGTCGGCGCGCTGATGCCGCATATGCCCGACAAATGGAATCAAAAGAAGCAGTTTCAGTTCGATGCTCTCGTTTCACTGGAGCATGAGGTTGTGGCGCTGGAAGCTGCAACCGGGCTTTCGGCGGGCTATCGCCGCACCGGGCGGCTGGTGCCGCTGCCCAAGCCGCATCTGCGCGACATTGCGCTTCGCCACTCGGCCGATGCTGAGGCGGCCTGGCAGGTTCAGGGCGGACGGTTTCACTGGCATGTGCTGGATCGCCCGCCGGTCGATGGCTTTGTTGCGCCGGAAACCGGGGCTTGCGGCTTCGTGTTCGATACGCTGGCGGCCCGGGCCTCGCCGCGCCGGGTGACGGCGCTTCTGGCCGCATGGCTTCGCCAGCAACCGAATGTGACGCTTCTGGAAGACACCGGCGTCATCCGTCTGGATGACCATGCGGGCGAGGCGCTTCTGTCCGATGGCGAACGGGTGCGGTTCGCTCATGCGCTGGTCGCCTCCGGGCATCGGGCCTTTGGCGCGCTGGCGGAGATTGTCGGTCCGCTTGAAAAGCCGCTTGGCCAGCCGGTCAAAGGGCAATCGGCGCTGCTGGCTGCTGATCTTGATCCGGCCTTTCCGGTGCTGTTCTTCGGCGGGCTTTATGTCATCGTCCATGAAAACGGCCATGTGGCCATCGGCTCGACCAGTGAGGATCAGTTTGCCGATGCCTTTGCCTGTGATGGACAGCTGGATGCGCTGATCGACAAGGCCCGCAGCATCGTTCCCGCCCTTGCCGACGCGCCGGTGATCGAACGCTGGGCCGGGCTTCGCCCCAAGGCCATTGGCCGCGATCCTCTGGTGGGGCCGCTTCCCGATCATCCGCGAATCATCGCGCTGGCGGGTGGTTTCAAAGTGAGTTTCGGCATTGCGCATCTGCTTGCCAAAGCGGCACTTGCTGCCGTTGAAGGCAAAGCGCCGGACGTGCCGGAAAGCTTTCTGCCGGAAAGCCATATTGCCCTTGCCCGAAGGCCCTGAACTGGCGCAATCTTGATGGGGCAGAGGCCTGAAGACGCTCTTGCGGGGGCGCTTCGTTCCTCTATATTGTCTTCAATCATGTTTCGGTTTGTGTACAGCAGGCCGATGCCCGCCTTCAGTATCCGCTTTCATGCGAGGTCCGTTTTCATGGTATCCGAAGCCTATCCCCGCGATCTTGTTGGTTATGGACGCCACGCGCCAGACCCGAAATGGCCGGGCGGCGCGAACATCGCCGTGCAGTTCGTGATCAATTACGAGGAGGGCGGCGAAAGCTCCATCCTCGATGGCGATCCGGCTTCCGAGTGCCTGTTGTCGGAAATTGTCGGGGCTGCGCCCTGGCCCGGTCAGCGCAACATGAACATGGAATCGATCTACGAATACGGCTCTCGTTCCGGCTTCTGGCGGCTGTGGCGGCTTTTTACCGGCCTCAAGGTTCCCGTCACGGTCTATGGCGTGACGCTCGCCATGGCGCGCAACCCGGAAGCCGTTGCGGCTATGAAGGAAGCGGGCTGGGAGATTGCCAGCCACGGTTATCGCTGGCTGGAATACAAGGATTTTTCCGAAGAGGAAGAGCGCAAGCATATTCGCGAGGCGGTGCGCCTTCACACGGAACTGACGGGTGAGCGCCCGCAGGGCCTTTATCAGGGCAAGCCTTCGATCAATACGTTGAAGCTGACGCAGGAAGAGGGCTTCCTGTATTCCTCGGATAGCTATGCCGATGATCTGCCCTACTGGATCAAGGGGATCGACGGGAAGCCGTTCCTCATCATTCCTTACACGCTGGAAGCGAACGACATGCGCTTTGCCACGCCGCAGGGCTTCAATGCGGGCGACCAGTTCTTCAACTATCTGAAAGACAGCTTTGACGAGCTTTACCGCGAAGGGGCGGAAGGCGCGCCGAAGATGATGAATATCGGCCTGCATTGCCGTCTGGTTGGTCGTGCGGGTCGCATAGCGGCGCTGCGCCGCTTTCTCGAATATGTGCTGTCGCATGACAAGGTTTGGATCCCGCAGCGCATCGAGATTGCCCGCCACTGGCATGAGCATCACAAGCCGGAGACGATCTGAGCATGGACAAGGCTTCTTTTGTCGCCACCTATGGCGGGGTGTTCGAGCATTCACCCTTCATTGCCGAGCGCGCCTTTGATGCCGGGTCGATGGTCGAGCCGCTGACGGCAGACAGCGTGCACGGCGCGCTGGTCACCGTGTTTCGGGCCGCTTCGCATGAAGAGCGTCTCGGTATCCTCAACGCCCATCCCGATCTGGCGGGCAAGCTGGCGATTGCCGGTGGCCTGACCGAGGACAGCCGCAAGGAACAGGCGGGTGCTGGTCTTGACCGGCTTTCGGCGCAAGAACATGCGCGCTTTACGGCGCTCAATACCGCCTATGTGGAAAAATTCGGCTTTCCCTTCATCATTGCCGTGAAGGGGCTGACCAAGGACGACATTCTGGCCGCTTTCGAGCGGCGGATCGATAATAGCCGCGAAGAAGAGTTTGCGACCGCCTGCGGGCAGGTGGAGCGCATTGCCCTTCTGAGACTGAAAAGCTTGCTTCCAGGAGAATGACATGAGTGAAGCCGAAACCGCCCTCGTTCCCGATTTTGCCAAGGGCGCGGTCAATCTCGCCTCGGCGCGTCTTGGCGCACGCGGCCTTTATGCCACGGATGATTTCTTCGCGCCGCTGGCCCGTATGCTCAAGGACGACCCGGCAGTTTTCCTGCCCGGCGAATATGATGAAAACGGCAAGTGGATGGATGGCTGGGAGAGCCGCCGCAAGCGCGTTCCGGGTCATGACTGGGCGATCATCCGTCTGGCGATGCCCGGCCATATCCATGGATTCGATATCGACACCAGCCACTTCACCGGCAACTACCCGCCGCATTGCGCCATCGAGGCCTGCTTCCTTGAGGAAGGCGACCCGACCGACGATACGGTGTGGACCGAACTTCTGCCGAAATATCCGCTTGGCCCCTCGGCGCATCACTTTGTCGAGCATGGCGACAAGGCCAAGGTGTGGACGCATCTGAAGTTGCACATTTTCCCCGATGGCGGCATTGCGCGCCTGCGCGTCTACGGCTCGGCCTATATCGACTGGTCGAAGGTGCCGGCCGACAAGGAACTTGACCTAGCCTTCATCTTCAACGGCTCGAAGTCGCTTGCCTGGTCGGATGCCCATTACGGCCACCCGGACCTGATCCTCAATTCCGGTCGCGGCAAGAACATGGGCGATGGCTGGGAAACGGCGCGCCGTCGCGGGCCGGGGCATGACTGGGCGATCATCCGTCTGGGCCATGCGGGCCTCATCCACCGCGTTGTGGTCGATACGGCCCACTTCAAGGGGAATTTCCCCGACAGTTGCGAAATCCGCGCCATCTCGCTGCCGGGCCATAGCGATTATTTCACGCCGGAAGAGATCGAGGCTTCGGAAAGCTGGCCGGAACTTCTGCCGCGCCAGAAGCTTCAGGCCGACCATATCCATGAATATGGGCAAGAGGTGCAGTCCGTGGGGCCTGTGACCCATGTGCGCCTTGCCATGTTCCCGGATGGTGGCATCAGCCGCCTGCGCCTCTTCGGCTTCAAGGCCTGACGTGGATGGCAGATGACACGCTCACCATCGAGCCTCTGACGCGGGAGGCCTTTGCCCCCTTTGGCGAAGTGATCGAGGCCGATCCGGCCTCGATGCGGCTGATCAACGAGGGCACGACCGAGCGCTACCATGCCCTTGCCGAGGCGGAAGCCTATGGCGAGGATGCGCGTGTCATCATCAATATCTTCCGGGGTCAGCCGCGTCGCTTTCCCTACATTCTCAATATGATGGAGCGCCACCCGTTCGGCAGCCAGAGCTTCTCGCCGCTTTCGGGCCGTCCCTATCTGGTGGTGGTTGCGGAAGATCGCGATGGCATGCCCGATACGCCGCGTGTCTTTCTGGCCAAGCCTTCGCAGGGCGTGAACTACCGCGCCAACACCTGGCATCATCCGCTGATGACGCTCGGCGAAATCAGCGATTTTCTGGTTGTCGATCGGGCTGGACCGGGCAACAATCTCGAAGAGTATTTTTTCGATACGCCCTATATCATCGGGGAGCCGACGCCATGACCGGACTGACCACCCATGTTCTCGACACTGCCAAGGGCACGCCCGCCGTTGGCATGCGTATCGATGTGGTGCGCTTTGAAGGCAAGGGCCGTGAGGTTCTGAAGACCGTCTATACCAATGATGACGGTCGCATCGATGGCGGGCCGATCCTCATCGGTGACAGTTTTATGGCCGGGGAATATGAGCTCGTCTTCCATGCGGGCGATTATCTCAAGGCCACGGGGCACACGTTGCCCGAGCCGCCCTTTCTCGACGTGATCCCGATCCGTTTCGGCATTGCCGACACGACGGCGCATTATCATGTGCCGCTGCTGATTTCGCCGTTCAGCTATTCCACCTATCGCGGAAGCTGACGCCATGCGCTTTGCAGCCATTGCCGACATTCATGGAAACGCGGCGGCGCTGGAAGCGGTGCTGGCCGATATCGATGCGCAGGGCATTACCGAGATCGTCAATCTGGGCGATTGCTTTTCCGGGCCTCTGGAGGCCGGGCGTACCGCCGAAATCCTCATGGCGCGTGCCATTCCAACCGTGCGCGGCAATCACGACCGGGCGCTGATCGACCGACCGAGCGACGCGATGGGCGATTGGGAACTGCCCGCTTACCACCAACTTCAGGAAGCGCATTTCGAGTGGATCGAAAACCTGCCCTTCAGCATGGTGTGGCGCGAGGAGGTCTATCTCTGCCACGCGACGCCGCAGGACGATAATGTCTACTGGACCGAGGCGCTGACGGCCGACGGCTTTTTCCGGTTGAAGACGCGCGAGGAAATCGAGGCGATTGCCATCGATATACCGCAACCGCTCATTCTGTGCGGCCACAGCCATATTGCCCGTTCGGTGCTATTGTCCGGCGGGCGGTTGATCGTCAATCCCGGCAGTGTCGGCTGCCCCGGCTATGATTATGATCAGCCGTGGTATCACAAGGCCGAGGCGGGCACGCCCTTTGCCAGCTACGCCGTTCTGGAAAAAACCGGCTTTGGCTGGCAGCCGAGCTTCCGGCAGGTGCGCTACGACAATGAGGCCATGGCGCGCCTTTCCGAACCCTCCGGCCTTTCCGACTGGACCAGCGCGCTCAGAACCGGCTGGGTGCGCCGGGCTTGATTCATTTTCGACTTGTACGTATTATTGTACAAGTTTGAGAGGCACCCATGCGCACCATCATGTTTTCCAAGGCACGCGAAGAACTGGCCGGTCTGCTGGATACGGTCGCGAAGGATCGCGCGCCGGTGGAGATCGTGCGTCGGGACAAGCCTTCCGCCATCCTGATTGACAAGGATGAGTATGAGGGGCTGATGGAAACACTTCATCTCCTGTCCTCACCGGCCAATGCCGAGCGCCTGATGCAGTCCGTCAGCGAGATCGATCAGGGCAATGTTCCTGTTCTCGCTGAACTGATGGACTCCTGATCCGCATGCTTCTTGCATGGCACGCAAGTGGTTGGGAGGATTATCTCTTCTGGCAGGAGACGGATCGCAAGGTCGCCCTTCGGATCAATGAACTGGTCCGTGATGCCATGCGCCACCCCTTTGAAGGCATCGGCAAGCCAGAGCCTTTGAAAGGTCCCCTCAAAGGCTGGTGGTCGCGACGCATCACGCAGGAACATCGCCTCGTCTATACGGTGCGCAGTGAGGGCGATGGGCAGATGCTGATCATTGCCCAGTGTCGCTTTCACTACTGAATTAAAACGGGCTGTCAGCGATGATGTCGCGGGTTGCCTCATGGATGTTGCGCTTTCCGCAAAGGGCAAGCGTTGTGTCCATTTCCTTGCGAATGATCTCCAGCGCCTGACGCACGCCAGCCTTGCCGCCCGCGCCCAATCCATAGAGGAAGGGGCGGCCGATGAAGGTGCCCTTGGCCCCAAGCGCCATGGCTTTGAGCACGTCCTGTCCTGAACGGATGCCGCCATCCATGTGAACCTCAATCCGGTCGCCGACGGCCTCGGCGATCTTCGGCAGCATGGAGATGGAGGAGGGCGCGCCATCCAGTTGCCGCCCGCCATGGTTGGAGACGATCAGGGCGTCCGCGCCGGTGTCTGCAGCCATTTTCGCATCGTCCACGTCCATAACACCCTTGAGGATGAGCTTGCCGCCCCAACGTTCCTTGATCCACGCGACATCCTTCCAGGACAGTTGCGGATCGAACTGTTCCGCCGTCCACGTGCCAAGCGAGGACAGGTCGGAGACGTTCTTCGCGTGGCCGACGATATTGCCGAAGGTACGGCGCTGCGTCTTCAGCATCTCCATGCACCAGAGCGGGCGCGTTGCCATCTGCCAGAGGTGCTTCGGCGTGAACTTCGGGGGCGTGGAAAGGCTGTTTCGAAGATCGTTATGGCGCTGGCCGAGGATTTGCAGGTCAAGCGTCAGCACCAGAGCCGAGCAACCCGCGGCCTTGGCGCGGTCGATGAGGCTGCCGACGAAATCACGGTCCTTCATCACGTAAAGCTGAAACCAGAAGGGCGATGTCGTGTTAGCGGCCACATCTTCGATGGAGCAGATGCTCATGGTCGAGAGCGTGAAGGGCACGCCTGCCTCTTCCGCGGCCTGAGCTGCGAGAATTTCACCATCGGCATGTTGCATGCCGGTCAACCCGGTCGGGGCCAGCGCCACCGGCATGGACACTTTTTGGCCGATCATGTCCGTTTCCAGCGAGCGGTTCGTCATGTCGACCAGAACGCGCTGGCGCAGCTTGATCCGGTGAAAATCGGCTTCGTTGGCGGCGTAGGTCGACTGCGTGTAGGAGCCGGAATCGGCATAATCGAAGAACATTTTCGGCACCCGCCGCCGTGCCTGTTTCTTCAGATCCGCAATATCGAGCGCCGGTGCCATGGGTATGCCTATTCGTGTTGCGCTCAGAAATGCTCCCCCGAGCGGAAGGGGCCGACGCGAATCCCCGCCGCGATGAGGTAGGCGGTGGACCAGCCGATCATGAGGAAACCCGTAATCCCTTCGAGACCGCCCAGCAAGCGCCATTCGGGATGGGGCAGTACGTCGCCATAGCCAAGCGTCGAAAAGGTCGAGATGGAGAAGTAGAGAGCGGTTGGCAGATCATCGAGGAAGTCGATGGCGAGGTAGCACAAGGCCCAGAGCCAGACTTCCGCCGTCAGAACGGCAAAGACGCCGAGGATGACCGTGTACATCGCCAGAATGCGGTTTCGATGCCCGTGAATACGAATGTGCGATGTGACCCAACGCATCGCATGAGTCACGTAAATCAATCCGAATGTGTGTATGGCAACCGTGGCAAGGATCATCGCCGTGCCGAGTGCGAGATTGAGAAACGTATTCAAGCGTCAAGTTCCTGGCGGTTTTCGTCAGTCGTGCTGCAACGCGCCCTGTTTCCCAAGGTCTGTTGCAGCACGGAGGCTGATTTCTTCTCTGCCGCAGAACATTCTCATCTGCAAGATGTTTTCAGCTTTCTAACGCCTTGCTTTTCAAGGGATAAGAAGCGCACTGCCCGTCAGGCGGCCTGATTCCAGTTCTCCTAGAACGGAGGCCGCCTCAACCAGCGGTCGCTCCACGGCAATGTGGGCGGAAATTCCAGCCTCGATCATGGCAAAGGCAGCCCTGGCGGCCTCGGCATAGCGGGCGGGTTCGGCCACATAGGCGACGATCGACGGGGCGGAAAGGCACTTGCCCGGACGCAGCGCATCGACCGACACGGCGGGCGGCGAACCACCAGCCTGACCGATGGAGGCAACGGCCCCGAAGGGGCGGACGCTGGCAATGGCGCGTGCCAGCATCGTGCCGCCGACGCCATCATAGGCGACATCGACGCCGCGCCCGTCGGTGAGGCGCTTCACCTCAGCGGCAATATCGGCATCGCGCCCGATGATGACATGGTCTGCGCCATCGGCACGGGTTGCGGCTTCCTTCTCCGGTGAGCCGACGGTGGCGATCACGGTCGCGCCGAGGCGCTTGGCCTGGCGTACGATCAGGCTGCCAAGGCCACCGGCGGCGGCGGGCACCAGAACCGTCATGCCGGGGCCGACCGGCCAGGTCTGCGTCGTCAGCATGTGAACCGTCATGGCCTTGAGCAACGAGGCAGCGGCGGCTTTGGCCGAAATGGCGTCCGGCAGATGTAGCGCGCGGGCCGCCGGAATGAGCCGCCGTTCGGCATAGGATCCGACCACGCCGGTGTAGACCACGCGGTCTCCTGCCGACCAGCCTTCAACGCCGTCGCCCACGTCTTCGACGACGCCCGCGCCTTCGACGCCCGGAATGGCCGGATAGGCCGGCAGGGGATAGATGCCCTTGCGGTGATAAATATCGATGAAGTTGACGCCGATGGCCTCCTGACGGATCAGCAACTGCCCGGCGGCGGGCTTCTCGACGGCGCGGCTTTCGACGCGCAGAACATCATTATTGCCCGGTTCGGTGATGGTGACGACGGTGTTCATGGGTGGCTCCCGTTGTTGGACTGTGCCTCACTTTAGCCTCTGGGCAATTGGGTGAAAATTCCCTAGACTTGCGCATATGATGGGAGAAAATTCACAATGACGGATTGGGAAAATCTGCGCTGTTTTGCGGCGCTGGCGCGCGGCGGCACGCTTTCGGCGGCGGCGCGTCTGCTGGGCGTCGAACATGCCACGATTGCCCGGCGCGTTGCGGCGCTCGAAGTGGAGGCGGGGCTGAAACTCATCGACCGGCGCGGACGGCGGCTGCAATTGACGGCGGATGGTGAGCGCGTGGCGCGGCTTGCCGAACGCATGGAGGAGAGTGCCGCGGCGCTGCCCCTCATCCGGGCGGCATCCAGCGAGCGTCTTTCTGGTGAGGTTCGTATTTCCGCACCGCCGACCGTTGCCGCGACCATGCTCGGCGCACCGATTGCGGCCCTTCGGGCTGAGCATCCCGATATTGACATTACGCTGGTCGGCGAAACCCGCTATGCCTCGCTCGACCGGCGCGAGGCGGACATTGCCATCCGCATGACCAAGCCAGAGGCGGGCGATGTGGTGCTGTTCGCGCTGGGGCAGGTGCGGTTCCGGCTCTTCGCCACGCCAGACTATCTTGCGACCGTCAGCCCGCCGGAATGGCGCTTCATCGGCTATGACGAGGCCATGGATAGCGCGCCGCAAATGGTGCGGCTTCGCGAGATTGCCGGAAACCGGCGCATCGGTCTCAAGGCTTCGACGCTGGAGTTTCAGCTGGCCGCCGCGCGGGCCGGGGCGGGCCTTGCCTATCTGCCGGACTTCATGGCGCGCGGTCTTAACGATGTGGAAAGCCCTCAAGGGGATGAACCGCCGCTGGTGCGCGATGTGTGGCTTGCCGTTCACTCCGAACTGGTGCGCGTGCCGGTGGTGCGGGCCGTGATCGATGCCTTGAAGCCTTCGCTTGTCGCACAATTGTGGGGGTGATATTCCGGTGGCGCTTCACGGCCCCAGCCTCGATGGAAAGCTGTGCTTTTTTGTCCCTTCTCCCCATTGGGGAGAAGGTCGCGGCAGCGGGTTGAGGGGGAGCGAATCCTATGCACAAGCCCCCTCAACCGACCCTTCGGGCCACCTTCTCCCCGTGGGGGAGAAGGAAGAAGCGGCAAGGGTGTTCCCCGCATTCTCGTTTGCACGGTTTTTCAGACCAGCGCGCTCTTCATGGGCTTGCCCGCCACATAGGTTTCGGCAATCACCCGGTCGTCACCAAGCGTCTGTATGAGGAAGAGTTCTTCGGCGAGCGACGAAACCACTTCCATTTTCAGCGCCATGGCGGGTGTGGCGCGGGCGTTCAGCACCACCAGATCGGCATCCGTTCCGGGATCAAGCGAGCCGATCTGATCGGCCAGCTTCACCGCTTCGGCATTGCCGCGCGTCATCAGCCAATAGCTTTCCAGCGGGTTCAGCCGTTCGCCCAGCAATTGCTGGATCTTGTAGGCCTCATCCATGGTGCGCAGCATGGAATAGCTAGACCCGCCGCCGATATCGGTGGCGACCGAAACCGTCACCGGCTTGTCGCGGGCCATCAGCTTTTTCAGCGGCATCAGGCCGGAACCGAGAAAGAGGTTCGAGGTGGGGCAATGGACAGCCACCGCGCCTGCCTCACTCATGGCGTCCGCCTCGCGCTCCGACAAATGGATGCAATGGCCGAACAGCGCCTTTTCGCGCAGCAATCCGTAGCGGGCATAAATGTCGGTGTAATCGGCCGCTTCCGGGTAGAGCGAGCAGGTGTAGCGGATTTCGTCCAGATTTTCCGAAAGATGGGTCTGGATATGCAGGTCCGGGAACTCGCGTGCCAGCGTGGCGGCGGCTTCCATCTGGGCTGGGGTGGAGGTGATGGCAAAGCGCGGCGTGATGGCCACGTGGTTGCGGCCCTTGCCATGCCATTGCGCAATCACGGCGCGGGTTTCGTCATAGCCCATTTCCGGCGTATCAAGCAGGCCCTGCGGGGCGTTGCGGTCCATCATGACCTTGCCGCCGATCATCAGCGTTCCGCGCTTCAGGCTTTCGGCAAAGAAGGCGTCGGCGGAGACTTTATGCACCGAGCAATAGGCGGCGGCGGTCGTGGTGCCGTGACGGATCAGTTCATCAAAGAGATGGGTGGCGATGCGCTCGGCATGGGCCTTTTCAACGAATTTGCACTCTTCCGGGAAGGTGTAGGTGTTCAGCCATTCGAGCAGATTGGCGGCGTAGGAGCCGATGACCTGCATCTGCGGGAAATGGATGTGGGTATCGATGAAGCCCGGCAGAATGAGATGCGGGCGGTGATCGATTTCCTGCGCGCCGTCGGGGGCATCCGCCTTGACGGTCTGATAGTCGCCGATGGCGGCAATCACCCCATCCTCGATCAGCAGGCCGCCGTCTTCCTCATAAAGATAGCTCGCCCGATCCTCGAGACTTTCGGGACGACGATGGAAGGACAGAAGCCTGCCGCGCAGGAGAGTGGCGGTCATTGGGTCGCCTTTCCGGAGAGGGCGCTTTCATACCAAGCCGTCAAAAGGGCGCGATCTTCCGCCGTCAGGTAGGTGACATTGCCGGGCGGCATGGCCTTGCTGATGCCGGCCTGCAGATAGATTTCGCGGGCGTGGCGGGCGATTTCCGCATCCGTTTCCAGCTTGACCGATTTCGGCGCATGGGCCATGCCGTCCCACACCGGGGCGGCTGCATGGCACATGGCGCAACGCGACTGCACGAGATCACGCACACCTTCGAAGTGCGGATCGGCGGCGAACATGGCGTAAGCGGGCTGGACGGTGCCAGCGTCGGCCCCTTCCTCGCTCGTGGCCGGGGCACCGTTGCCGAGCGTGGACAACCAAATCATCAGTGCGAAGATGATGGCGGTGGCGACCCAGGTCCACCACGGTTCACCCTTGCGGGCGTGCGTGGTGTTGAACCAGTGGCGGATGGTGACGCCCAGCAGGAAGACGAGGGCTGCAATCAGCCAGTTGTAAGCCGTGGCAAACGCCATCGGGTAATGGTTCGACAGCATGAAGAAGATGACGGGCAGCGTCAGGTAGTTGTTGTGCAACGAGCGCTGCTTGGCTTCGGCCCCCAGACGCGGGTCCGGCGTGCGGCCCGCCTTCAGGTCGGCCACCACGATCTTCTGGTTTGGAATGATCACGAAGAAGACGTTGGCCGTCATGATGGTGGCGGTGAAGGCCCCCATATGCAGGAAGGTGGCGCGGCCCGAAAACACATGCGTGTAGGCATAAGCCATAAGGACCAGCACCAGATAGAGCAGCGCCATCAGGCCCCAGGTGTTCTTGCCAAGCGGCGACTTGCACAGGAGATGGTAGCAGATCCAGCCGATGGTGAGCGACACGATGGAGATGAGGATTGCCTGCCAGCTCGCCAGTTCCATCACATCCGTATCGATGAGGAAGAGGTCGGCCCCGCCATAATAGACGACGGCGAGGAGGGCGGCACCCGAAAGCCAGGTGACATAGCTTTCCCATTTGAACCAGGTGAGGTGTTCCGGCATCGAGGCCGGGGCCACCAGATATTTCTGGATGTTGTAGAAGCCGCCGCCATGCACCTGCCATTCCTCGCCATAGACGCCGTCCGGCAGGCCGGGACGCTTCACCAGCCCGAGATCAAGCGCGATGAAATAAAAGGACGAGCCGATCCACGCGATGGCTGTCACCACATGGAGCCAGCGAACGCCAAAGGACAGCCATTCCCAGAGAATGGGATGATCAAACATGCATTTCCCCTTTTATCCGTGCTTCACCGGACAGGCGGGAGGAGCCTTCCGGGCTGGCAATCTTGCTGGTGTGCGCGGCATGGGCCGCAATCAGTTCGGCGGCGACAAGGGCGGCAATCACTTCCGGGCGCTTGTCGCGCACAGCGCTGCCGCCAATCGGCAGCACGAGGCGGTCGAGGCCTTCGGCAGTGCCGGTTTCAGTCGTCAGCCAGCGGCTGAATGTGGCGCGCTTGGTGGCCGAGCCGATCATGCCGCAATAGAAGAGATCGTTGCGGGCCAGTGCCTCGCGGGCAATCAGGAAATCAAGCGCGTGATCATGCGTGAGAATCACGGCTGCGCCGCCCGGCGGAATGTGGGCGACCTCCGCTTCGGGAAGCGCGGTCAACCGGGCCGCGACGTTTTCCGCAAGGCCCGCCAGCTCTTCGGCGCGGGTTTCGATGAGGGTCACGGCAAAGGGGAGAGGGGCCAGCGCATGGGCGAGCGCCTTGCCGACATGACCCGCCCCGAAAACGAAAATGGCCGGGTGAGCGGCCTTTTCGGCGTTCAACCGCACCTCGAGCCGCGCTTTTGCCTCCGCATCAAAGGGGGTGAAAGCAAGGCTTACAAAGCCGCCGCAGCACTGGCCGATGGCGGGTCCAAGCGGAATATCGCGGTGAAGATCGGTGGTACGACCGGCGAGCAGGGCGCGGGCGTGGTCAATTGCCATATATTCGAAGGCACCGCCGCCGATGGTGCCATGCAGGTCGCTTTCCGTCACCAGCATCCACGCACCTTCCTCCCGCGGCGTCGAGCCCTTGGCTTCGACAACCTCGATGAGAATGGCGGGGGATTTCAGGGACGGAAGAACCATCAAAGCCCCTTCAGGCGCTCGACGGCCATCAGCACGCGCTCGGGTGTGGCGGGCGTATCAAGGCGCGGGCAGACGCGGTAATCCGCCACCGAGGCGACGGCCATGGAGAGCGCTTCGAGAACCGAAATGCCCAGCATGAAGGGGGGCTCGCCGACGGCCTTGGAGCGGCCAATCGTCGGTTCGGCGTTTTCCGACCATTTGGCGAGATCGACATTGAAGAGGCGCGGGCGATCTGATGCGAGCGGGATCTTGTAGGTCGAGGGCGCGTGGGTGCGCAGGCGGCCCTTGGCGTCCCACCACAATTCCTCCGTCGTCAGCCAGCCCATGCCCTGCACGAAGGCACCTTCAATCTGGCCCTTGTCGATGTCCGGGTTCAGCGAACGGCCCACATCATGCAGAATGTCGGTGCGTTCCACCTGATATTCGCCCGTCAGCGTGTCGATTGAAACCTCAGAGCAGGCCGCGCCATAGGCAAAATAATAGAAGGGGCGGCCACGGCCCGCCTTGCGGTCCCAGTGGATTTTCGGGGTCTTGTAAAAGCCCGCCGCCGACAGCTGGATGCGGGCGAAATAGGCCTTCTTGATGAAGTCGTTGAAGGCGATTTCCTCGCCGCCGATCTTGACGCGGTTCGGCAGGAAGATCACGTCGCTTTCGGCCACTTTCCATGCGTCGGCTGCGAATTTCACCAGCCGCTCGCGGATCTGGCGGCAGGCATCCCATGCGGCCATGCCGTTCAGGTCGGAGCCGGAGGAGGCGGCGGTTGCCGAGGTGTTCGGCACCTTGCCGGTGGTCGTGGCGGTGATTTTCACCCGGTCAATATCGACCTGGAAGGCATCGGCCACCACCTGCGCCACCTTGGTGTAAAGGCCCTGACCCATTTCCGTGCCGCCATGGTTCAGGTGGATGGAGCCATCATTATAGATGTGGACCAGTGCGCCGGCCTGATTGAAGGCGGTCATGGTGAAGGAGATGCCGAATTTCACCGGGGTCAGCGCAATGCCCTTGCGAATGACCGGGCTTTTCGCATTGAAGGCGATGATGGCGGCCCGGCGTTCCTGATAATCGGCGCTCTCCTCGAGTTCGCTGACGATGCGGGCAATGATGTTGTCTTCGACCTCCTGATGGTAGGGCGTCACGGTGCGGCCGGAACCCGGCTGGCCGTAGAAATTCAGCTTGCGGATTTCGAGCGGGTCCTTGCCGACCGCATAGGCGATTTCCTCGATGAAACGTTCACCCGCCACCAGCCCCTGCGGGCCGCCGAAACCACGGAAAGCCGTGTTGGAAACTGTATGCGTTTTCAACGGCTTCGAGGCCAGATGCACATGCGGATAGAAATAGCTGGAATCGGCGTGGAACAGGGCACGATCCGTAACCGGGCCGGAGAGGTCCGCCGAATAGCCGCAGCGCGCCGCAAAGGTGGCGTTGACTGCATGGATGCGGCCTTCCGCGTCAAAGCCCAGATCGTAATCAACGCGGAAATCATGGCGCTTGCCGGTCGCGACCATATCCTCGTCGCGGTCGGGGCGAAATTTCACAGCGCGGTTCAGCTTCTTGGCGGCGATGGTGGCGAGTGCCGCAAACTGGTTTCCTTGCGTTTCCTTGCCGCCGAAGCCACCGCCCATGCGGCGGATGTTGACCGTGATCGCATTTGACGGAATGCCCATGACATGGCCGACAATGTGCTGCACTTCGCTCGGGTGCTGGGTGGACGACCAGATCGTCACATCATCATCCTCGCCCGGAATGGCGAGCGCGATGTGGCTTTCCAGATAGAAATGCTCCTGTCCGCCGACAACGAAAGTCCCTTGAAGACGGCGCTCGGCCTTGTCGATTTCCGTTTCCGGTGTGCCGCGATGCAGCACCATCGGCTCGATGACATAGGGGGCGTTGTTTTCAAGGGCGCCGTCAATGTCCGACCAGTGGGGCAGGTCGCGATACGCGATCTTCGCTTTTTTGGCGGCGCGGCGGGCGGTGTCGCGGGTTTCGGCAATCACCGCAAAGATCGGCTGGCCGTGGAACTCCACCTTCGTTTCGGCGAGCAGCGGCTCGTCATGCCAGCCGCCGGAGGACACATCGTTGACGCCCGGCACATCCTTGCCGGTGATCACCCAGACGACGCCCGGCGTTGCCAGAACGTCGGTGAGATCGATGGAGAGGATTTCGGCATGCGCGCGGTCGGAAAGGCCCAGTGCGCCGTGTAGCAGACCGGCGGGTTCTGGCATGTCGTCGATATATTCGGCGCTGCCGGTCACATGCTTGTGGGCCGAGTCATGGCGCAGGCTTGCATGCATCGGACCCTTGATGCTGGCGGCGGTCGTGAGGACGGATTTTTCCATTAACAACGGCCTCCGTTTAGACGACACGGCAGTGTCTTCCTTCTCCCCGTCGGGGAGAAGGGGAACGCGGAGGGGGAGGTGGGACAAAACGGGCGGTTGCTCATCTCACTCATTCGGCGGCCTCCGGGTAACGCTTCAGTTCCTGCGGGTTGCCGGTTGTTTCCAGATAAAAACGCATCAGAAGGTTCTTGACCGCCAGACGGCGATAATCGGCGGTGGCGCGCCAGTCGGTGAGTGGCTGGTAGTCGGTGTCAAAGGCGGCTTGCGCGGCCTTCACCGTTTCCTCCGTCCATGGCTTGCCGGTGAGGGCGGCTTCAACCGCGCTCGCCCGCTTCGGGGTGCCCGCCATGCCGCCAAAGGCGATGCGGATCGTTTTCACCGTGTTGTTTTCAAGTTCGAGATAGAAGCCACCGCAGGCGGCGGAAATGTCTTCGTCGCGGCGCTTGGAGATCTTGTAGACAGCGTAATGCGCACCGGCTTTAGGGCGCGGCACGAAGACGCTTTCGACAAACTCGCCGGGTTTGCGGTCCTGCTTGCCGTATTCGATGAAGTAGCTTTCGAGCGGCAGGCGGCGCGGGCCGTTGACACCAGAGAGCGTCAGTTCAGCGCCAAGCGCAATGAGGGCCGGTGGCGTATCGCCAATCGGTGAGCCATTGGCGATGTTGCCGCCGATCGTTCCCATATTGCGCACCTGCTGGCCGCCGATGCGGGCGATCAGCCGACCGAAGGCGGGGATTTCCCGCGACAGCGTATCGAAAGCCTGTGTGTAGGTGACGCCCGCGCCGATGTGGATGCCCTGAGGTGTGACCGCGAGCGACTGCAATTCACTCAGATGACCGATGAAGACGACCGGATCGAGCTTGCGCATCTGCTTCGTGACCCAAAGCCCGGTATCGGTGGACCCCGCGACGATGGTGGCTTTCGGTTCACAGGCCAAAATGGTGGCGAGATCGGCAATGCTTGCTGGCAGGATGGAGCGTTCGCCATCCTTCTCAATGGTGGCGGTTTCGGTCAGGGCGAGGTCACGCAGGCGGGACGCGATCTTTTCTGCGCCGCCATAGAGCGGATCGCTGGCGTCGGCGCGCGTTTCGCTCGCCTTTTCGGCGGCCTTGATGATTGCTTCATAGCCGGTGCAGCGGCAGAGATTGCCCTGAAGTGCGCGTTCGATGTCGTCGCGCGTCGGCTTGGGATTGGTCAGCCACAGGGCGGTCAGCGACATGATGAAGCCCGGCGTGCAGAAGCCGCATTGCGACCCGTGACAGTCAACCATGGCGGATTGCACCGGATGCAGCGCGCCACGGGCGGCGGCCAGATACTCAACCGTGACGAT
The DNA here is from genome assembly GCA_020161665.1 of Pseudomonadota bacterium. Classification (GTDB taxonomy): domain Bacteria; phylum Pseudomonadota; class Alphaproteobacteria; order Rhizobiales; family Rhizobiaceae; genus Ectorhizobium. Next base: position 74,047 of record JAIUPA010000033.1, on the reverse strand, counting down.
ATGGGTGGCGTTCAGCGAGCCGAGGAAACGGATGCAGGCATTGACGCCCTCATAGACGAGGCGATCCTCCACCAGACGGCCAACCAGTACCGTGCAGGCGCCGCAGTCGCCTTCGGCGCAGCCTTCCTTGGAGCCGGTCAGACGCCGGGACAGACGAAGCCAGTCGAGCAGCGTTTCGGTCGGGCCGAAATCGCGCACTTCCATCTCCTCGCCATTGAGGATGAAACTTATGCTGCCGGTCATGTGTCCCCTTTTGTCTTTTGCAGTTTTCACGCGCCGGTGTAAAAAGTTACGCGCAAAACCCGTATGCTGGCAATCCATGTTTTTCGAAACTTGCCAATATTGAATACGAAACGCTTCCCGATTGCCGTCATTGCCGCGAATGCGAAATTTTCAACGGTGTGTTAACCTCCTGTAACGTTTCCGTTTGGTTTTATTAGCTCTATCTGTTTCTTGCGACGCAACATCATGGGGATCGTTATGGAACTCGGGCTTTACACCTTTGCCGATATGGACCCTGCGCTGGCCAGAGGGCCGGAAGGCGCGCGCCGGTTGAAGAATCTGCTGGAAGAAATCGAACTGGCGGATCAGGTCGGGCTTGATGTTTTCGGCGTCGGGGAACATCACCGTCCGGAATATGCGGTTTCCAGCCCATCCACCGTTCTGGCCGCGGCGGCGGTCAAAACCAAGTCGATCCGGCTGACGAGCGCGGTTTCGGTGATCAGTTCCGATGATCCGGTGCGGCTTTACCAGCAGTTTGCCACGGTTGACCTTCTCTCCGGCGGGCGGGCGGAAATCATGGCCGGGCGCGGTTCTTTCATCGAGTCCTTCCCGCTCTTTGGTTATGACCTGAAGAATTACGACGACCTCTTTCTCGAAAAACTCGATCTTTTGATGGAAATCATCAACAGCGAGGTGGTGACCTGGAGCGGGCGCCATCGTGCCGCTATTGACGACCAAGGGGTTTTCCCGCGTGCTCTTCAGCACAAGCTGCCGCTGTGGATCGCCGTTGGCGGCACGCCGCAATCACTGGCGCGGGGGGGCGTTTTGGGCTTGCCGATTGCGCTGGCCATCATCGGCGGTGAATATCCCCGCTTTGCGCCGTTGTTCGATCTTTACCGGGAAAGCGCCCGTCGCGCCGGGCAGGATATGTCGCGGCTGAAAACCTCGATCAATGTCCACGGCTTTGTCGATGTGACCCGTGAAGCCGCGGCTGAAACCTTCTATGGTCCCCAGCAGGCGGTGATGGACCGTCTGGGGCGCGAACGGGGCTGGCCGCCGGGCACCCGCGCCCAGTTTGACCGCGCCATGGGGCCGACCGGCAATCTGTTCGTCGGTGCGCCGGAAGAGGTGGCGGAGAAAATCGTCGCCGCCCACGGGCTGTTCAAGAATGACCGCTTCCTTCTGCAGATGGCGATTGGCCTGATGCCGCATGACGCGATCATGCGCGGAATTGAACTTTTCGGCACGAAAGTCGCGCCGCTCGTCAGAAAGGAATTGACGGGACGCGCCACCAGAGCCTAACCCGCCCGTTCGAAAAGAAGGAGCGGGCCATGCTGATCACCAATGACGAGGAATTGCAGAAAATGCGCGAGATCGGGCGCATCTGTGCCCGTGCCATGCATGCCATGGGCGATGCGCTTCGTCCGGGGATCACCACGGCGGAACTCGATCTGATCGGCCGCCGCTTTCTGGAATCCCACGGCGCGCAGTCGGCGCCCGAGCTTTGCTATCAGTTTCCCGGTGCGACCTGCATTTCCGTCAATGAGGAAGTGGCGCATGGCATTCCGGGGGATCGGGTGATCCGCGAGGGTGATCTCGTCAACATCGACGTTTCCGCTGAAAAAGACGGCTTCTTTTCCGATACGGGCGCATCCTTTGCGGTGGGCAAGACCACGCCGAAGATGTCGCGTCTGCTGCGCGATGGAAAACGTGCCTGCTGGCTCGGCATCGGCGAGGTGAAAACCGGCAAGCCGCTGGCCAATATCGGCAAGGCTATCGGCAGCTTTGCGGCTCGCAACAAGTATACGCTGATCGCCAATCTGGCGAGCCATGGCATCGGTCGCTCGCTGCATGAGGAGCCGACCGAGCTTTCCACCTGGGCGGACCCGGATGAAACCCGCATGATGGAGGAGGGGCTGGTCTTCACCATCGAACCCTTCCTGTCGATGGGCGGGCAATGGGCCGAAGATGGTGACAGCGAGGACGATACCTGGACGCTCTATTCCAGCCCCAAGGCTCCGACGGTGCAGTTCGAGCACACGATTGTCTGCACCCGCAACGGACCGATTGTGCTGACGCTTGCGGAGTAGGGCCTCAATAGCAGAAGCTCTCACCGGAGGCAGCACAATTGAAGCGCTTTACGGCCTTGTTGTAGTCTTCAAGTGCCTCAGATTTCTCTCTGTCGAGACAGTCTGCGTAGTCTTCCAGATCGCTTTTGTAGCGCTCCATTTGCGACTTGCACATGTTGAAATCAAACTCGCCATCGAACTTGCCTAACATTGGGCAGTTCGGATCTCTCGGCTGCGAGCAATAGAAGGCGTTGGCAGACGTTGACGCGAGGCAAAACACGATCGCTGCAAAGATTTTGGACATTGATGGACCCATGAAAATGAGATGTCGGCAATGATTTTGGTCTGGGTGACCCCATGCCTTCATACTAACAATTCCCTTCATGGCTGTAATCAGAATTGCTGATTTGTTTTCGGGCCTTGGCAATGGCACAAGGCTTCCATGTCAAACGCAACGACCCATAAGCCCTCGCTCTTTCTGCTCGGCCTGACCGGCGCGCTGGCGCTTGCCTCCTCGCAGGGGCTCGGGCGCTTTTTCTATACGCCGGTGCTGCCGGGCATGATGTCGGCGCTTGATCTGACGCCGTCTGATGCCGGGTTGATTGCGGCGGCCAATTTCGCCGGTTATCTGATCGGTGCGCTTCTCGCCTCGCAAAGCTGGGCGGCGGGGCGCGAACGGCAGGCGGCGCTTGCCGGGCTGTTCTCGACAGCGGTGATGATGGCGGCGATGGTGCTGGCGCATTCACTGCCGGTTTTGATGCTGGTGCGCTTCATGGCGGGGCTTTCCAGCGCCTTCGGGCTCATTTTTACCTCGGCCATCGTGATTGAAGCTGCGGCGCGGGCCGGATCGACCACGGTGCCTTCGGCCCATTTCGGTGGCGTTGGCATTGGCATTTCGCTCTCCTCCTTCGTGGTTTTTGCCGTTTCGTCTTTGGCTGGCGGCAGCGCCGAAGGCTGGAAAGAAAGCTGGCTGACCGGGTCTGTTCTGGCGGTGGGGGTTCTCATCCTCACGGCCTTCGTTTTGCCGCGTCCGGAGAATCACGGGCAGAAGGTGACGGAGCCCAAGCTTGTCTGGCGGCCGCGCTTCGTCATGGCGGCGATTGCCTATAGCGGTTTCGGTTTTGGCTACATCGTCAGTGCCACCTTTCTCGTTACCATCGCGCGCGCTGCCGGTTCCGGCAATCTTGTTGAGTTCCTCGCGTGGTTCCTGACGGGGATTGCCTGTTTCTTCTCGCTTTTTGCCTGGCAGCCCCTGATCAAGCGGCGCGGCGCGGATGTGACGCTTGCCGTCTGCATGGCCGTGTTGTCGGTCGGAACGCTGTCGAGCGTGCTTCTGCCCGGAACCTATGCGGTGGTGGTGGGCGGCATTCTGCTTGGCGGCACCTTCATGGTCATCACCTCCTGCGGGCTGGCAACGGGCCGGGCTTTTGCGCCGGAAAGCCCGCGCCGGGCGATGGGTGTCATGACCTCGATCTTTGGCATCGGCCAGATTGCCGGGCCGCTGGTGGCGGGCTGGGTGGCCGATATGACTGGCAGCTTCCTGTGGCCAAGCGTGATTGCTGCTGCGGTGCTGATGGCGGGTGCGCTTCTGCTCATTCCGGTGGTGGCGGGGCGCGAGCACAGCGCCTGACGGATGACAAATTGGAAAGGTGCGTGCTGCGGCGTTGCGCAGCCCATGCTTCTGCCATAGTTTCGCGGCAACTCACGAACCGTAACGGTTTTCCAGATTCCCAGCGATAAAGAGGCGCGTGCCCCGTGTTCCTGTCCTTCTTCCCCAAGCCGAAGGCTTTCTTCCTGTCCGTCATTCTCTGGTCGGCTCTGACCGTTGCCATCTGGTATGGTGCGGCGCGCGATCTGGGCAACCTGTTCGGCATGGGGCCGCTGCCGGATGGCCAAGAGCCCGAAATCGGCATTGCCGCCTTCTGGTCGGGACCCTTCTTGTGGTTCTACCTCTATTTCATGGTCGTTTGCGGGATCTTCGCGGCCTTCTGGTTTGTCCTTTCGCCGCATCGCTGGCAGGTCTGGTCCATTCTGGGGTCGGCGCTCATTCTCTTCGTCACCTATTTTCAGGTGCAGGTGAGCGTGGCGATCAATAACTGGTATGGTCCGTTCTGGGATATGGTGCAGGCGGCGGTTTCCAAGACGGCAACGGTGACGGCATCTGATTTCTACGGCCAGATTGCCACCTTCCTCGGCATCGCCATGGTGGCGGTGGCCGTTTCGGTCGCCACCCGCTTCTTCGTCAGCCATTACATCTTCCGTTGGCGCACGGCGATGAACGAATATTACATGAGCCACTGGCAGAAGCTTCGCCACATCGAGGGTGCCTCGCAGCGTGTGCAGGAAGATACGATGCGCTTTTCCTCGACGGTGGAAGGGCTTGGCGTCAGCCTGATCGACTCGATCATGACGCTGATTGCCTTCATGCCGGTTTTGATGCGGCTTTCCGCCAACATCACCGAATTGCCGATTGTGGGCGAAATTCCGCAGCCGCTCGTAACCGCCGCCATTTTGTGGTCGCTGTTTGGGACGGTGTTTCTGGCGCTCGTCGGCATCAAGCTGCCGGGTCTGGAATTCCGCAACCAGCGCGTTGAGGCCGCCTACCGCAAGGAACTCGTCTATGGCGAAGACAATGGGGAACGCGCCCAGCCAATGACGGTGCAGGAGTTGTTTTCCGATGTGCGGAAGAACTATTTCCGCCTCTACTTCCACTATCTCTATTTCAACGTTGCTCGCATTTTCTATTTGCAGATCAACAACATCTTCTCGATTCTGATCCTTGCGCCGTCGATCATCGCGGGCAAGATCACGCTCGGTGCGCTGAACCAGATTTCCGGCGCGTTCGGGCAGGTCAGTTCGTCGTTCCAGTATCTTGTTTCGTCCTGGCCGACGATTGTCGAACTTTTGTCGATCTACAAGCGTCTGCGCGCCTTCGAGGCGGCCATCGATAACGAGCCGCTGCCGGATATCGACCAGCGCTATCTGGCCCGCACGGGCGAGGGTGATGCTCAGGTATAATTGAACAGGCGGTGAGAGCCGCCTTCAGACGGCTTTTACAGTTCGGTTGCCTCTCTTTTTGTCATGGTCGGGCTTGACCCGACCATCCATAACCCATTGAAATCATGGATCCTCGGGTCAAGCCCGAGGATGACGGAAGTGGGGAGGCAGGCTTCGTCATCAAGCTCAAGGCGGCGAGAGCCGCCTTTTTCTTTGCCTCACAGGCTGGCGTTGATGCCGGTGGCTTTCTTGCGCTCATCGAGTAGGCGCATGGCCTCGGAATAGGTCACGCAGGCGACATCTTCCTTTGTGCAGACATCGCCGACGAAACGTTCGAGCGCCCGCCAATAGGCCCAGCCGTTCATCTCGGTGAAGTGGAAGCCAAGCTGGAGCGGAATGCGCCCGCCTTCATACTGCGCCTTGAAGGCGGCTTCGAAAGCGCCCAGCGTGCGGGCTTCGTATTCGGACGCATGCGCCACATCTTCCTTCGCGCCGGAATGGCGGGCGTACAGATTGTAGTCCATGGCGATCACCGGCTTGGCCTTCGGGCCTTCCGGGACGAGCGGCAGGCCAAAGCGCATGACGCCATTGCGATCTTCCGGCATCTCCGGTCCTTTGGTCACGCCGCTGGCGTCAAAGGTAAAACCTTCGGCTTTCAGCGTCGGCAGAAGGGCAGGGCTTTCGGACAGATAGGGCGCGCGGAAGCCGCGAATGCCGGTGGCGACAAAATCGCGCCAGCCCGTCGGTTCGCGCTCACCGGCTCCCGCCGTTTTCCACGCATCGGCAAGCACGCTGCGAAAGGCGGTGAGTTCGCTTTTCCATTCGGCGGCGCTCCATTTGCCGCCATCGAAATGGCCGCAGGTGTGGCTGCCGATTTCGTGGCCTTCGCCGAGTGCGCCCCAAATCTGGCTGAGACGGTCCACCACATCGGCCTTATCGGGGGCGAAGCCGATATTGGAGCGACCGGGTTTCTGGCCGGGGCCACGATAGGTTTTGCCGCTTTCACGGTCCAGAACCCATGTGCAGGACAGGAAATAGGTGAAGTGCGCCTTGTTGGCGCGGGCCAGATCGCGGCTTCGCACCCATTGGCTGTTGGGTCCGGCCCCATCGAAAGAAATCAGGACAAGCTGCTTCGGCTTGTCTTCGGCCTTGGCTGCCAGAGGCAAGGCGAGGGCAAGGGAACATGCGGCAAGCGTGCCGAGCGGGCGGGCGATCAAGGTCTTCATGGGCGATGAAAGAGACGGCAAATGGGGCAAGGGCATGGCCGCGTTGGAAATCGGCGACAGTTCAGGTTAATTCACGTCGTGATCGCAAAACGGTTCCCACTTTCGCGTGACATGCGTTAGATGATGCCTTGCGAAATGCTAATCAACGGTTTCTCCATGACACTTCTTCTGATCGGCCTGGTCCTTTTCATCGGCTTTCACTCGTTCCGTATCGTTGCGCCTCAGCAGCGGCTGGCGGTCATCGAGCTTTTCGGCACGACCGGGTGGCGGATCGTTCATTCAATCGTCAGCATCGTGGCGCTGGTCATTCTCATCTCGGGCTTTGCAATTGCGCGGCAGGATCCGACGATGCTGTGGTATCCGCCGGTCTGGACCCGTCATCTGGCGGCCACGCTGATGATTTTTGCGATGGTTCTGGCGGTGGCTTCGGCCTTTCCGGCAGGTCGCATCAAGGAGAAGGCGAAGTTTCCCCTGACGGCCGCGGTGAAGATCTGGGCGTTTTCGCATCTTCTGGCCAATGGCAAGCTTTCGTCGGTGGTGCTCTTCGTGGCGTTTCTGGCCTGGGCGGTCGTTCTGCGCATCGCGCTGAAGCGGGCCGTGGCGCGCGGCGAGCTTTCCTACCCGGTTTTCGTCTCCGGCAAATATGATGTGCTGGCGATTGTCGGGGGGCTTGGCCTGTGGGCGGCGCTGGTCTTTGGCCTTCATACCTGGCTGATCGGGGTTTCCCCGCTGGGTTTTTAAAAGATTAATTGCGTAATCCGGCTTACAAGCGTGGCAAAATCGGGTAGAAGGCCGCGATTAAGCAGATGTGCGCGCACGCGGCGCAAACGAGGACTGGCATGGCAAACGAGAACGACAGCTTTATCCGCGAGGTCAACGAGGAACTGCGCTCCGAGCAGTTTCGCAATGCCTGGGCGCGCTATGGCCGCTTTCTGATTGGCGGCGCTGTGGCCATCGTGGTGCTGACGGCTGGCTGGCGTGGCTATGAATACTGGTCCGAGCGGCAGGCATCGAGCGCGGGCGACAAGTTCCTCGCTGCATTGACGCTGGCCCGCGAAGGCAAGTCCGATGATGCCTTGAAGGCGCTGCAAGCGCTTGAGGCTGACGGGTCCGGTGCCTATCCGGTTCTGGCGCGCATGCGTGCTGCCACCCTTCTGGCTGAAAAGGGTGACAAGGATGGTGCCATCGCCGCCTTTACCGCCATCAGCAAGGATGGAGCCATTCCGGCCGTGGTTCAGGATGCAGCGCGTCTTCGGGCTGCTTTTCTGCTGGTCGATGGTGGTGCCTATGACAAGGTTTCGGCGCAGGCCGAAGTGATTGCCGTGCCCACCAATGGGCTTCGCCATTCGGCGCGGGAAGTGCTGGGCCTTGCCGCTTACAAGGCCGGTGACATGGTGCGCGCCAAGGAATGGTTCGAGCAGGTCGTCGGCGATAATCAGGTGCCGGGCAATGTTGCCAACCGCGCCCGCATGATGCTCGAATTGATTGCCGCTTCCGGCAAGGCATCGTAACGCAAAGAGAACAAAGCCATGAGCTTCACCGTCGCCATTGTTGGGCGTCCCAATGTCGGCAAGTCCACGCTTTTCAACCGTCTGGTTGGCAAGAAGCTGGCGCTTGTCGATGATACGCCCGGTGTCACGCGCGACCGCCGCCCCGGCGAGGCGAAGCTGATCGATCTGCGCTTCACCATCATCGATACGGCTGGCCTTGAGGAATCCGGGCCGGAAACGCTGGAAGGCCGTATGCGCGCCCAGACCGAAGCCGCCATCGATGAGGCCGACCTCACGCTGTTCGTCGTCGACGCCAAGATGGGCCTGACGCCGATCGACAATACGCTCGCCGAAATGCTGCGTCGTCGTGGCAAGCCCGTCGTGCTGGTGGCCAACAAGGCCGAAGCGCGCGGTTCTGACGGCGGTTTCTACGACGCCTTCACGCTGGGCCTTGGCGAGCCGTGCCCGATCTCGGCAGAACATGGTCAGGGCATGCTGGACCTTCGCGATGCCATCGTTGAGACGCTTGGGCCGGAACGTGCCTTCCCGGAGGAAGATCACGAGGCGGAGACCAATGTGACGGTTTCCAAGGCCGAGGGCGAGGTGGATGAAGAGCCCGCCTATGACGAGACGAAGCCGCTGCGTGTGGCGATTGTCGGTCGCCCGAATGCGGGCAAGTCGACGCTGATCAACCGTTTTCTCGGGGAAGATCGCCTGCTGACCGGCCCGGAAGCGGGGATTACCCGCGATTCCATCTCGGTGGAATGGGACTGGCGCGGTCGCACCATCAAGATGTTCGATACGGCAGGCATGCGCCGTAAGGCCCGTGTGACCGAGAAGCTTGAAAAGCTTTCGGTGGCCGATGCGCTTCGCGCCATTCGCTTTGCCGAAACGGTGGTCATCGTTTTCGATGCGACCATTCCCTTCGAAAAGCAGGATCTGCAGATTGTCGATCTGGTGCTGCGCGAAGGTCGCGCGGCGGTTCTCGCCTTCAACAAGTGGGACATGATCGATGATCCGCAGGCGGTGCTTACCGACCTGCGCGAAAAGACCGAGCGGCTTTTGCCGCAGGCGCGCGGCATTCGCGCCGTGCCGATTTCCGGCCAGACGGGCTATGGCCTCGAAAAGCTGATGCAGAACATCATCGACACCGACAAGGTGTGGAACAAGCGCATTTCAACGGCACGGCTCAACCGCTGGCTGGAGGGCGTGCAGGTCATGCATCCGCCACCGGCTGTTTCGGGCCGCCGTATCAAGCTCAAGTATATGACGCAGGTGAAGGCGCGTCCGCCCGCCTTCATGATTTCCTGCACGCGTGCCGATGCGCTGCCGGAAAGCTATACGCGCTATCTGATCAACGGCCTGCGCGCCGATTTCGATATGCCGGGTGTGCCGATCCGCGTGCATTTCCGTGCCAGCGAAAACCCTTACGAAAACCGGCGCAACAAGAAGCGCTAAGCGCTTTTTTCAACGTGCTGAAATAGAAAACGGCAGCCTGTGAGGGGCTGCCGTCATGTTTTCGGCAAAGGTCGAAAACCTCTCTTTTCGTCATGGTCGGGCTTGACCCGACCATCCACAAATCGCCGAGGTGATGGATCCTCGGGCCAAGCCCGAGGATGACGGCAGTGGGGGAGGCAGGGTTTGTCAGCAGTCTGACGGCAGCCTGTGAGGGGCTGCCGTTTTGCTTTGCGGTTTATGGGCCGAACCTTACCGCTTGAACACGGCCGTAATGCTCGCCTTGGCCAGTGCATTGGCGTTGATCATGTATCCGGCCAGCGCATTCGAGGCATTGGCGGGAATGTCGAGCTTGTCCGTCTTCAGCGCATGAACCGTGAAGATATAGCGGTGCACTTCACCGGGCGGCGGGCAGGCCCCTCCGAAACCGACCGCGCCGTAATCGCTCACAAGTTCGAGCGCGCCCTTGGGCATGGCATCGGTGTGGCTGGCGCCTGCGGCAAGGGCTGCCGTTGCGGCGGGGATGTTCACGACATTCCAGTGCCACCAGCCGGAGCCGGTCGGGGCATCCGGATCATAGGCGGTGATGGCGAAGCTTTTCGTGCTTTCCGGCACGCCGGTCCAGCTAAGATCGGGTGAGAGATTGCCGCCCGTGCAGCCAAAACCTTCGAAGACCTGTTCGGCGGAAAGCGGCGCGCCTTCGGCAATCGTCTTGCTGGTCAGCTTGAAGTCAGCGGCCTGAGCGGTGAGGGCACCAGCGACCAGAATAAGGGTGGTGGCGAGAAGTGTGCGGAGCATGATCTTGTCCTTTCATCTGTCTTGATCGGACCTTGAACCTAGTCGTAGGCTTGGCCGGTTGCTTTCGGACTTCGATCAAAGACTGTCGGGAAACGCTCAATTCCCGTTTCATGTCAAGTGGTCCTCTTGCCATGGTGCAAGCGATTTACCTTATATCTCTTAGGCTTGCTGGTCCGTGCCGTTGTTTTATGGTGGGGTGTGTAAGCGAATTTCGACGACTGGGGGATTTATGATGGCGAATCTCAAGGATGATGCGGCCCCGCCTGGCGCGCCGGAGACCGTTGCGATCTTCTCCATCACGCAGGCCACGCGGGCGACGTTTCCCAATATCTATTTTGGCCAAGCCGTCCTGATTTTTATTCAGGCGGGGACGAAGCGGGTACTTTGCCCGCATCGGGGTGAGGTGATCGGCGCGGCGGGCGACGTGATGGTCTTTCCGCCGGGCGCGATGGTGACACTCGAAAATCGCCCCATGATGAATGAGAGCTACCGGGCCGATGCTGTGTGCTTTCCGCAGGCGATGGTGGATGCGGTATTTGGCACGCAGCGCCCGTCCCCTGCCGCCATGAGCGTGCAACTCGTTAAGGCTGAGGCGGAACATCCGCTGGCCGTGTTTGATCTTGTGCGCCAGACGCTGGCGCAGGATGATCTTCCCGCGCCGATCCTGCAGCAGCGGTTGATGGAGCCGCTCAGCTGGTTGCGGTACTGTGGTGTTCAATTGCCGTCCGGTGCGCCGGACCTGCCGTTTGGCCGGGTGCGGCGATTGATCGAGAGCGATCTGGCCCGTCCGTGGCGGGCGGCGGAGGTGGCCGCCCGGCTGGCGATGAGCGAGGCAACCTTGCGCCGCCTTTTGGCGCGTTCCGACCACAGCTTTTCGCGAATTCTGCAGAATAGCCGTCTGGAGCGGGGCCTGACACTGCTTCAGACGACGGACCTCTCCGTTTTGCAGATCGCGCTTGAATGCGGCTTCAAGACGCCGTCGCACTTTTCCGATTCGTTTCGCAAACGCTTCGGCATCCAGCCCAAGGCGATCCGCACCGCGTTCCTGTCAGAGACGTGAAATCGTGCCTTCCAGTGTGAGCGCGTCGGCCACGGTGTTGGAAATCGTGCCGTATTTGCGCACATTCTTGTGCAGGAGATCGAGGCGCTGGTCGCTCTCGTCCGTATCGACGACCAGTTCGTAGCGAATTTCGACCATTTTCGGCGGGCTGTCCTGACGGATGCCATGGAGGCGCACGCTGACGCCGCGCAGATCAAAGCCCAGAAGGGGCGTGACACGCTCTATGCCCTTGATCATGCAGGCGGCGACGGATGCGAGAAGCAGTTCCGCCGGGTTGAACGCATCCAGACGACCGGCGAGATCCGTATCCAGCCGGATTTCGGCCTGCTTCGCCGTTGCCACGCTGCCGTGGCTGTCGATGCGGCGCGCTTCAACACGATAGTCCAGCATTACGCCACCAGCCATTTTTGCAGGTCTTCGGGCTTCGGCAGGCCGCCCGCATGGACCACCTTGCCATCCACGACAATGCCGGGGGTGGAGGCGATGCCGAAGCTGGCGATTTCCGCATAGTCGGTGATTTTTTCGACCGAAACGTCAACGCCAAGGCGCGCGGCCTCGTCGCGAACCATTTCCTCCGTCTGCTGACAGCGCTTGCAACCAGAACCCAAGACTTTGATATTTTTCATGTTAGTCCCTCACATTGCAAAGAGGATGTTGAACATAAAGCCGACCGCGAGAATGCCGCTGGCCACGACAGCGACAAAGACGGCAATCAGCTTCAGGCTGAGAACCTTGCGCAGGATGATCATTTCCGGCACGGAGAGCGCGATCACGCTCATCATGAAGGCGAGTGTGGTGCCAAGCGCCGCGCCCTTGTCCAGCAGGGCTTCGATGACGGGAATGATGCCGGCTGCATTGGAATACATCGGCACGCCGAGCAGAACGGCAGCGGGAACAGACCACCACGCATCGCGTCCCATGATGGCCGAGAGCATATCCGCCGGAACATAGCCGTGGATGAAAGCGCCGGCAGCAATGCCCGCCAGAATCCACAGCCAGACCTTGCCGACGATGTCTTTGACGGCATCGATGCCCGCCTTGATGCGATCAATGATGGTGAGCGTTTGCGCATCCATGTCGGCTTGGCCGCTTCGCACATTGCGCACCCATTCTTCCAGCCAGCCTTCCAGATGAAGGCGGCCGATGGTCCAGCCCGCGACCATTGCCACGCCGAGACCAAAGGCCAGATAGGTGGCGGCCACCTTCCAGCCCAGGAGTGCGAAGAGAAGGCCGAGCGCCACTTCATTGACCATGGGCGCGGCAATCAGGAACGAGAAGGTGACGCCGAGCGGTATGCCTGCGGAGACGAAGCCGACGAAGAGGGGAACCGCCGAGCAGGAGCAGAAGGGGGTGAAGACGCCGAGGATCGCGGCGGCCACATTGCCAACGCCTTCGGCGCGACCGGCGAGCAGGGCGCGGGTTTTTTCCGGCGAGAAGAAGCTGCGCACCACACCCATGGCGAACACGACCAGTGTCAGCAGCATCAGCACTTTGGGCGTGTCATAAAAGAAGAAAGTTAGTGCTTCGCCAGCATGGCTTTGCGGGTCGACCGGAAGCCAGGACACCAGCCATTGCGATGCGGCGGGAAGTTGCCCGTAGACGGCAAACCATGCCGCGATGAAGACGGTAACGCCCGCCAGCCAGAGGGGTGTTCTGTCGGCGGTCTTGTCCGGGCCGGAGATGATGGGGTCAGCGCTCATTCTGCCGCCTCCCGCTTGGTCTCTGCCGGATGGGTTTCGGTCTGGATCTGCAAATGGGCTGACAGAACCGTTTCCATGACCGCCTTGAAATGCGCCGCAGCCGCATCGTTCAGCCTGTAGCGAACCCAGCGGGCATCGCGCCGATCCGTGACCAGCTCGACCCGGCGCAGGACGCTCATATGGCGCGACATGTTGGGCTGGGCAACGCCCAGACGGTCAATGAATTCACACAGGCAGATTTCACGCCCTTCGCCCAGCATTTTCAAGGCTTCGCGGCGGGCCGGGTGGGCAAGGGCAAGCAGGACTTCGTCAAGATCGGGCATATTTCCACCATCCTTTGATGCTGGAAATATGCGCTTATCGATATATGTTGTCCTTGATATATCTCAAGGACCAGACGGGAAGGTCGGCGTGGCTCAGGAAACCCGCTTGCCGTCCTGATCCAGAACCACTTCGCCGTCTTCCTTGGTGAACGGACCTTTCAGGGCTTCAGCGGGCAGGATTTCCAAGACCAGTTCCGAAGGGCGCGACAGACGCGTGCCCATCGGGGTTATCACAAAGGGGCGGTTGATGAGGATCGGGTGCGCGAGCATCGCATCGATCAGTTCCGCGTCCGACAGTTCGGGATTGTCGAGGCCGAGATCGGCATAGGGCGTGCCCTTTTCGCGGATCGCCTCGCGCACGGTCAGGCCGGCGTCGGCGATCATGCGGGTCAAGTCTTCGAGCGACGGCGGGGTTTTCAGGTATTCGATCACCGTCGGTTCAATGCCCGGATGGCGGATAAGGGCCAGCGTGTTGCGCGACGTGCCGCAGGCGGGGTTATGATAGATGGTCACGTCCATATCAGGCGTTCCTTGAGGCTTTGGAATTGCGGGCAACGGATGGAGCGCTCTCATACCAGCCCTTGGAGCGATTGACGATCCAGACGACGGAGAGCATCACGGGCACTTCGATCAGCACGCCGACCACGGTGGCGAGTGCGGCGCCGGAGTTGAAGCCGAAGAGCGAGATGGCGGCGGCGACGGCCAGTTCAAAGAAGTTGGACGCGCCGATCAGGGCCGACGGGCCCGCCACGCAATGTTCCTCGCCGGACCAGCGGTTCAGAAGATAGGCAAGGCCCGAGTTGAAATAGACCTGAATGAGGATCGGCACAGCCAGAAGCGCGATGACGCCGGGCTTTGCGATGATCTGTTCGCCCTGAAAGCCGAAGAGCAGCACGAGTGTGGCGAGAAGCGCCACAAGCGAAAGCGGCTGGAGGGTTGCGAGCAAGCGGTCAAGCTTTTCCGTCGTGCCATCGGCCAGAAGCGCCCGGCGCAGCAACTGCGAAACAATGACGGGGATGACGATATAGAGCACCACCGACAGAACGAGCGTATCCCACGGCACGGTAATCGCCGAAAGGCCGAGCAGGAGCGCGACAATCGGCGCGAAGGCCACGATCATGATGGCATCGTTGAGGGCCACCTGGCTCAGCGTGAAATGCGGCTCGCCCTTGGTCAGGTTCGACCACACGAAGACCATGGCCGTGCAGGGGGCCGCGGCCAGCAGGATGAGACCCGCGATGTAGGAATCGATTTCGGTTCCGGGAAGGTAAGGTCGAAACAGCCAGCCGATGAACAGCCAGCCGAGTAGGGCCATCGAAAAGGGCTTGATGCCCCAGTTGATGAGCAGCGTCACCCCGATGCCGCGCCAATGGCGACCGACCTGTTTCAGGGCGGCGAAATCGATCTTCAACAGCATGGGGATGATCATCAGCCAGATGAGCACGGCCACCGGAATATTGACGCGGGCCACTTCCAGCGCGCCAATGGTCTGGAACAGACCGGGCAGGAGATGGCCGAGCGCAATGCCAACCAGAATACAAAGGCCGACCCAGACGGTCAGGTAACGTTCGAATGTAGACATCAGGCGGGTTCTTTCGCGGGGCAGCAGGGCGTGATTGCAGCCATCAACGGTGCGCAGAGCGCGGGATTTCCGCCGCAGCAATCCTGCAGCAGGTAAAGCATGGTGGCGCGGAAATGTTCGAGATCCACACGGTAGAGAATCGAGCGGCTTTGACGCTCGGCAGTCACCAGACCGGCCTGCGCCAACGTTGAGAGATGGGCCGACATGGTGTTTTGCGGAACACCGACGAGGCGGGCCAGTTCGCCAGCAGCAACACCTTCCGGCTCGTGCGCCGCCAGAATGCGGAACGTCTGGAGCCGGGTGGGCTGTGCGAGAGCGGCAAGCGCTGCGATGGTTTGTTTTTCATCCATATATCCAGAATAATGGATATATGGATGGAGTCAAGACCACCGGGTTAGCGGCTTATCGCTTTGCCTTCATACGGGCGGGCAGATAGCGGCGGAAGAAACGCGAGGGTTCGCGCACATTATTGGCGACCAGAACGTTCTCGAGGAATTGCTGGCTGGCGGCTTCCCAGCTGTAGGAAAGGGCCAGTTCGCGGGCCGCGGTCCGCGAGCAGGACAAGGCTTTCAGGCAGGCTTTTTGCAGGTTGTCATCCAGCGCGCCGGCGTCTTGATGTTCGCCGACAATATCAATCGGCCCCATGACCGGGTAGGCCGCAACGGGCACGCCGGAAGCCAGCGCTTCCAGAATGGTGTTGCCGAACGTGTCGGTTTTCGAGGGGAAGACGAAGACATCGGCCTGCGCGTAATGATCGGCCAGTTCCTCGCCGAATTTCGCGCCGGTGAAATGCACATCCGGAAACGCAGCCTGCAAATCGGCGCGGGCCGGGCCATCACCGACGACGACCTTCGTGCCGGGCAAATCGAGCGACAGGAAGGCCTCGAGGTTCTTTTCAACCGCCACACGGCCCACGGTCATGAAAATGGGGCGCGGCAGATCGAGCGGGTAAAGCGCTGTTTCGCGCGGGCGAAACAGGCTTGCATCAATGCCGCGGCTCCAGCGTCTCAGGTGCTGGAAGCCGTGTGCTTTCAGGTCTGCCTCAAGGCTTGGCGTTGCCACCATGCAGGCAGCCCCGGCATTGTGAAACCAGCGCATAAAACCGTAGAGCCATTTGAGCGGCACCGGAAAGCGGGCCGCCACATATTCGGGAAAACGGGTGTGGTAGCTGGTGGTGAAGGGCATGCGGTTCTTCAGGCACCAGCGGCGTGCGGCCAGGCCCAAAGGTCCCTCGGTGGCGATATGCACATAGGACGGCTGGTGCCGAGCGATCTTTTTGGCGATCTGGCGGAAGAAGGCCACCGAGAGGCGGATTTCCGGATAGGTGGGGCAGGGGATGCTGCGGAAATCCTGCGGCGTCACCATGGCGATTTCGACGCCCATCTGCTCCAGTTCGCGGTTGGTGTTCTCGATGGAGCGCACCACGCCGTTGACCTGCGGGTACCAGGCGTCGGAAACAATGGTGATTCTGGTCATGCGTTCAGCTCTCTGTCGCGTCGCTGACCCGCATTTATTACAGTCACATGTCATTGCGGTGACAGGTGCGGGTGCATTCTTCATCGCCGTGCAATGGTTTTGCGGTTAAGCTTTTTGGCAAAACCCGAATCCGGAGAACGGCTGCATGACGAAAAGAAGCGACTGGTGGCGCGGCGCGGTGATCTATCAGATCTATCCGCGCTCGTTTCAGGATGACAATGGCGATGGCGTTGGTGACCTTAAGGGTGTGACGCGTCGCTTGTCGCATGTCGCCTCGCTTGGGGTTGATGCCATCTGGCTGTCGCCGTTCTTCACCTCGCCGCAAGCCGATATGGGCTATGACGTTTCCGATTATTGCAATGTCGACCCGATGTTCGGGACGCTCGCCGACTTCGACGCGATGATGGCGGAGGCGCACCGTCTCGGCCTCAAGGTGATCATCGATCAGGTGATCTCGCACACCTCCGACAAGCATCCGTGGTTTATCGAAAGCCGCAAGAGCCGCGAGAACCCGAAAGCCGACTGGTATGTCTGGGCCGACCCGAAGCCGGATGGCACGGCACCCACCAATTGGCTGTCCGTATTCGGCGGTCCGGCCTGGGAATGGGACGGCGTGCGCAAGCAATATTACATGCATAATTTCCTCGCCAGCCAGCCGGACCTCAACTTCCATAACCCGGAAGTGCAGCAGGCGGTGCTCGATGCCGCCCGCTTCTGGCTGGAGCGCGGCGTGGACGGCTTCCGGCTCGATACGGCCAACTATTATTTCCACGACGCGAAGCTTCGCGATAACCCGCCGCTTTCCGAAGACGGGGCGTTTGGGCTCGATGCGCCGGATGTCAATCCTTACGGAATGCAGGAGCATCTCTTCGACAAGACGCAGCCGGAAAATATCGGTTTCCTCAAGCGGTTGCGCGGCGTTCTCGACGCTTACGACGACCGGGCGACCGTCGGCGAAGTGGGCGACGGGGCGCGGTCTCTGGCCACCGTTGCGGCCTACACCGAAGGCGGCGACAAGCTGAACATGTGCTACACCTTCGACCTGCTGGGGCCGGATTTTTCCGCAGCGCACATCAGAAAATCCGTCGAAGGCTTCTTCGAAGCTGTCACGGATGGCTGGGTGTGCTGGGCCTTCTCCAACCACGATGTGGAGCGTCACGTCTCGCGCTTCATGGATGACGAGGAGGAGCGCGAACGGGTCGCCAAGCTGGCGATCACCCTGCTTTCGGCGCTGAAAGGCTCGATATGCCTCTATCAGGGCGAGGAGCTTGGCCTGCCGGAAGCGGAACTTTCCTACGAGGATCTGCGCGATCCCTACGGCATTCGCTTCTGGCCCGCCTTCAAGGGGCGCGACGGATGTCGTACGCCTATGGTCTGGGAAACGGGCCGTTCGCATGCCGGGTTCAGTCAGGCAGACAAGCCCTGGTTGCCGGTTCCCTACGAGCACGCCGTCCTGGCGGTCGATGCACAGGAGGCCGATGCGCATTCCGTGCTTGCGCATTACCGGGCGACGCTGGCGTTCCGCAAGTCGCAGCCCACTCTGCTCGATGGCGATATGACGTTTCTCGATGCGCCGGATGGGTTGCTTGCGTTCACCCGCGAAAGCCACGGAAAACGCTTGCTTTTCGTCTTCAATACGACGCACAAGCCGGCCACGTTCCCGATCAGGGGTCTGCGGAAAAAGTTCACGCTGCTGCCGTTGCCGGGCTTCGTGCCGGAGTTGTCTGAAGAGGGCGTCGAGCTGGAACCGCTCGATGCATTTTGTGCGGCTCTGGGTTGAAAACTACCCGAGTGAGACGGGTTAAGACGAAAGTGTAGAGACTTAAGTCTGGCGACTTAAGTCTCCTTTCGCAGTGCAATACCCCCTGATAATCAACCTTTCGATAACCCTGCGTGCAAATGCGGGGTGATGTTGCTTCAACTTGGGGGAGTTTCATGCAACCAAACTCTGCATATGACAAAATTGCGGCCGACCCGCGCTTTGCCGATCTGGTTTCCAAGCGGAACCGCTTCGCGCTGGCCATGTCGTTTATCGTTCTGGCCGTGTTTTCCGGCTTCGTCTTCGTAGCTGTGGCTGGTCACGGCGCATTCGCGGCTCCGATTGCCGAAGGTTCTCCGTGGACCTGGGGCATCATCGGTGGCTGGCTGATCCAGATCTTTGCCTTCCTGATGACCGGCATTTACACGCTTCGCGCCAACGGCGAATTCGACGCTGACATCAAGACCATCATTGAGGAGGCCACGAAGTGAAGCGCTTTCTTCTTTCTCTGGCCGCCTTCTCGACGGCTGTTCTGACGGCTTCTGCCGCTTTTGCCGCTGGCGATGCCATTTCCGGCGCTGTTGAAAAGCAGCCGGTCAATGTGACCGCCATCATCATGTTCCTGGTCTTCGTGGCCGGTACGCTGGGCCTGACCTATTGGGCCGCGCGCCAGACGCGTTCGACTTCGGACTTCTACACGGCAGGCGGTGGTATCACCGGCTTCCAGAACGGTCTTGCCATCGCTGGCGACTATATGTCGGCTGCCGCCTTCCTCGGCCTTTCGGGCATGGTGTTCGGCAAGGGCGTCGATGGCATCTTCTACACCGTCGGCTGGACGGTGGGCTGGCCGCTCATCCTGTTCATGATCGCCGAGCGTCTGCGTAACCTCGGTCGCTTCACCTTCTCCGACATCACGTCCTACCGCCTTGACCAGACGAGCATCCGTTCGCTCTCGGCCTTCGGCGCGCTGACGGTTGTGATCTTCTACCTGATCGCCCAGATGGTGGGTGCAGGCAAGCTGATCCAGCTGCTGTTCGGTCTTGAATATGCTTACGCCGTCGTTCTCGTCGGCGTGCTGATGGTGCTCTACGTGACCTTCGGCGGCATGCTCGCCACCACCTGGGTGCAGATCACCAAGGCGGTTCTGCTGCTTGGCGGCTGCACGGTTCTCGTTCTGCTGTCGCTGTGGCACTTCAATTTCGATCCGAGCGCACTCCTGTCTTCGGCTGTCACCAACCATGCCAAGCATGAAGCGATCCTGCTGCCCTCGTCGTCGATTTCCGATCCGCTGTCGGCCATCTCGCTCGGTCTCGCCCTGATGTGCGGTCCGGCTGGTCTGCCGCACATTCTGATGCGCTTCTTCACGGTTCCGGATGCAACGGCGGCCCGCAAGTCGGTGTTCTACGCCACGGGCTTCATCGCCTACTTCTTCATCCTCGCCGTGATGATCGGCTTTGCAGCCATCACCATTGTCGGCACCAATCCGGAATATCTGGATGCGGCTGGCAAGATCCTCGGCGGCGGCAACATGGCGGCCATCCACCTGTCCAAGGCTGTTGGCGGCAACGTGTTCCTCGGGTTCATCTCGGCTGTGGCGTTCGCCACGATCCTCGCCGTGGTGTCGGGTCTGGCGCTGGCCGGTGCATCGGCTGTGTCGCACGACCTCTATGCCATCGTGATCAAGAAGGGCAAGGCAACCGGCGCTCAGGAGATGCGCGTTTCGCGTATTGCCACGCTGTTCCTCGGTGTCATGGCCATCATCCTCGGCCTCGTCTTCGAAAACCAGAACATCGCCTTCATGGTGGGTCTGGCCTTCGGTCTCGCTGCCTCGGTGAACTTCCCGGTTCTGTTCATGTCCATCTTCTGGAAGAACATGACCTCGCGTGGCGCCCTGATCGGCGGCTTCCTCGGCCTCATCTCGGCTGTGGGCTTCGTGGTCTTCGGTCCGGCTGTGTGGGTCAACGTCCTGCACTTCGAAAAGCCGATCTTCCCGTATGAGCAGTATGCGCTGTTCTCCATGACGATCGCCTTCGTCGGCATCTGGTTCTTCTCGATCACCGACAAGAGCGAGCGTGCTGCACAGGACAAGGCAGGCTTCCGCGACCAGTTCATCCGTTCGGAAACGGGTCTGGGTGCTGCTGCCGCCTCCAACCACTAATCGGTTGCAGACAAAGCAAAAAAGAAGCCGGGGTTTTGCCCCGGCTTTTTTGTTGGCCGCTTTTCGGGCCGGTCAGATCAATTCGAACTTGTCGACATCGACCAGTCCGCGGTCGGAAATCTTCAGGTGCGGAATGACCGGCAGCGGCAGGAACGCCACCTGCAGGAAGGGTTCCTGCAAGGTGGTGCCCAGTGCATAGGCGGCATGGCGCAGGTCGTGCAGCGTGTCGCGCACCGCCTCATAAGGTTCGGTGCTCATAAGGCCCGCGACGGGCAGGGCAATCTCGCCCGTGACCTTGCCGTCCTCGACCACAACAAATCCGCCCTTGATTTCGCCCAGACGATTGGCGGCAATCGCCATATCTTCGGGAGACACGCCAACGACGCAGATGTTGTGGCTGTCATGGCCGACGGTTGAGGCAATCGCCCCCTTCTTCAGGCCAAAACCTTGCACGAAGGCATTGGCGTGGTTGCCGTTCTTGCCGTGACGCTCGATGACGGCGACTTTGATAATGTCGCGGTCGAGGTCCGGCATCGTCTCATTGCCCTGCGCGGGCAAGCGGAAGCGGCGAAACTCGGTGATGATCTTGCCCGGCAGCACGCCCAGAACCGGCACTTCGCCCTCCGTCACCGGCACGCCGAAATCGCCCGCCTTGACGGGACGGGCCTTGACGCTGTCGAGGCCAACCGGGGCGACCGGCTTGCGGGTGGCAAAGAGCGCATCATTGACCTCGCGCCCGGCGGAAAAGACCATCTGAGCCTTGCAGCTTTCCAGACTGTCGATGACGACGAGATCGGCGCGCCAGCCCGGTGCAATCAAGCCACGGTCACGCAGGCCGAAGGCGCGGGCACCGGAAATCGAGGCGGCGCGATAGATCGCCAGCGGCTCCACGCCCTTGGCGATGGCTTCACGGATCATGTAGTCGAGATGGCCTTCCTCAGCGATATCGAGCGGATTGCGGTCATCGGTGCAGAGCGCCAGGTAGGGCGACAGGCGTTCGGTGATGATCGGCAGGAGCGCGTGCAGGTCCTTGGAGACCGATCCCTCGCGCACCAGGATATGGACGCCCTTGCGGATCTTTTCCATCGCTTCCGGCACGTTCGTGCATTCATGCTCGGTGCGGATGCCTGCGGAAAGATAGGCATTGAGGCCGAGGCCGGAGAGCAGGGGCGCGTGGCCATCAATGTGCTGGCCCTGAAAGGCCTCCAGCTTGGCCATGCAACCGGGGTCCTTGTAGATGACACCGGGGAAATTCATGAATTCCGCCAGGCCGATCACCTTCGGATGGTTGCGGAAGGGCAGGAGCTTCTCGATGGGAAGGTCAGCACCTGCCGTTTCCAGATGCGTGGCAGGCACGCAGGAGGAGAGCTGAACGCGGATATCCATGATGGTTTCGCTGGCCGACTCCAGGAAGAAGCGGATGCCTTCCTCACCTAGCACGTTGGCGATTTCGTGCGGATCGCAGATGGCCGTCGTTACGCCATAAGGCAGAACGCAGCGGTCAAATTCGTGCGGGGTGACGAGCGAGGATTCGATATGCAGGTGCGTGTCGATGAAGCCCGGCACGACGATGCGGCCGGTAATGTCGATCTCGCGCTCACCCTTGTAGGTCTCGCCGGTGCCGACGATGCGGTCGCCGCACAGGGCGATGTCGGAGGCGACCAGTTCGCCGGTCACGAGGTCAAAATAGCGCCCGCCCTTCAATACGATGTCGGCGGGGATGCGGCCCGCGCCCTGATCGATCCGCTTTTCAAGTTCGCTTGCCATGCCATTCTCCGTTCATGCTGTTGCGCATCGCGCTTCAGCCTGAACCTAGAATATTTGCAGCGAGCGGGGAACGTCAGATTTTCAGAGGAAGGGCCTTCCCGTTTCAGATGACGACGCTCTCGACTTCGCTCTCGTCGTAAATATCGGCCAGCGTGCGCAGAAGCATCATGACGGCGCGGGAATTGGTCGAATAATAGATCGTCTGGGCATCGCGGCGGGTGGTGACGAGCTTGCGGGCGCGAAGCTTCGAAAGATGCTGCGAGAGAGCGGACTGGCTGAGGCCGACATCAGCGGCCAAGGCACCCACCGGCCGTTCACCATCAAGGAGCTGAACGAGGATCATCAGGCGCTTCTGGTTGGCCATGGCCGAAAGCAGGTCTGCTGCTGCCGTCGTGTTGCCCGTGAGATGCGTCATCATCATTCGTGCTTCAAGCCTCCGCAAGACCGTCCTTCTGCGGGACGGTTCAGTCTGACAATTGTCAGACTTTATTGGTGATACGATTTGCAACTTTAGCAACAGGTGCGACGATTTGTATACGGGTAATTTTTTGTAGTCGCGCAATTTTTTACATTTTAGAGGGGGCTAATTGGGTGAAAAACAAGCGATATATGCGACAATTTGCGACATTGATTCGCATTTGAATAATATTTTTGCACACTTTATGGGTGCACTATGCGGTCGTAAAATGAGTGCGGAACACGGTGAAGTCTGCCGTGTCCCGCATATTGTATTAGCCAAGAATGTCGGCAGGCGTCAGCAAAAAGGCTTTGCCAAAGCCGCCATTCAGGGCTGCGCCCTGTGGAACGAGGCGATAGAAGCCAAAATCACCAAAATCGATGTAAAGCTTGGCCTTTGGGTGCGTGGTCAAAAACCGTTCGCGAAGCCTGCCATGCGCGTCGCTGTCTTTTGCAACTTTTTCGGCAATACAAGGAACCGTCATACGCGGGTGGACCAGCGGATCGCCCTTGTCCTGCGGTTCGCCCACCAGAAGTGAGCAGCGCGGGTCTTTCAGGATCGCTTGCGTATGGGCGGCGAGTGTCGAGGCGAGAATGAAGGGAACGCCGTCATCACTCGTTGTCAAAATGATTCGGCTGACGGCGGGAAAGCCCGTTTCAGGGTCGAGTACGCCGATGGCGGCAAAGCGCGCCTCACGCAGCAGGCTTTTCGCCAGTTCGCGGGCTTCGTTGTCGGTTTCTCGAATGACGGAGGGCTTGTCGGCCATGGGGAACTCCCGGTCTGCGATTAAAGTTGACTTTTAATTACAACAATAAAATCGTGAAAGAAACCGGCCCACCCTGCGGCAAAGGGCCATGTGTGTCAGTCGCGGCGGTTGCGGGCGAGGCCGCGCACCACATCCTGTGCATCAATGGTGCCGATCACCGTGCCGCGTTCGACCACGCCGATGACGCCGGACTGGCGGGCCAGTGCGTCAATGATATCGGCCAGCGGCGCGCCGGGCTCAGCCGTGGCGGCCACCGGCTGGTTGGCTGCCCCGGAAAGGCCGGGTCGCATCACATCGGCGGCGCGCAGAACGCTCACCGGGTTCATGCCCGCAATGAAATCGGAGACGTGCTGGCTGGCCGGATGGTTGAGGATTTCGTGCGGGGTGCCGCACTGGATGATGCGGCCCTGATCCATGATGGCAATGCGGTTGCCGATGCGAAACGCCTCATCCAGATCGTGGCTCACGAAAACGATGGTCTTTTTCAGGCGGCGCTGGAATTCCAGAAGCTCATCCTGCAGGCGGGCGCGGATCAGTGGATCAAGCGCCGAGAAGGGCTCATCCATCAGGAGGATCGGCGCGCCGGTGGCAAAGGCGCGGGCCAGCCCGACGCGTTGCTGCATGCCGCCCGACAGTTCGCTGACCTTGCGCTCGCCCCAGCCGGTGAGGTTGACGAGTTCCAGCTGTTCGGCAATGGCGGCCTTGCGTTCGGCCTCGGCGACGCCGGCGATTTCCAGCCCGAAGCCGACATTATCGGCCACCGTGCGCCAGGGCAGCAGGGCGAATTGCTGGAACACCATGGAGACGGTCGAAAGACGCAGGTCGCGCAGTACTTTGGCCGATGTGTCGTAGGGGTTGACGGGGCCGTTGGCCGTCATGACAGACACCGAGCCGCGCACCACGGGCGCAAGGCCGTTGACGGCGCGCAGGAGCGTGGATTTGCCGGAACCGGAAAGGCCCATCAGGACGAGGATTTCGCCTTCCTTGACGGTGATCGTGGCATCGAGCGCGCCCGCGATCAGGCCGGTGCGGGCGTTGATGTCTTCGCGGCCGACGCCTTCGTCAATCAGCGGGAAGGCCTTTTGCGGCTTCGTGCCATAGACGATATCGACATTCTTCAGGATGACGGCGTCGCTCATAGCCGTTCCTTCCAGAAGGAGAGGGCGCGCTTTGGCGGCGGGTGGCCCGGAACGCGCAACATGCGGTCCAGAATGATCGCCAGAATGACGATGCAAAGACCGGCTTCAAAGCCCTTGGCGATGTTGACGGTATTGAGCGCGCGCACCACCGGCACGCCGAGGCCGTTCGCCCCGACGAGGGCGGCGATCACCACCATGGACAGCGACAGCATGATGGTCTGCGTCAGGCCCGCCATGATCTGCGGCGTGGCATAGGGCAGTTCCACCTTGCGCAGCACCTGCCAGGGCGTCGCGCCAAAGGCCAGCGCGGCTTCCTTCAGCGCACCGGGCGTCGAGATGATGCCGAGGCGCGTCAGGCGAATGGGGGCGGGAACCGCAAAGATGACGGTCGCAATCAGGCCCGGCACCATGCCCAGCCCGAAGAGAATGAGGGCCGGAATGAGATAGACAAAGGTCGGGATGGTCTGCATCAGATCAAGGATCGGGCGCAGCACGGCATAAAGCCATTCGCGCCGCGCTGCGGCGATGCCAACCGGAATGCCGATGGCCATGCACACGGCGGTCGCCGCCAGAACCAGCGCCAGCGTTTCGGTCGTCTCTTTCCAGTAGCCCAGATTGATGATCAGCAGCAGGCCGAGCACGGTAAAAGCCGTGACGCCATAGGAGCGCCGATACCACCAGACAAAGGCGGTGAAGACGGCAACGGAGACCAGCGGATGCGGCGACTGAAGGCACCACAAGATGCCGTCAATGATTGCCGAAAGGCCATTGGAAACGGCATCGAAGAACCAGCCGCCATGGGTTGTCATCCATGTGACGGCTGCTTTCGACCAGGGGCCGATCGGAACGCGCGTTTCAGTAAGCCAGTCCAAGGAGGTCTCCGCCTTGTTTTCGTGCGCCCGTGCCCTTAGAGGCCGAGCGCCTTCTTGACGGCGGCAAGACCATCGTCACCGGAGCGCGTCTTCACACCGGCAAGCCACGGTTCAATGGCGGCGCCATTGGCCTTCAGCCAGGTCTTGGCGGCATCTTCCGGCTCGGCGCCGTCGTCGAGGATCTTGCCCATGATTTCGTTCTCCATCGTCAGCGAGAAGGAGAGGTTCTTCAAGAGCGCGCCGACATTGGCGCATTCGGTGGTGTAACCGGCGCGCACATTGGTCATGACGGTTGCGCCGCCGAGGTTCGGGCCGAAGACGTCGTCACCGCCCGTCAGGTAGGTGAGCTTGAACTTGGCGTTCATCGGGTGCGGTTCCCAACCGAGGAAGATGACCGGCTCGCCGTTCTTTTCGGCGCGCGCCACTTCGGCCAGCATGCCCTGTTCGGAGGATTCCACCACTTCGAAGCCCTTGAGGCCGAAGGTATCCTTCTCGACCATGCCGAGGATCAGACGGTTGCCGTCATTGCCCGGCTCGATGCCGTAGATCTTGCCTTCCAGCGCGTCCTTGTGGGCGGCGATATCCTTGAAGTCCTTGATGCCGAGTTCAGCGCCCTTGGCATTGGTGGCCAGCGTATACTTCGCGCCATTGAGGTTTTCGCGCACGGTTTCAACCGAACCATCGGCGCGGTAAGGCGCGATATCGGCTTCCATGGTCGGCATCCAGTTGCCGAGGAAAACGTCGATGTCCTTGTTCTTCAAGGATGCGTAGGTGACGGGAACGGAGAGCACCTTGGTTTCGGTGGTGTAGCCGAGAGACTTGAGGAGAACGGAAGCGGTTGCCGTGGTCGCGGTGATATCGGTCCAGCCGACATCCGAGAAGCGCACGGTGGCGCAGCTTTCCGGTTCAGCGGCGAATGCGCCGGTGGCAAAGCCTGAAAGAAGGATTGCCGTGGCAAGGCGGCGCATGGTCGATGCTTTCATGGTCCTGTCTCCTCTTTGAACGGGTGCCCGCGCTTTTAGCAGCCGAGGGGGCGGGCGGAAAGTGCGGCGGGTTGTCTTTTCGGTGCATTACAGGCTCGCGGGCTTACTGTCACCGGAAAAGAGGGGCCTGCGGCAAGGCGCGCCCGTATTGCGCGATGCGGGGGATTAAATTTCGCCTCGCGATACATTAAGTATGCGGGGACAGACCACGCCAACGGAGATGACGCATGGCCACGCTTCAGGATTTCGACACGGAAATCGCAAAAAC
Organism: Pseudomonadota bacterium; assembly: GCA_020161665.1. Classification (GTDB taxonomy): domain Bacteria; phylum Pseudomonadota; class Alphaproteobacteria; order Rhizobiales; family Rhizobiaceae; genus Ectorhizobium. The sequence continues at coordinate 47,480 of JAIUPA010000033.1, read as the reverse complement.
CCGCTCGGTGGTGGAGGAGATGCGCGGCAAGCTGGAGCAATCCGGCACGGTGCTTGACCAGTTCGCCAAGGCGGAAACGAAGATCGGCGATGTGAATTTCGACATCGAACATGCGCGTATCGAAGACGTTCTCAAGCAGCAGAAGGTGATGGAAGGCAACATTGCCGACCTGATCATCGGCCTTGAGGATGCGACCAATGTGTTTGGCGCGGAATTCGAAAGTATGAAGAACTACACCGGCTGGGAAAAGCTGGTGGGTGTGTTCTCGCGGCAGAAGGCGCAGCGCCTGCGCACCGACCGCGTGCGCAACATGTCTCTGGCCGGAAACCTGCAGGAGCTTCTGGCGAAGTCCGACACGATTGTCGGCATTTTGAAGGACCAGCGCACCATTCTGGGCGAGCGTTACAAGACCTCGGAAACGAGCCTTGTGCAGGTGATCGAGCGCCGCAAGCAGGCGATTGCCGCATTGGGCGAAGTGCAAAAGCGCATCGAAACGCTGAACCCGGAACTTCTTGAGATCGAAAACCGGATTGCCGCTTCGACCGAGCAGGCAACACGCACCGAGCTTGAGGGCAAGCGTTCGGCGCTTGCCACCGAATATAATCAGGCGCAGGCGCGCGAGCAGGAGCTTCTGGCCGAAAGCCAGACACTGGAGCGCTATACCTCGATGTTCCAGACGTTTGTGGATTCGCTCAACAACCAGATTGCCGCCCAGAACACGCTGATCAACAAGCTGACCATCGATACGGAGCAGCGCATCGTGCTTTACAAAGCGCTGGAAGATTCGCTGAAAACGGCGGCCCAGCAGGAAGTGGCGCATCGCATCAACACTCTGGGAAGTGCGGTCGATACGGCGGCGGAAGAAACCATGGCGGGCATCGGTGCTGCGGCGCAAAGCCATATTGGCGACCTTCTGGAACTGCATGAGAAGAACATGCTCTCCACGGCAGATATCCAGCGCCGCAAGAAGCTGGCCGATGATGCCTTTGCCCGTCGCTTCCAGACCGTGATGGACAAGCATAACGCCGCCAATTACGTCAAGCAATGAAGTGGAGGGGCCTTTTCGACCGCTTCCCCCCTGTATTCTTCCTGACCGGATCATGGCCCTATGAGTTCTGAGACGACCGACGCTGTTCGCCACTACTTCACCACCATCGGGGCGGCCCTTGGTGGTTTGCAGAGCTGGCTTGCCGATCCGGGACTGATGCTGCCGGGCAGCGGCCTTCCGGCCTCGCTCGTTGTGCCTGCGGTGGTGCGGCTCAAGAATTCGTTCACGGCCTGGGAAAACCGCATCGGCTTTTCGCAGGCGTTTCGCATTTCCCGGGCTGAAAGCGGCTATCCCGTCTTCCAGAACGTGCTGGAACTGGAAAACGACCGAGCGACGGCTGACAAGCGGCTGGCGTCGATTCCCGATGCGGCGGCGCTGAAAGCGGAAATGGCCGATTTCATCCTGCGGGTGCGGGAGTTTCCGCGCGAACTGCAGTCGCGCATGGCCGAGCGGGTTTATCTGGAAAGCCTGAAGCGGGGCGATGTTTTCTCGCCCTTCGTGCTGCCGGAAACGGTGCATGTCTCCGTCAATCCCGAAAACCGGCGCGTGCGCACCGTTGTCGTCTGGGGTGCCTTTGATGGCAGCCAGACCCTGCCGATGATCTATGTGGCGACGATTGAAGATTCTTCGGAAAACGTCACCGATCTTCTGGTGACGAAGGACGGTAAGCTCAACGAGGAGACGGACGTGCCGTTGCCGGTCGGCGGGCTGTTAAACCCGCAGCTTGCGGCGCAGTTTGATGATTTCGTTCAGAAAAACTCGGCCTATTCGCTGTCGCCCGCCACGATTGCGCAAAATCTCGACAAGGATTTTCCGACACTGCATCCCAAAAGCCTGCGGCGCATCGTGCTCGGGCCGTTTTATTCGGCGGGGATCACGGAAAACAATGCGCGCATCAACGAGGTGCTCTCCAAGGTGCGCAAACCGGACAATGCCTGGCTGTTGACCTGGACGATGCAGGAAGTGTTTGCGGCCCATGAAATCGCGGAAAAGCGCGGTTTCTTTTCCTCAACGCCGGCCGTGCAGCAGTTCCACATTGAAACGAACGATCTCGAGGCGGCGCGCATGGGCGTCAGCGCCTATGAAAAGCACGCGCTGGTGCCGCATGATGCCTATCAGGCGCTTTACGCGGCGGGCGAAGCGGCGGCGATTTTCGGCCATTACCGGGTGCATGTGATTTCCGGCACCAATGTCATCAGCGAGGTTTAAGGTATGACACTTTCAGCCGGTCTGACCACGCTGCGCGAAGAGGAAATCGCACGGCATCTTTCCACGGCGCAATCGCTCGTCACCCGCTTTTCGATCATCGGCGGCGATGGTGGCGATGCGGGCGGCACGGCGCTGGCCGGAACGGGGCGTCGTTTCGTTCCCACCGTTTCGACGGGCGCGATCCGGCGGGCGCGCGAAGTGGCGTTTTCGGCCACTGTTCAGGCGGTCTGTGGTGGCGACCCGCTGTTGACGCCGGCGGCGCATACGCTGCTTTACCGGGTGCGGCGCGGCCTTCAGGTGGCGCTCGCCATCGGCGATGTGTTCTCGCGCCTCACTGAACTCGAGGCGCTTTTTGCCCGCAACCGGGAAAGCCCGCTTGCCGGTGAGGACGCGGCCCGGTTCAAGGGGCTGCTTTCGTCCTGTGCCTTCGTGTCAGCCTTCACCTTCGCAAGCTATGTTTCAACGACGCTTTCTGCCGAGGCGGAAGAGGTTTCCGCCGATCCCGATCTTTCGTTCGAGACGCCGCAGGACGCACTGAAAGGGCTGGTTGCCGCGCTTGATGCGGCGGTTTCCGGCGCTTCGGATGGGGATGTGGCGGCGGCCAAGGCGCGCGGGTTTGCCCGTGCGGCGGTCGAGGCGCTTCTGGCCCGCAAGGCGTCGTTTTTCGGGCTTGCCGCCTTCGAGACGGTCCAAATCCGCATTGATGCCGACGATTTCACGCTGGCCGGGTTTGAAGCGCAGGCGGGGGTTAAGACCAAGCCGCTCTCCATGACCTTCAAGAAACCGGAGGAGATCATCGGCAACCACATCGCCAAATATCAGGCGATGCGGCTGGCCCGGATGCTGGTCGCCTACGACTTCGACCGGCAGATGAACCCGTTTGTGGAATTGGGTGGCTTTCTCTTCACCTTCATCGGTGACGGTTTGCCGGGCACCGGCAAGACCATCCTCATTCAGATGATGGCCGGGCTTCTCAATGATTACTGCCAGATGGCGGGCTATGGCTTCCATTATGAGAATTTCGGCGTGGACCAGATTTCGTCCTATCAGGGCAAGTCGGGACAGGCCTGCAAGCAGTTCGTCAACAATGTCGTCAATCCGCGTGTCATCGGCTTCGGCACCATCGATGATGTGGATCAGGTGACGGCGCGCCGCTCCGATGACCGGGCTTCCTCGGGTCAGCATGAGGTGACGGCAGTCCTGATGGAAAGTTTTGCCGGGGCCTCGACGGTGGTGCGGGGCAATGCCACCTTCGGCATGTTCTCCAACCATCCGGAAAAGGTGGATGATGCGCTGCGCCAGCGGGCCAGCGCGCGTTGGCTGATCGACGGGCCGCAGACCCGCGACGATTACATCGACATTTTCGCCCTGCTTCTTGGCAAGCGCCATACGCTGCCGCTTGGCGATCATGCGCTCTATCAGGGGCAGGAAATCAAGAAGGCCGTCAGCGCCTCCTATCAGGGGCATTCGCGCCCTTCGGAAGAGGGACTTGTGGCGGTCTGGGAGCAGTATGCGAAAGAGAAGGGCACGCCGCAGACGCTTGCCGATGTGGGCGATTATCTTTACCGCATCAGCCGGGCGGAACCGCGCTTTACGGGCCGGGCGGTGAAGAACATCACCGATGCCATCAAGATGCGGGCCATGGACATGGACCTGCCGGATGCGTGGTTCGAGACGCCGGACGTGTTCCTGCACAGGAGCTATGATGAGAAGAAGGCGATGATCGAGGCGCTTCGCGGCCCGATCACGATGGAGATGGTCTTGCAGGAGATCAACCGCTATGCCGACAGCGAATTCCGCTATGCCGATACGGAAGACGAGGCGGCCGTGAAGGAAATGATCCGCCGCGAACGTCAGCGTGAACGCGCCGTCGCCGAGATCGAGACCATGAAGCGGGAAGGGACGTGGTGACATGAACCGGCTTCTGGAAGCAGAACTGATTTACGGTCGGCTGATGGCAATTGCCGAGCCGCATCTGGTCGAGCGTTATAATCGTGCGCTGGTGGGCTTCGGGTTGAAGCCGACGACGCTTCATGAATTCGAGATCGATATGACCGGGTTTTCTCCGCAGGTGGCGGAGGAACTGGGTGATCCCGATTATCTCGACCCCAAGCGTGTCAATCGCCGTTTCATTGTCATGACCCCGGATCAGGAAAATCTTCCTGTCGTGCATACGAGTTTCTCAAATACGGCGGGGCTGATGCATGAATTCTTCACCGCCAATGCCCGGGCCATCGGCGCGGTGACGATCCGCGACGCGCTTTACGGTGAGATCGAGGACAATGTTGCGGAAGTCGCCTCGCTTGAGGATCTTCTCGCGATCAATGAGGTGCATTTCCGGGTGCTTTCGGCGGAAGATATTCTGGGCAAGGCCACCGAGTTGCGCGGGTTGATCGACCGGCTGAAGGTGGAAGAGAATGTCTGGCGCAACGATGCCCTGATCGAGCGCATGGTGGAGTTGGCACGGATCACCGGCGACATCCGCCAGAATGTGCTGGTGCCGGATCAACTCGTTTTCCGCCATGATGCCTTCTGGGCCAATCATTTCGGCGGGGTGTTCGTCTTTGTCGATGGCAAGCAGACCACGGTGATTTGCGACCCCAAGGCCCCCGGTTTTCGCCGCTCGCGACCCTGGCAGGTGGCCTATCTGCCGGACAATGATCCGGCCATGGTCTATGATTTCCTGGCGCGCACCGGCCGCATTGAACTGCCGCGCGCCAGCTGGGTGGAAGCTTCGGGCCTGTTGAAACACCGGGCGCAGATGATCCTTGAAGGGTTTGCCGCGCGTCTGGAGCCGGAAGCGGCGGGACGCCTTTCCGACCCCGTCTTCGCACAGAGTTTTCTGCTGCGCCATGCCTCGGCGATCACCGAGGAAGGCAGCTATCCCTTCCTGCAGGAGGCGCAGCGCGTTATCGCCCAGACGGGCAGCTACCGAATGGAACAGGCGCGGCCCGAATGGCGTTTCCTTCTCATTCGGGCGCTTCCCGGCCATGCCGATCAATGGTTGACGAGCCGTTTGATCGCCCGGCTGACGCCTGACGACTATCTGTCGCGCTTCGTGTTCGACAAGGAAGGTTTCTATGCCGCCTACGAAGGTTACGCCGAAAACTGGCGTGAGCATGTTGTCAGGCGGCTGACGGACCTCTATCTCAGTGACAAGCGCAACCTGCGCATGCGCCTTTACGGCATAGGAGAGTAACAATGCTCGATCCGGTCATCGCCGCCATCAAGCGGTTTTTCGGTCTCGTTTTCGCTGCCATCGTCTGGCCGTTTCTGGCTGTCCATGGCTGGTACAGGGATCGCGGCCTGATCATCAAGGCGGTGGTCGGCGTGGCCGTTCTCGCGTTCGTCGCCTTCTACGGCCAGTTCATGTGGAATTCGCAGCGCTGGAGCAATTTCGACCCGGACTATGTGGCGAATTACAAGTTTTCCGAACGGACGGTGGCTCCGGGCGAACATCTGACGACGACCGGCGGGGCGAATACCTGCCAGAGTTCGGCGATTGTCGATGTTGCCTCCGGTCTGATCGACTTCAACGTCAACCAGAATGCCTGGATTTCGTCGACGCTCGCCTACAAGGCCGGATTGTTCGGCGTGGACTGGGATCATACGCCCTTCTTCGATAACAAGGCGGCGTTTCAGCGCGGCGTGAATCAGGCGGTTCGTCGCACGACGGCGGAACTGGTCGATACGCTTGGTCGCGTGCGCGGCACCTCGGGCATCAATCAGGACCTGCAGAATGCGCGCGGCAACATGCAGTTCGATGAGGAATCCTGGTATTTCGGCCTCTCGCCGTTCGGTCCCAAGACGCCGACGCCCAGCTATTACCGCTCGGCCATCCAGAGCCTCGAGAAGTTCAACGCGTCGCTGTCCGCCTGCGGTGCAACGTTTGATGCGCGTGCCGACAATTTCGTGCAGTTCCTCGACCGTATCGCCAACGATATCGGCGGCACGTCAGCCATCCTGTCCGAGCGTTCGGAATTCCACAATCGCGGCTGGTTCGACTTCCGTGCCGATGATCGGTTCTGGTTCGCCTATGGCCAGCTCTACGGCTATTACGGCATTCTCTCGGCCACGGGTGCCGATTTCGCCGCCGTTATTCGCGAGCGCAACCTGACGCAGGTGTGGAACGAAACGTTGCTGCAGACGCGTGCGGCACTCGCCATCCAGCCGTGGATCATTTCCAACGGCAAGGAAGACGGGCTGATCATGCCGTCGCATCTGGCGACCATGGGCTTCCGTATCCTGCGCGTGCGCTCCAATCTCGTGGAGTTGCGCAGCATTCTCGAACGCTGAGCAAGGGTTTGATATCAAAACAGAAAAGGCCGCTCCGAAAGGGCGGCCTTTTTGCTGTTTAGGGTATTCCTGATCGAAACGGTGCAAAAAAGTTTGCGCTTAATGTTGACTCAATATGTCATGTTATAATACGTCCCATCCTGTAAGTGGAGTAAATTACTCCACTAATAATGTTGGTCGCGCCAAGGCGCGGTTTGGCCCGCCGGGCGGGCAACAGGGGTTGGACCATGACGCATATGCTTTTTCGTTCGGGATGGATGGCCTGCACGGCGCTTTCCCTCGTTTTCCTTTCGCAGCACGCGCAGGCGCAGGATGCCGACGGCGCGACGACGCTTGAGACCATTGTGGTGAAAACGACGAAGAAAACGGCGCGTCAGAAGCTCGACAAGGGGGCTGCCGATACGCCGCTAGCCAGCGAGACGAAGGCACAGACCATCCGACAGAAGGATATCAACTCCATCAAGGACCTCGGCAGCACGACGGAAGCGGGGCTGGATTACGCCGAAACCCGCACGGGCGCTGCCGGTGGCTTGTATCTGCGCGGTCTTGGCGGCGCGCGCATTGCCACGCTCATCGATGACATTCCGATTCCCTATCTTGAAACGCTGACGCGCACCGGCTCCGCTTCGCCAACGACGGGGATCGGCGACAGTTCCGACAGCTATGATTTCTCGGCGCTTTCAAGCGTCGATGTGGTGCGCGGCGCTGATTCCAGCCGCATCGGCTCCGGGGCCATGGGGGGAGCGATTGTTCTCAATACGCTCGAGCCGGAAGACCTGATCGGCGAGGGCAGGGATTGGGGTGGTGTCGTCAAGACCGGCTTCGACAGCAAGGATATGAGCTTTGGCGGCTCGGTGGCGCTGGCACGCAAGCTGGGTGATACGTCGGTTCTCTTGCAATCGTCCTACACGCGCGGTCAGGAGACGGACAATCAGGGTTCCGCAGATGTCATCGGGTCCAGCCGCACGGAAAAGAACCCGGCCGATACCTATCAGCGCAGCGTGATGTTCAAGTTCCGGCAGGATCTGGAAGGCGGCCATCGGGTGGGCTTTACGGCGGAACGGTTCGACCGCAATGTCGATACCGATCTCAAGACGCTGCAATCCACCACAGGTACGACCACCTATCGGGTGGGCGACTACTGGGGCTATGAAGACACGACGCGTGACCGCGTTTCGATGGACTATGAATATGAAGCCCCTGAGGCAGGCGGTCTGATCGATGCGGCGAAGCTGACACCCTACTGGCAGCGCCTCGTCAAGGAGTCCGGCTCGCACGGCATGCGCAACAACAATACCAATTACCTGCGCGACAATACGACGGAAGAATCGTCGCTGGGCCTGACGGGGGGGACGATTTCGACCTTCGAGACGGGCGTTCTCGACCACACGTTGCGGTTTGGCGGCAATATCCAGTTCTTCCAGTATGAGCAGTATGTGACCGCCGTCACCGCCGGGGTTTCCAGTGCATCGCAGGCCGATGTGCCGAATGTCGATGGCAAGCGGCTTGGCCTTTATCTCGATGACGAGATTGCGGTGGCCGATACGGGTCTGACGGTGACGCCCGGCCTTCGTTTCGACTGGTATGACTACGATCCAGAGATTTCGGCCCAGTATCTTGCCAATACCGGCTACAGCTACTTCGGCATCGGATCGAGCCAGAGCGGATCAAAGCTCTCGCCCAAGCTGCTCTTGACCTATCAGGCGACCGACGAGATCAAGTTTTTCGCACAATGGTCGATGAGCTATCGCGCGCCGACGGTGACCGAGCTTTACAGCAACTTCACGAACGTTGCCGGTGGTTATGGCGTGGTCGGCAATCCGACGCTGAAGGCGGAAACCGGCAACGGTTTTGAGGTGGGTGCGGATTACGAGGCGGGCGACCTGACGGGCAAGATCACGCTGTTCCATAATCGCTATAAGAACTTCATCGACGATACATCGACCTACACGTCGGCCTATCCGGCGGGTTACTATCCGCAGTTCCTTTATATGAGCTGGGCGAACCGTAACCGCGTCCATATCTCGGGTGTCGAGGTGAAGGGCCGCAAGGAATTCGACAACGGGTTCTTCGTGCATGGCTCGCTCGCCTATACCTATGGCAAGGATCAGGACACGGGCGAGTTCATCCGCACGGTGGCTCCGTTCAAGGCGATCACCGGGCTTGGCTACCAGCAGGAGACGTGGGGCACGGAAATCACCGGCATTTTCTCGGCTGCCATGCGCGACGACCATGTTTCCACGACCTACGACGCACCGGCCTATGGCATTGCCAACCTGACGGGCTGGTGGGAGCCGGAAAGCCTGAAGGGGCTGCGTGTGCAGGCTGGTGTCTACAATATCTTCGACAAGCAATACTGGAACGCCGTCGGTGTTCGCGACATAAACCCCACGGCGGTCAGCAGCAGCAACCAGCCGGTGGATTACTACACTGAGGCGGGGCGCTCGTTCAAAATTTCGCTGACCAAGACGTTCTGATCGAGCACGGGCAGGGCGGGTTGCGACCCGCTCTGTTGTTGATGACGAACCCTGCCGCGCATTCCTATGGGCAGAACGGTACTTTCATTACCCTTCTCCCCGCCTGCGGGGAGAAGGTCGCGGCAGCGGGATGAGGGGCGGAAGCATCACGCCAACTCATATTCTTAAACGGCTCTACCCGTGGCTTTGCCCCTCACCCCAACCCTCTCCCCGCAAGCGGGGCGAGGGGGAAGAGAGGTCGGTGTACTCTGCGACAGGCAACGTGAGGGCTTTGTCAACCGTGTGGTGCGGGTCGCGCCGCCCTGTCTTTATCGGCAATAGCGATAGCCGCTCTTCCGCTCCAGAATATCAAGGTGAAGGTGGTCCTGATGGGTGGCGTCGCTTCCCGGTGACAGGACCGTCGTGAAATACAGACAGGCCGAGGCCGTCATGCTGTGCAGGAATGCGGCGGCGAAGTCGCTGCCCTTGTCCCGGGGCTGAAGCGTCAGCGACTGGCCATCGGCAAAATCGATGCGGGCCAGATCAAGGGCATTGCCTTTGGCGTGTTCCGAAACCTTGCCTGTTTCGGCGCTGTTGCGATTGCGGCAGACATAGGATGAGGCATTGGCAAGGCGCACCGGCTGCGTTTCAGGATAGGCGCGCCGGGCCGCGGGCAGCAGCATTTCCCGGGTCCAGTCGACAATGGCCGCCGCCGTCTGGCAGCGCAGGATGGCGGGCGGCTCAATCACGAGGCCCTTGGCGGGTTCGCTCAGCTCCACGGGTTGCTCAATCCCGCAGGCGCCAGGCCCGTCCTGTCGGTCGAGCTTGCGAAATCCCACGCCCTGACGGGTGAGCTGATCGAGGCAGGCGGACAGCGCCTGCGGGTCCTCCGGCTTCTGATGCTCTGTGATATCTGCTTTGCCGGAGGAGGGGGCTTCCGGGGTTTTCTCGGTTGTTTTCGGGGCTTCCGCTTGGGCTTGCGCCGTGGGCTTCATCGGTGGCACAGGCCCTGTTTCAGGCAGAGAAGCAGCGGTGAGGATCGGCAATGCGGCTGTGATGAACAGCTTTTTCAGCATGGTTTTCTCCCGGTTGTCCGGGGAGGAAACGTCCCGCTCGCCATTCTGTTCCTGAAACTTCGCCCGGTTTGCGAGCAATTCGCGCTTGCGCAAGGCGTTTTGCCACGCTAACAATTTTGCCCATGAAGAATATGTCCATGAACATTGCAAACTGGTGGTGGGTCCGCATTCAGCGGCCTTGACCCGTCATGTCCATGGACTAGACACCAAGCCGCCCGAAATTCAGGCGGCTTTTTTCGTATCCGGCCGTCTGTGACAGGCAACCGGACGATGGAGAAGAGAAGACATGGCAACGGTAATTGAAAGCGACGGCGCAGAAACCTACGAGACGCGAGGCGGGGTGAAGGTTCGCCGCTTGCGTCGCGAAGTCGGCTATGCGGATGCGATCGACAGCTATATCAGCAAGCTCGATGAACGCCGTGGCGCGGTCTTTTCCTCCAACTACGAATATCCGGGCCGCTACACACGCTGGGATACGGCGATTGTCGATCCGCCGGTCGGCATTTCCTGCTTCGGTCGCAAGGTGTGGATCGAAGCCTACAACGAGCGTGGCGAGGTCATCCTCTCCTTCATCGCCGACAAGCTGAAGAGCGTGGCCGATGTGGTGCTGGACGGTGTTTCGGTGAAGCGCATCGACCTCACCGTCAAGGAGCCGGACCGGGTTTTTACCGAAGAAGAACGTTCGCGCATTCCCACCGTCTTCTCGGTGCTGCGCGCCGTGGTCGATCTCTTCTATTCGCAGGAAGACAGCTCCATCGGCCTGTTCGGAGCCTTTGGTTATGATCTTTCCTTCCAGTTCGATGCTATCAAGCTGAAGCTTGAGCGCCCGGATGACCAGCGCGACATGGTGCTGTTCCTGCCCGACGAAATTCTGGTGGTGGACCACTATTCGGCCCGCGCCTGGATCGATGGCTATGATTTCGAGAAGAACGGCGTTTCGACCGCGGGCAAGAATGCCGACATTCCGGCCGAACCCTTCCGCAAGACGGATGTGATCCCGCCGCGCGGTGATCATCACCCGGGCGAATATGCCAATCTGGTGATCAAGGCCAAGGAAAGTTTCCGTCGTGGCGATCTCTTTGAGGTGGTGCCCGGCCAGAAGTTCATGGAGCGTTGCGACAGCCAGCCGTCGGACATTTCCCGCCGCCTGAAGGCCATCAATCCTTCGCCCTATTCCTTCTTCATCAATCTGGGGGAGCAGGAATATCTGATCGGCGCTTCGCCGGAAATGTTCGTGCGCGTGTCTGGCCGCCGCATCGAAACCTGCCCGATTTCCGGCACGATCAAGCGTGGCGATGATCCGATTGCCGACTCGGAACAGATCCTCAAGCTCCTGAATTCCAAGAAGGACGAGTCCGAACTCACCATGTGCTCGGACGTGGATCGCAACGACAAGAGCCGCGTGTGCGAGCCGGGCTCGGTGAAGGTGATCGGTCGCCGCCAGATCGAGATGTATTCGCGTCTCATCCATACGGTGGACCATATCGAAGGCCGTCTGCGCGATGGTATGGATGCCTTTGACGGCTTCCTGTCGCATGCTTGGGCCGTGACGGTGACGGGTGCGCCGAAGCTGTGGGCCATGCGCTTTATCGAAAACCATGAGAAGAGCCCGCGCGCCTGGTATGGCGGGGCGATCGGCATGGTCGGTTTCAATGGCGACATGAATACGGGGCTGACGCTGCGCACCATCCGCGTCAAGGATGGCATTGCCGAAGTGCGCGCCGGGGCAACGCTTCTGAACGATTCCAATCCGCAGGAAGAAGAAGCCGAAACCGAACTGAAGGCTTCGGCCATGCTGACGGCCATTCGCAATGCCAAGGGCGCTGATAATGTCAGCGGTCGTGGCGGCGTGAACCGTGTGGGCGAGGGGGTGAATATCCTGCTAGTCGACCACGAGGACAGCTTCGTGCATACGCTTGCCAACTATTTCCGCCAGACGGGCGCCATCGTTACCACGGTGCGTACGCCGGTGGCCGAAGAGGTGTTCGACCGGCTTGATCCCGATCTCGTCGTGCTTTCGCCCGGTCCCGGCAGCCCGACGGATTTCGACTGCAAGGCGACGATCAAGAAGGCGCGGGCGCGCAACCTGCCGATCTTTGGCGTGTGCCTTGGTCTTCAGGCGCTGGCCGAAGCCTATGGCGGTGAATTGCGCCAGCTGGCCATTCCCATGCACGGCAAGCCGTCGCGTATCCGCGTGCTGGAGCCGGGGATCGTGTTCAACGGCATCGGTCGCGAGGTGACGGTCGGTCGTTATCACTCGATCTTTGCTGATCCGACGACGCTGCATCGCGATTTTGCCATCACGGCGGAGAGCGAGGACGGCACGATCATGGGCATCGAGCATATCAAGGAGCCGGTGGCGGCTGTTCAGTTCCACCCGGAATCGATCATGACGCTCGGCGGTGACGCCGGTATGCGGATGATCGAGAACGTCGTTTCCAAGCTTTCGCGCAAGGCCAAGTCGAAGGCTGCATAAAACCCAAAACGGTGGTTGACCCGGACACGCTCCGGGTGCATAGAACCCCTAAGACAAAACCGCGCCACGGATATACGTGTGCGCGGTTTTGCGTTGTTTACGCTTCATTTTTTGCAATTCGTTCGCATCTGCAGGAGGATGTTGACATGGCTGTACGCCCGGACTCGATCGTGGAACGGCTTGCCTTCTGGGGCATTCCTCTGGCCTTCGGGGTCATGGGGCTGAAGCTTCTTGCGTGGTACGTGACCGGCTCGGTAGCGCTGCTTTCCGATGGTCTTGAGTCGACCGTCAACGTCATTGCCGCCTTCGTGGCCTATTTCGTCATTCGCTATGCCAAGCAGCCGCCGGATGCCGACCACCCGTTTGGTCACTACAAGGCCGAATATCTGTCAGCCGTTCTGGAAGGGGTGCTCATTGTCGTTGCCGCGCTCCTGATCATGCGTGAGGCGATTGGTGCCATCAGTGCGCCGAAGCTTCTGGATGCGCCGGTGCTCGGCCTTGCCATCAATGGCGCGGCAGGGGTGATCAACGGTCTGTGGGCCACGCTTCTGATCCGCATCGGCAAGACGCATCGCTCGCCGGCGCTGACGGCGGATGGCCATCACATCATGTCGGATGTCATCACCTCTGCGGGCGTGTTCCTCGGCCTCGTCGGTGCGGTTCTGACCGGCTATGCCATTCTCGACCCGCTGCTCGCCATCCTCGTGGCGCTGAACATTCTCTATCAGGGCTGGAAGGTGATTTCGCATTCGCTGGGCGCCCTGATGGACCGCGCCATCGACCCGCAAGAGGAAGATGCCCTCAAGAAGACGATTGCCGAGAACGCCAAGGGTTCGCTCGGTGCGCATGGCCTGAAGTCGCGCCGGGCCGGTCCTGCGGCCTTTATCGATTTCGATCTGGTCGTGCCGTCCACCATGACGGTTGCCGAGGCGCATCGCATTTGCGACCGGCTGGAAGATGCCATCAGCAAGGTGGTGCCGGGATCGGTGACGAATATTCATGTGGAGCCGGAAAGCGAGCAGGCGCATGGCGTGCGCATTTCGCTGGGGCGGCGGGGCTGACCAAACATCAATGAAAAGAATCGCCTGAGCGTGGTTTCTCAACCTGTGATTCCGGTTGAGGAACGCTCAGGCGCCGATGTTGGCGTCGCTCGGTGACAAGGGATCAAACCCCGGCGGGCGCTGCCAGTGATACAGCGCATCGGGCTCTCGGCCCGGCGTGCCGGTGTCCTCGGTTGTGCGGATCAAGTCAAAGCCGTGCGACTCGTAAAAGCGGCTTGCTCCGACATTCTGCTGGAATGTCCATAGTTGCAGTTCGGGCACCTGAAGCTGGCAATGGCGAATAAGAAAACTGCCGACGCCGCGGCTTTGATATTCCGGCAAGACATAAAGATGGTCGAGCCAGACGCCGCGCAACGCGGCAAAGCCGATGACCTTGCCATTTTCAACCGCCCCCCAGACATCACAGTGGGGAAAGACGGTTTCGCGGAAAAAAGCCCGGTCTTCATCGCGCGTCGAGGCGCCTGTCAGCCACGGCAATCGCTCCCCAAAGGAGCGGCAGTAAATCTCCGCGACCATGTTGATGTCTTCGCTCGTTAACCGTCTGATAGCGACAATGGCTGTCATGCTTCAAGTGACCCGCTGAATGGCCCCGGATATGGCTTGTGTTTTTCCGTCATTGTTTTACGACAGGAGTACGCGTTGGCGGCCGGTTCACGGCGGCCGAGACGAAAGTATAACATATCATCGGAGAATTGCCTATGAGCGACAACGAAGACGAGAAGACGACTGAACTGCCGCTTGGCAAGGAAGCGGAAGCTAACCTCTTCAAGTCACGCTCGATTTTCATCTATGGCGGCATCACGCAGGAACTGGCGCACAAGGTTTGCGCGCAGCTCGTGGCGCTGGCGGCAGCCTCGGACGACGATATTCGCATCTTCGTCAATTCGCCGGGCGGCCACGTCGAATCGGGCGATTCGATTCACGACATGATCAAGTTCATCAAGCCGAAGGTCTGGATCATCGGTACGGGTTGGGTCGCTTCTGCCGGTGCGCTGATCTACGTTTCGGTGCCGAAGGAACGCCGTCTGGCCCTGCCGAACACGCGCTTCCTGCTGCATCAACCGTCTGGCGGTACGCGCGGCATGGTCTCCGACATCGAGATCCAGGCCCGCGAAATCATCAAGATGAACGAGCGTCTGAACAAGATCTTCTCTGTGGCCACCGGCCAGCCGGTTGAAAAGATCGCCAAGGATACGGACCGTGACTACTGGCTGTCCTGCGAGGACGCCCTGGAATACGGTCTGGTTTCGAAGATCATCACCTCGCAGTCCGAAATCGGCTGATTGAGGTGAGACGAACAAACCGCCCCGCCACAAGCGGGGCGGTTTTTTGTTTTGAGGGATGCTCATGCTGCGTGATTTTTCCGGCCAGTCCTTTTTCATGGGATGCCTGACGGCCTTTGTCGGCTTTGCCAGTTCCTTTGCCGTGGTGCTTCAGGGCTTGCGTGCTGTCGGGGCCAGTGATGTTGAGGCCGCCTCGGGCCTGATGGCGCTGTCGATTGCCATGGGGCTTTGCGCCATCGTGCTATCGCTTTACACGCGGATGCCGATTTCCATCGCCTGGTCGACGCCGGGCGGGGCGCTTCTGGCCGCCACCGGCGCGGTCGAGGGCGGCTTTTCCGTGGCGGTCGGGGCCTTCATCATCTCGGCCATCCTGATCATTGCCGCCGGTCTCTTCAAGCCGCTCGGCAAGGCCATTTCCCTGATCCCGGCGTCGCTTGCCAACGGCATGCTGGCCGGGGTGCTGTTGCCGCTATGTCTCGCGCCGGTCAAGGCGGTGGGGTTCAATCCGCTGCTTGCGCTGCCCATCGTTCTGGCGTGGATCGTCGTGGGGGCGATCAAGCGGCTGTGGGCCGTTCCGGCGGCGCTGGTCGCCTTCGTTCTGGTGCTGGCCTTCGGTATTGAAATTCCCGAGGGCGCGCTTGTCCATGTGGTGCGCTCGGCCATTCCGCCGGTCGAGTTCGTCACGCCCGCCTTCACGCTCTCCGGGCTGATTTCGATTGCGCTGCCGCTGTTCCTCGTCACCATGGCGTCGCAGAACATTCCGGGGATCGCCGTTCTCAAGGTCAATCACTATGAGCCACGCCCGGGCTTGAGCTTTGCCGTTACGGGCTTCTTCTCGCTGTTGGCCGCGCCCTTTGGCGGGCATGCGGTGAACCTTGCGGCCATTACGGCGGCGATGTGCGCGGGCGAGGATGCGCATCCCGATCCGAAGCGGCGCTATTGGGCGGCCATCATTGCCGGTGTCGGCTATGTGATCTTCGGCCTTGTCGCCGGGGCTGTGACGGCCTTCGTGGCCCTGGCCCCGCCGATTCTCATTCAGGCGGTGGCGGGTCTGGCGCTGGTCGGGGCCTTTTCCGGCTCGGTGCTGGCGGCGTTCAAGGATGTGAAGGACCGGGAAGCGGCGGCGGTCACTTTCCTCGTTACGGCATCCGGCGTTGGCTTTGCGGGCATTTCAGGCGCCTTCTGGGGGCTTCTGGCCGGAACCTTGATGCTGGGGCTCACGCATTTCGTGCAAACGCTGAAAAAATGACCGGGGCCTTGCATTTTTGGGAGGCGTCGGTATAAGAGCGGCATGGTTATCAAGGGCTTCACCACGACTGGGGAAAATGTGCGCAACGCTGCAAATGCGTTCATGCATTTCCGTGCCCTTGCCTCGCTTCTTCTCCTTAGCCTTACTGGCGGTTGCCGGGTCCGTTGAGGAGCGCCCGGCGGCCGAAAGCGCCCGCTGGCATTAGCTCCTCCGAGTATTCCCACATCAACGACAGAATTTTGGGCCAATGGCCCTGTCCGCAGCCTTGAACCCTCAAAGGGTCGGCGCGGCAAGTTTGAGGAGAGAGACCATGAATTCTATGAACCAGTCCGCCAAGAAGGGCATGCCTGACGCTTCCGCGAAGTATCGCCCCTATCCGCAGATCAATATTCCGGATCGTACCTGGCCGTCCAAGACGATCAACAAGGCGCCGATCTGGTGCTCGGTGGACCTGCGCGACGGGAACCAGTCGCTGGTCAACCCGATGGGGCATGACCGCAAGGCCCGCATGTTCAAGCTGCTGCTCGAAATGGGCTTCAAGGAAATCGAAATCGGTTTTCCGTCCGCATCGCAGACCGACTTTGACTTTGCCCGCTGGTGCGTGGAACAGAGCAATGTTCCGGCTGACGTTTCCTTGCAGGTGCTGGTGCAGTGCCGTCCGGAACTGATCACGCGCACGTTTGAATCGCTGGAAGGGGCCAACCGCCCGATCATCCACTTCTACAACTCCACCTCCGAACTGCAGCGCCGCGTGGTGTTCGGTAAGGATGTCGCCGGTGTGAAGCAGATCGCCGTCGATGCCGCCAAGATGATCACCGACATGGCCGCCAAGGCCGGTGGCAATTACCGCTTCGAATATTCGCCGGAAAGCTTTACCGGCACGGAACTGGAAGTGGCGCTGGAAGTGTCCAACGCGGTGATCGACGTGATCAAGCCGACGGCTGACAACAAGCTGATCCTGAACCTGCCGGCCACGGTGGAAATGGCGTCCCCGAATGTCTATGCCGACATGATCGAGTGGATGAGCCGCAACATCAACAACCGCGAAAACGTGCTGATCTCGCTGCATCCGCACAATGACCGCGGCACGGGTGTGGCTGCCACCGAACTCGGCCTGATGGCCGGTGCCGACCGCGTGGAAGGCACGCTGTTCGGCAATGGCGAGCGCACCGGCAATGTCGACGTGGTGACGCTGGCGCTGAACATGTACACGCAGGGTCTCGATCCCGAACTGGATTGCACGGATGTCGAGCGCATCAAGGAAGTGTTTGAATACGCGAACGAAATGCGCGTTCCGGAACGCCATCCCTACGTCGGTGAACTGGTCTACACCGCCTTCTCCGGCTCGCATCAGGATGCCATCAACAAGGGCATGAAGGCGATCAAGAAGTCGAATACCGGCCTGTGGGAAGTGCCTTACCTGCCGATCGACCCGCAGGATGTGGGCCGTACCTACGAGGCGATCATCCGCATCAACTCGCAGTCGGGCAAGGGCGGTATCGCCTACATCATGCAGGAAGATTACGGCATCAACCTGCCGCGCAACCTGCAGGTGGAGTTCCGCGAGGAAATCCAGCGGATCACCGACGAAGAAGGCGTGGAACTGCCGTCGAAGCGCATTCATGACCGCTTCATGGAGTTTTATGTCGACCAGTCGAATGGCCGCCTGAAGTTCGTGGATCACCACACCTATCCGGCCACCGACGCCAAGGGTGTGCGCATCATCGAGGCGCAGATCACCGACAAGGGTGAGCAGAAGACCATCGAAGCGCGCGGCAACGGCCCGATTGACGGTTTCGTCAACGCGCTCTCCGATTACATCGGCGTGCCGTTGTCCATCGTTGAATATTCCGAGCATTCGCTGAAGCAGGGCTCCAACGCTCAGGCTATCGCCTATGTGGAAGTGAGCTATCCGGGCGGCAAGCTGTTCGGTGTCGGCGTCAACGAAAACATCGTGACGGCCTCGCTCGCCGCCGTCGTCTCGGCTGCCAACCACATTCTGGAGCGTCAGGCCAAGTAAGGCCTGACTGATGAAGAAGCGGTAGGTGAGCGGCAATCGCCAGCCTCTCTTCCCCCTCGCCCCGCTTGCGGGGAGAGGGTTGGGGTGAGGGGCAAAGCCACGGGTAGAGCCGTTTAAGAATATGAGTTGGCGTGATGCTTCTGCCCCTCATCCCGCTGCCGCGACCTTCTCCCCGCGGGCGGGGAGAAGGGGCATTCGAGAAACGTTCTGCTCCCAATGAACATACGGCGTTGTCGAAAGGCAGCGCCGTCATGCTGTGAACGTCCGTGCATTGCCGTTGCTGCGATCGCCAACCTCTCTTCCCCCTCGCCCCGCTTGGCAGGAAGAGGGTTGGGGTGAGGGGCAAAGCAACGGGTAGAGCCGTTTAAGAATATGAGATGGCGTGATGCTTCCGCCCCTCATCCCGCTGCCGCGACCTTCTCCCCGCGGGCGGGGAGAAGGGGAATTCGAGAAACGTTCTGCCCCCGTGAATATTCGGCGTTGTCGAAAGGCAGCGCCGTTTTTCTTTCGTGGTTGTGGGATGTTCAGCCGATCAGGGTCTGGCGGTGTTCGAGCTTGACGCTCATGGAGCGTGGGTCGATGCCATAACGCTCGGCCAGCAGCTTCCAGTGGCCAGGCCCGCCGGAGACGGTCAGGAAATTATAGGCGGCGCAGGGCTTGGCGCTTCCGGGGCCTTGAGCGGCCGAGGCAATGCCCAGCACCGGGACCTGTCCGTCATGCGTCTTGATCCAGTTCAGCGTGTTGAGATGCGTATGCCCATGCAGCACGAGTTCGGCGCCGCCCAGCGAAAGCGCTGCAGCGAAGCGGCGAATGCCCATCATGCGCTTATAGGCGCTGGCTGCGCCGCGAATGGGCGGGTGGTGGATCATCACCACGCGAAAAAGACCGTCTTCGCCCGCTTTTTTCAGCATTTCGGCCATGTCGCGCGCCTGCCGCTTGCCAAAATAGCCACTCGCGGAAAAGGGCGGCGTGGCAAGGGCGGTGGAGCAGCCGATGATGGCGACCGGGCCACGCTTGCGGATATAGGGGAAGACATGCCGCTCTTCATCCCATTCGCCGGGGGCGGCATCGCCGCGCATATAGGGATACCAGGCCTTGGTGGTGCGAATGCGCGCACCCGGCACATAGGCATCATGATTGCCGGGAACGACCGAAACGTCGGCGGGATCGCCGATGCTTTCCAGCCACTCGGCGGCTTTGCGGATCTCAATGCCCGTTGCCAGATTGACGAGATCGCCGGTGATCGCCAGATGATCCGGTGTGCGGGCTTCAATATCGGCCAGAAGCATATCCAGAGCGCCCGCGAAAAGATGCTTGCGCCGGTTGCGGTGCCAGTTCACATATCCGGTGATCCGCTTCGAGGCGAGTTCCCGAAATGTGAGCCGGGGCAGGGGGCCGAGATGCACATCGGAAATGTGGGCGATGGTGAACATGGCTCGAGCATTAATGCTGCACTGCGCCGGGAGCAAGTCAAATGAGCGATGACAAGGGCGGTAACGACGGATTGAAGTTGCGCCACCGGCTGCTGTTGCGCCTTATCCACCCGCTGCAATTTTTGCAGCGAGGCATGACGCTGGGCGTGCGGGCCGCCTGTTTCAACGCAAAAGGCGAGGTTTTTCTGGTTCGTCACACCTATGTGCCGGGCTGGTATCTGCCGGGCGGCGGGGTGGAGCGTGGCGAAACCGTGATTGAGGCCATCCACAAGGAAATCCGTGAAGAGGGACATCTGGAGGCGATTTCGGCCCCTGTTCTCTTCCATGTCTATCACAATCGCCGCGTCAACATTCGCGACCATGTGTTGCTTTACCGGATCGACGTGCGCCAGACCGCACCGCGCCTGCCGGACCATGAGATCGCCGAATGCGGCTTCTTTGCCCTTGATCATTTGCCGGAAGGGGCCACCAAAGCCACGCTTCTGCGGCTCGCTGAACTGCGTGGCGAGATAGAAACCGCCGACTTCTGGTGATTTCCCTGAATTTGCGGGATTGCAATTCGCATTTTCTTTATTAAGAATAATTCGCAATAGCAACTAGGACGCCTTCGGCATGACCTCATCGGAAAAAACGCGTACCGCCATGACCGCCGTACTGGCCGGCGAGAGAAGGGGCGTCGCGGGCAAGCTTCTGTTTGTCGGCCCGGCTGTGATTGCGTCCGTCGCCTATATGGACCCCGGCAACTACGCCACCAACATTCAGGCCGGGGCGGGATATGGCTACACGCTGCTCTGGGTCGTGTTGTTTTCCAACCTGATTGCCATGCTGTTTCAGGCGCTTTCGGCGCGATTGGGCATTGTGACCGGCCATAACCTTGCCGAGCTTTCGCGCGATCACCTGCCGCGTCCGCTGGTGTGGGCCATGTGGGTGGTGAGCGAGATTGCCGCGATTGCCACCGACCTTGCCGAGTTTCTGGGGGGCGCGATTGGTCTGGCGTTGCTTTTCAACATGCCGCTGATGCTGGGCATGGCGATTACGGCCTCCGTGACCTACCTGCTCTTGTCCTTCGAGCGCGGCGGCTTCCGACCCATGGAACTGATCATCGGAACGCTCGTCGGGTTGATCGGCCTTTGCTATCTCGTGGAAATGCTGATTGCGCCGATCAGTTGGGGCGATGCGGCGGTCGGGCTGACGCGTCCTTCGCTGCCCGACGCTGCGGCATTGACCATTGCTGTCGGCATTATTGGCGCAACGGTGATGCCACACGCGATCTACCTCCATTCCGGGCTGACACAGTCGCGCGCCCGCATCGATAACGAGGGTGAGCGGCGCAAGGTTTTGAAGTTCTCGAATATCGAGGTGGTCGTTGCGCTTTCCATCGCGGGCATGGTCAATATGGCCATGGTGATGATGGCGGCGAGCGCCTTCCATCAGGGCCATAGCGAAGTGGCGGAAATCGAGACGGCCTATCACATGCTGACGCCGCTTCTGGGCGCTGCAGCCGCAGGCGTATTCCTTCTGTCGCTGATTGCGTCGGGCGTTTCCTCGTCCGTGGTTGGCACCATGGCCGGGCAGATCGTCATGCAGGGGTTCCTGCGCTTCCATGTGCCGATCTGGGTGCGGCGACTTGTGACGATGCTGCCGGCCTTTGCCGTTGTCGGGCTTGGCGTCAACGCCACCGATGCGCTGGTGCTGAGCCAGGTGGTGCTGTCCATCGCCCTGCCGGTGCCGATGATTGCGCTCATCTACTTCACATCGCGGCGCGATATTATGGGTGAATACGTGACGGGCCTGCCGGTTCGGGTGCTGGCGATGGGCGGGGCCACCGTGGTGCTTTGCCTGAACTTCGTCCTGCTCTCCGCCTTCTTCGGGCTTCAGATTCCGGGTCTCGCCCCTTGAGCACATGGGATTATTTTCTTCTGGACAGGCCGAAAAAATCTGGTACCCATGCGTTTACCTGACAGAAGGAAGATTTTTCCGATGACCGAATTGCGGACCCTGCGACGACGCTGATGCTTCTCAACGCCTTATCGGCGAAGCGTCCCCACTCGTCCTGTCCGCACTTATGATCGGTCCTGTCCATGCTCCAGAAGCACGAACTCGTCTACCTCACTGAAGACGCGTCCCACGACGCAGCTATCGAACTCATCAACGAAGAGGCTTTCGGCCCCGGACGCTTCACGCGCGCCGCCCAGCGCATCCGCGAGCAGGGGCCGCATGACCGTTCGATTTCCTACATCTGTGCTGATGATGGCGAGACGATCGGTTCCGTGCGGATGACGCCGGTTCTCGCAGGTAGCGTCAAGGGCCACATGCTGGGGCCACTCGCCGTTCGGCCCTCGCACAAGAGCAAGGGCATCGGGCGGGAACTGGTGCGCATCGCCATCGAGGCGGCGCGGCGCAAGGGGTCCGAAGCGGTGATTCTGGTCGGCGATCCGCCCTATTACATGCAGCTCGGGTTCGAGAAGGTGGCCTATGGCGCGCTTGAGTTTCCGGGGCCGGTCGATCCGGGCCGGGTGCTGGTCGTGCCGCTCGTGGATGACGTGCATCCGCGCCTCAAGGGCGTGATCGGCTGGCGCAAGGGCTAAAGCTTGTCGCGCAAAAGTGCGTAGCGGTTTTGCGATAACGACATGCAGAAAAACAATGACGTAAAGCGTCCGGCGCGAATCTGAAAGATCGCGACAAGCTTTAGAGCTCTTTCGCAAGCCAGGTCATGCCGTTGGGTCCCATGCCGGGCATGTGGCCAACGGGGCGATAGCCGCAGCGTTCATAGACGCGGCGGGCATCCTCGCTCATCGTGTCGATATAGGCGCCCTTGCAGCCGCGACGGCGGCCTTCCTCTTCGGCGATCGTGAGAAGTCGTGCGCCAAAGCCCTGACCGCGTGCCTCTTCCGGGACGAAGAGAAGCCGGGTGTAGAGAAAACCGAACCACGTCTGGCCGATCAACCCGCCGACAACCACGCCCTCATCATCGCGCAGCGTGATGTGCAGACCGGCAGCGTTGGCCGGGCCGAACAGTGTTTCGTTGAAGGCGGAGAGGGCGGTGCGCACCGCCTTTTCGTTCTCCGGGTCCGGAGCGGGTTCGAGCGTGATCGTGAGCGTCATCGTCCCTCCCGCCACCAGGTGGCCGAAAGCGCCAGAAGCAGAAGGCCAAGGCCGAGAAGGCCGGCAAAGAGCGGCAGCGTATCAATGCCCTTCAGCACCGTTTCGCTGGTCATGCGAATGGCCATGCGCGACGGGTCAGCCACCCGCACCGGCCCGTTGACCGGCAGGATTTGCGGCAGGTTCACGCCCTCGTCACTCATCGCGGCAACCCGCTTCACCAGACCATGGCTGCGCTCGGAATAGGGTTTCAGCGTGTCTTCGGTCGAAACCATGGCGCGGAATTCCGGCGCATCGACGGCACCGGCATGGACCAGCGTTTTCAACTCGCCATTGGCGATCTCGTAAAGCCCGGTTTCATCCATGTGCTTTTCAGCGCGGTAAAGGCCCGGCTCAATTTGCGTCAACGGCAGGCTTTCCGAGCGGCCCGAAGGATATTTGACGGTTGCCGGGCCGGGGTCGCCGCCCACCGTCTGACGCAGCACGGTGATGGTGCGGCCTGCGGCGCGGGCGGTCAGCGCTTCCTCTTCCAGTTCCGGCTGCTTCATCAGCCAGTGGGCGATGCGCCGGTAAAGGGCGGCATGCGGGCCGCCGCCTTCAAAGCCGCGCGCCCAGAGCCAGCCCTGATCGGACAGAAGCATGGCGACACGGCCTTCGCCTTCGCGGTTCAGCACCAGTAGCGGGTGATTATCGTTGGCGACCATCACCGTCTGCCCCTTGGGCGGGAAGACATCGACGGTGCGGAACCAGCGGCCCCATTTTGGCGGTTCGCTATCGGCGCCTTCCAGACCGCGCGTCACCGGATGCTTGCGCCCCTCGTCGGACAGGCGCGGATAAAAGGCGTGCTCGTTCATCTCGCCGGTCGGGGCGGCGGGCAGAACGGTGGCAAGCGGCGTATCGGCAATCGAGGCCTCGCCGGCATGTTCCGGCCCGGCGGCAATCAAAAGCGCGCCACCCTTTTGCACATATTGGGCGATGTAGTCGTAATAGAGCACCGGCAGCACGTTGCGGTGCTGGTAGCGATCGAAAATGATCAGGTCGAAGTCGTTGATCTTCTCCACGAAGAGTTCGCGGGTGGGGAAGGCGATCAGCGACAGTTCATTGATGGGCGTGCCATCCTGCTTTTCCGGTGGGCGCAAAATCGTAAAGTGGACGAGATCGACGGAGGCGTCGGATTTCAGCAGGTTACGCCAGGCGCGCTCGCCCGAATGCGGCTCGCCCGACACCAGAAGCACACGCAGGTTCTGGCGGATGCCTTCAATGACATGGACGGCGCGGTTGTTCGTGCCAGTCACTTCGCCGGGACGCTCGGCCACGGCAAATTCCAGCACATTGGCTCCGCCGCGCGGCACCTTGAAGGTGAAGGGCGTTTCCTGACCGGGTACGGCGCGGATCGGCGGCTGGTCCTCGCCATTGATGCGCACCGTAATATCGGCGGGCGGGGCGTTATCGGCCTTGGCGCCGTCATCAAAGACGCGCAGCGTCAGTTCCTGATCCTCGCCGACGATGCCGAAACGGGGACCGCGCAGCACCTCGATGCGGCGGTCAAATTCATCGGCGCGCCCGGTGATCAGCCCGTGCAGCGGCGCTTCAAAACCGAGATTGGCGGCTTCTCCCGGCAGATCATGGATCTGGCCATCGGTGAGCATGATCGCGGCGCCGATGCGCGCCGGTGGCACATCCGAAATGGCGGCGGAAAGCGCTGAAAAGAGCTTCGTCGAGGGCGTATCCGTATCCGGGTCGTCCTTCGCCTCGATGATGCGCGTTTCGATCTTCGGGAACTCGCGAAACCGCTCCTGAAGGGCGGCAAGGGCCGTATCGGTGCGGGCTTTTCGTTCCGGGATTGCCTGACTTTCCGAGCGGTCGACGATAATCGGCACGATGGTGGAGAGCGGTTCGCGGCGCTCGTTGACCAGCAGCGGATTGGTCAGCGCGCCAAAGAGAAGCGTCAGCGCCAGAGCGCGCAGCACCGCACCACGCAATCCGCGCCAGAGGCCGAAAGCGGCGACCAGTGCGGCGACCAATCCGAGCGCCAGAAGGGCGGTCCATGGCAGGAGAGGGGCGAAAGATAGCGTCATGTCACTGCCCCAACCGTTCGAGGAGGGCCGGGATATGCACCTGATCGGCCTTATAGTTGCCGGTCAGCATATACATCATGATGTTGATGCCGGTGCGGAAAGCATGCTCACGCTGCATCTCATCGGCCGGGACGGTGGGCAGAACCGAATTGCCCGCGTCATCCACCGCCCATGCGCCCGCAAAATCATTGCCGGTGATCAGAACCGGCGACACGCCATCGCCCGACGAGGACAGCGAGCTTCCGGCGTTTTTGGCTTCCTGCCGCGCCTCCACCCAAAGCGGGCTCCCGGCATAGCGGCCCGGAAAGGCGTGCAGCAGATAGAAGGAGCGGGCCAGAACATGGTCTTCCGGCACAGGTTCCAGTGGCGGAATGTCGATATTGGCGAGGATCGCCTGCAGGCGTTCGGCATTGGGGCTTGCGCCGCCTTGCGCACCGCCGATCTGGTCGCGGGTGTCGAAGAGAACGGTGCCGCCGGAGCGCATATAGGCATCGATGCGGGCCACGGCTTCCGGTGACGGCATGGGGGCGGAGGCGGAAATCGGCCAGTAGATCAGCGAATAGAAGGAAAGCTCGTCGCGGGCAATATCAAGCCCCACCGGTTCACCGGGTTCCAGCGCCGTATGCCAGGTGAGGTATTCCGTGAGGCCTTTCAGGCCCTGCCGCGAAATGCGGTCCACGTCCTCTTCGCCGGTGACGACATAGGCAAGCCGCGTGGTCTTCAGCCGGTCGAGGATCAGTTCATCGCCCGGCTTGCTGTCATCGGCGCGGGTATTGGTCGGGCCAAACGGTACGAAGAGCGCCAGCAGCAGCAAAAGCGGGGCGGCGGCCTTGGCTTTCGGCAGGCGTGGCAAGGCACCGTTGATCAACAGCATGGCGATGCTATCGACCAACGCCAGCAGGAAGGCGGCGAGGAAGAACCACGTTGCCAGCGGCTTGGCATTTTCGCCGGTCAGCGCGGCGCGGGTGATGGCATAGCCGGTGGCGCCGGTATCGAGCGGCGTGAGGCGGGCGTCTGCGGGCAGGAGATTGACGGCGGTAAAACCATCTTCCGAGCCATAGAGGCCGGGCGGATTTTCAAGGCTGGCGGCGGGAACCGTGGTGCCGGACAAAACGAGCGGGCGGGCGCTTGCCGCGTCGGTGGTCAAAAGGCCGTTGGCGGTCAGCAATCGCCATGGGGCAAGGGTCGCGGCCGTCTTGGCATCGCTTGCGACGCTGCCGGCGCGTGACAATTGCACCAGACGGCGCAGCATCTCCACGAAGTGGCCGGAAATCGGCAGGTTGGACCAGCTGGCTTCGGCGCTGACATGGAAAAGCACGATGCGGCCCGCCTCCTCTTGCTTCATGGTGACGAGCGGCGTGCCATCAGCAAGGCTGGCGAGCGTGCGCTCGGCAAGGTCGGGTACCGGCTCGGCCAGAACCTGCCGGGTGACGGTCACGCCATCGGGGGCGGGCAATCCGGAAAAGGGACCATTGGCCGGGAAGGGGGCAAGCGGCTGCGGCTCGCTCCACGACAAGGCCCCGCCAAAGGCGCGTTCGCCCTGCCGCAACACCACCGGCACCAGCGGGTCATCGGCCGGGGCGGCGGCCAGGCGCGGACCTGCAAAGCGGATCAGCGTGCCACCGCGGGCAATCCAGCGTTCCAGCGGCGCATAGGCGTTTTGCGGCAGGCGACCGACATCGGCCAGAATGATGGCGGACGGGTTCTGTTCAAGCACCGCCGGAATGGCTTCGGCCAGATCCGGATTGGTTTGCTTGATCAGATCGGCATAGGGCGAGAGCGCCCGCTCAATGTAATAAAGCGGCTGCAGGAGCGGCTGGAAATCCGTGCCGGTCTCGCCGGAAATGAGCGCTACGCGGCGGCGGCGAAATCCGTCATCGAGAAGATGGACCGCGCCTGCGGTTGCCATACCGTCCACCTGCAAACGGGCAAAATCATTGCGCAGTTCAAAGGGCAGGTCGATTTCGGCCTTGGCTTCGCTTTCGCCTGCGGCAAAGGACAAGGTGCCGGAGGCAAGGCTTCGGCCCTGGCGATCAAGCGCCGAGACAGACACCGAAAGCGGGGCGGCAGCCTCAAGCCGCACGGCGCGTGCTGTCATGGAGGTGGCCCCGTTTTCGGCACTGGTCAACGCCACGCTCAGGTTGCCATCGCCCTGAACAAGGGTGAATTCGGCGGGTTGAAGGGCGCTCAAGGAGGCCAGAACCGGGCTTTGCGGATCGCTTTCGATGCCATCCGTGAGGAAAACCAGCCGTCCGGGCCGCGCGGTGCCCAGCGCGGTTTTCAAGGCCTCAAGGGCGCGGCTGCGGTCCGTCGCCAAGGGGCGGGGACGCGCGGCGGACAGTTTCTGGCGTGCCGTGGCAGGATCGGCAGGCGTTGCGTCATTGACCGGCTCGGCGGTCAGCGTCAGCGAGACGGGAAGGCCTGCCTCGGTGGCGGCATCGATCAGGGCATTGGCGTTGGCGACGCGCTTTTCCCAATCCGGGGCGGTGGCCCAGCCATTGTCGATGACCAGAACCAGCGGGCCGCCGGTCGGCAGCGCCGTCGTCTGGCGGTCGAGCACCGGGCCGGAGAGCGCGACAATGACGGCGGCGGCCATCGCCATGCGCAATGCCGTCAGCCACCACGGGCTTTTCGAGGGCGTTTCCTCGCGTTTCAGCACGCGGGCCAGCACCTTCAGCGGTGGAAAAACCTCCTGCTTCGGGCGCGGCGGCGTCAGGCGCAGCAGCCACCAGATGAGCGGCAGGGCGGCCAGGGCCGCGAGAAGGGCCGGGCTTGCGAAGGACAGCGCGCTCATGGGCGCTCTCCGATGCCCGTGCTGGCGGGTTGGCCGGAAAGATAGGCGTGCAGTTTGACGAGCGCCTGCGAGGCCAGCGCGCCGGTCGAGTGGGGCGTAAACGTCCAGCCCAGATGACGCAGCGCTTCGCCCAGCGTCTCGCGGCGGGCAAACCAGGCGCGTCGGTAATCCTCACGCAGCGTCTCGGCGCGGCCTGCCGTCAGCTTTTCGCCGGTTTCCGGGTCGGAAAACTCCGTGCGGCCCTCATAAGGAAAATCTTCCTCTGCCGGGTCATAGACCTCGACCAGATGGCCTTTCAGGCCGCGGCGGGCGAGCGGCGCGATGCGCTCCATCACCCGGTCTGTGTCATCGAGAAAATCACCGATCATCACCACATCGGAATAGCTGCGGATCATGCCGGTTTCGGGAAGGCCGCTCAAATCAGGCGCATGCACCAGCGCGTTGGCCAGCCGTTCGGCGGCGTTGCGGGCCGAGACAGGCTCCATAATGCCGGGGCAGCCGATGCGCTCGCCGGAGCGGGCCAGAACCTCGGCCATGGCCAGCATCAGCACCAGCGCCCGGCTTTCCTTCGACACGGTGCCGAAGCGCGACTTGTACATCATCGAGGGCGAAAGATCGGCCCAGAGCCAGATCGTGTGCGCGGCTTCCCATTCCCGGTCGCGGACGTAGAGATGCTCGTCGCGGGCCGAGCGTCGCCAGTCGATGCGCGACAGGGATTCGCCTTCGGAATAGGGGCGGAACTGCCAGAAATTTTCGCCGATGCCGCGCTTGCGGCGACCATGCCAGCCGGAGACGACGGTATTGGCCAGCCGGCGGGCTTCGACCATGCAATCGGGGATCATCAGGGCGCGTTGGCGGGCGCGCGAAAGCGCATCCCGTGCGGGGGTGGGCGTGATATGCTCACCGACTGCTGCCACGTGCCGATCCTTCCCGCCGCGCTGCGGCTTAGTTCCGCGCCTCGGTGACGATGCCGGAAATCACATCGCGCACCGTCATGCCTTCGGCGCGGGCGGCAAAGGTCAGCGCCATGCGGTGCTGCAGGACGGGACCGGCGAGCGCCAGAACATCATCCACCGAAGGGGCGAGGCGACCCTGATAGAGCGCGCGGGCACGCGCCGTCAGCATCAGTGCCTGTCCGGCGCGCGGGCCGGGACCCCAGGCCACATGCTTGTCGGTGTTGGCGTGGCCTTCGCCGGGGCGGGCCGAACGCACCAGCGCCAGAATGGCGTTGACGACGCCTTCGGGCACCGGCATCTGGCGAATGAGGCGCTGGATTTCGACAAGGCGGGCAGCGGTGATGACGCCCTGCGGCTGAACTTCGGAAAGGCCGGTCGTTTCAAGAAGAATGCGGCGTTCGGCTTCCAGATCGGGATAGCCGACATCGACCTGCATCAAAAAGCGGTCAAGCTGGGCTTCCGGCAGCGGATAGGTGCCTTCCTGTTCCAGCGGGTTCTGCGTTGCCAGCACATGGAAGGGCTGCGGCAGGTCATAACGCGCGCCGGCAATCGTCACGTGATATTCCTGCATGGATTGCAGGAGCGCCGACTGGGTGCGCGGGCTGGCGCGGTTGATTTCGTCGGCCATCAGAAGCTGGGCAAAAACCGGGCCTTTCACGAAGCGGAAGGAGCGGCGGCCATGCTCATCCTGATCCATCACTTCCGTGCCGAGAATATCCGACGGCATGAGGTCCGGCGTGAACTGGATGCGGCTGGCATCAAGACCCAGAACGGTGCCGAGTGTCGACACCAGTCGCGTCTTGGCCAGACCCGGCACGCCGACCAGCAGCGCGTGGCCACCGGAGAGGATGGCCAGAAGCGTGCTTTCCACGACGGCTTCCTGTCCGAAGATCGCCTTCGACACTTCGCTGCGGATGACGGCGATATCAGCCAATGCCTTTTCGGCGGCCTCGACCATGGAATTTTCGTCCAGCGCTGCATTGCCGCCCGCCATCACGCCCATGCCGTTCTCCCGTTCCTTGTTTGCTTCAAAACTTTATCCCGCCCGCTGGCGCTGACAACAGCTGGTTCACTGAATGTCGGCGCAATTCAGGACGCAAAACCGCTACACGGGTTTGCTGGAATTGCTTTAAACGACTATCTCGTGTGGGCAATGGTTTAAAGACGAAGCGAGACGCAAAAATGGCAAGCGGTGAAACAAACGCCTCAAATCCTGGCGATGGGCTGGCCGCCCTGATGGCGCGAGCCCGCGATGCTGCCGGTGGAGAAGGCCGCGGGCTGCCCCCGGTCGAGCGCTGGAACCCGCCGTTTTGCGGGGACATCGACATGGAAATCAAGGCCGACGGGCGCTGGTTCTACATGGGGACACCCATTGGCCGTCCGGCGCTGGTCCGGTTGTTTTCCACGGTTTTGCGCAAGGATGAGGACGGCAAGACCTACCTCGTCACGCCTGTGGAAAAGGTGGGCATTCGTGTGTCCGACGCGCCCTTTCTCGCTGTCGAGATGAGTGTGGAGGGCGAGGGCGAGAACCAAGTGTTGACCGTTCGGACACAATTGGGTGATCTCGTGACCATTGATGCCGATCATCCCTTGCGCTTTGCCACGACGGACGAGGGCGGCTTGAAGCCTTATGTGACGGTGCGCGGACGGCTGGAGGCGCTGTTTAGCCGGGCGCTGACGCAGGATCTTGTCGGTCTTGGCGAAGTGCTTACGCTCGACGGGCGCGACATGTTTTGCCTGCGCTCCGGCGGCGCGGTGTTTTCCGTCATGGCGGCGGATGAGCTGGAGCGGCTTTCGGCATGACGGCATCTCCCCTTTATTCGGCGGCGGATTTTCGTCGTCGCGCTCTGCTGCAGAACGGATTTCAGGTGGAAACCGCCTGGGCGGAACATGGCGACCATCTGATCAACCCGGAGGCGCATGACTATGTGCAGGCGCTGAAGCTGAAGGATGCTGCCGTTCTGGTGCCGGTGGTCGATGATGGAGACGAGGCGCGCGTGATCCTCACGCAGCGCACCGCCAAACTCAAGAAGCACTCCGGGCAGATTGCCTTTCCCGGCGGCGGGATCGATCCGGAAGACGCCTCACCGGAAATGGCGGCGCTTCGCGAAGCGGAAGAGGAAATCGGCCTCGATCGCGCCCATGTGGAGGTGGTCGGTCGCTTGCCGCACTATTTGTCCTTCACGGGGTTTCGCATCACGCCGGTTCTTTCCATCGTGCAGCCCGGCTTTTCGCTGACGCTCAACCCGGATGAGGTGGACGAGGTGTTCGAAGTGCCGCTGTCGTGGCTGATGGAGCCTTCGCATCACGAGCGCGGCTCGCGCCCCTGGGCCGGGGCGGATCGCTATTATTATGTCATGCCCTATGAGGGGCGGAATATCTGGGGCATTACCGCCAGCATCATCCGCACGATCTATGAAAGGCTTTACGCATGAAGAGCATTGCCGAACAGGCGTGGTTTCACGATCCGGCGTTGCAGCAGGTGCTTGGCCTCCTGAACGCTGATGGTGGTGAGGCGCGCATTGCCGGGGGCGCGGTGCGCAACGCGCTGATGGGACTGGCCATCAGCGATGCCGATATTGCCACCACGCTTTTGCCGGAGGCGGTGATGGCGCGGGCCAAGGCTGCAGGCATCAAGGCTATTCCCACTGGCATTGATCACGGCACGGTGACGCTGGTGGTCGAAGGCCGCCCCTTCGAGGTGACGACGCTTCGCCATGATGCGGAAACGGACGGCCGCCGCGCCAAGGTGGTGTTTGGCACCGACTGGCAGACCGATGCGGAGCGCCGCGACCTGACGATCAACGGACTTTACGCCGACGGACACGGTCAGGTGATCGATCTCGTTGGCGGGCTTGCCGATATTGAGACGCGCACGGTGCGCTTCATCGGTGACGCCGACCAGCGCATTGCCGAGGATTATCTGCGCATCCTGCGTTTCTTCCGCTTCTTTGCCTGGTATGGCGGCGGGCGGCCAGACGCCGATGGTTTGCGGGCCTGTGTGCGCGGGCGGCAGGGACTGAAAGGGCTTTCTGCTGAGCGCATCTGGGCCGAAATGAAGAAAATCCTGGCAGCACCAGACCCCGGTCGCGCGCTGTTGTGGATGCGCCAGACCGGCATTTTGACCGACATTCTGCCGGAAACGGAGAAATGGGGCATCGATGCCATTCCGGGGCTGGTGGCGACGGAGGGTGCGTTGAAGTGGTCGCCCGACCCGCTGCTGCGGCTTGCAGCCATCATCCCGCCGGACGGAGAGCGTATCGCCGGCTTGGCCGAGCGGCTTCGTCTCTCGAAGGCGGAAGCGGCTACGCTCGCCGAATGGGCGGCGGCGCCTGCCATCAATCCGGATGTGACGGATGCGGTGTTTGCCCGCGAGCTTTACCGGCATGGGCAGGCGGGGCTGCAGCGCCGTTTGCGGCTGGCGCTCTCGTCTGCCCGCGCGCAGGCCGTGAACGATGACGCGGCATTGATGAAGGCGGGGCGGATCAGCAATCTTCTGGCGCAGGCCGAGCGTTTCGAGCGTCCGCGCTTTCCGCTGACGGGCGGTGATCTCCTCAAGGTCGGTATTGCCGCTGGTCCGAAGGTGGGCGCCTTGCTTGAAACGCTGGAAAACCAGTGGGTTGAGATGAATTTCTCGCTGAGCAGAGACAAGCTTCTGGAGCGGCTGGAAAAGCTGAAAGACGCCTGAAAAAGCAAAAGCCCCGCACGGTGCGGGGCTTTCAAATCGTTTCCTCCCGAAACGGTGTTTATTCGCCCATGGCCCAGGCCCGGAAGCAATCCGAACCCTCATAGGACGGCGCGGCGCGAGCCACGGCAGCCTCGAAACCGGCCTTGCCGGAAAGGCGGAGCTTCACCTGTTCGACATAGTAGGAATGAGGAAGGTCGGGATCACCCTCCGCACGCAACTCAACGGCCAGACGGTCGATGAACTCGGGCGTATCAAGCTGACGCGGGGACATGCTGCTGTCGGCAGAATATGGCATGCTGGTATGCGTACCCATGGTAGTCCTCCTCCAGTGAATTACCGAGGTGGAAGCTAGCATGAATCGGATTCCCTGCCAAAGGACAAAACACCGCACCGGGCCGTGATAACGCGATTTTTATGCCGATTTTCGACATTTAAACCGTTTTAGTTGATGAGTTGTTGCTGATGTTCCAATCAGGGCCAACGCACGGTCGGAGGCAGCGATGAAAGGATCGACTCCACGTTGCCGCCGGTCTTCAGGCCGAAGATCGTTCCCCGGTCATAAAGCAGGTTGAACTCGACGTATCGACCGCGCCGGATAAGCTGTTCGTCGCGATCTTCCTCGGTCCATTCCGTGTTGAAATTGGAGCGGACGATCTTCGGGTAGAGCAGGTTAAAGGCCCGGCCCACATCGCGCACGAAGGTGAAGGAGGGATCGAAACCGCCATTTTCCTCGCCCGGATGCAGCCAGTCGAAGAAGATGCCGCCGATGCCGCGCGCCTCGTTGCGGTGCTTCAGGAAGAAATACTCGTCGCACCATTTCTTGTAGGCTTCGTAGTCGGCGACATTCTCATGCCGACGACAGACGATTTCCATGGCGCGATGGAAAAGCTGGCTGTCGGGGTCATCCTGCGTGCGACGGCGATCCAGCATCGGCGTCAGGTCGGCACCGCCGCCGAACCAGTGGCTGGTCGTGACCACCATGCGGGTGTTCATATGCACCGTGGGCACGTTGGGGTTCACGGGATGGGCGATCAGCGAGATACCCGAGGCCCAAAAGCGTGGGTCTTCGCTGGCACCGGGGATCTGGGCGCGGAAATCCTCGGCAAACTCGCCGTGGACGGTGGACGTATGAACGCCGACTTTTTCAAAGACGCGGCCCGACATGATCGACATGCGCCCGCCGCCGCCGCGACCTTCATCGCGCAGCCAGTCCTTGGCTTCGAAGCGGCCCGGAGGCTGGTCGCTGAGCGGGCCTGTCAGGTCGTCTTCAAGAGCCTCAAACGAGGCGCAAATGGCGTCGCGCAGGCTTTCAAACCACTCGCGTGCTGCCGTCTTGCGGTCTTCGATGTCGTCCGGAAGGCCAGCAGGCAGATGCGGTCGTTCCATATGTCGTCTCCCAACGGTTCGGGTCAGGAGCGTTTCCGCCTATATCTCAACGCGAAATCACCCCGAAATTCTGATTTTGCGCATTTCCGCTGGCAAACCCGGTTCCCCATTTTGCCGAAAATGCTCTCAAGCGGGTCGCGATCTTTCAGATTCGCTTCCATCGCTTCAAGTCTTTGGTTTTATGCATATCGTTATCGCAAAACCGCTTAAGCACTTTTGCGCGACATGCATTCTTGGCCACGAGTCGCCGTTCATAATTTCTCCATGTTTATCAGTAAGGCATGCAAAGGACCAGATTGCCGCAACCACTGGTCAAGAACGCTCCCGGTCTTTATTGTCACGCGTAGAAGGAGGCGGATATGGCAAGGCTCCCGCAGCCACCCAGAATGGACGCGCTGAAGCGCCGCATTCGTGACCATCGCCGCGCGACGCAGGCGGGCGAGGGGACCTTTGTGCGCGAGACCTATTGCCTGACGCGCGAAGAGGCCCGCGCCAAGGCGCTGGAGTGGTTTTCGGCCTTTCCCAAGGCCGCCTACTGGACCGAGGTGGAAAGCTGGCGCCAGCTTGAAGGCGACCGCATCGAATTCACCATGCGCCGCCTGCCCAGCGCCGACTGATAAAAGTTAAGGCTCGCGGCCACGGAATTCGATGTCGTGCTATTGATTGGCGGGCCTTCACTCTCTACCCTTAGCGCATCATCAACAGAGGTGCGCCTTTCAAGCCGATTGTTGGCGCGTCACAGGTCTTGCTAGAACTTTTCATTGCTGTCTTTCTGATTTTGCTCAACGGGCTTTTTGCGCTCTCCGAGCTTTCTATCGTTTCTGCCCGTAAATCACGTTTGAAGGCCATGGCCAGTGAAGGTCGCGGCGGGGCTGCAACAGCACTTCTTCTGGCCGAAGACCCAGGTCGATTCCTCTCCACAGTGCAGATCGGCATTACGCTGGTCGGGATTCTCGCCGGTGCCTTTTCAGGGGCAGCCCTTGGCGAACGCCTGAGTTCCATGCTTCTCGACGCGGGCGTGCCGGAACGCGGTGCCGGGCCGCTCGGCTATGGCATCGTCATTTCGATCATCACTTATCTGTCGGTCGTGGTGGGCGAACTCGTGCCCAAGCATGTGGCGCTTTCCAACCCGGAACGCATTGCCTGCGTGGTGGCGCCCGGCATGCAGGTCCTGTCGCGGGTGGGAGCTCCTGCCGTCTGGTTGCTTAATGCCTCGACGCAGCTGATTTTCAGCATTCTCGGCCGGGGCGAAAGCGACAGTGGCGTCAGCGAAGAGGAAATCCGCACGCTGGTGGCCGATGCCGAAGCGGCGGGCATTATCGAAGGCGGCGAACGGCAGATGATTTCCGGCGTCATGCGCTTTGCCGACCGTTCGGCGCGTGGCCTCATGACCACCCGCAAGGATGTGAACTGGATCGACCTCACCGAAAGCGAGGACGAAATCCGCGCCACACTGATGGAAGCGCGTCATTCGCGTCTGCCGGTTTCGGAAGGCGGGGCCGAGACGATGATCGGCGTTGTCCAGACGCGTGATGTTCTGGCTGAAGTGCTGCGCACCGGCGAGGTGAATATCCGCGCCTGGCTCAAGGATGCGCCGATCATTCCCGATACGATGGATGCGTCGCGCGTTCTGGAAACGCTCAGACAGGCGCAGGTGCCGATCCTGCTCGTCCATGATGAATACGGCCATTTCGAAGGGGTCATTACCCCCGCCGACGTGCTGGAAGCCATTGCCGGTGTCTTCCGTGCCGACCTCGATGAAGAGGATGAGGACTATCTGGTGCGCCGCGAGGATGGCTCGTGGCTCGTTTCGGGTGAAATGCCGATTGATGAGTTGAGCGATCAACTGGGCGTTCCCGTGCCGAAAAAGCGGTCCTACCAGACGGCTGCGGGCCTCGTGATCGATCTGCTCGGCCATCTGCCGCGCGTGGGCGAAGTGGTGGAAGCCGATGGCTGGCGCTACGAAATCGTCGACATGGACGGCTGGCGCGTCGACAAGATCCTTGCGTCCAAGATCGAGAGCGAAGGCTGATTCTCAAGCGCCCGTCTGGCGAAGCGCTTCACCGGCAATCATGGCGGCGGAAACGGCGACGTTGAGCGAACGCTGGCCCGGCTGCATGGGGATCAGCACGCGGCCATCGGCGCGTTCGTGAACCTCTGCCGGGACGCCTACGCTTTCGCGCCCGAACAGCAGGATATCGTCAGGCCGATAGGCAAAATCGGTATAGGGAACCGCGCCGGTCGTGGTGGCCAGAACAAGGCGGCGACCGGAGGCCGCCCGCGCTTCCTCGAAACGGGCCCAGTTGATGTGGCGTGTCAGCACAACGGCGGCGAGGTAGTCCATGCCCGCCCGCTTCAGATTGGTATCGGACAGCACGAATCCCGCCGGTTCGATGAGGTCAACGCCCATGCCCAGACAGGCCCCCATGCGCAGGATGGTGCCGGTGTTGCCGGGAATATCGGGTTGGTAAAGGGCGATGCGAAGCTGGCTCATAGGGGATGTTTATCCGGGCTGATCGTGCCGCTCAAGCCTGTGGCGGGGCGGCAACAGAACCGATCCAAAGCGTTTTGCGACTTCCCATTGTCATCGTAAATCGCTAGGTTGCGTCATCTGAAACCCCGTGAGCACAGGAGGCCTGCATGATTGAAAGTCGCATCATCCGCTTCCTTGAGCCAGCCGCGCGCGGCTGAATTTCCAGTTCACGGGTCTTTCCGCCGGGTTTCGGGCGGGTTCACTCTCTTCCATTTCTGCCTTGCCGCCTGACGGTCATCGTACCGTGTGTTGAGGCTTGCATTCTCGGAGTTCTGTCATGTTCCGCTGGTTCGAACAGCGCCTCAATCCCTATCCCGCCGACGCGCCGGAGGCTCCGCCGTCCGGCCTCATTGCCTTCTGCTGGCATTATACCAAGCCCGCCTGGGCCTGGCTGGTGTTGCTTGGTGTGATGTCGCTCGGCATCGCGGTGGCTGATGCGGCTATTTACAGCTTCCTCGGCAGCGTCATCGACTGGCTGTCAACGGCGGACCGCGCCACCTTCCTGTCGAACGAAGGGCACAAGCTTTTCTGGATGGCGATGGTCATCATCGTGGCGCTGCCGCTGATGGGGGCCGTGCACAGCCTTGTCATGCACCAGACGCTGGCAGGCAACTACCCGATGATGGCGCGCTGGCTGATGCACCGCTTCCTCATCCGCCATTCGATGAACTTTTTTGCCAACGAGTTTGCGGGCCGCGTTTCGACCAAGGTGATGCAGACGGCGCTCGCCGTGCGCGAAAGCGTGATGAAGATCATCGACGTTTTCGTCTATGCCATCTCCTTCGTCGTTTCGATGTTCTTTGTGGTGTTGGCCGCGGATGTGCGCCTTGCCATTCCGCTCGTCCTCTGGCTGGCCCTTTACATCGGCATTCTGTTCCACTTCGTTCCGAAGCTTCGCCGTCTTTCCAGCGAGCAGGCCGATGCGCGCTCGGTGATGACGGGCCGCGTGGTCGATTCCTACACCAATATCGCGACGATCAAGCTTTTCTCCCATGCGGGCCGCGAAGAGACCTATGTGCGCGAAAGCATGGACGGGTTTTTGGGCACGGTGCATCGCCAGATGCGCCAGATCAGCCTTCTGAACTTCGCCGTCGATATCAATAATGCCGCGCTCATGTCGCTGACCGGCGGTCTCGGCATCTATTTCTGGCTGAATGGTGATGTGACGGCGGGTGCCGTGGCGGCTGCCGTGGCGCTGGTCATGCGCGTCACCGGCATGTCGCACTGGATCATGTGGGAAACGGCGGCCCTCTTCGAAAACATCGGGACCGTCTATGACGGTATGGAAATGATGGTGAAGCCGCATGAAATCACCGATGCGAAGGATGCAAGTGTCCTGGCACCCGTGACGGGCGAGATCCGCTTCGATCATGCGACCTTCCATTACGGCAAGAGCAAGGGCGTCATCGAGGACATGAACCTTGTCATTGGTCAGGGGGAGAAGGTGGGGCTTGTCGGGCGCTCCGGTGCCGGCAAGACGACGCTGATGAACCTGCTCCTGCGCTTCTATGATCTGGAGCGCGGGACGATCCGCATCGATGGCAAGGATATTGCCAAGGTGACGCAGGATTCGCTGCGCGCCCAGATCGGCGTGGTGACGCAGGATACGTCGCTGCTGCATCGCTCCATCCGCGAAAACATCGCTTATGGTCATCCCGGTGCCAGCGATGCGGAAATCATCGAGGCGGCGAAGAAGGCCAATGCCTGGGACTTCGTCGAAGGACTTTCCGACCAGAAGGGGCGCACGGGGCTTGATGCCCATGTGGGCGAACGCGGCGTGAAGCTTTCCGGCGGGCAGCGTCAGCGTATCGCTATTGCCCGGGTGTTCCTGAAGAATGCACCCATTCTGGTTCTGGACGAGGCCACCTCGGCGCTCGATTCCGAAGTGGAAGCGGCCATTCAGGAGAACCTCTTCGCGTTGATGGAAGGCAAGACGGTGATTGCCATTGCCCACCGCCTTTCAACGCTGACCGAGATGGACCGTCTCGTGGTGCTCGACAAGGGGCGCATCGTCGAAGAGGGCGATCACGGAGCGCTGGTTGCCAAGGGTGGGCTTTATGCCGACCTGTGGAACCGCCAGTCGGGCGGCTTCCTTGCCGACCAGACGGACGGCGAGGCGCTGCCCACCGCTTCGTAATATGTCATGCAATGGCTTTGCCCCTCATGTCTTTTGCGGCGCGAGGGGCGGGCCGCTCTTACCGAAATTTAATGGCGTGGCGGACGGGCATGGCCTTTGTTGACGGCCACAATCAGCTTATACCCGACCCATGATCATTCGTGCTGTTCTCTCCCTCTTCGAAAACTGGATCAAACCCTTTGCCGAGCGGCAGGACCTTCGTCCGCCGGGTAAGGTGTGGGGCTTTGTGTGGTTTTATGTGCGGCAGGCGAAAAGCGTCATTGCGGCGCTCGTCATTCTGGGTGGCCTGACGGCGGCCATCGAGGCGGCGCTCTTCTATTTCACCGGGCGTCTGGTCGACCTTCTCGATAGCGGCGTGCGGGGTGGAGGATGGAGCGCGCTTCTGGCGGCGCACGGCACCGAGCTTCTTCTGATGCTCTCGGTCGTCGTGTTCTGGCGCTTCCTCGCCATGCTGCTCAATGGATTGACCGACGAGCAGGTGATGGCGCCGGGCTTTGCCTTCATGGCGCGCTGGCAGGCCTACCGGCATGTTTCGCGCCAATCGCTTGCCTTCTTCCAGAACGACCTTTCGGGCCGCATCGTCACACGCATCTCGCAGGGCACACAGGCGGTGTATGACCTGATTTCGACGCTGATCACCAATATCTGGTTTGTCGGCGTCTACCTCGTGTCCACCATCGCGCTGATGGCCGGGCTCGACTGGCGGCTTGCGGCTCCGGTGATGCTGTGGGTCATCGGCTTCATTCTCGTGGCACGGTACTTCGTGCCGCGCATTCGCCTGAGGGCGCGCGACTACGCCGATACGGCCTCGATGCTCAACGGACGGGTGACAGATTCCTTTGCCAATATCCAGACGCTCAAGCTCTTTTCGCGTGACAGTGACAGCGATGCCTATGTGCTGGACGGGTTCGAGAGGTCGCGGGCCGCAGCGCTTGGCCTTTCACGCATGGTGGTGGCCGTCCGTTCGACGCTGACGTTCCTCGCCGGTCTGATGATTTCGCTGACGGCGATCATCAGCATCCATCTGTGGCTGAACGGTCAGATCACCACGGGCGGCATTGCCTTTTCGCTGGGGCTGGTGCTGCGCCTCAACATGCTGCTGGGGCGCACCATGGGCCAGATCAACGGCATCATGCGCAATATCGGCACGATCCAGAACGCGGCGGAGATGATTGCCGAGCCGATCCATCTGGTGGACCGTGCCGACGCGCGACCACTTGCCGTGACAGGACCGGAAATCCGCTTCGACAATGTGCGCTTCGGCTATCAGCCGGAAAGGCCGGTGATCGACGGCTTTTCGCTGACGGTTGCACCGGGCGAGAAGGTGGGGATCGTGGGACGGTCCGGTGCGGGCAAGTCGACGCTCGTCAATCTTCTTCTGCGTTTCTACGATGTGGATGGCGGGCACGTTCGCATCGACGGACAGGACATTGCGGGCGTGACGCAGGAAAGCCTGCGCGCTCATATCGGTATGGTGACGCAGGATACGTCGCTTCTTCATCGCTCTATTCGCGACAATATTGCCATCGGTCGCACCGATGCCGATGATACCGCGATCCTTGAGGCATTGCGCCGGGCTGAGGCCGATGGCTTTGTCGCCGGTCTGGTCGACCAGCGCGGGCGAAAAGGGCTGGATGCGCTGGTGGGTGAACGCGGTGTGAAGCTTTCCGGCGGTCAGCGCCAGCGCGTGGCCATTGCCCGCGTCATGCTGAAGAACGCGCCCATTCTGGTGCTGGACGAAGCGACTTCGGCACTCGATTCCGAGGTGGAAGCGGCCATTCAGGATAACCTCGACCATCTGATGCAGGGCAAGACGGTTCTGGCCATCGCGCACCGGCTTTCCACGATCGCCGCTCTTGATCGTCTGGTGGTGGTCGATGGCGGGCGGATCGTTGAAGAGGGCACCCATGGCGACCTGATTGCGCGCGGCGGGCTTTATGCCGATCTCTGGGCGCGCCAGTCCGGCGGTTTTATTGCGACGGAGGAGGGGGCTGGTCGATGATCAGCTCGGCCTGCAGCCCGAAATGGTTCGAGCCGTGATTGTCGGTCAGTCGGTCAAGCTTTGACAGGCGCATGGGCGCGCGGGCGTAGATGTGGTCGATGGCAAGGCCTGCTTCCACGAATTCCACGGGCCAGGTGGCTGGTTCGTTCGGCGCGCGGCGCAGCCCCGTCTGGCGCAGAAACCAGCCCATATCAGCCCCGAGGCTCGACGCATTGAAGTCCCCCGCCAGAACGAGCGGGCCTTGCAGTTTTTCCAGACGGCGCGACAGGCGCCAAAGCTCCGTGGCATGGTAGTCGTCAAACCATGCCTTGGAGAGGTGGGCCGCCACGACATTGACGTTCTGGCCTGCCACATCGACCGTTACCTGCATGTAGCGCTCCTTGCGAAGGTCGCTCAAATTGTCGACCTTGAAGGAGGTGAAGGGCCGTCGTGACAGGATCATCAGGTCGCAGCGTTCTGTCATGACATGGCAGCCAAGCCGAAACGGGTAACGGGCCGCGAGCGCTTCCAGATGCGATTCGAGCGGGCGCGCCTCCAAAATGATGGCGACATCGACATCTGATCGCAGAATTTCGTCGCGAATGGCCGCGCCGTTTTCTTTATTGTTGCCCAGAATATTAAAACTCATGAGGCGAAGCGTCGGTTTTCCCGCCACTTCTTGCGCCGTTGCCATGTCGGCCAGCCGGGCGATGCGGGCGACCGGATAAAGCGCCAGAACGAGACCCGCCGCCACCAGAAGCAGCACGGGCAGTTTGCGATGCAGCAGAAATGCCAGGAGCGCCAAGAACGCCGCAAACAGCCCGAAATGGGTTTGCGCGTTATAAAACGGCGAAAAATACCAGAAACTGTGGATATAACGCGTCGCAATCAGGCCAATGACGATGGTGGCCGCGGCGCACAGCAGGCAGGATAGGTAAAGTCTCATTCGGGCTTTCCTGCGCTGAACAGAGCTGACGAAGGTCATTTATCACGCGATTCTTTATGTTGCAACGCGGTGGTGCGGGCCTGTGCGGTGGCTTGCCGCCGCGTGGATGTTTTGACGAAGTGCAACTTTCGTCGGGCTTGGGGGCAAAATTTGAGATTTGTCATGGCAAACGCAGATATTTCCCGCGACATAGTGCCCTTGTGGGTGCAAGCGATATGGACATAATATCGCATCGAGCCTAGAAGGCGCGTTGATTGGAATACTTCCAGCCACCTCCGGAAATTGAACCGGAAGCAGGCGGGGGCGAATCCTTATTCGCAAAGGGCGTTTTTTCGCAGAGGGATATTATCGTGAGCGAACACGGGGCTATTAGCGGGACTGAAGGCGGGACCACCCGCCGCGACTTTCTTTATCTGACCACAGGTGCCCTCGGCGCCGCTGGTGCGGTCGGCGTTGCCTGGCCGTTTGTTGACCAGATGCGACCGGACGCCTCGACGCTGGCGCTCGCCGCCATCGAGGTTGACGTGTCGAGCCTCCAGCCGGGCTCTTCGCTCACGGTGAAGTGGCGCGGCAAGCCGGTGTTCATCCGCAACCGCACGCCGGAGGAAATCGAAGCCTCCAAGTCGGTTCCGGTTTCCGAACTGAAGGACCCGTTGGCACGCAATGCCAACCTTGATGCTACGGCTGAGGCCAGCGATACCGCCCGTTCTGCCGGTGAAGGCAAGGAAAACTGGCTGGTGATGGTCGGCGTCTGCACCCATCTCGGCTGCATTCCGCTCGGCACGTCGGGCGAGTACAATGGCTGGTTCTGTCCCTGCCATGGTTCGGTTTACGACACGTCTGGCCGCATTCGCAAAGGTCCGGCACCGGAAAACATGCACATTCCGACCTTCGCTTTCACGTCTGACACCGTCATCAAGGTCGGCTAAAGGTCTTCGGGGGAAAATACATTATGAGTGGTCATTCCAGCTACGAGCCGACAACCGGCATCGGCAAATGGGTCGACGCGCGTCTTCCGCTGCCGCGCATGATTTACGACAGCTTTGTCGCTTATCCGGTTCCGCGTAACCTCAACTATTCCTACACGTTCGGCGCCATGCTGTCCGTGATGCTCGTGATCCAGATCATCACCGGCATCGTGCTTGCGATGCACTATGCTGCCGAAACGACGGTTGCCTTCAACTCCGTCGAAAAGATCATGCGCGACGTGAACCACGGCTGGCTGCTGCGCTACATGCACGCCAACGGTGCTTCGTTCTTCTTTATCGCGGTCTATCTGCACATTGCCCGCGGTCTCTACTACGGTTCCTACAAGGCTCCGCGCGAAATCCTCTGGATTCTCGGCGTGGTCATCTACCTCCTGATGATGGCAACGGGCTTCATGGGCTACGTTCTGCCCTGGGGTCAGATGTCCTTCTGGGGCGCAACCGTGATCACCGGCTTCTTCACCGCCTTCCCGCTGGTGGGTGAGTGGATCCAGCAGTTCCTGCTCGGCGGCTTTGCCGTGGATCAGCCGACGCTCAACCGCTTCTTCTCGCTGCACTACCTGCTGCCGTTCATGATCGCGGGCGTCGTGATCCTGCACGTCTGGGCACTGCACGTCACCGGCCAGACCAACCCGACCGGCGTTGAAGTGAAGTCCAAGACCGACACCGTGCCCTTCACGCCCTATGCGACGCTGAAGGATGCCGTTGGCGTCTCGATCTTCCTGATCGTCTATGTCTGGTTCGTCTTCTACATGCCGAACTACCTCGGCCACCCGGACAACTACATCGAAGCCAACCCGCTGAAGACCCCGGCCCACATCGTTCCGGAATGGTACTACCTGCCGTTCTACGCCATGCTGCGCGCCATCACCTTCAACGTTGGCCCGATCGACTCCAAGCTCGGCGGCGTTCTGGTCATGTTCGGTGCGATCATCGTGCTGTTCTTCCTGCCCTGGCTCGACACCTCCAAGGTTCGTTCGGCTGTCTATCGCCCGATCTTCAAGGTTCTCTACTGGATCTTCGTGGTCAACGCGATCTTCCTCGGCTGGCTCGGCTCGCGTCCGGCAGAAGGCTCGAACTTCTTCGGCCTCTTCACCGGCGACATCTGGGGCAACTACGTTGGTCTCTCGCAGCTTGGTACGCTTTACTACTTCGGCTTCTTCCTCGT
Organism: Pseudomonadota bacterium; assembly: GCA_020161665.1. Lineage (GTDB taxonomy): Bacteria > Pseudomonadota > Alphaproteobacteria > Rhizobiales > Rhizobiaceae > Ectorhizobium. Next base: position 4,118 of record JAIUPA010000033.1, on the reverse strand, counting down.
TCTGATGCCGGTTATCGGCCTCATCGAGAAGCCGCGCCGTATCCCGAATTCCATCACGGAAGCGGTTCTGGCGAAGAGTGGCAAGGCCCCGGTTGACGGTCAGGCCTGAGACAGCGGCAGAAAAGGAATTGAAACAATGAAAAAGCTTTTTGCCAGCATTGCTCTCGTCGCTGCCCTGGCAGGTTTCAACGCCGGTACCGCCGTCGCTGAAGAAGGTCATGATCTGGCCGCTGCCGTGGAACATGCTGCCGCCAAGGGTCACTATCCGATCCTGAAGCCGGTGCCGCAGAAGTGGAGCTTCTCCGGCCCGTTCGGCAAGTTCGACAAGGCTCAGCTGCAGCGTGGTCTGCAGGTCTACAAGGAAGTTTGCTCGGCTTGCCATTCCATGAAGCTGGTCTCCTTCCGCACGCTGGCCGACCTCGGCTACACGGAAGAGCAGATCAAGGCTTTCGCAGCCCAGTACACGGTCACCGACGGCCCGAACGCCGATGGCGAGATGTATGAACGTCCCGCGATCCCGTCCGATCACTTCCCGTCGCCGTTCCCGAATACGGAAGCGGCTGCGGCTGCCAACAACGGTGCAGCTCCGCCGGATATGTCGCTGCTGGCCAAGGCTCGCGGCGTCGAGCGTGGCTTCCCGACCTTCGTGTTCGACATCTTCACGCAGTACCAGGAAGGTGGCCCGGACTATATCTACTCGCTGCTGACCGGCTATGTTGAAGCTCCGGAAGGCGTCAAGGTGGCTGAAGGTTCGAACTTCAACCCGCACTTTGCCGGTGCAGCCTCGTTGGCCATGGCTCCGCCGATCGCCGACGAACAGGTTGAATACTCCGACGGTACGGCTCCGACGCTCGACAACTATGCCCGTGACATTTCGGCCTTCCTGATGTGGACGGCTGAGCCGAAGCTGGAACAGCGCAAGCAGACCGGCTTCATGGTGATGATGTTCCTCATCATCTTCACCGGCTTCCTGTACCTCACGAAGCGTTCGGTTTATTCCAAGAAAGAACACTAAGCGGTTCTTGTGACTGAATTGAAAGAGGCGGCTCCTTGCGGGCCGCCTCTTTTGCGTTTCATGCCATCCGGACGCTTCAGATATATTCGATGACTGTGGTCTCGAAGCTCAGGACCGTTTCCCCATTCTGGTTGATGCCTTCGGCAATGCCGGTATTCAGCAGCAGGCCGGGGCGCGATGCCATGGGGCGGAATTCGCGCGGTGTCAGGGTGTAGGTAATCGTGTCGCCGGCAAAGACGGGCTTGACCCAGCGCAGGTTGGCAAAGCCGGGTGAGGGGCCCATGCGCGGCGGGGTTTTGCCTTCGGCCATCAGGCGCTTGGCTTCGCGCTTCTGGAAGGCCATCATACTCTTCATCCAGCCCGCGCAGGTGTGCCAGCCGGAGGCGCAGAGTGCACCGAACATCGTATCGCGGGCGAGTTCCGCATCCGTGTGGAAGGGTTGAGGGTCGAATTTGCGGGCAAATTCGATGATGTCTTCGGGTGTAAAGGTCACGGTGCCCAGCGTCAGGCGTTCACCGGCGGGGTAAAGCTCGTTCATCTGCATCACGCGGCTCCCTTCTCATCACCGCGCATGGCGAAGATCACCGAAAACTCCGACCGGCAGACGAGTTCACCGGACTGGTTTTCGACCTCGTTCAGGAAGCGGACGATGCCCATGCCGGGGCGTGATTTCAGGGGGCGGGCCTCCATAACCGTCGAGCGGCCGGACAGCACGGAGCCTACTAGAACCGGCTTTTTCCATTCGAGTTTGTCGATACCGGGCGAGCCTTGCGAGGTTGAGGCGTCGATGTAGCTGTCGAACATCATGCGCATGATGGCGGCATTGGTGTGCCAGCCGGAGGCGGCGAGGCCACCCAGCAGACTTTTGCTTGCGGCCTCTTCGTTCAGGTGCATGGGCTGGGCATCGAATTCCTGCGCGAAGGCAATAATGTCATCGCGGTTCATGGCGTAGGGGCCAAGCGGAAATACCGTTCCCACGGCAAAGTCTTCATAGGCACGGACGTGTTGCGCCATGCGGTTCCTCCCAAATTTCTCCCGTATGTATTGAGACGCAAAAGATTGGTCCGGTCAAGTTGTCAGGCGAACACCTCGGACCGCACGCGGGAGGCCCCTTGATTGCCACGGTCATGCCGGGTACCTGTCGTTCGATAAGCATGAAAGGACGAAAGCGTGAGCGAAATCCGCCAAAACTTGTTGCGAGCCGCTGAAGATGGCGTGATCAGTCCAGAGCAGGTCGAAAAGCTTGTTGGTTATTTCGTTCCGGTATCCAGCGAAGACTTGCCGGAAACGGGTGTCATCGGCACGCCGCCGGATACGGAAACGCCCCGCTTCATTCGTGGCTTTCATGATGTCCTGATCACCATTGGCATTATCATCCTGCTGGTGGGATTGGGGACGCTGGCCTCCATCATCGCTGTGCCGTTTGCCGTCTTTGGCCTGTCGGAAATTCTGGTGCGTCGCCAGCGGCTGGCGCTTCCCGCTGTCGTCCTGACCATTGCCATGGGGACCGCGATGTTCATGATCGCCGGAATCTGGCTGGTGGATGATCTGCCGAGCGGGACCAATGCTTTCACGCGCAATGCGTTTCTCTTCATGCCGCCGACGCTGGTCATGGCGCTGTATGCCTGGCGCTATCGGGTGCCGATCGCGGTATCGTCACTCATTCTCATGCTGGCCGGGTTTCTGCTGACGCTGCTATTCCGGGCTCTGGATACGGCGTTGGGGCAGGGGTATATTCTTATCAGTCACCCTTATCTGTCATCGCTCGTGCTTATGGCTTCGGCGCTTGGCCTTTTCGTCGTAGCCATGCGTTTCGATCTGTCCGATCCGCTGCGCGTTACCCGGCGTTCGGACATTGCCTTCTGGCTGCATCTCGTGACCGCGCCGACGCTTCTTTATGCCTCCATGAGCTTTCTTTTTTTGAACAGCCGTTACAATCTCTTCGAGCTTGGCAAGCAGGACCTGATGAACGGTGCGATGCCGGTGACCATTGTTGTCGCCCTTCTGATGCTGGTGGGCATTGTGATCGACCGGCGTGCTTTCGTGACCTCGGGACTGATTTCCCTGATCATCGCTTTCACCTCCATTGTTGGCGGCGTTGGCAATCTGGAAAACGGCTGGGCGGTTGCCATGCTCTTTGTCGGAATGTTTGTGCTGGCGCTTGGCATTGGCTGGCGCGGGCTTCGACGCTATGTCATCTCGGCGCTGCCAGACGCATGGCAGCACCGCCTGCCGCCTGCCATGTGAGGCGTTGATGGTCGAGTGGATTGAACGCACCTCTTTTCTCAAGTCGCTGGAGCCGCAGGCCGTCCACCTGCTGGAGGCCTTGAAGCCCATGCATGTGCCGGCGCGCACGGTGCTTTTTCGCCCCGGTGATACGGCGGCTCATTTTGTGATCGTCCTGTCGGGCCGCATTTCGGTCTATCTGACGGGCCGCACCGGCCGGGAGCTTCTGCTCTACACCGTGGCGCCGGGCGAGACCTGCGTGCAGACGACGCTCGGCGTCATGGGTGGCGCGCCCTATACGGGTGAGGCGGTGGCCGATACGGACCTGGTGGCGGTGATGGTGCCGTCCGGGCCGTTTTCGGCTTTGATGCGCGAATCAGACCAGTTCCGCAGCTTTGTCTTCCGGGCCTTTGCCGACCGGCTGGCGGATGTGACCTTTCTTCTCGAATGTGTGGCCTTCCTCAAGGTGGAGGAGCGCATTGCCATGGCGCTTCTGTCGCGCGCTGACAGTGAGGGCTGTGTGACGACTACGCATCAGGAACTGGCGACGATTATCGGTTCGGCCCGCGAAGTGGTGTCGCGGCGGCTTGATACGATGGCGGCGCGCGGCCTGATTGATGTCGAGCGCGGGCAGATCCGCATTCTCGACCGGGCCAAGCTGGCGCAGCTTGCGGAGACGGCCTGAAGAAATTGCAAAGGCTGTGACTATGTCACCGACATTGCCGTGCGCATGGGCTAGAGCGCGTCCATTGAACGCGGAATCGGGTTGAGGATTCCCTTGGTCGCCGAATTCTGATTCCATCGCTCCGACTTGTGATTTGGTCGGAGGCAATATGACCCGGGCTTTCAGTGATGATCTGCGTGGCCGCGTTCTGGC
>JAIUPA010000032.1 GCA_020161665.1 Pseudomonadota bacterium | reverse complement strand
GACACGAAGGTCAGCGCGCCCGTCGAGGCGTTGATCGTGAACTTCGAGGCGTCGGCACCGCCGGTGATCGACCAAGCGAAGGTCGTGCCAGCGTCGACATCCGAGGCCGTCATCGTCGAAACAGCTGTGCCGTTTTCGTTGGTCGTGAAGCTGGTGGCCGAGGTGATCACCGGAGCTTCGTTGACGTTCGTCACCGTGACGGCAACGGCCTTCTGGGTCGTCAGCGTGCCATCCGAGACCTGAACCGTCACGTCATAGACGTTGTTGGCACCGCTATCAGTCGGAGCCTCGTAGTCCGGGGCCGAAACGAAAGTCAGAACACCCGTATTGGCGTCGATGGCGAACTTCGAGGCATCCGCACCGCCAACAATCGACCAGGTAGCCGTTGCACCGGCGTCCTGATCCGTCGAGGTCATGGTGGCAACAGCCGTACCATTTTCAGCGGCATTGAAGGTCGCAGCCGAGGTAATCACCGGGGCGTCGTTGGTATTGGTCACGGTCACAGCAACGGCCTTCTGGGTCGTCAGCGTGCCATCGGAAACCTGCACCGTCACGTCATAGACGTTGTCGGCACCGTTATCGGTCGGGGTTTCATAGTCCGGCGCGGACACGAAGGTCAAAACGCCGGTCGAGGCGTTGATCGTGAACTTCGAGGCATCGGCACCGCCGACAATCGACCAGGTTGCCGTTGCACCGGCGTCCTGATCGGTCGAGGTCATCGTGCCAACGGCGGTCGAGTTTTCCGTCGTGTTGTAGGTCGCGGCAGACGTGATCACCGGGGCTTCGTTGACGTTGGTCACCGTCACGTGGACGGCCTGAGAGCTCGTCAGCGAACCATCGGACACCTGAACCGTGACATCGTAACCGTTGTCGGCACCCGCATCTGCGGGCGCTTCGAAGTTCGGCGCATTCTTGAACGTCAGGACACCCGTCAGTGCATCGATGTTGAACAGGGCCGCGTCGGCACCGCCAAGGATCGTCCAGGTGAGCGTGGGCGAACCCGGGTCCGTTGCGGTCATGGTTGCGACGGTCGTGCCGTTTTCAGCCGCATTGAACGTCGAACCCGACGTAATGGTCGGGGCAACATTGTTCAGGGAAACCTGAAGGGCGCGCGTCGTCGTTACGGTTCCGTCGGTTACGGCAACCGTGAGATCGTAGACGTTGTCCGCTCCGCTATCCTGCGGATTGGACGAGCTGGGCGCATTCTTGAACGTCAATGCGCCCGTGTTGGTATCAATGTTGAACAGGTTGGAATCCGTGCCGCTGATCGACCAGCGCAGCACAGACGAGCCGCTCGGGTCCGATGCGACGACATTGCCGACCGCCGTTTGACCTTCGGTGGCGGCCAGCGACCCCGTCGAAATGGTCGGCGCCACGTTGTCCACATTGATGGTCACGTTCTGAATGTGGGTCGATCCGTCATCGGCGGTTGCCGTGACCTGAACCGTTCGGGTTGCGCCATCGGAATAGGCAAGGCTTGCGCCCGACTTCAAGACGATATTGTTGCCCGAAATCTCGAACAGAGCCGCATTCGTACCACCAGTAATGGCGTAGGTCTGCGAAGACCCGGCCAGACCCGACAGAACCGCCGCAACAGCACCTGCCGCAGAGCCTTCGGCTATGGTGTTCGATGCAACATTGACCGCGACGCCGGTGATCAGCTTGGCAGCCGTCAGCGTGCCGTCGTCAAACTTGAAGCGTTCGACATTGGTCACGGTGTCATTGCCATCGGTGCCGGAGAGCGAATAGGTCGTGATTCCGGCATCATAGGTCACGGAGTAAGCGGAACGATTGCCCGAATAGACGGCCGTATCCGTGCCGCCACCGCCATCAATCGTATCGTCGCCTGCGCCACCTGTGATGATGTCATCACCTGCGGAGCCATCGGCCCCGATTTCACCGGCCTTCAGCGAGAAGTTGTCAATACCCCAGCTTTCATTGTTGATCCCTTCATTGGCGTTGCTGCCGAAACCAACGGTAATCGTCGTGGCTGTGGTCGGGACCTTCACAATCACGTGGTAAACATCGTCGGTCCAAGTGGCCGAGGTCGTAAAAATATCGAGACCCGTTCCGATGACCGTAGAGGATACCTCAACGCCAGCAGCCACGACTTGAACGGAACCGTTTTTATTAACATTCGCCACGATCTGCCCGTTGACGAAAATAGACAGATTTTCGCCGCCATCCATCGAGTCGAGCTTCAGGACATCCATTTCGATCTGGATCATTTCCTGAGCTGACGGCAGCGTAAACGTCTTCGAAACGGTCTGGTTGACGACGGCGTTGCTTCCCGAACCGCCGATCTGACCGAGATAGGCATCTCCGGTGTCGTTGCGGTTCATTGTGGTCGTGCCCGTCCAACCATCCGTGCCGGAGCTGAAGGTCTCTGCGGCTTCAACAACAATGAGGTTGCCCGTATCGCCCTTCAAAATGTCGTTGCCAGCACCGCCATTCACAATGTCATTTCCGGCGCCACCGCTAACGATATCATCACCGTTGCCGCCGTTCAGCGTATCGTTGCCGTCACCGCCGATGATGCGGTCGTCACCCTCGCCACCGCTCACCGTATCATTGCCGAAGCCGCCCGTGATCAAATCGGCGCCATCGCCACCATCGATCAGATCATTTCCAAACCCGCCATCAATGGTGTCATCGCCAGCGCCGCCGGAGATATTGTCATGTCCGCCGACGGCGGTCACAACGACATCATCCAAAAGAAGATCGCCGCTGGTGCCCAGAAGGCGGAATTCGACCTTGTCGGAACCTGTTCCGGTAAAGAGGTAATCCACCGTGCCCCAATTGTTGGTGTAGGCACCATTCACGACGTTGCCGATCTGCACGTCGTTGACATAGACGCCCAACAACAGCGCAGTGTTATTCATACCGGCAAAGTTGAACTGGAGAAGATAGGTTTCGCCCGCCGTCGTCGACAGGGTCTGCCAAGCTTCCGTACCGCCCGTGGTATTGACCATGCGGAACGACTGGTTCTCCGCAGAACCATTGGCAAGGTAGACACTATCACTGATATGGATCTGGCCGGTCGAGGTCTGCCAGCCGGTCCCCATACCACCCGAGACCGTGGCGTTCGAATAGCGTGCGGTCGAATAGGCCTCGAAGTTGCCATTGACGATCAGATTGGTGGCCGCCGTTGCATAGGTCACAAGCTTCGAAAGGTCGTCGTCGCCCTTGATGACGTCGTTACCCGCACCACCAACAATCACATCATTGCCAGCACCGCCGACCAGCGTCGAGCCGGTATCAACGCCCGTCAAGGTATCATTATAGAACGAACCACGCAGGTTTTCGATGGACGACAGGGTATCGCCCGCCGCATCGCCACCGCTTGTGGTGTTGTTGGAAAGATTGACGGTCACGCCAGCCGTCGAACCGAAATAGGAGGCGGTATCCGAACCCAAACCACCGTTCAGAACGTCGGCCCCTGCGCCACCGATCAGCGTGTCATCTCCGTCGCCGCCGTTCAACGTATCGTTGCCCGCGCCGCCGTCCAGAACGTTGGCGTTGGAGTCCCCCGTCAACGTATCGGCATAGCTCGTACCGGTCAGGTTCTCGATGCCGGACAGGGTGTCGGTCACAAGCCCGGCATTCTCAAGACCGGAAGTGGACGTGGCCAGTTGCTTGACCTCCGCCTGGGTGAGCGCCGATGTGAACACGGCAAAGTCATCCATCTGGCCGTCCATGACGCAGTTGGAGCGATAGTCATACCCTAGCGCATTGTTATTCCAGATCAGGCTGGTCGGCAGAAGAATACTACTGTCGGTCTGGCCGACCACTTCCCCGTTGACATACATCGTCATACGGCCAGCCTGATAGGTCACCGAGACGTTAAGCCAACCGTCCACAGACACGAGGCCCGCAGCCGAGGTGATGCTGGCTGTGGATTGCGCCGGAGTCACTGCGCCTGCAATGTCACCACGAACTTCCCATGTCAGACTGCCGTTGTTATTGACACGCAACCAGGTGAAGTAATTCGTCGTTGAATTCCCGAGCTTCCAGACACCCTGACTACCGAGCGAACCGTTAAGCGTATCGAGATTGAAGCTTACGGCCACCGTGAAGGAATCGGAGGCCTGGATGTTGCCGACCTTCGCGTAAGTGCCGTTGACACCATTGAAGTCCAGCGCCTGGCCATGGCCGCTCTGCCCAGTGGCCCAAGTGGCCCCACCATAGAGTGTCGCCTTGATCGCATTGTTGTTGAAGGCATCGGACGTGCTGCCCGTTCCTTCCGAGAAGCCGAACCCTGCGGCAAGGCTGGCATTGGTGTAAGCCGTCGCGGAACCAAGCGCACCGGCGTCGCCACCATAGGCAATGCCCGTATCCAGATTGGCGTTCACACCGGCAGACGAGCCGACCCAGCTGGCGGTATCGGTCCCGTTCCCACCAATCAGCGCATCCGCACCCGTTCCACCGATCAGCGTATCATCGCCATCGCCACCAAACAGGACGTCGTTGCCAGCGCCGCCCTTGAGCGTGTCATTGCCCGTGCCACCCGTGATGGCATTCGCGCCGGAATCGCCCGTAATAAAGTCGGCGTAGGCCGAACCAATGACGTTTTCGAAGCCGGTATAGTAGTCCGACTGTGCACCGCCACCCCAGGCACGGGTCGTGGCATTGATAGAGAGATCAACCGTCACACCGCCCCAACCGTTGTTGTTGGAGAAGCTCAGCGTATCGACATCCGCGCCACCATCAAGCGAGTTCGTGGCTCCGTTGGCGTAAACAAGGTCGCTGCCGGAGCCGGCACTGACATTGTTGCCGCCATAAGCCAAGTTGATGATGTCCGAATAATTCGAACCCGTGATATTTTCGAAGCCACTCGTCGTATCGCTTCCCGCACCGACCGTATTGTAGGCGAGGAAGGTCTGTGTCTGAACACCGCTCGGCCAGGTCCACGTGTAGTAATTCGGCAGGAGACGCACAGCGCTGGTGGCGCTGGCATAGGACAGCGTGTCCGAGCCATTTCCGCCTTCGAGGATGTCGTTGCCGAGACCCCCATCGATTGTGTCATTGCCATCGCCGCCGCGGATCGTGTTCGCGGATGCGTTACCTGTCAGGATGTCGTTGTAGATGGAGCCGACAATGTCTTCGATATTGGTCAGAACGTCACTGGCGGCGTAGCCACCCGATGCCAGGCCGGTGGCCAGATTGACGGTGACCGCCGCATTCGACCATAGATAGTTGATCTGGTCGACACCGGCACCACCATCGACGACATCGCGCCCTGCACCGGCGACGATGGTGTCGTTACCAAGGCCCGCAGTAACAGACCCGCCCGCATTGTTAGCGTAGATATAATCGGCATAGGCGGAGCCGATCACGTTCTGAATATTGGCGTAGGTGTCGCCCGCTGCAAAGCCGCCAGCACCCAAACCGGCATTGGCAAAGCTTCCATTGGTGGAGCTGATATTGACGGTCACTGCCGCATCTGACAGCGAATAGTCGACGGTATTATCACCGTTGCCACCATCAAACGTATCGTTGCCCGCACCGGCAACAAGCCGGTCGTTTCCTTCACCGCCGAGCAGGATGCTGCCCTTGGAACCGGCAGCCGAGACGATGGCCATCAGGACGTCGTCAAAGCTCGAGCCGGTGACGTTCTCGAAGTTTGTGAGGATATCGCCATTGGCATCGCCCGCGGAGGTTTGCGCGGTGGCCAACTTCAGATCGACCGTTACACCGGCCGTCGAGTTTTCATAGGAAACCGTATCGTCGCCCGCGCCACCATCCAGCGTATCGGTTCCCGCGCCTGCGATCACCGTATCGTCATCGTTGCCGGACTGGATATGGCTGCCTGCAGCCAGTGCCGTCAGCGTATCGGCAAAGTCCGTTCCGATGACGTTCTCAATGGAGGTCAGCACATCGCCCGAGGCGTCGCCCGTCGATACCTGTCCCGTCGTCAGGTTGAGGTCCACCGTGACGCCCGCCAGCGAGCCGGAATAATCGGCCCAGTCGGAACCGGCGCCACCGTCCAGCGTATCGGCACCGCCGAGACCAGCCAGAATATCGTCGCCCAAACCGCCGGTCAGGACGTTGACTGCAGAATTACCAGTCAGAAGGTCGGCATAGTTCGAGCCGAGAATGTTTTCGAAGTTGGCAAGAATATCGCCCGAGGCATCGCCTGTGGAAACCTGTGCCGTTGCAAGGCGCAGATCGACCGTGACCGCCGCAGAGGAATTCGCATAGGAAACCGTATCGACGCCGCCTTCACCATCGAGCGTATCGGCACCGGCCAGACCTTCGATCACGTCGTTGCCTGTACCGCCAGAAATCGCATTGTCCTGCGCGTTACCGCTCAAGGTGTCGGCATAGTTCGTGCCGGCGATGTTTTCGATCGAGGTCAGCGTATCGCCGTTGGCGTAGCCGCCGAACGCATCACCATTCGACAGGTTGATCGTAACCGCACCCGTGCTGAAACGATAATTGGCCCAGTCGCTCCCCGTGCCACCGTTCAAGGCATCGGAACCGGCACCGGAGAAGAGGCTGTCGTTACCGCCGCCACCCATGAGGGTTGAACCGCCGGTGGCTGCCACGAGGTAATCGGCATAGGCGGAGCCGGTGATGTTCTGGATATTGACGTAGGTGTCGCCTTCCGCGTCGCCGGACAAACCGGAATAAGCGCCAACGGAAACGCCGTTCGGATCCCGTATGACGTTTGACAGGTTGACGTAAACGCCTTCGCTTGACGCCGAGTAGTCCGCCGTGTTGGTGCCAGCGCCGCCATCGAGCGTATCCGCGCCACCAAGACCGGCCAGCACGTCATCGCCCGCACCGCCGCGCAGCACGTTCGCATCGGTATTACCCGTCAGCGTATCGGCGAAACCGGACCCTGTGATGTTTTCGATTTCGCTCAGCGTGTCGCCCTGTGCGTCGCCGCCCGAACCGATACCCTGCGCAAGGTTGACCACCACGCCCGAGGCCGAGGCCGAGTAATCCGCCGTATCAAGGCCCGCGCCACCAATCAGGTTATCCGCGCCGCCACGACCCGCCAGGGTATCGTTGCCTGCGCCGCCCGTCAGAATGTTGGCACTGTTATCGCCGGTCAGCGAATCGTCGTTGGCCGAACCTGTGACATTCTCGATGTCGATCAGAATGTCATCATCAGCATATCCGCCGACATTCATGCCGGTCAGAAGGTTCACCGTTACGGCCTGCGACGAGTTCGCGTAGCTGACCGTATCGTTGCCCGTGCCGCCATCGATCAGATCCTGGCCGACGCCACCAAACAGGACATCGTCGCCGCCGCGACCATCAAGGCGGCTACCGGCTGCAGCAGCCGTCAGCGTGTCGCCAAAGATCGTACCGATGACGTTTTCGATGGAAATCAGGGTGTCGCCCTGCGCATCGCCACCCGAGACCACGCCGGTTGCAAGGTTGATGTTGACCGCTTGCATCGAGGCCGAATAATCCGCCGTATCCGATCCCGTGCCGCCGTCGAGCGTATCCGCACCGCCCAGACCCGCCAGCACGTCGTCGCCGATCCCGCCGACAATGACGTTGGCGTTTTCATCACCCGTCAGCGTATCGTCATAGCTCGAACCCGTCAGGTTCTCGATGTTGACAAGGGTATCGCCCTGCGCATCGCCACCCGTGTTGACGCCCGACGACAGGTTGACCGTCACGGCCGCGTCGGAGTTCACATAGGTCGCGGTGTCAATGCCATCACCACCGTCAATAATATCCGCCCCGCCGCGACCCTGAAGAAGGTCGTTGCCATCAATGCCCATCAACGTGTTGGCATTGGCATCACCCGTCAGCGTATCATCGAAGGCCGAGCCGATAACGTTTTCGATGGTCGTCAGCGTATCGCCCTGTGCGTCACCGCCCGAGCCGATGCCGGTGGTCAGGTTGACGTTCACCGCCGCCGCCGATGCATCATAATCGGCCGTATCAATGCCGTCGCCACCGATCAGCTGGTCGGCCCCGCCGAGACCGATGAGGAGGTCGTCGCCCGCACCGCCGGTCAGGCGGTTGGCATTGGCATCCCCAATCAGCACGTCCGCTTGGGACGAGCCGATGATGTTTTCAAAGCCCGAGAGAATATCGCCAGAGGCATCGCCACCGGAGAACTGGGCCGTGGTCAGCCCCAGATCGACGGTAACGCCCGCGTTGGAGTTGGCGTAGGAAACCGTATCGTTGCCGGTCCCGCCATCCAGCGTATCGGCACCGCCGAGACCTTCGATCGTATCGTTGCCGGTCGAACCCCAGATCGTGTTCGCATTGGCGTTGCCGGTGATGGTATCGTTTGCAGACGTGCCGAAGACGTTTTCGATGTTGGTCAGGACGTCGCCGGTCGCATAGCCACCCGAGGCCGTGCCATTGGCAAGGTTGATGTTAACGGCAGCGTTCGAATAGCCGTAATAGACTTGGTCGGACCCGGACCCGCCGTCGATGATATCGGCACCGGAGTTGGCAATCAGAATGTCATCACCTGCGCCGCCTGCGAGCGAGCCACCCGTCGCACCGGCCACCAGCGTATCGGCATAGATCGAGCCAATCAGGTTCTGGATGTTGACGTAGGTATCGCCTTCCGCGTCTCCGCCATGGCCACCCGTGCCAACGACGCCGTAGGCCGAGCCAACGGAGAAGCTTGCGAGGTTCGCCGCAACGCCAGCACCCGAGGCCGAGTAGTCCGCCGTGTTCGAGCCCGAACCGCCATCAAGGACGTCAGCGCCGCCGAGACCAGCGAGAATATCATCGCCGCCGCCGCCCGAAATCACGTTTGCACCGGCATCGCCGGTCAGTCGGTCATTGTGAGCCGAGCCGGTGATGTTCTCGATACCCGAGAGCACATCGCCCTGCGCATAGCCGCCCGTGTTGGCATTGGTCGTGAGGTTGACCGTCACGGCGGCCGTCGAATTGGTGTAATCGGCCGTATCCGTTCCGGCCCCGCCGATCAGCTGGTCAGCCCCGAGGCCGCCATCGAGAGTGTCGTTACCCGCACCACCGTTCAGGATGTTGGCGCTGGTGTTGCCGGTCAGGCGATCATCAAAAGCCGAGCCGATGACGTTTTCCACCGAGGTGATGACATCGCCTGCCGCATCGCCGTCGGAGATCTGGGCCGTTGACAGCGTCAGGTCAACCGTGACCCCGAGGCTGGAACTGGCGTAGGTCACCGTGTCATTGCCCGAGCCGCCGTCAATGGTGTCGGCACCCTCGCGACCTTCCAGCAGGTCTGCGCCGCTGCCACCCAGAAGGGTGTCGTCGCCCGCACCGCCCGTTAGCGTATCGTCGCCTGCACCGCCGCTCAGAAGCGAGCCGGTCGAAAGTGCCGTCAGAACGTCGTCATGGGCCGAGCCGGTAATGTTTTCGATGCCCGTCAGCGTGTCGCCCTCAGCATCACCACCCGAAGCCGTTCCGGCTGCAAGGTTGATGTTGATGGCCTGTCCGGACGTGGCGTAGTCCGCCGTGTCCGTTCCCGCGCCGCCGATCAGTTCATCGGCACCGGCACCGCCGACCAGACGGTCGTCGTCATCGCCACCTTCAAGACGGTCGTTGCCCGCGCCGCCGAAAAGCGTATCGGCACCGGCACCACCCTTGAGGATGTTCGCGCCGGAATCACCCGTCAGCGTATCGTCATAGTCGGAGCCGGTGATGTTTTCGACGCCCTGCAGAACGTCGCCCGCTGCCTGACCACCCGTGCCTGCGCTTCCGTCGAGGCTGATGACGATGGCAGCATCGGAGGTCGAATATTCGGCCGTATCGTTGCCAGAGCCACCGATCATCGTGTCGGCACCCAGGCTGCCGACGAGAACGTCGTCGCCCGCGCCACCGTTCAGGATGTTGGCATTGTTGTCGCCGGCAATCCGGTCGTTAAAGGCCGAGCCGGTGATGTTTTCAATGCTGATGAGCGTATCGCCCGCCGCATCGCCACCCGAGGCCGTGCCCAGATCGAGATCCACATTGATGGCACTGGTCGAAGCCGAGTAATCGGCGGTGTCGTTGCCCGTGCCACCATCCAGACGGTCTGCACCACCGAGGCCGATCAGCACGTCATCGCCAGCGCCACCGTCCAGACGGTTGTCCTGGCTGTCGCCGGTCAGGGTATCGGCATGGACCGAACCCTTGATGTTTTCAAAGTTGCTGATGATGTCGCCGGTCGCATCGCCACCCGAGGTCGCGCCGGTATCCAGCGAGACGTTCACGCCCGCCGACGAGGTGGAGTAGTCGAGCGTGTCTTCGCCCGTGCCACCATCCAGCGTATCGGCACCCGCACCACCGCGAATCGTGTCATTGCCAGCGCCACCCGTCAGGGTATTGGCCGAGGAGTTGCCGATCAGCGTATCGTTGTAGGCCGTTGCGATAATCGCTTCGACGGCCGTCAGCGTATCACCCGCCGCATAGCCACCAGAGGCCGAGTTCGAGGCCAGATCAATGGTGATCGCGCTGGTCGAATTGGAATAGTTGACCGTGTCGAAGCCCGAACCGCCATCAATGGCTTCCGCACCGGCACCGGCCATGATGAGGTCGTCACCGCCCTGACCACTGATCGCATGGGTGTTGGCATCGCCAAGGAAGGTATCGGCCTGAGCGGAGCCCAGAACGTTTTCAATCGAGATCAGCGTGTCGCCTTCGGCGTCACCGCCGGTACCCGTTCCGGCTGCGAAGTTGATGGTAATGGCGCCAACCGAAGCGGAATAGTCCGCGGTATCCACGCCATCGCCACCATCGAGAATATCCGCGCCACCGAGACCGGAGAGAACGTCATCCCCCGCACCGCCCTGCAGGCGGTTGTCGGACGCGTTACCCGTGATGCGGTCGGCATGGCCGGAGCCGATCACGTCTTCAAGACCCGCCAGGACATCGCCCTGGGCAAAGCCGCCGCTCCCTGAACCTGTGGTCAGATTGACGTTCACGCCTGCCGTGGATTCGGAATAATCAACCGTGTCGCGGCCCGTGCCGCCGGTCAGGGTATCCGCACCCGCGCCGCTGACCATCGTATCATTGCCCGCGCCACCGTCGAGAATCGATCCGGTGGAGCTGGCCTTGATCCAGTCGTCATGGTTCGAGCCGGTGATGCCTTCAATCGAGGTGAAGGTGTCGCCCTGTGCATCGCTGCCCGTTGCCGTGCCGGTCGAAAGGTCGATCTGAACCGCGGCGGCCGCATTGGCGTAGGACGCAATGTCCGTGCCCGTGCCACCATCCAGCGTGTCGGCGCCAGCGCCGCCAATCAGCGTATCATTGCCTGCGCCACCACGCAGCGTGTCCGCGCCGGTCGAGCCGGTCAGCGTATCGTCAAAGGCCGAACCGATCAGTTCCTCGAAGCCGTCCAGCGTATCGCCCTGCGCATCGCCACCAGTGCCGGTCTGCGTTTCAAGGTTGACATTGACCGCCCCCGAAGAGGTCGCATAGGTCAAGACGTCATAACCATCGCCGCCATGGAGGGTGTCAGCGCCTGCGCCGCCATTGATGATGTCGTTGCCGAGACCGCCGAAAATGGTGTTGGAGGCCGAATTGCCGGTCAGAACGTCGTTGTAGGCAGAGCCGGTGATGCTTTCAATCGACGAGAAGCTGTCGCCGGTGGCATCGCCGCCGCTGCCCAACTGCGTCACGAGGTTGACCGACACACCCGCGGACGAAGCCGAGTAATCGACCATATCGTCGCCAGCACCGCCCTGCAGCACGTCCGCGCCGGCGCCGCCGATGAGAATGTCATCGCCAGCGCCGCCAATCAGGATGTCATCGCCTTCGGCACCTTCCAGACGGTCATTGCCATCGCCGCCCGTGAGCATGTTGGCTTCGACATTCCCGATCAGAACGTCATTCAAGGCCGAGCCCGTGACGTTTTCAATCGCGGTCAGCGTATCGCCCTGCGCATCGCCACCGACACCAAGGCCGGTCTGCAGGTTCACCTGAACAGCAAGACTGGACGTCGAATAATCGGCCGTATCGATGCCATCGCCACCATCCAGCACGTCGGCACCGGCACCACCGGCCAGCGTATCGTTGCCGAGGCCACCTTCCAGACGGTCGTTGCCGGCAGCGCCGGACAGAACGTCGTTTCCGTCATTACCGATCAGCGTGTCGTCGCCTTCAGCGCCCGTGATGGTGTCGGCGAATGCCGAGCCGAGGATGCGCTCAATGGCAATGAGGGTATCGCCCTGCGCATCGCCGCCGAAATTGCTGCCGGTCGTCATGTTGACCGTCACACCCAGACCCGAGCCGCTATAGTCCGCCGTATCGACGCCGTCGCCGCCGTCGAGAATGTCAGCGCCTGCACCGCCGGTCAGCGTATCGTTGCCAAGGCCGCCCGTGAGGGCATTGGCAGCGGAGTTACCGGTCAGCGTATCGCCGAAATCCGTACCGATGATGTTTTCGACATTCAGCAGAATATCGCCTGCCGCCGTGCCACCCGTCGCCGTGCCATTGGCAAGGTCGATCTGGATGGCAGCCGTGGAATCCGAATAGGACGCCGTATCGACGCCTGAGCCACCATCGATGCGATCCGCACCGAGGCCGCCGGTGATGAAGTCGTCGCCCGAACCGCCCAGCAGCGTATCGGCGCTGGCACCGCCAATCAGCGTGTCATCGCCAGCGCCACCGGACAGGGTGGCTGCTGCGGCACCGGCCTTCAGCGTATCGTCGAAATTCGAGCCGTAAACCGCTTCGATGGAGACAAGCGTATCGCCATCGGCATCACCGCCCGAGGCCGAGCCGGTGGAGAGATCCACGGTGACGGCCGCGGTCGACGTGGCGTAGCTTGTCGTATCGAAACCCGCACCGCCATCGATGAGGTCGGCACCTGCACCGCCCTGCAACGTGTCGTCGCCATCGCCGCCGAAAAGCTGGTTATCGCTGACATCGCCGGTCATGTTGTCGTTAAAGGCCGAACCGATCAGGCGCTCGATGGAGTAAAGGCGGTCGCCAGCGGCAAAACCGCCCTGACCATAGCCGGTGGTCAGGTCAATCGTCACACCTGCGGTCGAGGTCGCATAGGTCACCGTATCGGTGCCGGAGCCGCCCTGCAGCGTGTCAGCACCATCGCCACCATCGAGAAGGTCGTCGCCTGCGCCACCATTCAGCACGTTGGCTTCGGCGTCGCCCGTCAGAGTATCGTCGAAGGCAGAACCCGTGACGTTTTCAATGGCAATCAGCGTATCGCCCGCGGCATCGCCGCCATTGGCCGTGCCTGCGCCGAGGTCGATCTGCACGGCAGCATTGGACGTGGCATAGGTCGCGGTATCAAGGCCATCACCGCCATCAAGCGTGTCGGCACCGGCACCACCCGAAAGCGTATCATTGCCCGCACCACCCGAAAGGATGTTGGCGTTGCTGTCGCCGCGCAAGGTATCGTTCAGGGTCGAGCCCATGACGTTCTCGATGCCGATCAGCGTATCGCCAGCTGCATCGCCGCCGCTGCCCGTACCCAGTTCAAGGTCAACCGTCACGGCAGCGGTCGAGGTAGCGTAATCCGCCGTGTCGTTGCCCGTGCCGCCATCCAGCGTATCGGCACCCGCACCGCCCGAAAGCGTGTCGTTGCCCGCACCGCCAGACAGAACGTTGGCCGCGCCATCACCGATCAATCGGTCGTCATAGGCCGAGCCGGTGAGGTTTTCGATGCCCGAGAACGTGTCGCCTTCGGCATCGCCGCCCGTGCCCACACGGGTCGTGAGGCTGATGTCGACCGCCGAGCCGGACGTCGCGTAGTCCGCCGTATCAATGCCAGCGCCGCCGTCGAGCGCATCGGCACCCGCGCCACCGCGCAGAACGTCGTTGCCCGTACCGCCCTGAAGCGTGTCATTGCCGTCGCGGCCATCCAGAAGATCGTCGCCATCGCCGCCAACCAGCGTTTCATCCGTCGCGCTGCCGAAAATCTGGTCGTCGAAAGCCGAGCCGATAACCTTTTCGATCGAGATGAGCTGATCGCCCATCGCATCCCCGGCCGAACCGACGCCTGCCGCCAGATCAACGACGATGCCGGATGCACCACCCGAGTAATCCGCCGTATCGGTGCCCGCGCCGCCATCCAGAAGATCGCCGCCTGCACCACCCACGAGCCGGTCATTGCCAGCCAGACCGTAAAGCTGGTTATCGCCGCCGTCGCCGATCAAAACATCGGCGAAACCGGAACCAGCAATGTTTTCAATCGAGATCAGCGTATCGCCCTGGGCATCGCCACCGCTACCAGTGCCCGTGACGAGGTTGACCGTCACGCCATCGGTGGAGTTGTCGTAGCGCGCCGTATCATTGCCCGCCCGGCCATCGAGAATATCCGCGCCAGCGCCACCCGCCAGAATGTTATCGCCGGTCGTGCCGCGCAGTTCATCGGCAAATCTAGAACCTTCGACACCTTCAAAGCCGCTGATGGTGTCGCCCTGGGCATAACCACCGCTCACCGTGTTGGATTCGAGATCAACGTTCACGGCGGCGTTCGACTGACGATAGGAGAGGACGTCATCGCCCGATCCCCCCGTGAGAATGTCGTTACCTGCACCGGCCATGATGACATCGTCGCCTGCACCGCCGTTGACGATGCTGCCCGGAGGCTTGGACCACAAGACGTAAATCGGGCGCTCGGTGAGCGGATCTTCGTATTCGGCTTCCGCTTCAGAATTGACGTCACGAATGCCGAACAGAACCGTGCCGGAGGTCGTGGCTTCCGAGCCGCTGTAGGTATTTTCGATGTCAAAGTCGAACTTCAGGCTGAAGAACGAGTAGAAGCCGTCCTCGTTCGGCGTCGCGCCAACCGGCAGGACATACTGCAGGGCAACGGTGAACTTCTCCGGCTCATCCGGATTGATCGGAATGACGTAAGAGCCATCGACCAGCTGCGCGCCAACAATCGAGTAGCCGTCCGGCAGACCCGAAACCTTGACACCCGTGATGTCCCAGCTGGCGTTGGGCATCTTCACTTCGAATTCAACGGAACGCGAGGTGTTGCCATAGCCCGCATAGGTCGGGTCATCGGCGTAGATTTCATCACTGCCGCTGGTGCCGGTGATCGTATCAACGGCCGCCTGGACGGCGTAGGATTCATCCGTATCGGCCGGGTCCAGCGCCAGTGCACCACGCACCGTCAGGCCATCGGCGTGGTTCGATTCCTGATGATCGACAATACCGAAGAGCTTGGCCGTGATTTCGGGAACGGGAATGTCGTAATTGCCGGGACCCGTGGCATCGCTGGACTTGCTGGACGAGGAACTGCTCGCCGACGTGGACGGCGGTTCGTCATACATCTTCTTGGTGATAATGGGCGCCGTCGACGTGTTGTCGTTAAAGTCCGCGTCGCTCTTCTTCGAATCGTCTTCTTCGGAATCGGCCTTGTGGTTGTTCGGCTCGGCCTGAACCTCGACAACAACCTCGACCTTCTTCTCCTCGACCTTGGCGTCCTTCTCAGCCTTTGCGGCTTCGGCGGCGGCCTTTGCGGAGACCGTCTTGGCGGCTTCGGCGCTGGAGCTCGACTGCAGCGGAACATCCGACGCCACAAACTTGCCAATGAGCGACAGCAGCATCTGAGGATCAATCGGCTGACCGTCAAATGTCAGTTCCGCCGGGTTTTCCTCAATGAGTTTCAGACCAAAGCCCAGAAGAACAATGGTCGCGCCATCCGGGAAGTGGATGACAAGGTCAACGTCGCGCAACTCGAAGGTCGCCGCGTCCTTGTTGAAATCGAAGGATACCGACTGGGCGCGATCCAGCGCGACCACTTCTGTCTGTCCAGCCGCCGGTTTGCCGACCGAAATGGAGTTCGGGGTGCTGGAGGTGGTGCTGGCGTTATCTGCAGACATGGTATCGACCAATCCGTAATGGAATTATCAGGCGGCGATTTGGCGGCGCGGCGGGTTCTCGATCAGAATGGCCGCAAGCGCCGCTTCATCCAGCGGCTGGCGCAGCTGAATGCCGTAGCCATCGACCGATGTGTTGCGGAGAATGCCGTCGTAATCAAAGCCGTCGGTGCAGATGCGAACGATCTCGTTCGAACGCTGCATGATGAAGTTCTGTTCCGAGCGGAAACGGGCGCCACCTTGAGAGATTTCATTGATGAAACCGTCAATGTGGAACCCGTGGTCCAGGAAATAGAGGCGTGCAGGCATAAAGCACTCATGGCGAATATGGCGGCGGGAACCGCTGCCATCGCGCTTGAACTTCGAGGTCAGCTTGCGAAATATACTCATCTCGACGCTTCCTTCAGCGAGGCCTCGACCGTGGCCATCGGGTTGTTGTCGTCATCTCTCTTTTCCCCGGACATCTCACCCATCAGGGACGACATCTTGCGCAGACGGTCCACATCCTCCTTGTTGAGGCGGGTTGCCGCGATCAGGTGGTCAAGATTGGCGACCAGTTCAGCGGCTTCATCACGGGTTGCGGCAGCGGCGGCTTCATCCGGGCTGTTGCGGAAGCGGGCGAGGCGGTTTTCGGCCGCTTCCAGACGGCGATCCGCGTCGCTAAGACCTTCCTTGTACCAGAGCATCGCATCGCCGATCTTGCGCAGGTCTTCGCTGACCTGCGTGGAGAAGGCGTCGGTTTTTTGCGACGAGGCCGTGACCGCGTCGGTCAGTTCCATCATCTGCGTGCCTATCTTCTGACGCGTTTCGCTGAGCATGCCATTGAGGTTTTCAACGCTGGTCTTGATGCCGGTCTGGGTGGTCGCGTCCTTCTGGACGGCCCAGGTCATGCGTGCGAACCACTTCTCGTTCATGGCATTCTGGGCATCGAGCTTCTCGGCCAGTTCCTGAATGGTCTGGGAGAGACCGGACACCTGTTCCGACATGCGCGAGTTGGACTGAACCGTCAGACGGGCAACCTGGAACATGGCGCGCCAGTTGCCTGCCGCCTGCGGATCAACGGTGCCGCCCTTGCGCCCCGGTTCGCGGGTGGCAACGTCAGCGGAACCCGAGGCTTCGATCTGCACGGCAGAACGAATCCAGGTTTCGAAATCGTGCTGGAGACGCTGGGCCGCCTTCACGTCGAACTTGGCCAGAACGCCGATGATCAGTGATCCGATCAGGCCGAGCAGCGAGGCGCCGAAGCCGGTGGCCATGCCTTCCAGCGGACGCTTCAGGCTTTCGATGAGCTTGGCAATCGTCCCGGCACCGGCCGATCCCGAAAGGTCAAGGCTGGCCAGAATGCCGCCGACCGATTCCAGAACGTGCATGAGGCCGATAAAGGTGCCGAGCAGGCCAAGAAGAACCATGAGCGGGGCCAGATAGTGGGACATCCCCTGGCGTTCATCGAGCTTCGTTTCAAGGTCCTGCACCAGAACCTGCATGGTGGAGGTGGGAATGCGCAAGGAGCCGCTGCGCAGAATTTCTTCAACAATCAGGTTGTGGGCGGTGCCAAGCGCGCTCGGCGCCTTGTAAACCGTCTGAAGCTTGGCCAGCCGCTGCTCGATGATCTGCACGTGATCTTCAGGCGCGTTTTTCTTGCGCAATGCGTCCTGGTGAACTTCCTTCATGGCAGCCAGCGCCGAGAAGTCGTTACCCAGTGTGTAGGTGCCCTTGATCGCGTTGTAGATACCGAACAACGCAACGCCGACGAGGAGGAGGAAGATGTAAATATCTGCCGTCGCCGCCTGCATCACAAAGTGATGCTGCCAGGTGGCGATCGCGAGCAGGATCAGAATCACCGCGGTCTGCTTGGCAATTTCGCCGCGGACCGCTGATATGCCGCCTACCTTCTTTGCCTTGGAGTGACTCATCGATTTCCTCTTCGTACCGGTGTGCAGAATCCGTCACACCTATCAAGGCTAGGGGAATAGCCTTAACGAAGAGTAAAATCGGCTTAACGGTCGTTCATGATTTCTTGAAAACCTGAACGACGTCGGCATCCTCGGGCGAAGCGGACTCGCGAACCTTGACCATGATCTTGGTCGAGTCGAAGCCAGCCTGAATCAGTTGCGAGCGCATTTCCATGGCGCGGTAATAGGCAATGCGGCGGGCTTCACTGATCGAACCGACCGTCGACTGGGCGATGGCGCGGATCTCGATCGTGTCGCTCTTGGCAACCGGCGAGGTGCCCAGATATTCCTTGAGCTTGCCGCTGGTCGTTTCGTCAATGCGGAAGTTGCCCTTGGCAAAGCTCAGCTTCAGGAAGGCATCGGACGAGGTAACTTCGATCTTGCCATAGGTAGGCTTGATTTCCTCGGACGCGACTTCAAGCTTCTGCTCGGAGTCGACGTTGGCGCTGCGCACCGTCAGGTTGGAGTTGCCTTCAATTTCGTCAGAGGCGCGAACACGCTGGGCATAGCCGGCCTGACGATCACCCGCAGAACCCTTTGATTGTTCTGCGCTTTCGGCCTGGCTCGTTACGTCTTCCTGCGCGGCCTGAGCAGCGGGGCCGCCGGTTCCGGCATCTTGTGGTCCCTTGTCGGCAGCTTCCTTGCCTTCCTTCGGCGGTGCTGCGGTCGCGGGTTTTTCTGCAGCCGCACCTTCAGCCTTGGCGGTTTCGACCGGCTTTTCAGCGTCCGGGGCCGGCTCGGCGGGCTTTGTGGTGGCGTCAGCGGATTCAGCGCTTTCCTTCGGCGGCTCCGGCTTCGGTTCTTTCTGCTGTTTATCCTGCTGGTGCTGCTCGAGCGCCTGCTCAACGGCCTGCTTGGTGATCTGCTGGGAGAGCGCGAAGATCGCAAGACCCAGAATAATCACGAGAAAGACCACGACCACGAGCATGTTCGAGAGAACATCCACGAAGCCTGCCCACGGGTCTTCCTGATGGTGCTTGCTTGCCATAAACCCCTCACGCCGCCTTGGATGCGCGGGCGATGACCTCCGCGGGAGGTCCGTCAGCGATCACCTTGCCGCCGTCGAGCCAGATGACGCGATCCACCAGCGAAAGCAGCGGGGCGCGATGTGTTGCGACAATCAGGGTCTTGCCCGCCAGAGCGCCGGAAAGGCGGTCAATCACGGCCTTTTCCATCTGGCTGTCCATGGCCGATGTCGGTTCATCCATGATGAGGATCGGTGCGTTGCGGGTCAGGGCGCGGGCAAGGCAAACGGCCTGCCGCTCGCCGCCTGACAGGCGACGGCCATATTTACCCACCTGAAGATCATAACCCGCCGGGTGGCGCGTCACGATGTCGCGCACGCCGGAAATGCGCACGGCTTCATCAAAGGCCGCCTCGTCCACAACGCCGAGACCCTTGATGATGTTATCGCGGATCGTCGTATCGTAGAGGTCGCAATCCTGCGGCATGTAGGCGATCTGGCGGCGCAGAAAATCAGGATCGTACTGGCGCACATCGTGGCCATCGATCAAAACGCCGCCCGCCGTCGGGCAATGCAGACGCGGGATGAGCTTGATCAGCGTGCTTTTACCGGAGCCGATACTGCCAATGATGCCGACGCGCTCGCCAGCCTTGAACGACAGATTCAGCTCCTTCAGTGCCGGGGCGACCGATTGGGCATAGCGGAAGGTCACGCCCGACAGATCGACCTGCCCCTTGAGGCTTGCGACGGTGCGGTTGGCATCCCCGGCTTCTTCGGCCGGAAGCGAAATCATCTTGTCGGCGATGCGCAGGGGCTCCGCCAGGCTGAAGGCGCGAACGACGCTGCCGACCAGCGCGATGATGGGCGAAATGCCGCGCGCACTCAGCATCACGGCGGAGACCAGCGTACCGACCGTCATGCCCCCGGAATTGATGATGAAAATGCCGACAACCAGAACCAGCACCGTATTCAGCTGGATCACCGTGTTTGAAACCAGAGCCGCCGTGGAATTGGCCGACCGGGCCGCCGCACTGCTCTTGTGCGTGGCGGCGGTCAGCTCTGCGAGGGCTCGCAGCGTCGGTCCCTGCGATGCCGTCACCTTCGTCACGCCGAAAGCATTGACGCTTTCCTCAATCAACGTGTTGCGGGCGATGGCCTGCTTGGCCGACTGTTCATGTGCCTTGCGGGCCGAGTAATGAAGGTAAGCGTTGGCTGCGAGCAGGATCAGAACGGAAACCAGCGGTGACAGCACCACCCAATGCGCCGTGACGCCCACATAGATGAACAGGACGAGCATGAAGGGCAGATCGACCATGAGACCGATCAGGAGCGGCGGCATGAGATGGCAGGCTCCATCGACCGCCGACATGGCGCTCGAGATGCCGCTTGCCGATTTCGGCGCGTGCTCCATGTCCGTCGACAGGATGCGCGAGAACATGCGCATCTGCATCTGCGAGCCGATGCGATAGGCCATCTGCTCCTGAACGCCGTTGCGCAGGACGCGACCGACGAAATCCAGCGTGAAGACCAGCATGATGCCGATGGTCAGCGACCACAGCGTTTCATAAGCCTTGTGCGGGATGATGCGGTCGTAAACCGCCATGCTGAACATCGGCAGGGCGAACATGAAAATGTTCGACATGATGGCAACCAGAATGATCTCGAACAGCTTCGGCGCCTTGAGCGTCGCCTTCATGATGCTGAGGAGATCGATATGGAGGCGATCCTCTGACTTTTCAGCGCTCGCTTCATCCGCATACTGGGTGATGATCGAGCCGCCGAAATAGGGGGCGATCTGATCGGCCGAAACCGCGCTGACCCCATTTTCCTGCTGCAGATCAAACAGACCATCAGGACGCAACGCCAGAAGAACAACGGCGCGACCGCCCGTCATCATGGCCAGGCACGGCAGGTGGGACTTGGTGATCTCTGCCAGCGGAATTTTCACAATTCGGCACTGGGATGCGGCAAAGCCGACGCGACGCAAAGCCTGTACCGGCTCTTCATCGACAAACGGCTTTACGGCGGGCGCGGCATGACGCACTTCGCCCTCGATTGCGCTGTTTCCCTTGAATTTGAGCATGAGGCCTCTCTACGCGTGATGCGGCGAGAATAAACTCATTAACGTTATCTATTGGTTAACGAAATCGGTCGATAAGTTAACGAGTTCAAACCTGTCGGTTATTGGTGACCATGTCCGTAGACACGACACAGCTTTTTCCCGAACTCGAGGCCGGTTCACTTCACAGTGACAGCGGTCGTTCGCGGCGTTTTCTGATCATCTTGATGTTCACGGCTGTCATCGCGCTCCTCTCCTGGGCCGCCATGACGACACTGACCGGCGTGACGCGCGCCACCGGCATGGTCGTGCCTTCCATGCAGAACCAGATCGTCCAGCATCTCGAAGGCGGCATCGTGTCCCAGATCCGCGTCAAACAGGGTGATCAGGTGGAGCAAGGGCAGGTTCTCCTGTCCATCGAGGATTCACAGGCCAAGTCCACCTTGCAGCAGACGTTGACGCAGATTTCCGCCAAGACCGCGGCGATTGCCCGTATTGAAGCCGAACTTGCTGATCTGGACGTGATCGACTTTCCCGATACGCTGACAGACCGCGCCATCATGCAGAACGAGCAGAGCCTGTTCGAGCAGCATCGCCGCCAGCGCCATGAAGAGAACCTGCTTTTGGGAGACAAGATCCGCCAGCAGGAAATTGCTCTGGCCGGTCTCAAGACCCGGCTTGAGAACCAGATGAAAGAACAGCTCATCGTTTCCGAGCGCCTGGACAATGTCCAGCGCCTCAACAAGATGGGGGCGGCCTCGCAGAACGAACTGCTGCAGGCCATGACCATGCTGCAGCAGATCAACACCAAGATCGATGACCTGAACCACGACATTCCGCAGACCGAGGCGGCGCTGAGTGAAGCGCAGCGCGAACGTAGCGCCAGCATTTTGAAGAATGGTTCGGCGCTGGCGGAAGAAAAGACCAAGGCGCTGGTCGAAATGGCCCAGCTGAAGGAATCGGCTGACAGCCTGAAAGACCGCACCGCGCGCACCGATGTCCGCGCGCCACTTTCCGGCATCGTCAACAAGATGATGGTCTCCACCATTGGCGGCGTTATTTCCCCCGGTGAAGCCATTCTCGAAATCGTGCCGAATTCCGATACGATTGCCATCGAAGCGCAGCTTTCACCGCAGGACCGCGCCCAGATCTGGCCGGGCACCAAGGCTGTGGTGAAGGTTACGGCCTATGACTATTCCGTCTATGGCGGTCTTGAAGCCGAAGTCATCGACATTTCGCCGGACATTATCAAGGAAAAGGACAATCCGCCCTATTTCCGCGTCCGTCTCAGCGCGCCCAGCACGCTTGGCGACAAGCACCCGATCATTCCGGGCATGATGGTCAATGTGGACATGATCACCAAGGAATATACGGTTCTGGAATACCTGCTATCGCCGGTGAAGAACGCATCCGATCTGGCGCTGCGCCAGTAAGCAACAGCCGCGAAGGACGCGGCGAGACTGATGTCAAAAGTCGCCAACCTCTCGCTTCGTCATGGTCGGGCTTGACCGACCATCCATAAGTTATTGAAATGATGGATCCTCGGGTCAAGCCCGAGGATGACGAGAAGAGTGTGGAAAGGGTTCGGCATCAAACTCGAAGAGGGTTATTTCGCCGTCCAACCGCCATCGATGGAAATGGTCGTTCCGGTGATCGAGCGCGCCATGTCACCCGTCAGGTAATAGGCCATTTCAGCGATTTCGTCCGGCTGGACGAAGCGACGGGTCGGCTGCGGGGCGAGCATCACCTTTTTGACCACATCTTCTTCGCTCATCTCATGCACACGGGCCTGATCGGCCACCTGGGCGGCCACCAGCGGTGTCCAGACATAGCCGGGGCAGATGGCATTGCAGGTAATGCCCTGTTCGGCCACTTCCAGCGCGACGCTTTTCGTGAGCCCCACCACGGCATGCTTTGTGGCGACATAGGGCGCCTTGAAGGGCGAGGCGCGCAGGCCGTGGGCCGAGGCGATGTTGACGATGCGGCCCCAACCCCTTGCCTTCATGCCCGGAAGGGCGGCACGGATCGTCAGAAAGGTGCTGTCGAGCGAGATGGCAACGATGCGGGAGAAATCGACCGGATCGAACTCGTCAATCGGCGCAACCTTTTGAATACCGGCATTGTTGACGAGGATATCGATGCCGCCGAAGTCTTCAATGACCGCCTTGGCGAGCGCTGTCGACTGCGCGTCATTGGAAAGGTTCGCAGAGAAATAGGCCGGTTCATGCCGGGCAACCGCCGCCACTTCGGCGAGCGCGTCCGCGGCCTTGTCCGGCGTTTCGATGCCATGCACCGCGACCCGATAACCGGCCTCGGCATAACGCTTGGCAATTGCCAGACCAATCCCGCTTGTCGAGCCGGTAATCAGCGCGGTTTTCGGTTCGGATGCATCGACCATGGCCTACTCCTTCAACTGCGGCAGATTGCGGTAAAGTTCGAGCGATTCCGGGTTGGCGAGCGCATCGGCGTTCTTCACCGGGCGACCATGAATGGTGTCGCGCACGGCGATTTCGGAAATCTTGCCCGAACGGGTGCGGGGAATGGCGGTGACGGCGATGATTCTCGCCGGGACGTGGCGCGGTGTGGCACCGGAGCGGATGCGCGTGCGGATGACCTTTTCCAGATCCTCCGTCAAAGGCTGGTCGGCCTTCAGGCGCACGAACAGAATAACGCGCTGGTCGCCATCGATATCCTGACCAACGGCCAGCGCCTCTTCCACGGTTTCAACGGTTTCCACCTGACGGTAGATTTCCGCCGTGCCGATGCGCACGCCACCGGGGTTCAGGGTCGTGTCGGAGCGGCCATGAATGACGAAACCGCCGGTCGGGCATTGTTCGGCGAAATCGCCATGCGCCCAGAGGCCGGGGAAGCGTTCGAAATAGGCGGCGTTATAGCGGCTGCCATCCTCGTCCCCCCAGAAGCAAACCGGCATGGACAGATGGGCGTTGCGGCAGACCAGTTCGCCCGCCACACCGCGTACCGGGCGGCCTTCATCGTCCAGCGTGTCGATATCCATGCCCAGCATGGCACCCTGCAATTCGCCGCGATGGACGGGCTGCAGGGGGTTGCCGCCGAGGAAGCAGGCGCAGATATCCGTGCCACCCGAGATCGAGGCGAGATGCACATCCGCCTTCCAGTCACGATAGATGTAATCGAAGGACGGGCCGATCAGCGGCGAGCCGGTGGACAGAATGGTGCGCAGGCTTGTGAGCTTGTGCGTTTCACGCGGCTTCAGCCCCGCCTTCAGGCAGGCGTCGATGAACTTGGCCGAAGTGCCGAAGGTGGCAATGCCTTCGGCATCGATCAGGTCTACCAGCCGGGCGGGCGTGGGATAGCCGGGATTGCCATCATAGGTGACGAGCGTCGTGCCGAGCGCCAGACCGGAGACCTGCCAGTTCCACATCATCCAGCCGCAAGTGGTGAAATAGAAGAAGCGTTCGCCTTCCTGAAGGTCGCATTGCAGCTTCTGTTCCTTCATGTGCTGCAAGAGAAGGCCGCCACCGGAATGGGTGATGCATTTCGGCTTTCCGGTGGTGCCGGAGGAATAAAGGATCGCCAGCGGCGCATTGAAGGGCAGTCGGTTGAAGGCGATTTCGCCCGGGGCGTAGGGAGAAAGGGCGCTTTCCCAGGTTTCGCAGGCAAGGTCGGCCAGCGAAACCGGCACCACGTCACCGATCAGGATGATGTGCTCCGGCGTGGCGCTTTCCGCCACGGCCCGGATTGTCGGGGCGACATCGATGCGTTTTCCGGCATAGCCATATTCCGGCACCGCAATCAGCACCTTGGGCGCAATCTGCGACAGCCGGTCGGAAGCCCCTGCCGGGCCGAAATCGGGCGAGCAGGACGACCAGATGGCACCAATCGCGCTGGCCGCGAGATAGCCGATGATTGCTTCAATATCATGGGTGACAATGGCCCCGACGCGGTCGCCTTCGCCAACGCCACGGGCTTTGAGCGCCTGCACCATGCGCGAAACTTCGGCATAAAGGGCGCGGCGCGTGATCGTACGGCGGGTGCCATCATCACGATAGGCAATCACGGCCAGCCGGTCATCGGCATCGCGCAGCAGGTTTTCGGCATAATTCAGACGGGCATTTGGGTAGAAGCGGGTTTCGCGAAGCGTCTTTCCCGCTTCAAAGGCCTTGTCGCCCTTCTGCCCGATGATACCCAGTTCATCCCACAGCGCTGCATAGAACGCTTCCGGCGCACGATTCGACCAATCGAGAAGGGCTGCATAATCATCCGCCGCCGCACCGCTTGCGTCCGCCGTGCGTTGGGCAAAACCATAAAGAGCCGAACCTTCGATACGAGACCGGGACGGCGACCAGAGAAGCGTTGAGGCGTCGGTGTTTGTCATGCTCCACTCCCGCGCAGCATTTCGACAATGGCGGAAAAGTCACGGTCGCCGCTGCCGGCCGTGGCAAAGCGATCATAAAGCGCGGTGGCGGCGGCCCCGAGCGGCGTTGATGCGCCGGCGCTGTCGGCCGCTTCCTGCGAGAGCTTCAGGTCTTTCAGCATAAGGGCGGCGGCAAAGCCCGGACGATAGCCGTTATTGGCGGGCGTCGTCGGCACCGGACCCGGCACCGGGCAATAGGAGGTGAGCGCCCAGCACTGGCCCGACGACGTGGAGGCGACATCGAACAGGGCCTGATGGGAGAGGCCGAGGCGCTCACCGAGGACAAAGGCTTCCGATACGGCAATCATCGAGATGCCGAGGATCATATTGTTGCAGATCTTGGCGGCCTGCCCGGCCCCGGCCCCGCCGCAATGAACGATCTTGCGGCCCATCTTTTCCAGAATGGGGCGCGCCGCCTCAAAGGCTGCCGCCTCTGCGCCGCACATGAAGGTGAGCGTTGCACCCTTGGCCCCGCCCGTACCACCGGAAACGGGAGCGTCCACAGAATGGCAGGCCTTGCCAGCCGCCAGATCGTGGGCGGCGCGGGCGCTGGTGACATCGACCGTCGAGCAATCGATCAGCAGTGTTCCGGCCGCAACCAGACCGACCAGATCGCGGTAGACGGCCACGACATGCTCGCCCTTCGGCAGCATGGTAATGACGGCATCGGCGCCCTTCACGGCATCCGCGAGCGAGGAGACGGCGTGAATGCCTTCGCCTTCGGCGGCGGCGCGGCTTGCCTCGGAGAGGTCAAAGCCTTTGACCGTGTAGCCTGCCTTGGCGAGATTGGCGGCCATGGGAAGACCCATATTGCCGAGACCGATGAATGCGATGGTGTTCATGGGTGTCTCCCCCGTCTTTTATCGATTGTCCGCGAGGATCATGTCGGCGGCTTTTTCCGCGATCATGATGGTCGGCGAATTGGTGTTTCCGGACGTGATCGTCGGCATGACCGAGGCATCGGCGACGCGAAGCCCCTTCAGGGCGCGCAATCTCAGGCGCGTATCGACCACGCTGTTTTCATCCGCGCCCATGCGCATGGTGCCGACGGGATGGAAGATCGTCGTGCCGATATCGCCTGCTGCGCGCATCAGATCCGCTTCGCTTTCGTAAGACGGGCCGGGCTTGTACTCCTCGGGCTTGAAGCGGGCGAAGGACGGCTGGGCAACGATGCGGCGGGTCAGGCGGATGGCATTGGCAGCGGTCTGCCGGTCGGCCTCTGCCGACAGATAGTTCGGACGGATCTCCGGCTGGGCGCTGAAATCCGGCCTCTTGATATGCACCGAACCCCGGCTTTCCGGACGCAGATTGCACACGCTCGCCGTCATGGCCGGGAAGGGATGGACGGGATCGCCGAACTTGTCGAGCGAGACCGGCTGGACGTGATATTGCAGGTCCGCCGTTTCCTTTTCCGCCGACGAGCGGGTGAACACGCCCAGCTGGCTCGGGGCCATGGACATAGGACCGGAGCGCTTCAACGCGTATTCCAGGCCGATCTTCATCTTGCCGATGAGGCTGGAGGCCTGCTCGTTCAGAGTCGGCACGCCGGATACCTTGTAGATCATACGAAGCTGCAGATGATCCTGAAGGTTCTCGCCGATGCCATTGACCTCGTGGCGCACGTCAACACCTGCGGCCTGCAGCACATCACCACGGCCAACGCCCGACAGTTCCAGAAGCTGCGGCGAGCCGATGGACCCGGCAGACAGCACGGTTTCCTTGCGGGCACGCAGCGACTTCACCTGACCGTCATGCAGGATTTCGACACCCTTGACCGCACCCTGTTCGATGATCAGGCGGCGGGCGTGGGCATGGGTCCACACCGACAGGTTGGCGCGGTCACGGGCCGGGCGAAGGAAGGCCTTGGCGGTGTTCCAGCGCCAGCCGTTGCGCTGGTTCACATCGAAATAGCCGGACCCTTCATTGTCGCCACGGTTGAAGTCTTCGGTGGTCGGAATCCCGGCTTCGGCCGCAGCCTTCTGGAAGGCTTCGAGCACTTCCCAGCGCACGCGGGCCTTTTCGACGCGCCATTCACCGCCTTCGCCATGAAGATCGCTCTTGCCGCGATAAAAGTCCTCCGAGCGGGTGAAGTAGGGCAGAACATCATCCCAGCCCCAGCCCTCGCAGCCCATTTGACGCCACTGGTCATAATCACGCGCCTGACCGCGCATGTAGATCATGCCGTTGATGGAGGAGCAGCCGCCGAGAACCTTGCCGCGCGGATAGATCAGGGAGCGACCGTTCAGACCCGGCTCGTTGGCCGTTCGAAAACGCCAGTCGGTGCGCGGATTGTCGATGCAGTAGAGATAGCCGACCGGGATGTGAATCCAGTGGTAGTTATCTCTGCCGCCCGCTTCCAGAAGCAGCACGCGATTGGCGGGGTCCTTCGAGAGGCGGTTTGCCAGAACGCAGCCAGCGCTGCCTGCCCCGATGACGATATAATCAAAATCGCCCATGATGTTCTCCAAGGGGATCCCGTTCCCGCGTCAGAGGTGACGCGGGTCGGGCATTCCGTTCATTGCAAAGGGTCGCGGGATTAGCGGCGGTGTTCGAAGCCGAGCTTTCGACCGAGACGGGAGGCATAAAATTCCCCGACCAGACCACGGCGGAAGACCAGCACGCAGGCCATGAAAACAAGGCCGGTGATGATGGTGACCGGGAAATCGGAGGTTGCGAGGTAGTTCTGCAGCGTCACCACCAGACCCGCACCGAAGATCGGGCCAATCATGGTGCCGATGCCACCGAGCAGCGTCATGAGAATGACTTCGCCCGACATCTGCCAGCTGACATCCGTCAGCGTGGCGAACTGGAAGACCAGAGCCTTGAGGCCACCCGCGAGACCGGCCAGCGTTGCCGACATGACGAAGGCCCCGAGCTTGTAGTGCTGCACCGAATAGCCGAGCGAAATGGCGCGGTTTTCGTTTTCGCGGATCGACTTCAGGATCATGCCGAAGGGCGAGTGAACGAAGCGCCAGATCACCAGCAGCACAATCACGAAGGCTGCGAGAACCGTGTAGTACATGTTCGTCTGCACCGAGAGATCGATGAGGCCGAAGAGATGGCCGCGCGGCACGGACTGCAGACCATCCTCACCATGGGTGAAGGGGGCCTGAAGGCAGAAGAAGTAGAACATCTGGGCGAGCGCCAGCGTGATCATGGCGAAATAAATGCCCTGGCGGCGGATGGCGACGAAGCCGATGACAAAACCAAGGACGGCAGCGCCTGCCATGCCGATGATGAGGCCGATTTCCGGCGTGACGCCCCATTCCTTCACCGCATGGGCGGTGAAATAGGCAGCCCCGCCGAAGAAGGCAGCGTGGCCGAAGGACAAGAGCCCCGTATAACCCAGGAGCAGGTTGAAGGCGCAGGCAAAGAGCGCGAAGCACAGAAGCTTCATGATGAAGATCGGATAGATCAGAAGCGGGGCCGCGATCAGCGCCACCAGACCGATGGCCATCAGACCAATCTTGACCGGGCCGAGCCCGACCGGGGCTTGCGCAGGATGGGTTGCCGAAGCGTGATGCGAGTGAATGGCTTTGGACATGATCAGGCGTCCTTTCCGAACAGGCCGGCGGGGCGGATGAGCAGGACAATCGCCATGATGACGAAGATGACGATGCTGGAGGCTTCAGGGTAGAAGACCTTGGTCAGGCCTTCGGTAATGCCGAGCAGATACCCTGTGATGATGGCGCCCATGATGGAGCCCATGCCACCGACCACGACCACGGCGAAGACGACGATGATGAGGTTCGTGCCCATCAGCGGTGAGACCTGGTAGATCGGGGCGGCGAGGACGCCGGTGAAGCCTGCGAGACCCGCACCCAGAGCGTAGGTCAGCGTCAAGAGTAGCGGAACGTTGATGCCAAAGGCCTGAACGAGGCTCGGGTTTTCGGTAGCTGCTCGCAGATAAGAGCCGAGACGGGTCTTTTCGATGAGCGCCCAGGTGGCAAGGCAGCCTGCCAGCGACACGATGACGACAAAGGCGCGGTAGTTCGGCAGGAACATGAAGCCGAGATTAGTGCCGCCCGACAGGGCTGCGGGAACCGAATAGGGCTGACCGGCCGCGCCATAGAAATAGCGGAACGTGCCTTCCACGGTGAGGGCAAGGCCAAAGGTGAAGAGCAGTCCGTAGAGCGGATCGAGATCATAAAGCCTGGACAGCAGCAGGCGCTCGATGATGGCCCCGAAAATCGCAACGACCAGCGGGGTGACAATGAGCGCCGCCCAGAAATTCATGCCGAAATGCTGCATGCCAAGGAAGGCCACGAAGGCGCCCAGCATGTATTGCGCGCCGTGGGCGAAATTGATGACGCGCAGAAGGCCGAAGATGACCGCAAGGCCAAGCGACAGCATGGCATAGAAGGAGCCGTTGATGAGACCGACCAGAAGCTGACCGAGCAGGGCCTGGATCGGAATACCGAAAATCATGGTCATTTAAACCCCCAGCACCTTGTTGAGTTCGCCCATACGGTTCGGCAGGTCGCCGACCGGGAAATCCGCCACCATCTGGCCGTGGTCCATCAGGTAGAAGCGGTCCGAAATCTTGGCTGCGAAACGGAAATTCTGTTCAACGAGGACCACGGTCATGCCGCGGGCCTTCAGTTTCTGGAGCACGTCGCCAATGCGCTGGACAATGACGGGGGCGAGGCCTTCCGTCGGTTCGTCAAGCAGCAGAACCTTGATGCCGGTGCGCAGGATGCGGGCCATGGCCAGCATCTGCTGTTCGCCGCCGGAAAGCTTGGTGCCGGGGCTTGAACGACGCTCCAGAAGGTTCGGGAACAGTTCGTAAATTTCATCGAGGCTCATGCCGCCTTCCGCCACGACGGGGGGAAGCTTCAGGTTTTCCTCAACGGTCAGCGTTGCGAAGATGCCGCGCTCTTCCGGCACGAAACCGAGGCCGTGCTTGGCCGTCTTGTGCAGAGGCACCGGCAGCATGTCCTTGCCAGCAAGACGAATTTCGCCCTTGCGGCTGCGGATCAGGCCCATGATGGCGCGCAGCGTCGTCGTCTTGCCAACGCCATTGCGGCCGAGAATGGTGATCATCTCGCCTTCGCCGACCTTCAGATCAACGCCATGGAGCGCCTGGCTTTCACCATACCAGGCTTCGAGATTGGAAACTTCGAGCAGTGCGGCCATATCAGGCTTCCTCCGTGCCCATGTAAGCGGTGCGCACGCGCGGATCGGCGGCGACTTCCGCATAATCGCCTTCGGCGAGGATTTCACCGCGCTGCAGCACCGTGACGTGATGGCAGATGTCGGCAACGACCTTGAGATTGTGCTCGACCATGAGAACCGCGCGGGTTTTCGCCACTTCGCGGATCAGTTCGGCCACATGCGACACATCCTCACCCCCCATGCCCGCCATCGGCTCGTCCAGCAGCAGCACCTTGGGGTCGAGGGCCAGCGTGGTGGCGATTTCCAGAACGCGCTTGCGCCCATAGGAAAGGTCTGCCGCCAGCGCATGCTTTTCGCGCGTCAGCCCGACTGCTGCGATCAGTTCCTCGGCGCGGGCGTTCAGCCGGTCAAGCGAGGACATGGGCAGCCAGAACTGGGTTGCGAGGTTATTCGGGCGCTGGAGGGCCACCCGAACATTTTCGAGGACAGACAGGTGGGGGAACACCGCCGAGATCTGGAAGGAGCGCACGAGACCCATGCGCGCCACCTTGTCCGGCGGTGTTCTGGTGATGTCGGCACCCATGAGTTCGATCGTCCCGCCCGTCGGCTGGAGGAATTTGGTCAAGAGGTTGAAGACCGTGGTCTTGCCGGCACCGTTCGGACCAATCAGGGCATGCACGCGGGCATGGTGAACGTCGAGATTGACGTTCTTGACGGCCGTAAAGGCACCGAAACTCTTGGTGAGGCCACGGGCCGTGAGCACGACCTGAGGTTCCTCTTCCTTGCGAAGGACGGGAGCAATCGTCATGATGGACTGCCTCTTACTGTGCGACCAGCGGGCAACCGCTCTTGGCCGGATCGATGAAGGCTTCCTTGCCGGGGATGGTGGCCAGAACCGTGTAGTAATCCCACGGAGTGGCGCTTTCGCCCGGCTTCTTCACCTGCATCAGATACATGTCGTGGATCATCTTGCCGTTGGCGGCCACATGGCCATCCTTGGTGAAGAGGTCGTTGACCGGCAGTTCCTTCAGCGTCTTGGCCACGGCATCGGCATCATCCGTGCCGGCCTTGTCGATCGCCTTCAGGTAGGACATCACAGCGGAATAGGTTCCGGCATGGACCATGTTCGGCATGGCGCCCGTACGCTTGAAGAAGCGCTCGCCGAACTTGCGGGATTCGTCGTCGCGGTTCCAGTAGAAACCTTCCGTGAGCGTCAGGCCTTGGGCTGCTTCAAGGCCGAGACCGTTGACTTCAGCGAGCGTGAAGAGAAGGGCTGCAAGGCGCTGACCGCCCGCGACGATGCCGAATTCGGCCGCCTGCTTGATGGCGTTGGCCGTATCAAGACCGGCATTGGCAAGGCCGATGACCTTGGCGCCGGAAGACTGGGCCTGCAGGAGGAAGGAGGAGTAGTCCGTGGTTGCCAGCGGATGGCGGACCGAGCCGAGAACCTTACCGCCATTGGCCTTGACGAAGTTCGAGGTGTTTTCTTCCAGCGAATAGCCGAAGGCATAGTCAGCGGTCAGGAAGAACCAGCTGTCGCCGCCCTGCTTCACCAGCGCGCCACCCGTGCCGACGGCCAGCGAATAGGTGTCATAAGCCCAATGGAAGCCGTAGGGGGTGCACTGCTTGCCGGTCAGTTCCGTGGTTGCGGCGCCGGTGTTGATGGTGATCTTCTTCTTGTCCTTCGACAGCGCCTGCACGGCAAGGCCAACGGAGGACGAGGTGAGTTCCATGATGGAGTCGACCTGCTCGGTATCATACCACTGGCGGGCGATGTTCGAGGCCACGTCAGCCTTGTTCTGATGGTCGGCGGTCACCACTTCGATCGTCGCGCCTTGAACCTTGCCGCCGAAGTCTTCGGCAGCCATCTTGGCAGCTTCGTAGGAATATTTGCCGCCGAAGTTGGCGTAGACGCCCGACTGGTCGTTCAGGATGCCGATCTTGACCTTGCCGTCCGAAATGTCGGCGGCGAAAGCGGACGTACCGGCTGCCAGGGCGATGGCCGTGGACAGAATGATGCTCTTGCGCATTGCGTTCTCCTCCCAGAGATTGCGGTTGCCAAAGCGACCTCGCGGAGTGCGGGCCGCCAATCCTCCTTTTCGACAGTGACGCGGCGATTTCCGGCGAACTGTCTAAAAACGGTCAGGCCGCTCTCCTCAAAGCGGCACTTCCATCCCTAGACTTCTTTAAATCACCCGTTGACACAAGAGCAGGGCGTTAGCAAATTGCGAACAGGTTCCGTTCATTTTTGAACAGATGTGGTGCGATGACGCTTTTTACCTGGGATGACCTGCAATACTTTCTGGCCGTGGCGCGCACGGGGCAGCTGTCCAGCGCGGCCCGTTCGCTGCGCAGCAGCCATGCAACCGTTTCGCGCCATATCGACCGGCTGGAATTCACGCTCAAGGTCAAGCTGTTCGAGCGCAATCCGCGCGGTTACGAACTGACGACCGTCGGGCGTCGTCTGGTGGAGATGGCCGAACGGATCGAGGCCGAGGCCGAGCGCCTGCAGTCCGACATTTCGGAAGGTGGAAGCCTGCTTCGCGGTGTTGTGCGCCTTTCCGCACCGGAAGGCTTTGCCAACTTCTTCTTCGTTGAAAGATTGAAGGAATTCGCGCTGACGCACCCGCATATCACGCTGGAACTGATCACCATCCAGCAGATCATGGCGCTTTCGCGTAAAGAAGCGGATGTGGCGGTGACGCTCGATCCACCGAAAGCGGGGCCTTATGTCAGCCAGCAGATCATGGATTACACGCTGCATATTTATGCCGCGCAATCCTATCTCGAAAGCCATCCGCCGATCACCCGCCGGGAGGATCTTCTGTCCCATTTCTTCATTGGCTATGTGCAGGATCTGATCTTCTCCCCGGGCCTTGATTATCTGCGTGATGTGCACACGGGTTTGCGGGCCGGTTTCCAGTCTTCGAGCATTTTTGCAC
The DNA here is from genome assembly GCA_020161665.1 of Pseudomonadota bacterium. Classification (GTDB taxonomy): domain Bacteria; phylum Pseudomonadota; class Alphaproteobacteria; order Rhizobiales; family Rhizobiaceae; genus Ectorhizobium. Next base: position 16,918 of record JAIUPA010000032.1, on the reverse strand, counting down.
AATTGACGGCGACGCTCAGCGGGCGTGGCCTGTGCATTCTGCCGAACTTCATCGCCACGCGATTTCCCGAACTTGTGATCGTTCTGCCGGAGGAGGTGGAGCTGAAACGCGGCTATTGGCTGACCTCGCATCAGGATCTGGCCGACGTTCCCCGTATTCGCTCGCTCACCGATTTCATCTTGAAGACGGCGCGCTCGAATCAAAATCTCTTCACACGCGGCGCTTAATAGGACTGGACGGGTCAAGCGCCGGCGTGATTGTCTCGCGCGGGAGAATCAGGACCGGACGGGGAGGACTTCGCGGTCATGAACTGCGAACTGATCATATTCGATTGTGACGGCGTGCTGGTGGATAGCGAGGTGATTTCGACCCGAACGCTGGTCAGCGCGCTGGAAACAGAGGGCGTCTTCATCGACACCGCCTATGTGACGCGCCATTTTCTGGGGCGCAGCTACCGCGTGGCCGTCGAACGCGTGAAGGCGGATTTCGGCATTCCGCTCCCCGACGGCTTCGAAGCCTATTATCGCAGCCAGCTGTTCGATGCCTTCAGGCGTGAATTGCAGGTAATGCCGCATGTTCGTGATGTGATCACGCGCCTTGCCGTTCCCTATTGCCTTGCCACCAGTTCCAGCCCGGAGCGGCTCAGTCACTCGCTGGCGATCACCGGCCTCGCCCCGCTTTTTGAAGGTCGCGCCATCACGGCTTCGGAAGTGAAGCGCGGAAAGCCTGCGCCCGATATTTTCCTGCATGCCGCAGACCGCTTCGGCGTCGAGCCTTCGAACTGCCTCGTCATCGAGGACTCCTCCGTCGGTATCGAAGGTGGTCTGGCCGCGAACATGCAGGTTTGGCGCTTTACCGGCGGCAGCCATCTGCGCGATGCCGACAACACGGCAGAGCTTGCGGTGAAGCCCCATAAAGTGCTCAAATCATTTGCGGATTTCTTTGCGCTTGCCCCGAATCTGGAAAAGCGCACCTGAGGGATAAATTCAGAATGGCCAAGCAGACGACAGAGGCAGACAATGAGCTTTCCCCGCGCGATCTCGCAGCCCGTGCCGCATGGCTTTCCTTTGTCGGCGGCCTGACGCAGGACCAGATTGCCGCCGAACTGGGGATTTCCCGCCAGCGCGTGCAGCGCCTTGTGGCACGCGCATCCGCCGAAGGGCTGGTCAGGGTGCGCATCGACCATCCGATTGCCGATTGTCTGACCCTGGAACGTCAATTGAAAGCCCGCTTTGGCCTGCAATCGGCCTGGGTTGCGCCATCGCTTGGCGAGGGCAGCGAGCCGCTGACGGGGATCGCCTCTTTTGCCGCCCCGGTTCTCGAACGCCTCTTCTTGGGTGAAAAGCCGCGCACCATTGGGCTTGGAACCGGGCGAACGTTGCGCATGGTGATCGAGCACATGCAGCCTGTGGATGGTTCCCGCCACAAGCTTGTGTCGCTGATCGGCAATGTTGCGCCCGACGGCTCGGCTTCGTTCTTCGAAGTCATCATGCGTCTGGCCGAAAAAGTAGGCGCACCCCATTACCAGATGGCCATTCCGGTTGCAGCCCGCACTGCGTCCGAACTCGAGCTTTTCCGCAGCCTGCCGCATGTGCACGCGGCGCGGACTCTCGCCAGTTCCGCCGATCTCGCCATCGTCGGCATCGGCCAGATGGATGACAATGCCCCCCTTCTCGTTGATGGCTTCATCACGCGCGAAGACCATGCCGAACTGAAGGCCGCCGGGGCCGTCGGCGAAATGCTCGGCCACATTTTCAACGGCGACGGGGTCTATCTCGACCATCCCGTCAACCACCGCATGGTCGGTGTGCGGGTTCCGACACGCTCGATGTCGGTGCTGTGCGTTGCGGGCGGCACATCGAAATTGCTGCCGCTGAAGGCGGCACTGACCGGAAAACTGATGCATGGATTGATCACGGACGAGACGACGGCGCGAAAATTGCTCAAGGATTGACGTCTTTTTTGCCTGCGTTGTGCATCGCGGGAAGTGATTGTTTTTTAAATTTTGATCGCCGCATTCGGCTGAATTTCCGGTGATTTCCGCCACGCATTTGTGATGCCTCTACCCCTGCGGCTGACGAAATCCCTCTTGACGACGTTTTCGTTCTATGTCGAATATTTACTCACGGATTGAACAATTGCTCAATTCGAACGGGAGGATTACCATGAATATGAAGCTTCGCGCCCTGATGGGTGCGTGCGCGCTTGGCGCGCTTTCCACCACCGCATTCGCTGAGACCACGATCACCGTCGCCACCGTGAACAACGGCGATATGATCCGCATGCAGGGTCTCATGGAGGACTTCAACAAGAAGCACCCCGACATCAAGGTGCAGTGGGTTACGCTCGAAGAAAACGTTCTGCGTCAGCGTGTTACGCAGGACATCGCCACCAAGGGCGGCCAGTTCGACGTGATGACCATCGGCACCTATGAAGTTCCGATCTGGGGCCAGCGCGGCTGGCTGGCAGACCTCAACGATCTGCCCGCAAGCTATGATGCCAATGACATTCTGCCGGCCATTCGTAACGGCCTGACGATTGAGGGCAAGCTTTACGCCGCCCCGTTCTATGGCGAATCCTCGATGGTCATGTACCGCACCGACCTGATGAAGGCCGCCGGTCTCGACATGCCTGCCGCGCCCACCTGGGACTTCATCAAGCAGGCCGCCGAAAAGATGACGGACAAGAGCAAGGAACAGTACGGCATCTGCCTGCGCGGCAAGGCCGGCTGGGGCGAGAACATGGCCTTCCTGACCGCCATGTCCAACTCCTACGGCGCCCGCTGGTTCGACGAAAAGTGGAAGCCGCAGTTCGACACCGCCGCCTGGAAGGCGACGCTCACCGACTATCTCGACATGATGAACAAGTTTGGCCCGCCCGGCGCTTCGGCCAACGGCTTCAACGAAAACCTGGCGCTCTTCCAGTCCGGCAAGTGCGGCATGTGGATCGACGCGACGGTGGCCGCTTCCTTCGTGACCAACCCGAAGGACTCCAAGGTGGCCGACAAGGTGGGCTTCGCGCTCGCGCCCGATAAGGGCCTTGGCAAGCGTGGCAACTGGCTGTGGGCCTGGAACCTCGGTATTCCGGCCGGTTCCAAGAAGGTCGAGGCTGCCAAGACCTTCGTGGAATGGGCCACGTCGAAGGACTATCTGAGCCTCGTCGCCTCCAAGGAAGGCTGGGCCAACGTTCCTCCGGGCACGCGTACCTCGCTTTATGAAAACCCGGAATACGCCAAGGTTCCGTTCGCCAAGATGACGCTCGAGTCGATCAACGCGGCCGACCCGACGCATCCGACCGTCGACCCGGTTCCCTATGTCGGCGTGCAGTTCGTCGCCATTCCGGAATTCCAGGGCCTTGGCACGGCTGTCGGCCAGCAGTTCTCGGCAGCGCTTGCCGGTCAGATCACGGCGGACAAGGCGCTTGAAAACGCGCAGGCCCTGACCGTGCGTGAAATGACCAAGGCCGGTTACATCAAGTAATCCGCCTCTCCTTGCCGGCGCTCCCCGCGGGCGCCGGCTTTTTCATTCCCTTTCTGTTTGACGATTGCCGAGGCAACCATGGCCACGAAGCATTCCCGCGCCGCAGCCAGACTGATGATCTCGCCCGCAGTTCTGCTGCTTCTGGGCTGGATGATCGTCCCGCTCGCGATGACGCTCTATTTCTCCTTCCAGCGCTACAACCTGCTGATGCCGGGCATGGAGGAATGGATCGGCCTTGCCAATTACCAGTACTTTCTCACCGATCCGGCCTTCTTTGACGCGCTGATCAACACGCTCCTGCTGGTCGGTGGCGTGCTGGTCATCACCATCATCGGCGGCATCTTTCTGGCGCTTTTGCTGGATCAACCCTTCTTCGGGCAGGGCGTGGTGCGCATTCTGGTGATCGCCCCCTTCTTCGTCATGCCGACGGTGTCATCGCTGGTGTGGAAGAACATGTTCCTCAATCCGGTCAACGGGTTGTTTGCCCATGCGGCCAAGGCGCTCGGTCTGCAGCCTTACGATTTCTTCGCGCAGGCCCCGCTCGCCTCGATCATCGGCATCGTCAGCTGGCAATGGTTGCCCTTTGCCACGCTGATTTTGCTGACCGCGCTGCAATCGCTCGATCAGGAGCAGCTGGAAGCCGCCGAAATGGATGGCGCAGGCCCGCTGTCGCGCTTCTTCTATATCATGGTGCCGCATCTGGCCCGTGCCATCACCGTCGTCATCCTGATCCAGACGATCTTCCTGCTTTCGGTCTTTGCCGAAATCCTCGTCACCACCAATGGCGGTCCGGGCACGTCGTCCACCAACCTCACCTACCTCATCTACGCCCAGTCGCTGTTGCAGTTCGACGTGGGTGGCGGTTCGGCAGGCGGCGTGGTTGCCATTGTCCTCGCCAATATCGTCGCGATCTTCCTGATGCGGATGATCGGCAAGAATCTGGAGGCCTGAACCATGGCACGCCAAGTCAAGACTTCCCGCAAGATTGCCTTCACCGTCATCGCCTGGGGTGTAGGCCTTGCCATCTTCTTTCCGATCCTGTGGACGTTTCTGACCAGCTTCAAGACGGAGGCGGACGCCATTGCCGATCCGCCGCTGTTTCTCAACTTCCACTGGACGCTGGAGAACTACACAGCGGTGCAGGAGCGATCCGACTATTTCAGTCACTTCATGAACTCGGTCATCATTTCCGTCGGCTCGACGCTTGCCGGTCTGGTGATTGCGGTTCCCGCCGCCTGGGCCATGGCCTTCGTGCCGGGCAAGCGGACCAAGGATGTCTTGATGTGGATGCTGTCCACCAAGATGCTGCCGCCGGTCGGCGTGCTCGTGCCGCTTTACCTTCTGTTTCGCGATGCCGGGCTTCTGGATACGCGCATCGGTCTGGTGATCGTGCTGACCCTCATCAATCTGCCGATCATCATCTGGATGCTCTACACCTACTTCCGCGAAATTCCGGGCGAAATTCTGGAAGCGGCGCGGATGGACGGGGCCAGTCTCAAGGCGGAAATCCTTTACGTGCTGACGCCGATGGCCGTGCCGGGCATTGCCTCGACCCTGCTGCTCAACATCATTCTGGCCTGGAACGAAGCCTTCTGGACGCTGAACCTCACCGCCGCGAATGCTGCGCCGTTGACGGCTTTCATCGCCAGCTATTCGAGCCCCGAGGGCCTTTTCTACGCCAAACTCAGTGCTGCCTCCACCATGGCGATCGCTCCGATCCTGATCATGGGCTGGTTCAGCCAGAAACAACTCGTGCGCGGCCTGACCTTCGGCGCGGTGAAGTGAGGATTTAAGTCCATGGGAAGCATTACCCTTGAAAAGGTTCAGAAGATCTACGGCAATGTCGAGGTCATTCCGGGCATCGATCTGACCATCAATGACGGCGAGTTCGTCGTCTTCGTCGGCCCCTCGGGGTGTGGCAAGTCCACGCTTTTGCGACTGATTGCCGGTCTGGAAGACGTGAGCGGCGGCACGCTGAAGATCGACGGCCGAGACGTGACGGACATTGCGCCTGCCAAGCGGGGTCTGGCGATGGTGTTCCAGTCCTATGCGCTTTACCCGCATATGTCGGTGCGCAAGAACATCGCCTTCCCGCTGAAAATGGCGGGTGTCGACAAGGCCGAACAGGACCGCAAGGTGGAAGCCGCCGCCAAGGTGCTGAACCTCACGCCCTATCTCGACCGCCGCCCCGGCCAGCTTTCCGGTGGTCAGCGTCAGCGCGTCGCCATTGGCCGGGCCATTGTGCGCGAGCCTTCGGCCTTCCTGTTCGACGAACCGCTGTCGAACCTCGATGCGGCGCTGCGCGTCAACATGCGACTGGAAATTTCCGAGCTGCACCAGTCGCTGAAGACCACGATGATTTATGTGACGCATGATCAGGTGGAAGCCATGACCATGGCGGACAAGATCGTCGTGCTGCAGGCCGGGAATGTCGAACAGGTCGGCTCGCCGCTTGAACTTTACCGCACACCGCGCAACCGCTTCGTGGCGGGCTTCATCGGTAGTCCGAAGATGAACTTCGTGGAAGGCGAGGAAGCCGCCCGCCACGGGGCTTACGCCATCGGCGTTCGCCCGGAACATCTCGCCCTTTCCAAGGAAAGTGGTCAGTGGAAGGGCACGGTCGGCGTTTCCGAACACCTCGGCTCCGACACCTTCTGCTACGTCCATGTCGACGGCATCGGCACGCTCAATGTGAGAACGTCGGGCGAGGTGAGCGTGCACCATGGCGATACCGTCTATCTCACCCCCTCCGAGGCGAATATCCATCGCTTCGACAAGGACGGGATGGCCCTTCGATGAGCGGACGTCTTCAGGGGAAATGCGCGTTGATCACCGGCGCCGCCCGCGGCATCGGCCTTGCCTTTGCCAAGGCTTATGTCGCGGAAGGCGCGAAGGTGGCGATTGCCGATATCGATCTCAAGCGCGCCGAGGATGCGGCGCGCTCCCTTGGTGAGGCGGCGATTGCCGTTTCCATGGATGTGACGCGACAGGAGAGTATCGAGGCCGCTGTTTCCCAGACCGTTGAGCGGCTGGGGCGGATCGACATTCTCATCAACAATGCCGCACTCTTTACCGCGGCACCGATCACCGAGATCGAACGGAGCGATTATGATCGCGTCTTTGCCATCAATGTCGCCGGTGTGCTTTTTACGATGCAGGCGGTTGCCCGCCACATGATCGCGCGTGGCGGCGGCGGCAAGATCATCAACATGGCCTCCCAGGCCGGGAGGCGCGGTGAGCCGCTGGTTGCGGTTTACTGCGCCTCCAAGGCCGCCGTCATCAGCCTGACCCAGTCGGCGGGCCTCAACCTCATCAGCCATGGCATCAACGTCAACGCCATTGCCCCCGGCGTGGTGGATGGCGAGCACTGGGATGGCGTCGATGCCTTCTTTGCCAAATATGAAAACAAGGCGCCCGGCCAGAAGAAGATGGAAGTGGGCGAGGCCGTTCCCTTCGGGCGTATGGGCCGCGCCGAAGACCTGACCGGCATGGCCATTTTCCTCGCCTCCCCGGAAGCCGATTACATCGTCGCCCAGACATATAATGTCGATGGCGGGAACTGGATGAGCTGACATGAAACTCTCAAACGCAACGCTCAAAGACCTGCCCAGAACCATCAAGGTTCCTTCCTATGATCGTTCGCGGCTGACCCCCGGCATCGTCCATATCGGGCTTGGCAATTTCCACCGCGCCCATCAGGCCTGGTATCTGCACCGGCTGTTCGAGATGGGGCTGAACCATGACTGGGCCATTCTCGGTGCGGGCGTTCGTCCCTATGACGAAGCGCAGCGCCTGAAACTGGCGGCGCAGGATTACCTCACGACGCTGATTGAACTCGACCCGTCGGGAAAATCGGCGGAAGTGACCGGCTCGATGATCGACTATATTCCGATTGTTGAAGGCCATGGCCCGTTGATCGAAAAGATGGCCGATCCGGCCATCCGCATTGTGGCGCTGACGGTGACGGAAGGCGGCTATTACATCGACCCGGCCACCAAGGGTTTTGCCGCCCGCCATCCCGATATCGTGCATGATGCGGCCCACCCGGATGCGCCGCGCACGGCGTTTGGCGCGATGATCGCGGCGCTGAAGCTTCGCCGGGATCGCGGCATCGGCCCGTTCACCGGGCTTTGCTGCGACAACCTGCAGGGTAACGGCCACATTCTGCGCCAGACCATCGTTTCGCTGGCGCGGCTTTCCGACCCTTCGCTCGCCGACTGGATCGGCACGCATTGCACCTTCCCGAACTCGATGGTCGATTGCATCGTGCCCGCCACCGGCCCGAAGGAACTGGCGATTGCCCAGAGCTTCGGCATCGATGACATGGTGCCGGTGACGCATGAAAACTTCCGCCAGTGGGTGATTGAAGACAATTTCTGTGCCGGTCGTCCGGACTGGAACCGGGCGGGCGCGACCTTCTCCGACCATGTCCACGACTTCGAGATCATGAAAATCCGCATTCTCAATGGCGGGCATCAGGTGATTTCCGATGTGGGCGAGGTGCTGGGCATTGAAACCATTTCCGGCTGCATGGAGCATCCGAAGGTGCGGGCCCTGTTCCGAAAGGTGGAAACGCAGGAAATCATGCCGCATGTGAAGCCTGTGCCGGGCTTCACGCCGGATGCCTATGTCGATCTCATCGACCGGCGCTTTTCCAATCCGGCGATTGTCGATACCACACGGCGCGTCGCCTTTGACGGCTCCAGCCGCCATCCAGGCTTTATCGTTCCGTCCGTGCTCGACGGCCTGAAAGCCGGTACACCGGTCGATGGTCTGGCCTTCGTCTCCGCCTGCTGGGCGCGCTATTGCACCGGCATCCGTGAGGATGGCAGCAAGGTCGAGCCGAACGACCCCTTCTGGGCCGACCTTCAGGAGCGGGCTCTTGCATCCAGGACGGAACCTCGCGAATGGCTTGCCATGCGCCATATCTATGGCACTCTTTGCGACGAGCCGCGCTTTGCCGAGCCCTTCGTGAGATGGCTGACGATGATCCACGAAAAGGGGATGAATGCCGCACTCGACACCTATCTGGCCGGCTGAGGAGCGCCTTTGATGACCTATCTCGGCATCGATCTGGGAACATCCGGTCTGCGGGCATTGCTGATTTCTCAGGACGGCCAGGCCATTGGCGCGGCGGAAAGCCATTATTCCGTCTCGCATCCCCATTCTGGCTGGTCCGAGCAGGACCCGGCGGCGTGGATCGTGGCACTGGAGGCTGCGATCGGGCAATTGCGGGCCGCACACCCTGAATTTAGCCAGCTAAAAGGTGTCGGCGTTGCCGGACATATGCACGGCGCAACCCTGCTTGATGCCGGGGGCCATGTGCTGCGCCCGTGCATCTTGTGGAACGATACGCGCAGCCATGTGGAAGCCGCGCGTCTTGATTCCACCCCTGACGTGCGGGCCCTCTCCGGCAATATCGTCTTTCCCGGCTTCACCGCACCCAAGCTGGAATGGGTACGCCACCATGAGCCGGACATGTTCGCCCGCGTCGCCAAGGTTCTGCTGCCCGCCGCTTATCTCAATTTCTACCTGACGGGGCGATATGTCGCCGACATGTCGGACAGCGCTGGCACGTCCTGGCTCGATACGGGTGCGCGGCGCTGGTCGACGGAACTGCTCAAGGCGGGCCACATGCGGCCCGACCAGATGCCGGACCTCGTTGAAGGTTCACAACCTGCCGGAACGCTGAAGCCGGAGCTTGCGGCCCGCTGGGGTGTGAGCCGGGATGTGGTCATTGCAGGCGGGGCCGGAGATAATGCGGCGGCGGCCTGCGGCATCGGCGCCCTGTCGGAAGGTCAGGGCTTCGTTTCGCTTGGCACGTCCGGCGTGCTTCTGGCGGCGCGCGATGGTTATGCCCCCGCTCCGGAAACCGCGCTGCACACCTTCTGTCACGCCGTGCCGGACCGCTGGCATCAGATGGGCGTGATGCTTTCGGCGACCGACAGCCTGAACTGGCTTTCCCGCATGACCGGGCGAAAGCCCGCTGACCTGACTACGGCCCTTGGTTCGCAACTCAAGGCACCGGGCCGCGTGCGTTTCCTGCCCTATCTCTCGGGCGAGCGCACACCGCATAATGACGCTGACATTCGCGGCAGCTTCACCGGGCTTGGCACAGACACGACGGTCGAGGACCTGACGCAAGCGGTTCTCGAAGGCGTGGCCTTCGGGCTTCGCGATTCCGCCGAGGCGCTGCGCGCTACCGGCGCACGGCTGGAAGCGCTGTTTGCGATTGGCGGCGGGGCCGCCTCCCGCCTGTGGGTGGAGATGATTGCAACGGTTCTCGGTGTCGATCTCATCCTGCCGAAATCCGGCGAATTCGGTGCAGCACTGGGGGCTGCGCGTCTCGGCCTTGTTGCCGCCACCGGCCAGCCGGTCGAGGCAGTGATGACCCCGCCCGATACCGGCAGCGTCATTTCTCCGGCGCGTGATCTGGGCGCGGCGTTTGACCATGCCTATCGCCAATTCCGAGCGGCCTATCCGGCGCTCAAAGCCATTCAATAAGACGGATTTGACCCCATGATTTTGTGTTGCGGCGAAGCTTTGATCGACATGATCCCGACACCGACGGTGGCGGGTGGGGAAGCCTTTGCGCCGCATAGTGGCGGTGCGATCTTCAACACAGCCATCGCTCTCGGTCGTCTCGGCTGCAATGCCGGTATGCTGACGGGGCTTTCCGACGATCTCTTTGGCCAGCAGCTTCGCCAGACGTTGGCCGACAGCCGGGTCGACACCGCCCTTTCGATCACCTCCAACCGCCCGACGACGCTCGCTTTCGTGCGGCTTTCCAATGGCCACGCCACCTACACTTTCTACGACGAGAACTCCGCCGGGCGGATGATTACGCCGGATGATTTGCCGATGCTTCCGCAAAGTGTCAGTGCGCTTTATTTCGGCGGCATCAGTCTCGCCTGCGAGCCGGGGGCCGAGACCTATGCAACCTTTGCCGAACGCGAAGGCTCCTCACGCGCTGTCATGCTGGACCCCAACATTCGTCCCGGGTTCATCCGGGATGAGACCGCCTATCGCGCCCGCATCCAACGCATGCTGGGCGTGGCGGATATCGTCAAGGTTTCCGATGATGACCTGAACTGGCTAATGCCGGGTTCGGATGATCTCGTAGCCAAGGCGGGCATGCTTCGCGCGCAAGGTCCGTCGATTGTGATCGTCACCCGGGGCGGTGACGGCGCGACCGCCTATTTTGGCGATGGCGAGAGTGTCTCGGTCGCTGCCGAAAAGGTCACGGTTGTCGATACGGTCGGTGCCGGTGACACGTTCAATGCCGGTGTGATGGCAAGCCTTGAGCAGAACGGCCTGCTTTCCAAGAGCGCGATGGCCAACCTAACCACTGAGGCCTTGCGCGACGCACTTGCCTTCGGAGCCAAGGTCGCCGCCGTCACGGTCTCGCGGGCCGGGGCCAACCCGCCTTGGGCGCGCGAGCTTTAAACGCCTTACGAATCCGAAAATCCGAAAGGCACATCTGTCCGGCGATAGTCATCCGGTAGGATCTGGCGACCGATGGGCGGTTCTGAGCGTGCGGTGCAGGTCATGCGATGGCAGATGCGGCAGGCGATGCCGATCGGGGTGGGTGTCGGCTTGACCTGATTGCGTGCGTAAATCAGTTTCTCGGCAAACTGCGCCTCGCAAACCAGCGCCACGGCCCGCTCGACCTTGGCGACACCGAAGCCGCCTCCCCCCGAACTCACGGTTCGGGCAATCGAAAAGAAGCGCTGGCCATCCGGCAGTTCCAGCCATTGCGTGACGATCTTGCGCGGCGTCTGAAACACGCTGTGTACGCTCCACAGCGGACAACCGCCGCCATGGCGGGCGAAGGGGAAACTACCGCCATTCAGCCGCTTTGAGACATTGCCCGCCGGATCGACGCGAATGAAGAAGAAGGGAATGCGTTCCTGCCCCGGCTTTTGCAGCGTCGTCAGGCGGTGCGCCGTCTGCTCGAAGCTCGCGCCGAACTGCCGCGCCAGCGCCTCAATATCGTAATGGCGCGTTTCGACCGCCTTGGCAAAGGCGGCGTAGGGCATGATCATGGCGGCAGCGCAGTAGGCCGCAAGCGAGCGCTGCGCCAGACGGCGGGCGTTCTCATTGCTGAAATTGCCTTCCTGTGTGGCGTTTTGAATGTCCTGATAGAATTCCAGATAGGCGAGTTGCTGGGCCAGCTGGAAGCTTTGGCTGGCGCCATCCAGCGTATCCTCGATCAGCAGTTCCTTGCGATGCCAGTCGAGACGGCGAAGCGACCCCGTCATCACCTCCGGCGGAAGGCGGCGAACACGAAGCTGGTGCTTTTGCTGAATATAGGGTGCAAGCCCCCCCGCATCGGCAATGCGGACAGCCAGTCTTTCCGCCGCGGCATCGAGGACGGGGAAGAAATTGCGCCGTGCGGCCAGAAAATTTCTGACCGCAGCGACCGGGTCCCCGGCATCCGGCACACCATCGCTGCCGCCGCCTGCACTTTCACGCCGGTCGGCAAGCGCCAGCTGCTCTTCCTTGTAAGCGGTGTGAAGACGCAGCATGGCCTCGGCAAAGGCCGGGAAGCTGTGCACGACATCGGCGACTTCGAGCGGCAGCACATCGATGTCCTGAAACATCGGATCACGCATGACGCTTTCCAGACGTCCGCTGATATTGGTGCCGTTGTCCTCGGTAAAGTCTGAAAAATCAACCTTGTAGGCCTTGGCAAGGCGCAGCAGGGTCTCCGCCGTGACGGGGCGCTGGTTGCGCTCCATCAACGCGATGTAAGACGGCGAGATTTCAAGATCCGCCGCCATATGCGCCTGCGTGAGGCCAAGATCTCTCCGTAACCGACGGAGGCGCGGTCCGAGGTAGACGCCTTGCTTTTCCATAAAGACATTACAACATTACAACGGAATTTTGTAAAGTTATACAACTGCACACCAAACCGACTCCACATGCTTTCGCGATAAGGCTACTGAACCGTCGACCGAAACACAAAACGGCATCGAGGAGGAAACAATGTCGTATAAGTCGCTCATTCAGGACGCAGCCAAGACCATCGCAGAAAACCCGAAGTGGAACGGCATCGACGCCGAAGCCGTCGCTCGTATGCGCCTCCAGAACCGTTTCCAGAACGGTCTTGAAATCGCCAAGTACACGGCCGCCATCATGCGCCGCGACATGGCCGCTTATGACGCCGACCCGTCCAAGTACACGCAGTCGCTCGGTTGCTGGCACGGCTTCATCGGCCAACAGAAGATGATCTCCATCAAGAAGCACTTCGGCAACACCGACCGTCGCTACCTCTACCTCTCCGGCTGGATGGTTGCAGCCCTTCGCTCTGAATTCGGCCCGCTGCCGGACCAGTCCATGCATGAAAAGACCTCGGTTCCGGACCTCATCGAAGAACTCTACACGTTCCTTCGTCAGGCTGACGCCCGCGAACTCGGCATGATGTTCCGCGACCTCGACGCTGCCCGCGCTGCTGGCAACGCTGCCAAGGCTGCCGAAATCGAAGCCGCTATCGAAGGTCACACGACGCATGTCGTTCCGATCATTGCCGACATCGACGCCGGCTTCGGTAACGCTGAAGCAACCTACCTGCTCGCCAAGAAGATGATCGAAGCCGGCGCTTGCGCCCTGCAGATCGAAAACCAGGTTTCCGACGAAAAGCAGTGCGGCCACCAGGACGGCAAGGTTACGGTTCCGCACGAAGACTTCGTCGCCAAGATCCGCGCCCTTCGTTACGCCTTCCTCGAACTCGGCGTTGAAGACGGCATCATCGTTGCCCGTACCGACTCGCTCGGCGCTGGCCTGACCAAGCAGATCGCATTCTCAGTCAGCGAAGGCGACATCGGCGACCAGTACAACGCTTACCTCGACTGCGACGAAGTTTCTTCGACCGCTGAAATCGGCAATGGCGACGTTCTGATCACCCGCAACGGCAAGCTCTTGAAGCCGAAGCGCCTGCGCTCCAACCTCTTCCAGTTCCGCGCTGGCACGGGTGCTGACCGCTGCGTTCTCGACTGCATCAACGCGCTCGAAAACGGTGCCGACCTTCTCTGGATCGAAACCGAAAAGCCGCATGTCGAGCAGATCGCCAGCATGGTTGACCGCATCCGCGAAGTCATCCCGAATGCAAAGCTGGTCTACAACAACTCGCCGTCCTTCAACTGGACGCTGAACTTCCGCCAGCAGATCTACGATCTGTGGAAGGAACAGGGCAAGGATGTTTCGGCCTACGACCGCGCCAAGCTGATGAGCGTCGATTACGACACGACCGAACTGGCCATGGCTGCTGACGACAAGATCCGCACCTTCCAGTACGATGGTGCGCAGCGCGCTGGCATCTTCCACCACCTCATCACCCTGCCGACCTACCACACGGCTGCCCTGTCCACGGACAACCTCGCCAAGGAATACTTCGGCGATCAGGGCATGCTCGGCTACGTTGCTGGCGTTCAGCGCAAGGAAATCCGTCAGGGTATCGCCTGCGTCAAGCACCAGAACATGGCTGGCTCGGACATGGGCGACGACCATAAGGAGTACTTCGCTGGCGAAGCCGCTCTGAAGGCTGGCGGTGCCCACAACACGATGAACCAGTTCTCGGCCTAATCCGGAACGGTTTGTAAATCAGCAAAAGCCCTCTTTGCTGAGAACGCCACCGCCTCACGGCGGTGGCGTTTGCATTTGGGCAATGGGCGTAAAACGGTGTTGAACTGCCACTGAATCTCCCCCATTCGGTGCCTGCCACTTTTCCATTCCATGCGAATTGCTCTACTCTCATCGAAAATGAAGCAGCACAGACCTGCACGCATCACTGATGAACCGGAGCTTTTTCATGTCCGCCGCAAAACCCCGCGCCCGCGACCTTGGCCTGCCTTTTCCCGGAACGCCGGGGCCGTACAACGCCATCACGGATGTCAAAGGGATTGAAGTCGGTTTCACGACCCTCACCCATCCGGATCAGTTTCTGCGAACCGGCGTGACCGCCATTTTGCCACGGGGCAAGAGCGCCGAAGCCTGCCCGGTACTCGCCGGGCATTACGCGCTCAACGGCAATGGTGAGATGACCGGAACGCACTGGATCGATGATGCGGGCCACTTCCTCGGGCCGATCCTGATCACCAACACCCATGGCGTTGGCGCGTGCCACACGGGAGCGGTGCGCTGGATGATCGACACCTATGCCGATTATTTCCGCGAGCGCCATGCGTGGGCGATGCCGGTGGTGGCCGAAACCTATGACGGGGTCCTGAACGATATCAACACGCTTGCGGTGACGCCGGAACACGCGCTCGAAGCGCTCAAAAACGCCACGTCCGGCCCCGTTGCCGAAGGATCGACCGGCGGCGGAAACGGCATGATCGCCTATGGCTTCAAGGGTGGTACGGGGACAGCATCGCGTCAGATAACGCTGGATGAAACCTACACAATTGGCGCGCTTGTACAGGCCAATCACGGCATTCGCCCATGGCTCACCATTCTCGGGAAGCCGGTCGGCTCCATGCTGTCCGGCAAGGCGCTTGTCGAGAAAGAAACAGGTTCAATCATTGTCGTGCTTGCGACCGATGCGCCACTCTCGCCGCTGTCGCTCAGAGCCATCGCCAAGCGCGCCGCCATCGGTATCGGTCGCAATGGCACGCCAGGCGGCAACAGTTCGGGTGACATTTTCATCGCGTTTTCAACCGCGAACGGGCAGGTCCGTTCCGAGGATGGCGCGATCCGCCAAAACTATTCCTATCTCAATCCGGACCATATTGATCCACTCTATCTGGCGGCTGTCGAGGCTGTTGAAGAGGCCGTCGTGAATGCGCTTGCCGCCGGGGAGGATGTGGCCACTTTCAAACCGCGCGGGGAGATCTGTCCTGCGCTTGATCCGGCATTTTTGGCGGATCTTTTTGCGGCCCGAGGCTGAAGAGCGGCGCCTGACGCATATATCCCCGCTTAATCCAACGTTCCGCGCCTTTAAACGCAAAAAGCCCCTTGAAGGGGTTTTTGTTGACTGCAGGTATATTTGGTTGCGGGGGCAGGATTTGAACCTGCGGCCTTCAGGTTATGAGACAGAAGATTCTCATATCCCGGAGTTTTACAGAGTATACCTTCAACAGTTTTCCCTTGATTATCCGTACTTTTACATCAGTGTAAGTTTCCGGTCGTTGGCTACAAATTCCATACTGGTGACGACGCGGTGACGACTGATGTCAGATACGGCAATAAGAGGTGGGAGGCTCCGATGAAGATCGACAAGAACGCAATCAATCGGCTGATGGAGAGCGATGTGGGGGCTGTTATTCGCGACGGCAACCTGATCGACTTCCAGGCGAGGCGAATAAAGACGGGAATTACCTTTCACTACGAGTACCGAGCGGGCAGCGGAAGAAGAGCACCTGTTAGACGTCTAAAGATAGGCAAGCTCAGCGACGCACTTACCCCTGAACAGGCGCGAATATTGGCAAAGTCCTTTTCTTTACAGGTCTCGGCCGGCAGGGACCCCGCCCTTGAGCGGGGACATTCAAAAACTGTTCCTACACTGGAACAGTTTGCAGATGAGATTCTGAACAAAGCCGAAGAGACAGCAAGGACGCACCCCTCTAGTGAGAAGCTGACGATCAGGACGATCCAAGGATATCAGAGCATGATGCGTAACCATATCCGACCAGCGCTTGGCAAAAGGCGGCTCGATCAAATCGCGCAGGCTGACGTGACCCGTCTACACGATACGGTAACCAAAACGCATCCGACAACTGCGAACAAGTGCTTACAGTTGATAAGCAGTCTATATGGGAAGGCGGCCAAGCTTGGTCACATCGCAAGAGACTTCAATCCCGCGAAAGGCATCGACAAAAATAAAGAGCATTTGAGGGAGACGTTTCTGAGTGAAGTACAGCTGGAAGCCCTCGGGACAGCCATAGCGATAGCCCAAACCGAGGGCATCGCAGTCACACCTCAGGCCAAGCCTGGTCGAAAAGCAAAGCACATTCCTAAGTCCCATCCGCCCTACATCATCAGCGCAAATGCCGCAGACGCGATACGCCTGCTGGTGTTGATTGGCTGTCGTCTTCGCGAGCTTATTGAAGCAAAATGGACACAGCTCGATCTAGAGCGGGGAACTCTCACACGTATGACGAAAACCGGTAGGCGGCACATCATGATACCGGCAGCCGCCATCGCGATATTAGAAGCAATGCCGCGATGCGGCCCCTATATTTTTCCACAAGACACCAATCCGGCAAAACCGAAGTCCGATCTAGCCAAGCAGTGGAGAGCAGTCTGCAAAATCGCTGGCTTCACTGGGATTAGATTACATGACCTGTGGCACTCGTTTGCTAGGTCCTGTTGACAAAGTATGGCAGCCATATCTTTGCGGCTGCCAGGGCGAGGAATGCCGAGAAGGATTTTCGTGTCTTGTCGTATCGGGTCGCGACGCGCCGGAACTGCTTGAGACGGTTGAACATCCGCTCGATGCG
>JAIUPA010000031.1 GCA_020161665.1 Pseudomonadota bacterium | reverse complement strand
GCAGGCCATCATCATCGCAGCAGGTCTGTCCGGCGTGAAGACCAATGCCGATCCGGGTCCTTACTCCGACATCGACATGTATGCCGAAGGCCACACCATCACCAACGCCCCGAAGCTGCCCTTGAACCTCCTCGACGCCCTTCGCGCCTACGAGGCCGACACCGAGCTCCAAAAGGCCCTCGGCACCAGCTTCTCCAAAGCTTACCTCAAGCTCAAGCACAACGAGTGGAATACCTATTGCGCCCAGTTCAGCGCGTGGGAGCATAACACCACGCTCGACGTGTAAGCGATTGATAGAAAAGGAACCGGGTGGCCCGCACGTCGCCCGGTTCCTGTCGGCCCATGCTTCAGGTCCAACCAAGGTTTTGCCGGCCAAGGTCTTGCCGGGGAGTGCGTTGCCATGCTTGCGGGAAAGAAAATTGTGCCCAATCCGACATCCCGTCTCGAGACCGCGCAAAGCGGTGAGCGTTCGCTGCGGCTGATCGTCGACAAGCCTGCCCATGGCGTGAAAAACGCAGCACTCGACCGCGTGCTTGGCGAGCTTGACCGGCTGACCAACTGGGAAAACCGTCCGCGCGGCGGCATGCGCGTCAGCCTCGATTGCATTCGCGATCTTTCCGAACGCCTTGGCTTTCCCGAGCTTTATTTCCGTTCGATTCATGTGACCGGCACCAAGGGCAAAAGCTCCACCTGCGCCCTCATTGAGGCCTCGCTGAAAAAGGCGGGCTTTCGCGTGGGCCGCTATTCCTCGCCACATGTCGAACATATCGGCGAACGCATGACGATTGACGGCGCGCCCGTTGAAGAGGCGCTGATGGCCGAAGTGCTGGAAAGCGCGCTGGATGCTTTTCGCACGGCACGCCGCGCCGCAACCGCCGGACAGGATGCGACGTGGTTCGATATTCTGACCATCGCCGCCTTCGAACTCTTTCGCCGTCAGGGTGTTGAATGGGCGATTGTCGAGGCGGGGCTTGGCGGGCGTCTCGATTCCACCAACATCGTCGATAGTGATATTGCCATCATCACCAATGTCGAGCTGGAACACACCGAAGTGCTGGGCGATACGCGCGGCAAGATTGCCTTTGAAAAGGCGGGCATCATCAAGGCCGGAAGTGTTGCCGTGACACCGCTGACCGAACTGGACGAGGCGGGCGCGACCATTGCGGTGAAGGCGCTGGAAATGGGCGCGTCGCTTGTGGTGCCTGCCATTCCGCGCGATGCGACGATTGCCGAACGCAATGCGCTGGTGGTGGGCGCCGCCCTCGATGCGCTCGGCGAACGCGGCGTCTGGGAAAAGGAAAATGCGCCCTATCATCGCCGCGTCGGCAGCTGGCTGATTGACGCGCTTGCGCCGGAAGACGCGCGTCTGCCCGGCCGCATGGAGCGGCTCGATGTGGCGGTCGAGACGGATGCAGGCGTCAAAACGGTTCCGGTTGTCATCGATGGTGCGCATGTGCCGTTCAATCTGCGCGCCGTGCTCACCGATCTTCGTCGTGATGCGCGTCTGGCCGGTCCCTTCTTCACGCTCATTTCCGTGGCGCCCGACAAGGATGCGCGCGGCCTTCTCTCCGTCTTTCTGGAAGAAGACGCCGATATCACGCTGACACGCGCGACGGTGCGTTCACGCGACCCGCTCGAACTCGCCCGCATCGCCGATGAAATAGGCCTTGCGCACAGGCTGGAAGCCGATCCGCTTCTCGCCTATAAGCAGGCCCTCGATGAAGCTGCTGCGAGCGGGCGCTGGGTGCTGGTCACCGGGTCGCTCTATCTGGCGGGCATCGTGCCGCGATAGGGCGCGTGGCCCTCTTGCTGGAAACCCCTCTGGCGGATGGAGCCTCAAAAGGCATGCTGGATTTTGCGATGGATCGCATCACCGTGGCAGACGCGGCGAAAAGACTGGCGAACAGGCCGGGCTTTGCGCTGCTCGACAGCACGGGTGAGCATGGCGATCTGGCGCGCTTCAGCTTCATCGGCGTCGATCCTTTCGCGACCTTCCAGGTGATCGATGGTATTGCCCACTGGAACGGCGAACCGCTTGCCGGCGAACCGTTGGCGCTGTTGCGCGAACGCCTGCGTGCGTATGATTTGCCGCGTGGCGACGGGGCCTTTCCCTTCCGGGGCGGGGTGATCGGCTATCTCGCCTATGACTTCGGCAAGCGCCTCGAAAAGCTGGACGAACCGGCGCGGAGCGATCACGGTCTCGATGAACTGCGCTTCGATGTCTACGATCTGGTGCTCGGCTTCGACCGGCTGAGCGGCGAAGTACGCCTCTTTTCCTCCGGCTTTCCCGAGACCGGGGACGAGGCCCGTGCACGGCGCGCCAAGCTCCGTGCCGAAGCGCTGATTGGATGGTTGAGCGAGGCTGCGCCGGAAGGTGAGTGCGGTTCGCGCCTGATCGGCCCCTGGCAATCGAACTTCACGCCCAAGGCTTATGAAGCCGCTGTTTCCCGCGTCAAGGATTACATTCTGGCGGGGGATATCTATCAGGCCAATATCGCCCAGCGTTTTACCTGCGAACTCGCCGACGGGTTCGATGCCTTTGCCTTTTATGAGACGTTGCGGGCGGCCAATCCGGCCCCGTTCGGGGCGTTCCTGCGTTCGGGCGAAGCGGCCATTGCCTGCTCGTCGCCGGAACGGTTTTTAAGCTGCCGCAACGGCCAGGTGGAGGCGCGCCCGATCAAGGGCACGGCGCGGAGCAACCCTGACCCGGCCCGGGATGCGGCGGTGGCGGCAGGCCTGTTGTCCTCGGAAAAGGATCGCGCCGAAAACACCATGATCGTCGATCTTCTGCGCAATGACCTGTCGCGCGTGGCCCGCCCCGGCACAGTGAAGGTGCCGACGCTGTGCGGGCTGGAAACCTATGAGGGCCTGCATCACCTGACCTCGGTGGTGAAGGGGGAATTGCGCGAGGGGCTGGATGGGCTTGACCTTCTAGCCGCGACCTTCCCCGGCGGCTCGATCACCGGCGCGCCGAAGCTGCGCGCCATGGATATTATCACCGAGATCGAGGGCGTGGCCCGCGGCGTCTATTGCGGGGCCATCGGCTATATCGGCTTTGATGGCGACCTCGATTTCAACATCGCCATCCGCACCGTGACGCTGACGCCGGGCCGGGCGCAGTTTTCGGCGGGCGGCGGGGTGACGCTTCTCTCCGACCCGACCGCCGAACATGCCGAAACGCTGGTCAAGGCCGACCGCATCTTCAAGGCGTTCCGCCGCCATGCCGGAGGCGATGCCTGATGCTGCTCGTCATCGACAATTACGATTCCTTCGTCTTCAATCTGGTGCGCTATTGCGAGGAACTGGGCGAGACGGTTGAGGCGGTGCGCAACGACCGCATCGATGTGGCGGGGATTGAGGCGCTGGCCCCGGATGCCATTCTCATTTCACCCGGCCCCTGTTCGCCGGCGGAGGCGGGCATCTCGCTTGCGGCGATCGCCACCTTTTCCGGCCGCATTCCTCTGCTCGGCGTCTGCCTTGGCCATCAATGCATCGGGGCGGCCTTTGGGGCTGACGTCGTGCGGGCGAAAGTGCCGATGCATGGCCGTGCCTCGCGCATTACCCATGACGGGCAGGGGCTCTTTGCCGGTCTGCCGCAGCCGCTCAGCGTCGGGCGCTATCACTCGCTGATCGTCGCGCCGTCGCAAACCGCCACGCCGCTCGCCTTCAACGCCTTTTCACCGGAAGGGGAGGTGATGGCGCTGTCGCATGTCAGCCACCCGACCTATGGCGTGCAATTTCATCCGGAATCCATTCTTTCCGATCATGGCCATGATCTTCTGGCCAATTTCTTTGCCATGGCGCGTGCCTGGCGCAACCCCGAAAGGGACATCGCATGAGTGACCGCGTTTTCGTTTCCAATCTCTGCCTGCACGGCTTTCACGGGCTTTATCCGGAAGAAACGCGCCTCGGTCAGAAGTTCTATTTCGATATCGAATGCGATCTCGATCTGGCCCCGGCGGCGCTGTCCGATGATTACGAGAAGGCGGTGGGTTACGACACGCTGTGCAATATCGCCCGCGAAGTCTCGAATGCCGGTCCCTACAAGCTGATCGAAACGCTGGCGCATCGCGTCGCCGAGGCGGTGCTGGAGCGCTTTTATATCGTCAATCAGGTGGTGGTGCGCGTGCGCAAACCGTCTGCCCCGATGCCCGACAATTTCGACGCGGTGGGTGTTGAAATCCGCCGCCGCCGCCGCCGCCGCATCGGCCTGTCGCTCGGCTCCAATATGGGCAACAAGGTCGCCAATATTGAAACGGCGCTGTCCTTGCTGCGCACCGAAAACGTCATCGAGTTCGAGGCGATTTCAAAATTTTACCGCACCGCGCCCTGGGGGCTGGAAGATCAGGACTGGTTCGTCAACGCCTGCGCCATCGGCTGGACGACGCTGACCCCGCAGGATGTACTCAAAGCCTTCAAGCGGGTGGAATTCCACGTGGGCCGTGTGCCGACGCTGCGCTGGGGACCGCGCGCCATCGATATCGATATTCTCTTTATCGATGATGTGGAGATCGAAGGGCCGGAGCTGACCCTGCCGCACCGGGAGATGTTTAACCGCGCCTTCGTGCTGGTGCCGCTGGCCGAAATCGCCGCCGACAGAACGGTTGGCGGGCGGCGGATTGGCGATCAGGTCGCACGACTTTACCTGAAGCCTGGTGAAGTGGAACCGCTCGCCGATTGATGCGCTGCGGAATTTCCTGAGGGTGAAGAGAATTTGAACATGACTGCGGGGGCCGTTTCCGGACAGCTCCCGCAAATTTGAAAACACAGTCTCTATAATGATTTCATTGACTTAAGTGAAAATGACGGTTCCGGTCAGCGGCAGCCAAGCCGCTTTTCCCTTGCCAGAAACCAATATATCGGCATGAAATAAAATCGCTTCACAGGAAGAAAAATAGTTTCGCCCTAGTTGATTTAGTTTCATGTGGGTGATATTCAGTCAAGCCATGAAACGCGCGATGCGTCAGCATGCCGCGCCGCAATGAAGCGGCAGAGGCAGGGCGTTCGTGGTTCATCCCTGTAACGGGTGCGGTCCGCCCCGCACCGTCATTGGGTCCGCCATAACCGATATGAACGACAAGGATGCGTCAGACCATGACGCAAGGAGATGCAATGTCCACGACTGCGAATTACGTGCTCACCGTCACCTGCAAGTCCACGCGCGGCATCGTCGCTGCCATTTCCGGTTATCTGGCAGGTCGAGGTTGCAACATCGCCGATTCATCGCAGTTCGACGATTTCGAGACCGGCAAGTTCTTCATGCGCGTCTCGATCCGTTCGGAAGAAGGCGTCACCATCGATGATCTGAAGCAGGGCTTCCAGCCGATCGCGGACAAGTTCGCGATGGAATACAACATCTATGACGCCGACAAGCCGATGAAGGTTCTGCTCATGGTGTCGCGTTTCGGCCACTGCCTGAACGACCTGCTCTATCGCTGGCGCATCGGTGCCCTGCCGATCGAGATCGTCGGCGTCGTGTCGAACCACTTCGAGTACCAGAAGGTTGTCGTCAACCACGACATCCCCTTCCACCACATCAAGGTGACGAAGGAGAATAAGCCGCAGGCCGAAGCCCAGCTTCTCAACATCGTTGAGCAGTCCGGCACGGAACTGGTTGTTCTCGCCCGTTACATGCAGATTCTGTCGGATAAGCTCTGCCAGAAGATGTCGGGCCGTATCATCAATATCCACCACTCGTTCCTGCCGTCCTTCAAGGGCGCCAACCCCTACAAGCAGGCTTATGAGCGCGGTGTGAAGCTGATCGGTGCCACTGCTCACTACGTGACCTCGGACCTCGATGAAGGCCCGATCATCGAGCAGGACACGGTTCGCATCACGCACGCCCAGTCGCCGGACGATTACGTCTCGCTTGGTCGCGATGTCGAAAGCCAGGTTCTGGCCCGCGCCATCCACGCCCATATCCACCACCGCTCGTTCATCAACGGCAACCGCACGGTCGTCTTCCCGGCATCTCCGGGTTCGTATGCGTCCGAGCGGATGGGGTGAGGAGCGGTCGGGCCGAAAGGCCCGAGCCATCGATCCAGTGAATCGATGGCAGCGACGAACGCGCGAAGCCATGCGTAGCGCCGGGTGACTTGAAAAAGTCGAACGCCCGGAGCGTAAGCGAAGGGCCGGGCAGCAGCGACGAACGCGCGAAGCCATGCGGTGCGCCGGGCATTTGCAAGAAACGCCCGGTGCCTTCACGCCGGGTGGAGCAGATTTGCGCCCGCAAGGATAGGAGAACGAGCATGATCATTAATGGTAAGGAGGTTGCTGCGTCCGTGATCGACAAGATCAAGGGTGCGAGCGCCGAACTGGAACAAAAAGCAGGCGTGAAGACGGGTCTTGCCGTCGTCATCGTCGGCGATGATCCGGCAAGCCACACCTATGTCGGCGCGAAAAGCCGCATGGCCAAGGAATGTGGCTTCACCTCCGTGCAGCACACGCTGCCGGAAGACACGACGCAAGAGGCGCTGATGGCGCTGGTCGCTGAACTCAACGCCGATCCGGCGATCCACGGTGTTCTCGTGCAGCTACCGCTGCCGAAGCATCTCGATAGCGAGCCGGTCATTCAGTCGATCCTGCCGGAAAAGGACGTGGACGGTCTGCATGTCGTCAACGCGGGCAAGCTTGCGACCGGCGATCTCGACACGGGCCTCATTTCCTGCACGCCCGCCGGGTCCATGCTGCTGGTCCGTCAGGTCCATGGCGCTGATCTGTCGGGGCTGAACGCCGTCGTCATCGGCCGCTCGAACCTGTTCGGCAAGCCGATGGGTCAGCTGCTGCTGAACGCCAATGCAACCGTCACCATGGCGCATTCGCGCACCAAGGATCTCGCCGCCATCTGCCGCACGGCGGATATTCTGGTCGCCGCTGTCGGCCGCCCGGAAATGGTGAAGTCCGATTGGGTAAAACACGGCGCAACGGTCATCGATGTCGGCATCAACCGCGTGGCCGCCCCTGAAAAGGGCGAGGGTAAGTCGAAGCTGGTCGGCGATGTTGCTTACACGGAAGTGTCCGAGATTGCCGGTGCCATCACCCCGGTTCCCGGCGGCGTCGGTCCCATGACCATCGCCATGCTGATGGCCAACACCGTGATTGCCGCCTATCGGGCCGCCGCTGAAAAGCCTCCGGTCTTTTGAGTGAAAAATATTTCGGGCGGTGAATGAAAATTCCCGCCCGAAATGCTGAATACGGGTCTTTTTGAAGGCAACTCCCACTGTTTTTCAAAGGCCTACGGCATTCAAAATGACGAATGGCAAGTACGACATTGCAGCGCAACCAGGGCTTGCCAGATAAAGGAAAACCGCTATAGTTGGGAAATAAATATTCCGGACAAGAAAGTTCGGACCAAAAAGGGGAACAGATATGACGACTACCTGGCGCTTCACCGCGCTTGCCGATCGGCATCGCGCACTGGGTTCCAAGCTCGAAGACTGGAGCGGCATGCAGACCGCCTGGACCTACGACAAGGACATTTACGCCGAGCATGTTGCCATCCGCACCAAGGCTGGCCTGATGGATGTTTCCGGCCTCAAGAAGGTGCATCTGGTGGGCCCGCACGCGCTGGCCGTGCTCGATTACGTCACCACCCGCGACGTTTCCAAGATTTATCCCGGCAAGTCGGTCTATGCTGCCATGCTCAACGAGCGCGGCCAGTTTACCGATGACTGCATCATCTACCGCACCGGCCCGAATTCCTGGATGCTCGTCCACGGCTCCGGCACCGGCCATGAGGAAATCGTCAAGCAGGCCGCTGGTCGCAACTGCGCCGTCCTGTTCGATGACGATCTCCACGATCTTTCGCTTCAGGGTCCGCTCGCCGTTGATTTCCTTGCCAAATACGTGCCGGGCATTCGCGACCTGAAGTATTTCCACCACATCCAGACGACGCTCTTCGGTGTGCCGGTCATGATCTCGCGTACCGGCTACACCGGCGAGCGCGGATACGAAATCTTCGTTCGCGGCCAGGATGCGCCGCTGGTCTGGGATACGATCCTCGCCGAGGGCGCGGATATGGGCATCATCCCCTGCTGCTTCAGCGTTCTCGATATGCTGCGCGTCGAAAGCTACCTGCTGTTCTTCCCCTACGATAACTCGCAGATGTATCCCTTTGAGGATCAGGCTCCGGGCGACACGCTGTGGGAACTCGGCCTCGACTTCACGGTCTCCAAGGGCAAGACGGGCTTCCGCGGTGCGGAAGAGCACTACCGCCTCAAGGGCAAGGAGCGCTTCAAGATCTTCGGCATGCTGATCGATGCGGATTGTCCGGCTGATCTCGGCGACGAGGTTTATGCCGATGGCAAGAAGGTCGGTGTCATCACCTGCCCCTGCTATTCGACGCTGACGGGCAAATCGATGGCAATCGCTCGCCTCGATGTGGACAAGGCCGTTCAGGGTACGCCGCTCGAAGTACGCGGCAAGTCGCTCTCCGCCACGGCGATCGCGCATACGCTGCCGTTCGACGATCCGGAAAAGAAGAAGCGCACGGCCATCGGCTAAGGGAGACGGACATGCTGGTTGAACCCATTAAAAGCCGGCCCGTCTACAAGGGGATCACCGTTGATCCCCGCGCCCGCCGGCACATTTTCGTCCTCGAAGGGGAGGGTGCCAACGCCCTCCTCGAGCAGAAGGACAAGCTCACGCCCGCCATTCTGGCGGAAACGGATATTCTCTATGTCGCGCGCGGCTCTGTCGGGCGCGGCTATGAAGAGGCCCTTGCCGCCCTTGATGCCGGGTCCGACTGGACGGCGCCGACGGTCGAAACCCTGTTGTTTCGCTTGAAGGTGGTTCTGGGTTCGGCGGATATGGGTACCCGCCTCTATATCGCCGGAACCGAAGGTTTCATCGGTCAGGCCATGCAGATCGCGCTTGATGCGGGCATGGACTATTCGGCCATTCCCACCGAACATCGTGGTTCGCTGGCGCGACGCGTTCAGTGTGTCCATTGCAAGGGCATCACCGAAAACGTCACCACCAGCCCCTTCACCTGCACCCATTGCGGCCTCTCGCTCTTCGTTCGCGATCATTATTCGCGGCGGATCGGCGCCTTCCAGGGCGTCATCATCGATGCGGAAGAACCGGGCAATGTGCCTGAGCCGGAGGAGTTGTACCTGTGAGCCAAACCGATTTTTCCGTCCGCGTGGCAAGCGTCACGCCCGTTGCCGAAACCATCAAGCGCTTCCGTTTCGAGCGCGTTGACGGGGAGGCCCTGCCGATCTTTTCCGGTGGTGCCCATATCGTCGTGTCGATGAAGGATGGCAGCGTCACCCGCCGCAACGCCTATTCGCTGATGTCGGACCCGGCAGACCCGTCGGGCTATGAAATCAGCGTCGCCAAGGCCGAGGAAAGCCGTGGCGGTTCCGTCTTCATGCATGAGAAGGTGAAGGTCGGCGATGTGCTGACGATCAGCGCGCCAGTCAACCTCTTCTCGCCGGATTGGCGCGGCCGCAAGCATATCCTCATTGCCGGTGGCATCGGGATTACGCCCTTCATGTCGATGATGGCGCAGTTTGACAAGGCTGGTGTTGCCTTTGAACTGCACTACGCCGTGCGGGAACGTGCCCGCGGTGCCTATCTTGAGGATCTGGTGGCCCGTTACGGTTCTGCCCGCGTCAAGACCTATGTCAGCGAGGAAGGCACCCGCATTCCGCTGGAAGACATCCTGACCCGTCAGCCGCTTGGCACGCATCTTTACGTCTGCGGCCCGGATCGCCTGATTGCCGGTGTGCTGGATGCGGGGCGTGATGCCGGTTGGCCGGACTATAATCTGCATGCCGAACACTTCCTGACCCCGCCGCCCGGCAAGCCGTTCTCGGTGGAACTGACGCGCTCGGGCAAGACGGTGGCGGTTGGCGAGCACGAGAGCATTCTGGAAGCGCTGGAAGCTGCCGGCGTGGATGCGCCTTACCTCTGCCGCGGCGGTGCCTGCGGCCAGTGCGAAACGGGGGTCGCGGCCTGCGAAGGCATCCTCCTCCACAATGACCTCTTCCTTTCGGACGACGAAAAGGCGTCCGGCAAGAAGATCATGATCTGCGTGTCCCGTTTCGAGGGGCAGCGCGTGGCACTCGAACTCTAACGCGTCCCGGTGTGCCGGGCGGACCTCCCAACCGCCCGAAGCCGCACCCAAGACAGGAGATGATGGAAATGGCGATTGTATTCCGGCAGGAAACCTTCCGCGACGACTTCACCTATCGCAACAGCCCGGAAAACATCCGGCGCTTTCCGTTCCCGTTCCCGGACGACAACTACATGTACTCCGTCAACATGGAGCCGCATGTGAAGGGTGCCGCTGGCACGGTGTTCGAGAACCTCATCGACGTGGATGAGCACTACATCTCGGAAATGGCCGACCGCGCGCTGGTTCTGAAAGCCGATCCGCTGCGCTATCAGGCCCTGCCGCACATGATGCAGGCCCAGTGGGATACGCTGGAACTTTTGATGGAACAGCAGGCGGCCGGTTATCCCGAGCACTTCACGCTGGAAAAGAACGGCGACCGCTGGCGCTGGATCAACCGCCCGCTCGGCATTGATGACACGTTCACCTTCGGTGATCTGACCACGCTGCCGATGGAGCCGCTTGAATATATCTCCCGCCAGACGCAGGGCGATATCACCATCGTCGACCAGCGTGACAACAATCTCTGGATGGATGCCGGCATGGTCACCACCCAGGCCGACTGGTCGCTCGATTTCGACGTGGGCATGAACTTCATGGAATGGCATGGCCCGGTGCCGCTTGCCCACCAGCAGGGTGTATTCGAACGCGCGCTGAAGTTCCTGCTCAACATGCAGCTCGGCAAGCCGATCCGCCGTTACAACTGGACGATGACGATCAACCCGCGTCTCGACACCAGCCCGGAAAACTACCCGAAATGGGGCAAGGACCGCACGACGGTTACGCCCGAGAATGTCGGCGACAAGGTTCACCTTCGCGTCGAGGTGCAGACGCTGTGGCGTCTGCCGCGCTCCAATGCTCTCCTGTTCGTCATCCGCTGCTACCTCATGAACATGAGCGAGCTGGTGACGGTGCCGAAGTGGGCCAACCGCTTCCACCGCGTGCTCGGCTCGCTGCCGACCGAGCTTGTCGATTACAAGGGGATTACCCGCTACCGCGACGTCACTGTTGAGTGGCTGTCGAAGTATGATGACGGCGCTCCCACCAGCGCTGGCACTTTCCCGGATTAAGACCGTAGAGCCTTGAACCGGAACCAACCATTCCCGGAAAGGCGCGACTTTGCGGCTTTCCGACCGGAATTGCGAGAAAGCAAAGAGATAGAGCGTTTTCCAACCCGCTGAAACGGAACCGCTCAACTCACCAAAAGGGGAACGAAAATGACGAAAATTGCTGTAATCGGGGCTGGTCCGTCCGGCCTCGCGGCTCTGCGCGCCTTCCAGTCCGCCAAGATGAAGGGTGCCGAAATCCCGGAAATCGTCTGCTTCGAAAAGCAGTCCGATTGGGGTGGCCTGTGGAACTACACCTGGCGCACCGGCGTCGATGAAAACGGCGAGCCGGTTCATTGCTCCATGTATCGCTACCTGTGGACCAACGGTCCGAAGGAAGGTCTCGAATTCGCCGACTACTCCTTCGAAGAGCATTTCGGCAAGCAGATCGCCTCCTACCCGCCGCGCGCCGTGATGATGGATTACATCGAAGGCCGTGTGAAGAAGGCCAACGTGCGCGACTGGATCCGCTTCTCCACCGTCGTTCGCTGGGTCGAGTACAATGAAGCCACCAATGATTTTACCGTGACGGTTCACGACATGGTGGCCGACAAGGTCACCAAGGACCGCTTCGATTACGTCATCTGCGCCTCGGGCCATTTCTCTTCGCCGAACGTTCCGGAATATCCGGGCTTCGACCAGTTCTATGGCCGCATCGTCCACGCGCACGATTTCCGTGACGCCCGCGAATTCGCCGGTCAGGACGTTCTGCTGGTGGGCGCTTCCTACTCTGCTGAAGACATTGGTTCGCAGTGCTGGAAGTATGGCGCCAAGACCGTCACGACCTCCTACCGCTCCGCTCCGATGGGCTTCAACTGGCCGGACAACTGGGAAGAAAAGCCCGCGCTTGAGCGCGTCGAAGGCAAGACCGCCTTCTTCAAGGACGGCACGTCCAAGCAGGTCGATGCCATCATCCTGTGCACGGGCTACAAGCACTACTTCCCGTTCCTGCCGGATGACCTGCGCCTGAAGACGAAGAACCGTCTGGCCACGCACGACCTCTACAAGGGCGTCGTCTATGTCCACAATCCGAAGATGTTCTTCCTCGGCATGCAGGACCAGTGGTTCACCTTCAACATGTTCGACGCGCAGGCCTGGTATGTCCGTGACATCATCCTCGGCCGCATCGACGTGCCGGCTGACAAGCAGGTTCTGCTGGATGACGTGGCCGAGCGCGAAGCCCGCGAAGAAGCCTCCGACGACGTGAAGTACGCGATCAAGTATCAGGGCGCTTACGTCAAGGAACTGATCGCCGATACCGACTATCCGAGCTTCGACGTCGATGGTGCCTGCAAGGCCTTCTTCGAGTGGAAGCAGCACAAGATCGACGACATCATGGGCTTCCGCAACAACTGCTACAAGTCGCTGATGACCGGCACCATGGCCCCCATCCACCACACCCCGTGGAAGGATGCGCTGGACGACTCCATGGAAGCCTATCTCAAGAACTGATCCTGACCTTCAGGGTGAGGCGACTGGCAGACGACCGGGCCACCCCCCGGCCGTCCGCTGGCGTTTTAGGCTTCAGCGTGCAGCGCCTCGCAATTCTGTGATGGTGCGGCGCAGCAAATTTGACAATTCGCAACCGGAAATTCACCAAGCCGTAACCATTTCACGAAACTATTGTTCCCGTCATTCAAGATAACTCCCGGCGACAGGGCGGACCGATGGATTTTCAGGAAAGTGTGCTAGGGCGAATGAACGGCTTTCTTTACCGTTGCCGGGCCGATGCGGATTATACCATGCTCGCCATGACCAACGGTATCGACCGTGTTTTCGGCTATCCGGTCGATGAGATCGTCGGCAACCGGCTGCGCACCTTCTCCTCGCTGGTGCATGAGGATGACCTAGCCGCCATGGACGAGGCGGTGGGCGCGGCGCTGGAGAAGAAAACCAACTGGTCGATGGAATATCGCATGCGCCATCGCGACGGGCGGTTGATCTGGGTGGCCGAAACCGGCGGCGGCATCTGGGATGCTGATGGCGAATTGCAATATCTCGAAGGCTCGATCATCTCGATTGATACGCTCTACCAGCGCCTCGACGAGCAGACCTCGGAGATGCGCGTCACGGCGTCAAAGACCGGGGAAATCCTGCATTCGCTGCGCTATCTGAAGCTTCTGGCCGTCAATGCGGGCATCGAGGCGGCGCGGGCCGGAACGTCGGGTGCGGGTTTTGCCGTGCTCGCCACCGAAATGCGCCAGCTTGCCAATGCCTCGGAAGAAGCGGCCCGTGACATTACCCGCGCCCAGCAGCGTCGCGCCTGACAAGACGGGTGAATTTTCCACGAAAAGACGAAGATTGAGGCGGGCTTTTCGCTCTGGCCGCTCGTAAGGCAATGCCGTTAGTCGATTATTCCTCTGCGCTACGGCACACTTTGCCCATGTTCAGTCAAGTTCAAGGACATGGCATGTGTATCCCCACCCTGATCGTTCCCGGCCTCAACGGGTCGCCCGAGGGCCACTGGCAGCAGCACTGGCTGCGCGACAGGGCCGACGCACGGCTGGTCGATCAGGACAACTGGAACTGCCCGGTGCTCGATGAATGGCAGGCCCGGCTGGAAGCCGCGCTGGATGCGGTGGACGAGGGCGCCTTCATCGTGGCGCACAGTCTCGGCTGCGTGCTGACCGCAAGCCTTGCCAACCGCCCCTCGGCACGCAAGATCAGGGGCGCGCTTCTCGTCGCTCCCGCCGATCTCGACAAGGTGGAGGCGCTCCACCCCTGCGTCGTCAGTTTTGGTGTGAAGCCGCTTCAGACGCTACCGTTTACGAGCCTCGTCATCGGCAGCCTGAACGATCCTTACATGGATGTGGCCGATCTTTCCCGCCATGTGGACGGCTGGGGAAGCCAGCTCGTCAATCTCGGCGCGGTCGGCCACATCAACATCGCCAGCGGCTTCGGTCGCTGGGAAGAGGGCTATGCCTTCGCCGACCGGCTGAACCGCGCCCCGGCCTTTTCCTTTGCCGCCCGGTCTGTGTCGCCCGAGGAAGGCCGCAACGCCGCTCTGTAAAGGCACGGCCCTCATCTTCGTTGAGCCCTTTCAAGCCGCCCGTCCGTTCAGACGTGGCGGCTTTTCCATGACTCGTCGCAAAATATCCACTGGACGAAAATAAAATGGATGTGTATTCAAATATGAAATGACATTCAGATTTTGTGGAGGAGACGATGAATCTGGAACTCAACGGTGCGTCGCGTCTGTGCATGGTGATCGGCGATCCCATCGCGCAGGTGAAGTCACCGGCAGGCGTCAGCGAGATGTTGCAGGCGCGCGGCAAAAATGCCGTCTGTATTCCCGGTCACGTTGCTCCAAAAGACCTTGAAGCGTGCTGGGCGGGCTTGAAGGCGGTTCAGAATCTCGACAGCGTGATCATCACCGTGCCGCACAAGATTGCGGCCATCACCATGGCTGACCGGCTTTCGGAGCGGGCTGCGTTTCTGGGCGCGGTCAATACCCTTCGCCGCACGCCCACCGGTTGGGAAGGCGATATGTTTGACGGGATAGGCCATGTCGCGGCGCTGCAAAAGGCGGGCTGCGTGCTGGAAGGCAAGCGCGCCATTCTGGCCGGTGCCGGTGGCGCAGGGAGTGCCATTGCCCATGCGCTGGTTCTTGCCGGTGTCTCGGAACTGGCGATCCATGAAATGGACGAGGCCCGCCGCTCGAGCCTCATGCAGCGCCTTGCATCCTTGGGCAAGGCGAAGGTTACGGCTGGAAGTGCAGACCCGACCGGCTTTGATGTGGTGGTCAACGCGACGCCCGCAGGCATGCGTGATGGCGACCCGCTCCCGTTTGACGGTGACAAGCTGACGCCGAATATGTTCATCGGTGAAGTGATTACCCAGCCCGCCGTTTCGCCGCTTGTCGCGCGGGCGCGTGCTATCGGCTGCGGCGCGATTACCGGCGTCGATATGTTCGTTGAGGTGCGCGACCTGATGGTCGATTACATGTGCGCGGTCTGAGGGTGCCATGACGAGACATTTTGCTCTGGCCTTCCTGACGGTGGCCGATCTTGCCCCGGCTGAAGCCATTCGACTGGCAGCGGAAACCGGCTATTCCAGCGTGGGCCTTCGCCTTCTGCCGGCTGCGGCGAGCGGCGAGGGCCCCTATCCCATCATGAGCGACCGGAGCGTGCTGGTCGAAGCGCAAAAGGCGCTTGCCGAGACCGGTATCAAGGTTGGTGATGTGGAGATCGTGCGGCTGAAAGCCGAAACCGATGTGCGTGATTTCCTGCCCTTCCTTGAGTGTGCAGAGGCACTGGGCGCTTCCAATATTCTGGTGGCGGGCGATGACACAAACCACGAGCGTTTGACGCAGACCTTTGCGGCCTTTGCTGAACTCGCGGCCCGGTATCGCCTCACCGCGGATCTCGAATTCATGCCCTGGACGGGGGTGAAAAATGCCGAAGAGGCCCGTCGCATCGTCGAGGCAGCAAGCCAGCCGAATGGCGGTGTCTTGGCCGACGCGCTGCATTGGGATCGCACCGGCGGCAAGGTGGCCGATCTGAAGGCCATTGCCCCCGACCGCATTCACTACTTCCAGCTTTGCGATGCGCCCGCCGAATATGACCCAAGTGATGCCGGTCTGATTGCCATTGCCCGTGGCGGTCGCCTGTTGCCCGGCGATGGTGGCATCGATCTTGTCTCCTTCGTCCGCGCGCTTCCGAAAACGGTGCCGATCAGCGTCGAGATTGCCTCAAGCGAAATGATGAAACGGCTTTCGCCGCGTGAGCGGGCAGAGCAGGCGCTGGCTGCGGCACGACGGATCATCGAAAAAGCATAAACGGAATACAATTATTATATGGAATGTCATTCCATTTTGTGCATAAGATGCTGCGAATAAGCAGAGTGGCGCGCTGACGAGGAGTGGCGCGCCTTGTCTAGACAATCAAGAGGTTGCACCGACGCCCACTGGCGCGGAACGAACCCTTGCGCTTCTGGAGGAGGCGTCGAATGAAGGATAAGGATGCGGCTCTTGCGGATCATGGTGCGGTGATTACCTGTGACGTTCTGGTCATTGGCTCAGGTGCGGGTGGCCTGGCGGCGGCGGTGGTTGCGGCGCATCGCGGCCTCAAGGTCATCGTTGCGGAAAAGGCGGACACCTTTGGCGGCACCAGCGCCTATTCCGGCGGCTGGCTGTGGGTGCCGAATGCGCCCCACGCCGTTGCGGCTGGTCATGGCGAAGACCCGGAAGGGCCGCGAACCTATCTGCGTGCCGTGCTTGGCAACCAGTATGACGAGGCGAAAATTGCCGCGTTTCTCGACGCTGGTCCGCGTATGCTCTCCTTTTTCGAGGAAAACACCGAGGTCCATTTCAATGTGGGCAGTGGTGTGCCGGATTTTTACGGTCATTTGCCCGGGGCGGTCACCGGCTGGCGTTCGGTGGTGGCGGCACCCTATGATGGCCGGCATCTGGGAGCCTTGATCACGCGGCTGCGCCCACCCATCCCTGAGACCACATTTCTGGGTATGGGCATCGCCTCCGGCGTGGATATGCGCATGTTCCTGACGGCGATGCGGTCCGTAAAGGCATTTGCCTATGTCACCCGCCGCGTGTTGAAGCATATCCGGGATCTGGCCGTTCATCGCCGCGCCATGCAGCTGGTCAACGGTAATGCGCTGATTGCAAGACTGTTACGGTCTGCCGCTGATGCCGGTGTCATGTTACTGTCCGCGTCCCCGGCCAAAGGTCTGCTGCGCGATGGCAGCCGCGTGACCGGCGCGATCCTGGCAACGGAACGTGGTGAGGTTCAGGTTACGGCCCGCTGCGGGGTTGTTCTGGCCACCGGTGGCTTCCCGCATGATCCCAAGCGTTTGAACGATCTTCTGCCTCACGTTAAGGCAGGCACACCGCATTATTCGGCGGCTCCTCAAGACAATAGTGGTGACGGGCTGCGACTGGCGGAAAGCGTCGGCGGTCATGTCGCGCAAACGCTTGCCCATGCGGCGGCCTATGCGCCGGTTTCGCTCGTGCCGCGCGCCGATGGCAGTGTTGGACGCTTTCCGCATCTGGTGGAACGCGGCAAGCCGGGCATCATCGCGGTGATGGCGAACGGACGGCGTTTCACCGATGAGGGCGGGCCTTATCATGATTACGTGCGGGCGATGATTGCCGCCACCCCGCCGGGTGAGCCATCCGTTTCGTGGCTTATCTGCGACCGCCGCTTCCTGCGTCGCTATGGTCTGGGCGCGGTCAAACCGGCACCCGTTTCCATCGGTCCCTTCCTGAAAAACGGCTATCTGATCGAAGCGCCGACGATGGCCGATCTGGCGCATCGCTGCGGCATCGATGCGGCTGGGCTAGGCGAAACGGTCGAGACCTTCAATCGCCATGCCGCGCGGGGCGAAGACCCGCAATTCCATCGCGGTGAAACGCCCTATCAGCGGGTGCAGGGCGACCCCGACCACAAGCCGAACCCGTGCATAGCGCCCATCGTGAACGGTCCTTTCTATGCGGTCAAAGTGGTGCCGGGCAGCCTTGGCACCTTTGCGGGCATCGAGACGGATGCCGCCGCCCGGGTGCTCGACCCCACAGGGCAGCCGGTTCCCGGCCTCTATGCGGCGGGCAACGATATGAGCAGCATCATGGGCGGCCATTATCCGAGCGGCGGTATCACGCTTGGACCGGCCATGACCTTTGGATTTATGGCCGCCGAAACCATCGCCATGGGCGAGCGGCAGACGCAAGACACTGACGGGAGGAGAGAAAATGCCGTCTGACAGCAATCGCAACATGATCGAAGAGGTTGACCTTCTGGTCTGCGGCGCCGGTGCGGGCGGCATGACGGCGGCGCTGATTGCGGCCCTTGAAGGCCTGTCGGTGATCGTGGCCGAAAAGACAGCGCAAGTGGGCGGTACAACCTCGACCTCGGGCGGCACGACCTGGGTTCCCGGGACGCATCTTTCGAAGCTGGCGGGTGTGCCGGACAGGATAGAGGATGCGCGCGCCTTCCTGGAGGCGACCGTTGCAAACCGGGGTGGTGCGCATTTGCGCGAGGCCTTCCTCGAATCCGGCCCCGTCGCCATTGAGGAACTCGACCGCAGGACCGACGTGAAGTTTGCCGCCGCCGCTGCCCATCCCGATTATCTGGATGGACCGGG
Organism: Pseudomonadota bacterium; assembly: GCA_020161665.1. Taxonomy (GTDB): domain Bacteria; phylum Pseudomonadota; class Alphaproteobacteria; order Rhizobiales; family Rhizobiaceae; genus Ectorhizobium. The sequence continues at coordinate 55,502 of JAIUPA010000031.1, read as the reverse complement.
TGCGGCCTATGGTGGTCGCGCGCTGGGACCGGTGGCCTTCGATGGCAGATTGCTGGGCCGCGAAGATTTCGACCGCGTGCGCCCGCCGCGCCGTGAATTCATGGGGCTGGGCGGCATGATGGTCGGCCGCAACGAACTGGGCGCCTTGCTCTCCCCTTTTGCGTCTTTTTCCAACCTGCGCACCACGCTGGAAATCGTCGGTCGCTATGCGCTTGATCGCCTGTCCTACAAGCGCGGCACGCGTCTTTTGATGGGAAATGCACTGGTGGCGCGCCTGCTGTATAGCCTGCGCAAGGCCAAGGTGCCGATTCTGTTTGAAGCCGGTGTTCGTGAACTGATCGTCGAGAATGGCCGCGTCACCGGCGCGGTTCTGGATGGTCCCGGCGGCGTGCGTCGGATCAAGGCGCGCAAGGGGGTGGTGCTGGCAACCGGCGGTGTCTGCTGGAACCGTGCCATCCGTGAGAAGCTTTTCCCGCCAGGTACGCGCGACTATGCGCTGGGACCGCAGAACAACACGGGCGATGGCGCTAATGTCGCAACCGCGATTGGTGCGCGTCTCGATGATGGTGGCGACAGCCCTGCGCTGTGGATGCCTTGCTCGTCATATCGCCGTGCCGATGGCTCGATGGCAGTCTGGCCGCACATCATTCTCGACCGCGCCAAACCCGGCCTGTTTGCCGTGGACGCGCGTGGCCGTCGCTTCGTCAACGAGGCCAACTCCTATCACGACTTTGCCATGGGGCAGATCGCTCATGGTGCGATCCCGGCGCATCTCGTCTGCGATGCCGCCTTCATGAAGCGCTATGGTCTGGGCATGATCCTGCCCGGAGCGAGCAATCTCAAAGCCATGCTGAAGGCGGGCTATGTGGTGACGGGCCGCACGCTGTCCGAACTGGCGGCCAAAATCGGCTGTGATCCGCTGGCGCTGTCGGAAACGGTCAATGCCTATAATCGGTCTGCGGCGTCCGGCGTGGATGAGGCCTTCGGTCGAGGCTCGACCGTGGTGAACCGCTTCAACGGCGATGCGGAAGCGGGTGGCGCCAACCCCTGCCTCGGGCCTGTCGGGGCCGGACCTTACTATGCCATGGCTGTTCGCCCGTCCGACCTTGCCTCCAGTGCGGGGCTGGCGGGCGATGAATATGGTCGTGTGCTCAATGAAACGGGAACTTTCATTCCCGGCCTTTATGCCTGCGGCAATGATCTCGCCTCGATCTTCCGCGGCACCTATCCCGGACCGGGCACCACCATCGGCCCGGCCATGGTGTTTGGCTGGCGCATCGCAAAGCATGCCGCTGGCAAGCTCAATTCCTCCGCTCAGGCTGCCTGAGCGCTCCCCGCTTCACGAAAGGATTTTCCATGCAGCGTTATGAAATCGCGACACTTTCCACCAGCATGGGTGCAGCCGCCAAGGCAGCCCCCGCTATTGAAACCTTCGCCCGGGAAGGCAAGGGCAAGCTGCTGGGCATCTTCTATGCTGACATCGGCGTCCTCAACCGCGTGCTGGTGTTTCGTGGCTTCGAGACCGTTGCCGACTATGATGCCGAGCGTGAACGCACGCTGCGCGCTGCCAATCCCTTCGGCTCGGCGGAATGGCTGACCGGGTTGGAACTGGAAGGCTATGCGCCGTTTCCCTTCCTGCCGCCGGTTGAAACCGGTTCCTTCGGTCCGGCCTATGAATTCCGCACCTATGTTCTGAAGACCGGCGGCCTTGAGCCGACCATCAAGGCTTGGGAAGCCGCCATTCCGGCCCGTACGGAACTCTCGAAGCTGACCATTTCGATGTATGGCGTCGATGGCAAGCCGCGTATGACGCATATCTGGCCCTTCGCATCGGTCAATGAACGCGGTCAGATCCGCGCCGATTCCGTAGCGCAGGGCGTCTGGCCGCCGAAGGGTGGACCGGACTGGCTGACCACCGACATGCGCTCGACCATTGCCTTCCCGACGGCCAATTCGCCTTTGAAGTGAGGTCTCTTTCCGGACAGAAAAAAGGCCCTCATCGGTTGATGGGGGCCTTTTTCGTTCAACTGCGCTTGTTAAGGCCGGGGAAGTAGCGTGAACCGCTGGCCGACATGCCGATTTCTTCCGCCGCGCGTGCCAGATGCGGCGCCAGCTCGGCCATGCGTTCCGGCGTCATGCGCACGGCAGGCCCGGCAATCGACAGGCAACTGATCACCTGACCATTGCTGCTGACGACGGGCATCGCCATGGCCGCCATGCCGACGATGTAGCTGTTGACGGCAACCGCATAGCCGCGTTTGCGGGTCTCGGCGAGGATCGCCAGAAGCTCGGCAATGGTTTTGGGCGAGTTGGTGTTTGCCGGTGCGCCGGTGCGGGTCAGTCCCTGACGCGCGACGCGGGCCAGCGCTTCCTCATCACTCATCGAGGAAAGCCAGGCCTGCCCGCCGGAACTGGACGCCAGATGCACGACGACACCCTGTTCCTGACCCGGATCATAGCGAAGGCCGCTGGTGGCACCCTGCGCAACGGCCACCCAGATCAGGTCGTCACCATCGATCACCGAAAGGCGGATCAACTCGCCGCTCGTCTGCGCCAACCGGTCGAGAATGGGTTGCGCCACATCGCCAACCCCGGTGCGACCGAGAAAGCCCACGCCCATGGCGGCCAGCTTCATCGTCAGCGCATAATCGCCCTGATCCTGCACCTGCCGGACATAACCAAGCCGCATCAACTCGTTGAGTGTGCGATGAACCCCGCTTGCGGGCTGGTTCACGGTTTGGGCAATGGACGAAACGGACATGCCGCCCGGCTTGACCGCGAGAAGTTCGATGATCGACAGGGATTTTTCGAGCGTGCTCATGCGTTTTCCAATCTGGATTATCATTCCATTTTTGACGCAGGGTGCCGGATAGTCAAGAGTTTTCCATGGTCATCCGCAGGAAAGGCGAAATGACGCAGGAAACAAGTCATGCGAGTGAGGATACTCGCCGCGTCCTGCGTCACCCCCGGATCACCGGAGGCCCATGCCCGCAATTGGCCATGGATGCCCGGTGGATGCCGGGCATGACGAAGGAGGGGGCCGCGAAAAGGGCTGTCAGACGGATGGTCCGTCCGGGTCAGTAAGGCAGGCCGACATAGTTTTCGGCAAGCGCTGTCTGTGCGGCTTTCGAGCCCGCCAGATAGTCGATCTCCGAAGCCTGCATGCGTCGCAGGAAGTCGCCTTCCGCCGGGAAGGTGTGCAGCATGCGTGTCATCGACCACGAGAAGCGCGAGGCTTTCCACACACGTGCAAGCGCCGTTGCCGAATAGGTCTTGAGAAGCCCGTCGTCTCCGGCATAGCGGGCAATGAGCGCGCGAGACAGGTAATACACATCGGAAGCCGCCAGATTAAGACCCTTGGCACCGGTCGGCGGCACGATATGGGCGGCATCCCCGGCGAGATACAGGCGACCCCAGCTCATGGGTTCGGAGATGAAGCTGCGAAGCGGCGCAATGGACTTTTCAATCGACGGACCCGTTTCCAGTGTGTCAGCCAGTTCAGCGGGCAGACGGCGGCGCAGTTCATCCCAGAAGAGATCATCGCTCCAGGCTTCCACCTTGTCGGTCAACGGCACCTGCAGATAGTGACGGCTCAGTTGCGCATTGCGCATGGAGCAAAGGGCAAAGCCACGGTCCGACCCGGCATAGACCAGTTCTTCGTGCAGTGGCTTGGTTTCCGACAGAATGCCCAGCCACCCGAAGGGGTAGACGTGTTCATATTCGCGCCGCGTGCCTTCGGGAATGGTGCGGCGGCTCACGCCATGGAAACCGTCGCAGCCCGCGATATAGTCGCAGTCGATGCGCTGTCCCTTGCCGTTATGCGTGAAGGTGACGTAGGGCGCATCGCTGTCCGCGCCGTGGATTTCGACCCCTTCCGCCTCGTGGAAGATCGGCGCGCCAGTGCGGTCGAGTTCATCGTAAAGGTCGCGGGTCACTTCCGTCTGGCCGTAAATGGTGACGCTGGAACCGGTCAGCGCCTTGAAATCGATATGGACGGTCTGGCCGTGCGCGGTGATGAGCGTGCCGTCATGCACGAAGCCTTCGGCATCCAGACGCTTGCCCACACCCGCTTCGCGCAAGAGATCGCAAAGGCCCTGTTCGAGAACGCCAGCGCGAATGCGCGCCAACACGTAATCACGCGTGCGCTGTTCGAGAACCACGGCGTCCACGCCCTTGCGGCGCAGAAGAAGCGACAGGAGAAGGCCGGACGGTCCTCCGCCAATGATGACAACCTGATGTCTCATGCTTGTATTCCTCCCAGAATGATCAAAGCGGTGAAAAGTGAAGCGGGCGCAGCACAATGTGGCTGACGCCGGAAAGGGGCTCGGCAGGAACGGGATCGGCACTGCGTGGCAGAAGCGAGAAGGGACCGCCTGCCGCACCGGACAGCGTTTCGAAAACGGCAACGGAGCCGGTGAGCGCCAGACCGGAAACCAGCGCGGCGCATTCGCGCGCCATCAAGGGAGCGCCCGCATTGCGGCAAGGCCTGACGGTCCGGCGTGCGGCAAGTGCTGCGTCGAAAGCGGGCGATGAGGTGGTCAGGCGCAGGAAGCGGTTTTCCTGCTCTTCCACCAGAGCGAAAGCGCGCGGAATGAAACCCTTGACCCAGCCTTCCTCGGTGGCGAGCGAAGCCCGGCAGGCTTCGCGCTCGGCCCAGTCGGCATAGCTCCACAGATGATGGATGGTGTTGAGCGGCCCGGTTTCACCCAGCCAGTAACCTGTCATCGGCAGGTGCCGGGTGACGAGCGGCAGGCCTTCATCGGCCAGCATCGCCAGATAAATCGGTGCCGCACCGGGCTTCAGCCGGTAGCTTCGCCATTCATGGATCATGATGTCCTCCCATGGTCGGCAAACTGACCAAGAGAGGCGATTTGGGAAATGGACGGAGCGTCGGAAAGATTGGACGATACCCGGAGGGCCGCCGTCCGCTCTCCGTCAGGTGTCGTGATGCAGGGCTTGTTTGCGGAAGGCGCCCGGCGACAGGCCAACGCGCTGGGTAAAGAAGCGGTTGAAATAGGCCGGGTCGTCAAATCCGGTCATGTGCGCCACCTGCGCCACGCTGCTTTCGGTGTAGACGAGGTAGCGCTTGGCTTCGATGATGATGCGTTCATAGAGCAGATCGGACGCTGTTTTGCCCGCGCGGGCCTTGCAGGCGGCGTTGAGCCGGGCCTGTGTCACTGCCATTTCACCCGCGTAGAAGGTGAGCGACCGTTCATTGCGGAAATGTTCTTCAAGAAGGGCGCGGTATCGCACCAGAAGATCATAATCGCGGTCGGGGGCCGCCATACCCGGATCGTCATGGGTCACGTAAAGCCGGAGCACCACCACGAGGATGCGCATATATTGTGCCATGATGGCCGTGCGGCGCCCCGGTGCTGACCAGATGAACTCGCGGTGCAGCCATTCAAACGTATCCTGCACCGCCGCAATGTTCACCCCCGTTCCTTCCAGCGGATAGGCCGCCGGCTGTTGCGCGGCCTTGGCCAGACGCGGGTCGGCGATGGTGGCCGCCTTGAGGCAGCCGAGCGCCGCTGTCACCACGAAGCCATCCGTGCCGGGGTTGAAGTCGATCTGGTGAACGATACCAGCGGGCACAACAAGAATGCCCGGCGCGGGGATCGGCAGAATCCGGTCTTCCATGCGAATGGTGCCGCCGCCGCTTTTGACGAGAAGCACCTGCATGTGATCGGGATGCGCATGCGGACGAATTCTCCAGTCGTTCGGGCCGGAGCGGTCGCGAATAGGCTCCATGTGCAGGAAGTCGAGTTCAACGTCCGCATCCTGATCGCCATAGAGATAGTAATGCGGAATCCCGCTCTGGGCTTCGCTCGCCATTCTTCCTCCCGAATGTCTGCCAAGCGAATTGTGCAACAATTGCGCCGGTGCGTCCATTGGTCTGATCCACTCTCCTAAGTTAGCAAAGATCAATGCCAGAAGTCAGGGAGGAACCTATGGAGCGGCACAAGAAGGAAGAGCGTGTCTGCGATGTGCTCGTTATTGGATCGGGGGCAGGTGGACTTGCCACCGCCATCACCGCCAAGAAACACGGGCTTTCCGTGATCGTGATCGAGAAGGAGCCGGTCTTCGGCGGCACGACGGCCTTTTCCGGCGGCGTGTTATGGATTCCGGGCAATCGCCACGGCAAGGCCAACAATCCGGCCGATACGCGGGAGGCTGCGCGCCGCTACATGCAGGCCGAAACCGGCAACTGGTTTGATGCAAAGTCCGTCGATGCCTTCCTAGATGCCGGTCCGCAAATGCTGGACTGGTTCGAGAAGGAAACGTCCGTCAAGTTCGTCCCCACCCTTTATCCCGATTACCACCCGACCGTGGATGGTGGTGTGGATGTGGGCCGTTCGGTGCTGGCAGCCCCTTTCGATACGTCATCGCTCGGCGATAACCTGAAGCGCCTGCGTCCGCCGCTGGCGACCATCACCTTCATGGGCATGATGTTCAATTCATCGAATGCCGATATCAAGCACTTCTTCAACGCCACCAAGTCCGTCACCTCGTTTTTCTACGTGCTGAAGCGGCTGGCCGCCCATGCGGGTGAAGTGGTGCGCTATGGTCGCGGCGTGCAGGTGACGAGCGGCAATGCTCTGGCCGCGCGTCTTGCCAAGAGCTGCTTTGATCTCTCTATTCCGATCCTCACCGAAACACCGGCTCTCAAGCTGACCACCGAGAATGGTCGCGTGACCGGTGCCGTGATTGGCGGGGATCAACCCGGCACAATCACCGCCCGCCGCGGCGTGGTTCTGGCCTGCGGTGGCTATGCCCATGATCTTGCCCGCCGCGCTGGCGTTTACAAGCACCTGACGGGGAAGATGGCAGAGCATTACTCGCCGGTGCCGGAGGGCAATACGGGCGATGGCATTCGTCTTGGTGAAGAGGTGGGCGGCGCGTTTGACGCTGAATTTTCCGAACCCGCGGCCTGGATGCCGGTGAGCCGCGTGCCGGGCCATGGCATTTTTCCGCATCTGCTCGATCGCTACAAACCGGGCATGATCGCGGTCTTGTCGAACGGCAAGCGCTTCACCAATGAAAGCGAAAGCTATCACGATGTCGGCGCGGCGATGATTGCCGCCGGGGAAGGGGCGGCCTGGCTGATCTGCGACCACCGCACCATTCGCAAGTATGGACTTGGCCATGCCAAGCCCGCGCCCATGCCGCTCGCCAGCTGGCTGCGCTCGGGATACCTCAAAAAGGGCCGGACGCTGGCCGAGCTTGCCCGCGCCTGCGGCATTGATCCGGTCGGTCTGGAGCAAACGGTTGCCGAGTTCAATCGCGGTGCGGTTAAGGGACGCGACGAGGCTTTCCATCGTGGTGAAACCTCGTTCAACCGCTATCTCGCCGATCCGGAAAACAAGCCGAACCCGTGCGTCGCACCGGTTGAGCAGGGGCCATTCTATGCGGTGAAAATGGAGATGGGTGATCTCGGCACGTTCGATGGCTTGAAGACCACGGTTCCAGGTGAAGTTCTTGACCGGCAGGGCGATGTCATTCCCGGCCTTTATGCGGTGGGCAATGATCGCGCCTCGATCATGGGCGGCAATTACCCCGGCGCGGGCATCACGCTTGGGCCTGCCATGACCTTTGGCTGGATCACGGGACGAGCGCTTGCCGCATCCGCAGCACAATCGACGCAGGAAGGAGGCGTGGCATGAGCTGGCTTGGACTGGAAGGAAAAACCGCAGTTATCACAGGGGCCGGGGGTGGCATCGGGCAGGCGCTGGCGCGGGCCTTTGCCGCTGAGGGCGCACGCGTCGTTTTGCTCGACCGCGACGAGGAGCGCACGGCCCCGCTTGTCGCCGAACTGGGCCATGGTGCTTTCACCCTTGTCTGTGATCTGTCGAAGGCGGGAGAAATTGCAGCCGCCGCTGAACGGGTCGATGCCGCAGGCGGTGCCGACATTCTCGTCAACAATGCCGGGATCTTGCGCCCTGGCCCGCTGGAGAGTGTTTCCGAGGCCGATTGGTCGGCCATGCTGGCCGTCAACCTCACGGGCTATCTGGCGGCGGCGCAGGCCTTCGGCAAGGGTATGATGGCGCGCGGCGGCGGTGCGCTGGTGCATGTGGCGAGCATTGCCGGTTCACATCCCCAGCCGGCCAGCGGGGCCTATTCCGCCTCGAAGGCCGCCATTCTGATGCTGTCGCGCCAATTGGCCTATGAATGGGGTCCGAAAGGCATTCGCTCGAACACGGTCAGCCCCGGCCTTGTGCGCACACCGTTGTCGGAACCGTTTTACCGGGACGAGGCGGTGAAAGCCAAGCGCGAGGCCATGGTGCCGATGCGCCGGATCGCAACCCCGCAGGATATGGCGGACGCCGCCCTTTTCCTCGCCTCGAACCGTGCGTCCTACATTTCCGGTCAGGATATTGTGGTCGATGGCGGCTTGTCGCAAACCCTGATGGGGCTGGTGCCGAGGCCGGGTTATGCGTGAAGAGCAATTCCAGCAAAAGTGTGAAGCGGTTTTGCGTCCGGAATTGCGAAAGGAAAGGCATGCACTGGTAACTGGGGGAGCCGAGGGGATCGGCTTCGCCATTGCCACGGCGCTGGCCGCTGCGGGTTATTGGGTCACCATTGCCGATCTCGATGGTGACAAGGCCGCTGCACGGGCCGCTGAACTGGGGGAAGGCCATCAGGGCCTTTCCTGTGACATTACCGATGAGGCGCAGGCGATGGCGGCAGCCGCGTCTGCGCCTTTCGACGTTCTGGTCAATAATGCCGGGATTGGCGACACGCATCTGCCGACGTTGGAGCAGAGCGTGGAGAGTTTCCGCAAGGTGCTGGATGTGCATCTCGCCGGAACCTTCCTGATGTCACGCGAAGTGGGGCGCGGAATGGTGGAGCGGGGGGCGGGTTCTATCATCAACCTGTCGTCCATCGCGGGCCTGACCGGCCTGCCGAAGCGCAATGCCTATGGCGCCGCCAAGGCTGGCATCGCCGCTATGACCCGCGCCATGGCGTGTGAATGGGCGGGCAAGGGCGTGCGTGTCAACGCTGTCGCCCCCGCTTTCGTGGAGACGGCATTGGTCAGGAAGCTGGCGGAAGCCGGACGGCTTGACCTGCCGACGCTGCGGCGTCGCACCCCCATCGGTCGGTTGATCCAGGCGGAAGAAGTGGCGGCAGCCGTCGCCTTTCTGGCTTCGTCCGCTGCGTCTGGCATCACCGGTGCTATTCTGCCGGTCGATGGCGGCTGGACGGCCTTCGGCGATTTTGGGGATGCTTCGGCGGGGTGATCGTCCGAACGTGAAATGGAAAGGCCCGGCGAGATGATCGCCGGGCCTTTTGCTTTGCGCCTGAGGGAAGAGAGGATCAGGCGGCATCCTCGATGTGGCCGCCGAGGAAGAGCTGGCCGACGCGGGGATCTTTCAGAAGCTTGTCGGCCTTGTCGAACATACGCGTCTGGCCGAGTTCAAGCACAAGACCGTAATCCGACATGGCGAGCGCGGCCTTGGCGTTCTGCTCGACCATCAGGATCGTCACACCTTGGTCGCGCAGGCGGATCAGCGTCTGGAAAACGTCCTGCACGAGGTTGGGCGACAGGCCGATCGATGGTTCGTCAATCAGGATAAGCTTCGGATCAAGCAGCAGGGCGCGGGCGATTTCCAGCTGCTTCTGCTGGCCGCCGGAAAGCTCGATGGCCTTCTGGTCCTTGCGCTGGCGAAGCATGGGAAACTGGTCCATGACCTCTTCCATGCGCTGCTTGACCTTGGTCTGGTCCTTGGAGGTGATGCCCCCGAGTTCCAGATTGTGGAGCACGGAAAGCTGCGGCACGACGTTGCGACCCTGCGGAACGTAGGTGACACCGCGCGCGATCATTTCCGCCGGCTTCTTTCGGGTGACGTTCTCGCCATCGAGCAGGATTTCACCGCCATGGATGTTGAGAAGGCCGAAAATCGCCTTGAAGACGGTGGATTTGCCCGCCCCGTTCGGCCCGATCACCGTGGTGATCGAGGCCTTGGGAATGGTGAAGGACGTGCCGTTGAGAATGGTGATGCGGCCATAACCGCCCGTGATGTTCTTCAACTCCAGCATGTCAGCCTCCCAGATATGCGTCGATGACCATCTGGTTCGACCGGATTTCGTCCGGGCTCCCCTCGGCAATGATTTCCCCCTGCGCCAGCACGATGATGCGGGTGCAAAGCGACATGACGAATTCCATGTTGTGTTCGATGACGACAAAAGTCGTGCCGTGCTCGCGGTTATAGGTGATGAGCCGTTCCTTCAGATGGCCGAGCATGGTGAGGTTCACCCCGCCTGCAGGCTCGTCGAGAAGAACAATGCCCGGACCTGCCATGAAGGCCATAGCCGCATCGACAAGCTTCTGCTGGCCATAAGAAAGCGAACCGGCAGGCGTATCGCGATAAGGGGTCAGGCGGAAGAACTCGATCAGCTGTTCGGCCTTTTCCGTCAGCCCGGCATCGGGCTTGCCAAAGAGGCGCGACAGCATCGACCCCTCATGTTCCTGACCGGCCATGATGACGTTGTCGAGCACCGTCATTTTCGGGAACACGGACAGCTGCTGGAACGTGCGGCCAATGCCCATCAGCGACATGTCGGCTGGGCGCACGCCATCGGTGTTCTGGCCGTTGATCTCGCAATGTCCCTCGGTCGGGCGAAGCTGGCCGAGAATGCAATTGAACAGCGTTGATTTGCCGGAGCCGTTCGGTCCGATGAGACCGAGGATTTCGCCGCGCTGGACATCGAAGCTGACCCCGTTGACGGCACGAATGCCGCCGAACTGCTTGGAAATATTGCGGACCGAGAGAATGGGTCCGTCGGTGTTGCGAGAATGCGCGTTCACAGCTGGACTCCCTGTTTCAGATCGCGGCGGGCTTCATGCTTGGGCTTGAACTTGTCGAACAGCTTCTGGCCAAGGCCGATCAGTCCGTTCGGCGAAAACACCATCAGAACGATGACCAGGGCGGCGTAGATGATGAGGTAATAGCCTTCGGTAAAGCGCAGTACTTCCGGCAGAAGAATGACAACGGCAGCACCCAGCATCGGGCCGAAGAAGAAGCCAGAACCACCAACCACCACCATCAGCAGAAGCTTCAGAGAGTGGATGAGAGCAAAGCTCGACGGTTCGATGAACTGAACGAGCGGGGCCTGCATCGCTCCGGCAAGACCGCCGAAGGCCGAGCCAATGGCAAAGGCAAGAAGCGTCTGGCGGCGAACCTTGAGGCCAAGGCTTTCGGCGCGGACCGGGTTTTCGCGCAGCGCCTTGAAAGCGCGGCCCCACGGCGAATGCAGGATCCACCAAAGGGTTCCGGCTGCCACCAGGAAGCAGACGAGCGAGAAGTAGTAGAAGGCGATGTTCGAATCCGTCGTGAAGCCGAAGAAGATCGGGCGCTCCATGCCGCTGAGGCCGAAGGAGCCGCCGGTGATTTCCTCTTCATTGCGCAGCACAAGAAACAGCAGCGTGTTGAAGGCCAGCGTTACGAAGGCGAGGAAGTGGTGCTGGACGCGCAGCGCCGGATAGCCCAGCAGAAGGCCCATGGCGAAGCTTGCCGTAATCGACAGGATGACAGCAAAGATCCAGTGAACACCGGCAAGCGTCATGAGTGCGGTGATATAGGCACCGATGCCCATGAAACCTGCCTGTGCGAGGCTCACCTGTCCGGCATAGCCGAGCGTCAGGTTCAGACCCATGGCGGCGATGGAAAAGAGAAGCCACGAGCACAGCGTATAGACGATGTAGTTGCCCTGGCCGATGGGAGCCATAACAAGGGCGGCAATGCCAAGGGCAAGAAGAACGGGGCGAAGGCGGGTCATACGGTTCTCCCTTCCGGGGTGCCGAGCAGGCCCTGCGGGCGCAGCAGGATGATGATGATGAGCAGGATGAGCGGCATGGCCGAGCGATACTGGGCCGAAATGTAAACCGCCGAGAAGTTGTCGATGACACCGATCAGCAGGCCGCCGACGAGCGCGCCGCGGATCTGGTTGAAGCCGCCGACGATGGCCGCGATGAAGGCCACGAGGCCAAGCGTTTCACCGTTCGAGAACTTGGCGAGATAGATCGGCGAGATCAGCACGGAGGCAATGGTGGCGAGCGCCGCGTTGATCAGGAAGGTGTAGAGCACCATGCGCTTGACGTTGACGCCGAGAATTTCAGCGACGCCAGGGTTCTGGGCCGAAGCCTGCATGCAGCGACCGGTACGTGTGCGGCTGAGGAACAGCTGAAGTCCGCCAATGGCCAGCATAGAGACGATCAAGTTGCAGATATCCTGAACCGAAACGCTGGCGCCAGCGATATGATAGACCGTCTGCGGGAAGATGGGCGGGAAGGGCTGTGCCGTCGCGCCATAAAACTCCTTGACGCTTTCCTTCATCAGAAGGCCGAGCGCGATGGTAGCGATCACGAGCGGCAGCGTGCCATGCGGTAGCATTGGCTCGACAATCAACCGCTTGAAGGCGACACCGAGAATGAGAAGCGCCAGGCCAAGGCCGAGGAAAATGGAGAGCCAGAGCGGCAGCCCGAAAACGGTCATGCCGATCAGCACGAAGAACGCGGGCAGCATGACGAATTCGCCCTGCGCGAAATTGATCGTCTGCGATGCCTGCCAGAGCAGGGTAAAACCCACGGCGGCCAGCGCATAGATGGAACCGGCGGCCAAGCCGGAAATCAGAATTTGAAGAAGCTCGGCCATGAGTATGTCCTAAACGGCTGTTGGTCGGCTTAGCGAACGGGGATGGGGAGACCGGCGACGAAATCCGTCACCGGTCCGTTTTTGAAGGATTTGGGGCTCAGTTCGGGGGCAGAATGGCGTCCACGACCTGCTTGCCGTTCTCGACCTTCACGAAGAAGCTCTCGCGCGACATTTCACCCGTGTCATCCCAGCTGACATCCATGAGAACGCCCGGATATTCCGACGCCTTCAGCGTCAGGCCGTGCAGCTTTTCGGCGATCGCCTTGCTATCCGGCTTGCCAGCCAGTTCGGTCACATACTTCAGCGTCCAGGCGCCGATGTAGCCCTTGATGGCGTTGTGATCCGGCGTGTACTTGTACTTGGCCTTGAAGCGCTCAACCATCTCCTTGAGTGCCGGAACATTGGCATCCGGCGTCAGGCCGACGTGACCGGCAGCGCCGTTGGCGGCCTCACCGGCCAGTTCGATCACCTTGTGGCCGACGAGCGTGGTTTCGCCGAGCAGCGGCTTGGAAATGCCCTGCTTGCGGGCTTCGCGCAGGAAGCGGGCGCTTTCTTCCTCGGTGTAGTAGACGAAGAAGGCATCGGCATCGGAGTTCTTGAGCTTCAGAACGTCGGCGGAGAAATCGGCCTGCGCCTGTTCGGACGGCACGTCGACGACGATTTCCAGACCGGCCTTCTTGGCTTCATCGATAAATGCCTGATGACCGCCCTTGCCGAATTCGGTGTTGGCCCAGGCCACGCCCACCTTCTTCACGCCCATCTTGTCGACCATGTACTTCACGAGCTTCGGCACGCCCTTCTGCGAACCGAAGGCGGTGCGGAAGATATAGGGATTGCCCTTAGCCGTGATCGAAGGGGCTTCCGAGCCGGTGAACTGCGGAATGCCATACTGCTTGGCAACCATCATGTTGACGACGGTAGACGAGGAAAAGACGGTGCCCATGATGGCATAGACATTTTCGTCAATGGCCTTCTGAACGAGGGCGCGCGAGACCTGCGGGTCGGTCTGGCTGTCATATTCAAGGATTTCCACCTTTTCCTTGAGAATGCCACCCTGAGCGTTGATTTCTTCAAAGCCCATGTGGACGCCGTCGCGGAAGTTGGTCCCGGCAGCAGCGCCCGGGCCAGACAGTTCGACAATTGAGCCGACCTTGAGGTCAGCGAGTGCAGGCATGGCGCCCAGTGCCAGAACCATGGCGGTTGCAGACAGCAGTTTCTTGATCATTGAAATCCTCCCGATAATGATCGTTTGCATCGTCCTTGGGGTGCGACCCGATGGGGCCGCCCTTCGGAACGCAACCACCGGTCTCCTCACCGGTGGCTGCGAATTGGGTTCAGGCTTTTCCTCCTGATGCACGACGGTTCAAGGTCGCGGCAAATGAGCCTTCAGCTTGAGGCTGACTTCGCTGAGCGGTGCGCCCTCGATGACGGGCCTCATTTGATGATTGACAAAATCATGGCCCTCGCATCCGGGAAATGGACGATGAGGACGAAACGTTGGACTTTTCGTCAGTCAGATTTTTCAGTTCGGCCAGCGCGCGCGAAATCCCGTTGGCGACCGAAGTCACCGGCTGGTCGCCGAAAACCGGTGGAACCTGGTCGGACACCAGATCGGCGGGAATGCGCAGCGGCAAACCACTGACGGATATGCCGTCAAAGCCGGATTGGCGTGCCAGTTCAGCCACGAAATCATCCATCTCGGCGGTGTCGCCCGCCATGGTCAGAACGGTCGCTTGGGTCAAGGGTGCGCGCATCGCGGTCGCCAGCAGGCGGGCCACATCGTCCACATACACAAAGCCGACACGGCCGGAAAACTGGATCGTTGCGGGTTCGCGGCGCACGCTGGCGTCGATCGCAATGGACGGGCCAGCCGCAATGCCGGAGCTGATACCCGGCCCATAGATAATGTAGGGGCGAAGCCCAAGGCTTGGAACACCGTGATCCATAAAGAAGGCCCTTGCGGCACCCTCCACGGCAAGCTTCGTCGCGCCGTAGATGGTCATCGGAAGGGGGTGCGTCGCATCCTGCGGGCCGAAGACGCCTGCGGTGGACAGGTAGGCCACGGGAAGGCGACGGGCCTTTGCCGCCTCGAACACATTGAGGCTGCCGATCAGATTGACACGCGCGCCGAGCGCCGGATCGCGGGCGCAGTCGACGGTCATCAGTCCGGCGAGATGGACAATTCCATCACAGTCTTGCGCTGCTGCTTGAACAGCACTGCTGTCTGTAATGTCGCCGCTAACCACCTCGACCGGAATTCCGGCGGCAATACGTTCGGGGCGCGGCATCAGATCAAAAATGCGTAGCGTATTGCCCTCGGCATGAAGGGCGGCAAGGGTGCGCAGTCCGACAAAGCCGGTGCCGCCTGTGACAAGGATGCGGCTCATGCCCCGGTCTCCTTGCCCGGCTTCAAAATGCAAACCCGTTTTGACCGGCTGACGGTCGTGCGGTTCAGTGCTTGACGGCGCATGCGACCCTCCCGGTCTTGCTGTTGTCCTCAACCTTGATCCAGACCATTGCAAAGAATGGAATGATATTCAAGATTAAACTTTAATTCCGTTTTGATTTTTGCTTGTTATGATCCCGGACACAAATAAGGGAGGGATTCCATGGTTGAAAAAATTGGCGTTGCCGTAATCGGGGCAGGGGCCATTGGCCGCACACACATTGAAACGCTGGCCAAATCCAAGGCTTTGCGCCTCAGTGCACTGGTCGATCCGGCACCGGGCGGCGTGGCGCTTGCCCAGTCGCTCGGGGTGCCTTGCCTGCCTGATGTGGCCGCGCTCACCGCATCCGGTCTGGCTGAAGCCGCTATCGTTGCGACCCCAAACGAGACCCATCTGCCGATCTCTGCCGTACTTCTGGTAGCGGGCATGCCCGTTCTCCTTGAAAAGCCGGTGGCTGAGAGTCTCACCTCGGCGTTGCGTCTGATTGAGGTTGGCGAACGCACCGGCGTGCCGCTTCTGATCGGCCATCACCGCCGCCATAACCCCATCATCCGCGCCGCCCATGCGGCGATCCATGCGGGCCGGATCGGCGATCTGGTGATGGCCAACGTCACCTGTACACTGGCCAAGCCGCCATCCTATTTCGATGCGGCCTGGCGCAGAACGCCGGGGGCCGGAGGGCCGCTTCTCATCAATCTCGTCCACGAGATCGATCTTTTGCGCCACTTCTTCGGCGAAATCGAAAGCGTTCAGGCGATCGCCAGCCATGCGCGCCGGGGCTTCGCCGTGGAAGACAGCGCTGCCGTCGCCCTGACTTTCGTGTGCGGTGGCCTCGCCACGCTTTGCATCTCCGATGCCGCCAATGGTCCCTGGGCCTGGGATCTGTCGGCGGGCGAAAATCCGGTGCGCTTCCCCGCTCACCCCGTTACCGCCCATCATTATGCCGGTAGTCATGCCGGTCTCTCCTTGCCTGACCTGACGCTCTGGGAGCCGGAAGGTGCGCCGGACTGGACCCGAGTGCTCAAGCCCTTGCAGCTTCCCGTGACCCATGCGGACCCCTATGAGCAGCAGCTCGACCATTTCGATACGCTGATCCGAAAGGGTGGAGACCCGCTTGTGTCGGCCCGCGACGCGACGGCCAATCTGATTGTTCTCGATGCCATTCGACTGGCGGCTGAACGCGGCGCGTCGGTTCAGGTGGACCTGTCGCCACTGGCTTAAGAGCTTATCCACGTGGCATGCCCGCCGGGCCCGAAAGGCGACGCTGGGCGGCAATCCGGAACGGGGCATTCATAGCCCCGTATCCGCCGTATGCACCGCGCCGCTCGATGATTTCGAAGAAGAAACCCTCCGCGAAGGTTCTGCTGTAAATCTGGAAATATTCACCACGGTCGTCGCGGTCATAAAGGATGCTCGCGGCGCGCAGCGCATCGGAAAAGGCGGGCTCGAGGCCGAAGCGTGCTTCCAGATCATCATAGTAGTTGCGCGAAATAGGCAGCGCTTCAAAACCGAGTTCGGCCAGCCGGTTGGCGGTTGCAAAAATATCATCCGTCGCAAGGGCGATGTGCTGAATGCTGGTGCCAAACCCTTCGGCGAGAAATTTCCCGGCAAAGGTCTTTCGGCTGTCCGCGCCGTTCATCGTCAGGCGGAAGGTCGGTTCCGGCACACTTTCAATCGCCTGGCTTCGCACCAGTCCGCCGGGATCGACCACGTCGACCATCGGCGTGCGCCGGGTCGAAAAGATTGACGTGTAGAAGAGAAGCCAGGTCAGCATCTCGTCGTAATGGGTGGTTTGCGCCAGATGGTCGATGCGCGTGAGACCGGCCGTTGGTTGCGCCGCCTCTTCTTCGACGGGCACAAATTCCGCGTCCCAGATCGTGGAAAGTTTCGCGCTGTCATCGAGGAAATAGATCACCCCGTTGCCAACACCCTGAATGGCCGGAACGTGGACTTCGCCCGCTTTGCGCGGCTCGGAAAAGGTGGTCGCTCCAAGGGCCGCCGCTCGCTTCAGGGCGTCCATGGCATTGTCGACTTTCATGCCAAAGGCATAGGCATTCGTGCCGTGCACGGAATAGGACGATACCGCAAAACTGTCCCCCGTCTGGTCGGTATTGATGACGATGCGAATGTCGCCCTGTCGATATAGATCGACACTGCGCGTGCGATGTCTGGCGACCCTGTTAAAGCCAAGCGTGCCGAGCAGGCTGGCGAGATTGGCCTTTTCCGCCGGGGCGGTGGTGAATTCGACAAACTCAACGCCATGCGCGGTGATGCGGTCGGGCATATCCGGAACCGCGATGCGAATGTCAGGCTCCTGCCGCTTCACCTGATCCATGATGTAGACGAGCGAGCGGTGGCCGTCTTCGGCCAGCGCCCGGGCATGTCCGCCGCGAAACTGGTCGTTGAAAATCTCCAGCGAAAGCGGCCCCGTATAGCCGGTCGCCGCCACGGCGCGCATGAAATCCACCACCGGCAGGTCGCCTTCTCCCGGCATATTGCGGAAGTGGCGGCTCCAGTAGAGCAGGTCCATGTCGAAAAGCGGCGCGTCGGCGAGTTGCACGATGAAAATCTTGTCGCCGGGAATGGAGCGGATCGAATTCGGGTCGATCTTGCGCGAAAGTGTATGGAAGCTGTCGAGAATGATTCCGACCTGCGTATGGTCGGCGCGTCGCACAATTTCCCATGCATCGCGGTGGTCGTTGACATGGCGACCCCAGGCGAGCGCCTCGTAACCGACACGCACACCGTGTTTGGCCGCCCGCTCGCCCAGTTCATGGAAATCCGCCGCCGCCCGGTCGATGCCACCGAGCGAGACGGGCGAAACGTTGGAGCAGATCAGCATAAGATCGGTGCCAAGCTCACCCATAATGTCGAACTTGCGCTCGGCGCGTTCGAAAGCACGGGTGCGATGCGGCTCCGGCATCCCCTCGAAATCGCGAAATGGCTGGAAGAGCGTGATGTCCAGCCCGTGGTCCCGGGCCATTTTGGCCACTTCGCGCGGAGATGCATCAAAAGTCAGGAAATCGTTTTCGAAAATCTCGACGCCGGAAAAGCCCGCCTTGGCAATGGCAGCGAGCTTGTCCGGGAATTCGCCGCTGATCGAAACGGTCGCAATCGACGTGCGCATCGGAACGCCTAGTCCTTTAGTCGCCGGGGCTGCCATATTGCCTTCCTTTCTGGCCTTATGTACTGCTTGGTTAATAAGATTCCGGCGCGAAGCAGCCGGATGAGCGGGGGGATGCGATGAAAGAGGAAAACGCCACGGCCAAGGAACGACCCGCCAAGGTGGCCAAGCGCGATCCCGAAGGGGTGCGCCGCGATATTCTCACCGTTGCGATGGAGGAATTTTCCCAAAACGGCTTGTCCGGCGCGCGCATTGACGAAATTGCGGCCCGCACGCGCACATCCAAGCGCATGATCTATTACTACTTCGGCGACAAGGAGGGGCTTTACCAGCGCGTTCTGGAAGAGGCCTATGGCAAGGTGCGCGGCGGCGAAAGCGACCTTGAACTGGATGGGCTTGACCCGCAGGCGGCGCTTGAGCGGCTCTGCCGGTTCACCTTCGATCACCATCGCCGCCATCCCGATTTTATCCGTATGGTGATGATCGAGAACATCCACCATGGCCGTCACATGCAGGTTTCCCAGACCATTCGCGGCCTCAATCGCCCGGCCATTGAAGCGCTGGAGGGCGTTTTGAAGCGCGGTCAGGAAAGCGGCGTGTTTCGCACTGGCGTCGATCCGCTGGAACTGCACTGGCAGATCAGCGCGCTGTCCTTCTTCAACGTCTCGAACAGCGCCACCTTCTCCCATATTTTCGGCGGTGAATTGTTCACAGACGACGGGCAAGAGCGGCTTTCGGCCCATGTGGCGGAGATGGTACTGCGCTATGTGCTGCGGCCAGACCATATTCCTACCCGCGTGCAAGACGATTGATGAGATGGCGAAGCGCCATTTCGTAACCCTCGATGCCCAACCCGGCGATCACGCCTTCGGCTCGCGTCGAGACATAGGAATGGTGGCGAAAAACCTCGCGCTTGTGGATGTTTGAGATGTGAACCTCGATCACCGGGGCCTCGAAGGCATTGAGCGCATCCAGAATGGCGACTGAGGTGTGGGTGAAGGCACCGGGATTGATGACGATGCCCGCCGCCTTGCCGCGCGCTTCATGAATCCAGTCGATCAGCTCATATTCCCGGTTGCTCTGCGCAAAGAACAGCTGATGCCCGGCGGCGTCTGTCAGCGCCCGGCAATTGCGTTCCACATCGGCCATGGTCTCGTAGCCGTAAATTTCGGGCTGACGCTGGCCGAGAAGATTAAGGTTCGGGCCATTCAGGACGTAAAACAGGCTCATGATCGGGCCTCTTCAGCGCAAAGTTCATTGAAATGGGCCGTCATGCGCTCGTCATCCGGCTGCTTTCCGCAGAAAAGACGAAATGCTTCGGCGGCTTGATAAACGGTCATGCCGCCGCCTTGCAGCGTTCGGCAACCCTTGTCGCGGGCCGCGGCCAGAAGTTCCGTCACGAGCGGCACGTAAACGATATCGGCCACCCAGTGACGGGACTCCAGCAGGTCGGGCGAAACGGGAATGCCGGGATGCGCGAGCATGCCAACCGGCGTTGCATTGATGAGGCCATCCGCCTTTGGCAGGGATTCCGCAGCATCGGCAACCGCAAAGGCGCGCTGTTGGCCAAAGCGTTCGTTGAGTTCTGCGGCCAGGCGCTCGGCTCGGTCCCTGTCCTGATCGAGAATATCGAGATGGCCGATGCCGAGCTTGAGCGCCGCATGGGCAACGGCAACGCCCGCGCCACCGGCACCCAGAAGCAGGGCACGGTCAAGCCTGGCACCGGGCAGGCCGCGCACGAGATTTTCGGAAAAGCCATACCAGTCGGTGTTGTGGCCGATCCGCTTGCCATCCTTGAACACAATGGTGTTGACCGCGCCCAGCATGCGGGCGTCCTCGGAAAGATCGGTGAGGAAGGGAATAACGGCCTGCTTGAAGGGGTGGGTGATGTTCGTTCCGGCAAAACCACGCGCTTCAAGTTCGTCGAGCAGGTCGCCAAGCGCGCTGTCCGGCAGGTTGCGGGCCGTCGCATCGACCAGTTCATAGACGTAATCGAGACCGTGGGCAGCCCCCTCGCGCATGTGCAGCGGCGGCGATTTGGAGTGCTGGATGGTCCGCCCAATCAGGCCGACGCGATAGGAAGTGTGTTCTGTCATGGATCGGGACCGTTCTCGTTCGGACGGAAAACTGGAGCATGTCCAGCAAAAGTGCGTCAGCGGCTTTGCGTTCGGACTGCGTTAAAACAATGCTCTAAGGGGGCGGGTGAACCCGCCGCCATCTTCAGTGGTGGGCGAGGATTTCGCCGAGGAAGGTACGGGTGCGCTGGTGCTGCGGATTGCTGAAGAAGGTCTCCGGCGGGCCTTCCTCGATGATCTCGCCCGAGGCCATGAAAACCACGCGATCGGCGACCTGCCGGGCAAAGCCCATTTCATGCGTCACGCAGATCATCGTCATGCCGTCACGGGCAAGACCGATCATCGTGTCGAGCACTTCTTTCACCATTTCCGGATCGAGAGCCGATGTCGGCTCGTCGAACAGCATGGCTTTCGGTTCCATGCACAGCGCACGGGCAATCGCCGCGCGCTGCTGCTGTCCACCGGAAAGCTGGGCCGGGTATTTGTCGGCCTGATCGAGGATGCGCACGCGCTCAAGATATTTGCGCGCCGTTGCTTCCGCCTCGGCCTTGGAAACACCCTTCACCCGCATGGGGGCAAGGGTGCAGTTTTCCATGATGGTCTTGTGCGGAAAGAGGTTGAAGCTCTGGAACACCATGCCCACCTCGCGCCGCACCGCATCAATGCTGCGGCTGGAGTCGGAAAGCGTGGTGCCTTCCACCGTGATATTTCCCTCTTGGGTTTCCTCCAGATGGTTGATGCAGCGGATGAGCGTCGATTTTCCCGAACCCGACGGCCCGCAAAGAACGATCTTCTCGCCCTTTTTGACCGTCAGGTTGATGTTTTTGAGTGCATGATAGGCTCCATACCACTTTCCGACCCCTTCGAGGGCGATCAGCGGAACCTGTGCGGCGGCGGATTGCGGCATGGGAGCCTCCGTTTGCTTACTTCACGGTGAAGGGGATGTCGGGC
Source organism: Pseudomonadota bacterium (assembly GCA_020161665.1). Lineage (GTDB taxonomy): Bacteria > Pseudomonadota > Alphaproteobacteria > Rhizobiales > Rhizobiaceae > Ectorhizobium. Next base: position 34,252 of record JAIUPA010000031.1, on the reverse strand, counting down.
AGAGCGTCCGGGAAGGACGGAACATCGCGCTTCATCCACTTGGCGTAGATTTTGGCGAGCGTGCCATCGGCCTTGATCTTGTCGATGAAGCTGTTGATCGCCTCGTTCCAGTCCTTCTCGCCCGGACGCGTTCCCGCACCGTTATAGAGGGTGACGAGGTCGAACTTGGTCTCGTACTTGTCAGCGGCTGCGGCGTTCAGACGATCACCGTAGAACTGGTTGCCGCCGACGGCTTCCACCTGTCCGGCGATCAGCGCCTGAATGTTGGCGGCGTCATCATCAAAGCGCAGGATATTGGCCTTGGAACCGGCACCGGCCGTAATGGCAGTATCCATGGCGCTCGACTTCGGTACGCCGACGGACATGCCCGTCAGGTCATCGAAACCGGCGATCTTCTTGTCCTTGGGGCCATAGACCGACAGGACGTTGCCGGCATAGGGCTTCGAATACTGGATCGTCTTGGCGCGCTCTGCGGTCATGCCCATGGTGGCAAACAGAACATCGACCTTTCCGGTCACAAGGGCAGGGATGCGGTTGGCAACGGCGAGCGGCGTAAACTCGACCTGAAGGCCCAGATGTTCGGCGAAGGCCTTGCCGATATCGGCATCGAGGCCGTCCTGAACGCCGGTGGAATTCACAAAGCCCCAGGGCGCGTTGTCGCCCTGAATGCCGATCACGACCTTGCCCTTTGCCTTGGCATCGGCAAGCGATGCAGCCGAAGCATCGGCGGGGGTCAGAAACGGAAAGGCGGCGGTGGCTGCCACGAGGGCGAGCAGGGTGCGACGCCCGATCTTGAGGTTGGTTTTCATCTTTTGCTCCTCCTTACAAAGCTGATGAAGTTTGCATTCCAGGTTTTGATGCGGTGCCTGTCCTCAGCGGGATGCGGTGGACAGACGCCTTTCAACGCGGGCGCCCCAAAGCGAAAGCGGCCAGCAGATCAGGAAATAGATGACGCCGACGAGGGCGAAGACGGTGAGCGGGCGAAACGTCTGGTTCGAGACGATCTGTCCGGCGCGTGACAATTCCACAAAGCCGACAATGGCTGCGAGCGACGTGCCCTTGATGAGCTGCACGAGAAAGCCAATCGTGGCCGGAAGCGAAATCTTGAAGGCTTGCGGCAGGATGACGTCCTTCATCATCGAGACGTAATGCAGGCCGAGGGCCTTGGCGGCTTCGGTCTGTCCCTTCGGCACCGCCTGGATGCCGCCGCGCCAGATTTCGCCGAGAAAGGCACTGGCATGCAACGTGAAGGCAATGGCAACAGCCACCCAGGCGTCCACGTTGAAGCCCATCAGCGCCACGCCGTAATAGACGACGAAAAGCTGCATCAGGAGCGGCGTGCCCTGAAAGACGGCGATGTAACCGGTTGTCGTGCGGCGGACGAGATCGTTCTGTGCCGTGCGGGTGAGCGCAACGATGAGGCCGAACAGGCCGCCGCCGATGAAGCCGACCAGTGTGAGCGCGAGGGTCCATTTCAGGCCCTGCATCAGGAAGAAAAGTTCGTTGGGGCCGATGCTTGCCATGGTCTTCTCCTCACTTGACCGGATAGTTGAAAGAAAAGCGGGAGATGAGCGCGAAAATGCCCATCATCAGCGAGGAAATGATCAAGTAGAGGATCGTGATCGAGAAATAGACCTCGAACGAACGGAACGTATCCGCCTCGATCTTCTGCGCGACCGATGTCAACTCATAAGCGGCAATCGAAGTGCAGACCGAGGTCGTCAGGGTCAGCATGACGAACTGGCTGGTGAGCGACGGATAGACGGTGCGAAGCGCCGGCTTCAGGATGATGTGGCGGAAGATCTGCGCCCTGTGCAGTCCAAGTGCAAGCCCCGCCTCCACCTGGCCTTTCGGAATGGCATCAACGCCACCGCGAATGATTTCAATAGCATAGGCTCCGCCATTCAGACCCAAAGCGATGATGGCGGTCACGGTCGGGTTCAGCCGAAGGCCAAGCTGCGGCAGAGCGAAGAAGATAAAGAAGATTTGCACCAGAAAAGGCGTGTTGCGGATCAGTTCGACAAAGCCGATCACCAGCCCGCGCAGGAGGCGAAAGCGCGAGCGCCGCGCGATGACACCCAAGACGCCGATGACCGTCGCCAGCGACATGCCAGCCAGTGAAAGGCCGATCGTCGCAAGGCAGGCGAGCAAAAGCTCGGGCAGTCGTGCGACGACCACCGAGAAATCGAGACTGTAAGACATTGTTCCTCCGGACCCGTTCTGCGGGCCTCGACAGACCTTGCCTTGCGGCTTGCTGCTGAACCGGATGGTTCCCCGGCATGCCCGGCATCTTGCAGGGCACCGCCTTCAGCAATCCGACAGGACCGGCCTGCACACCTCCTCGCGAAATCCAGTGGACTTCGACATCACTCCCTTGGTTCGTCGGGGCTTTGTGGAATGCGTCTCCTCAGTGCATCCGTCCCTCTGACCATGATTGTTTGTACCAGTTAGTTCATTTTAATGTCAAGTCTGTTGGGTGGCGAAAAACAGGCCGGAATGCACATTTTTGATGAAATTCAAAAACCGAAAAACAATGTAAAATCAATATGTAATTAAACGCACGAAGCCCCTTTTGGTTCAACGGCGCTCACCCCGCGAAGAGGCTGCGCGGGGTAATCATATCGCTCGGTAAGAGGGCGTTATTCCCTCTTCAGGTCTTTTCGCCACCCAGTTTTGCAATGCGCGTCGTCAGGGTGAGTGCGGTCTGAAGCGCCACGCCTGTCGCCAGCACCATCTGCGGCAGCATCAGCCATTCCAGCATCCAGGCCGCGCCGGAACGCTCCTGTTCATGAACCAGCGCGTGGTGAAGCCCGGCCAGTTGCGAGGCATTGAAGCGGGCAAGCGTCACCAGAACTTCGGCCGCCACCGGATTCTGCTTGTGCGGCATGGCGGAAGAACCGCCGCCACCTGTCAGGTGGATGGCTGTACCGGATTGCGCCATCAGCGCCACATCTTGACCGAACTTGCCAAGGCTTCCGGTCACGAGCGACAGCAATGCGGCAAACTCGGCCAGTCCGTCGCGCTGGCTGTGCCATTGCGGACGGTCAACGAGGTCAAGCCTGCGGGCAAGAGCGGCCCGGACAGCCGGACCCTTGTCGCCGAATTTCTCGAGCGTTCCCGCCGCGCCGCCAAATTGTATGGCAAAACCCGTCTGCGCGAAGGCAGCGAAACGCTCGGTTGCACGTTCGAGCGGCGCTTTCCAACTGGCGATACGCTCGCTTGCGGTGATCGGGATCGCCGCCTGCATGCGGGTGTAACCCATCATCGGGTTCTGGCCATCGCGCGCTTCGAGGCCGGAAAGGCCCGCGACCACAGTCGCGAGCCGTGCCGTAAGAATGTTCGTGGCCGCCTTCAGGCGCAGCATCAGGCTCGTGTCGATGACATCCTGACTGGTGGCCCCGAAGTGAACCTTTTCCGCCGCCTCTCCGACCGTCCGGCGCAATTGCCGCACAAACTCGGGAATGACCACGCCATCCTTGGAAACGCCCTCAGCCAGAAGCGCCACGTCCGGGGCGAACCCGGCCAGTTGCGCGACGATAGCCTCGGCCAGTTGCGGAGCGATGACGCCGCATTCGGCTTCGGCTTCGGCAAGCGCCGTCTCAAACCGCAGCATGGCAGCAATGTCTGCCTCGGCGGAAAAAAAGGCGGCGATATCCGGGTCTGCGAACAGACCCGAAAGGAAGGGATGGTCGAAGGCGGAAAGGCCCATGATGTCCTCAGATGTCGAAGAACACCGTCTCGCCATCGCCCTGCAGGCGGATGTCGAAACGATAGGTGTTGTCGCCTTCCTTCGTCGCAATCAGCGTCGGAATGCGGTTCTTGTGCTCGATGCGTGCGAGGACCGGATCTTCGCCATTCGCCTGTTCCTCTTCGGGGAAGTACATGCGCGTGTGAAGGCCGATATTGATGCCGCGCGCCACGACCCAGAAGGTGACGTGCGGGGCCATCCAGCGACCGTCCTTGAAGGGCGCTCGACCCGGCTTGATCGTCTCGAAAACGAATTCGCCGGTGTCCATGTCGCCGGGCGAACGTCCCCAGCCGAGGAAATTCGGATCGGCTGCGCCGCGTGTTTCGCTCGGGCTGTTGTAGAAGCCTGCGTCATCGGCCTGCCAGATTTCCACCAGCGCGTCCTTCAGCGGATTGCCGCCGCCGTCATAGACGGTGCCGCGAATGGTGATGCGGGTGCCGCGCGTCTGGTCGTTATAGAGCGCGCCGGAGCCGAGGTCCTTGTCGAAAATGCCATGGATGCCGACGAAGTTCGGCGTGCAGCCAATGTGAACGTAAGGACCTGCCGTCTGCGAGGCGCTTTCCTTGAGGTAGCCAAGTGGTTGAACCATGTCAGTTGCCCTCCGGGCGGTTCTCGAAGAAGGTGGAGCGGCGGCCGCGAAGAACGATATCGAACTTGTAGGCGCGCATATCCATCGGAATGGTGGCCTGCATGTCGAGCGGCGCAATCAGCTGGCGGATGGCGTTTTCGTCGGGGATCGTCTTGACGATCGGGCAACGCCAGATCAGCGGGTCACCCTCGAAATACATCTGCGTGATCAGGCGCTGCTGGAAGCCGTGGCCGAAGATCGAGAAGTGGATGTGGGCGGGGCGCCAGTCGTTGACGCCATTCGGCCACGGATAAGGGCCGGGCTGGATCGTCTTGAACCAGTAATAGCCGTTTTCGTCGGTGATCGTGCGACCCACGCCGCCAAAGTTCGGATCGACCGCCGCAAGGTAGGTTTCCTTCTTGTGACGGTAGCGACCGCCGGCATTGGCCTGCCAGAATTCCACCAGCGCGCCGGGAACGCCCATGCCCCGCTCGTCAAGCACGCGGCCATGCACCAGAATGCGCGGGCCGATGGGCATTTCACCCGGCTTGGCATAGTTGAGGATGAGATCGTTATCGAGCGGGTTCAGCATGCCGTGGCCAAAGACCGGGCCGGTGATCTCGCTCTTGGTGCCTTCCAGCGAAATGAGTGCGCGCTGCGGCGAACGCAGGATCGTGGTCTTGTACCACGGTGCGTAGGCCGGTGGGTGCATGTCGCGGTCACGCGCGAAGAATGGCCCGGTTTCGGGCGGTCGGTTGCTCATTTCGTCTCCTCCTTCAACGAAGTATTGGCGTTGCGTTCAGCAAGCGCAAGCTTGGCGATTTTGAACGCGTGATTGGCAGCCGGAACCCCGGCATAAATCGCCACATGCATCAGCGCCTCACGGATGTCCTCCTCCGTCGCGCCGGTATTGGCGGTGGCGCGCACATGCATCGCCACTTCCTCGTCCTGTCCCAGCGCGGCCAGAAGCGCGATGGTCACCATGGAGCGCTCCCGCTTGGTCCAGTGTGTGCCGGACCAGACGGTTCCCCAGGCCGCTTCGGTAATCAGCGTCTGGAAAGGCTGGTCGAAGGCTGTGGCATTGGCGCTGGCGCGGTCCACATGGGCGTCCCCCAGCACGCAACGGCGGGTTTCCATCCCTTTTAGGTAGCGCTCGGAGGGCTTTTGGGTCTCGGTCATATACTCAGTGCTCCGGCAGGGATGAAAGGAAGGCGACAACTGTTTGGGCGTAGGCGACGGGCTGCTCAACGCAAGGAATGTGGCCGCAGGCGGCGATTTCGGCAAAACGGCTGCCGGGGATGAGCGCCGCCAGAGATTTCACGAGGTCCGGCGGCGTCGAGCCGTCCTGATCGCCGACCACGCAAAGGGTCGGAACACGGATGCGTGTCGTTGTCTCGGTGTAGTCAGCATCGCGAATGGCCGCGCAGGTTCCACAATAGCCATCGACCGGCTGTCGGGCGAGCATTACACGGCAACCGGCATAAAGCGCATTGTCATCCGTACGGAAAGCGGGCGTGAACCAGCGCTCCGTGATGGGGTCGATCATGCCGGAAAGGCCGTTTGCGCTGATGGTTCCAATACGGGCGTTCCACATATCGGGCGTGCCGATCTTGTGCGCCGTATTGGAAAGAACGAGTCCGTGCACCCGGTGCGCATGGCGGGCACAGAGGTCTTGCGCAATCAACCCACCCACGGAAAGCCCCCAGATGACAGCTTTTTCAACGCCAAGATGGTCGAGCAGCGCGATGAGATCATCCGCATGGGTTTCGATCGAGTATGGCGTTTCACCCATGCCGGAAAGGCCGTGGCCACGCTTGTCGTGCAGCACATAGGCGTAGGCGTTGCCCAGTTCCGCCATCACCGCATCCCAGATGCGGAAATCCGTGCCCAGCGAGTTCACGAAGGCGATGACGGGCTTGCCCGTTCCCAGTCCTTCGGCGCGGTAATGGATCGCGGCATCGCCAACGGTCAGAAAATGCATGGTGGTCTCCTCTTGCCAAGGATATTGCATCGAGGCTTTGGTTAAGTAAAATGACATTTAGTGCGATATAAATAACCGGTGAGTTATGGTTCTGCCCATCGATCCGCGGATCAAGTTCCGCCATCTGCAAGCCTTCATGGAAGTTGCGCGCCAGAAAAGCGTGAACCGGGCGGCAGAGCTTCTGCATATCAGCCAGCCCGCGGTGACGAAGACAATCCGCGAACTGGAAGACATCCTCGCTGTTGCGTTGCTTGAGCGCGATGGCCGCGGTATCCGCCTCACAAGCCATGGAGAGGTCTTCATGCGCTATGCCGGCGCGACGCTGACAGCGCTGCGCCAAGCCGTTGATTCCGTTGCCAAGGAAAGCGCCCGCACCGGGCCGCCAGTGCGTGTCGGAGCCTTGCCGACGGTGTCCGCCCGCATTATGCCACACGCCATTTCGCGCTTTCTGGCCGAGGGCACGGGCAGCCCCGTTAAGGTCGTGACGGGGGAAAATGCCGTTCTTCTCGAACAGTTGCGGATGGGCGATCTTGATCTCGTCGTCGGGCGTCTGGCGGCCCCTGAGAAAATGACCGGCCTTTCATTTGAGCACCTCTATTCAGAGCGTGTGTTGTTGACTGTGAGGGCCGGGCATCCGCTTTTGGAACCGGGCATCAACGTGTTCGAACGGCTGGGTGAGTTCCCGGTGCTGATGCCGACGCGCAATTCGGTGATCCGCCCGATCGTTGAGCAGTTCCTGATTGCCCACGGCATTCCCGCGCCGGTTACGCAGATCGAAACGGTTTCCGATGCCTTCGGGCGTGCCTTCCTGCGCATGAGTGATGCGGTTTGGATTATTTCCGAGGGCGTTGTGGCCGGAGATATCGCCGATGGCAGGCTGGTCGCCTTGCCGATCGCGACGCAGGAGACGCGCGGACCGGTGGGGCTGACGGTGCGCGCCGACTCGGTGCCATCACTGCCCTTGACGCTGCTGACACAGGCGATTCGGGCTGAGGCGGAGGCGGTTGCTTGCGGATAGAGGCGATATCCATATACTCCCCCAAGTATATTGACATACCCCATGGAGTATCATTAAGTTCGACCGTGAAGAGGAAACCATGCCCCATTCTCCGGAAGACAAGAAGCGTGCACAGGTCCGCCTGAGACGGATCAAGGGCCAGGCCGAGGCGCTGGAACGCGCCGTGGCGGCGGGTACCGAGTGCAGCCTGCTTTTGCAGCAGATTGCCGCCCTTCGCGGGGCCGTGGGCGGATTGATGGCCGAAGTGCTGGAAATCCATCTGCGCGAAACGCTGGGAAGCCGGGCCGGGCAGGTCATTCCTCACGATGAAATCGACGGTGATCTGGATGCCGTCATGAAAATTCTGCGCACCTATCTGAAATAGGGCTGCAGCCAAAACCCGAGGAGACAGAACCATGAAAAGTCGCGCCGCCGTTGCATGGGAAGCGAACAAGCCGCTCACCATCGAGACCATCGAGATCGGCGGCCCGAAGGCCGGTGAGGTTCTGGTGGAAATCATGGCGACAGGTGTCTGCCATACCGATGCCTACACGCTGTCGGGCCTTGATTCCGAAGGCAAGTTTCCGGCAATCCTCGGCCATGAAGGGGCCGGCATCGTGCGCGAAGTGGGTGCGAGCGTCACCTCCGTGAAGCCGGGCGATCATGTGATCCCGCTCTACACGCCGGAATGCCGTGGCTGCAAAACCTGTCTTTCGCAGCGCTCCAACCTGTGCACCGCCATTCGCGGCACGCAAGGGCTGGGTTTGATGCCCGACAAGACGACGCGCTTTACCTGCGATGGCGGCGACGTGTTCCACTATATGGGCTGCTCCACCTTCTCGAACTTCACGGTTCTTCCGGAAATCGCCGTCGCCAAGGTGCGCGAGGACGCCCCCTTCGACAAGATCTGCTACATCGGTTGCGGCGTAACGACCGGCATCGGCGCTGTGGTTTACACGGGCAAGGTCTGGCCGGGCGCCAATGTCGTGGTGTTCGGTCTGGGCGGCATCGGCCTCAACGTCATTCAGGGTGCCCGCATGGTCGGCGCCGACAAGATCATCGGTGTGGACCTCAACCCCTCCAAGGTCGAGATGGCGAAGAAGTTCGGCATGACGCATTTCGTCAACCCGAATGAAGTGGGCCACGACAAGGTGGTGGAAGCGATTGTCGACATCACCGGCGGCGGCGCGGATTTCTCCTTCGAATGCATCGGCAATGTTCACACCATGCGCCAGTCGCTGGAATGCTGCCATCGCGGCTGGGGGGAATCGATCATCATCGGCGTCGCCCCCTCGGGTCAGGAAATCTCCACCCGTCCGTTCCAGTTGGTGACGGGCCGCGTCTGGAAGGGCTCGGCCTTCGGCGGCGCGCGTGGCCGCACCGACGTGCCGAAGATTGTCGACTGGTACATGGAAGGCAAGATCGATATCGACAGCCTCATCACCCACACCATGCCGCTTGACGAGATCAACACCGCCTTCGACCTGATGCATGAAGGCAAGTCGATCCGTTCGGTCGTGGTTTATTGAGGCCCGTCATGACACTGGAAACGATTTCCACCGCCAAGGCCCATGGCGGCATTCAGGGCGTCTATCGTCACCTGTCGACTGAAACGAAGACGCCGATGACCTTCGCCGTCTTCGTGCCGCCGCATGCCGAAGGCGAAAAGCTGCCGGTTCTCTGGTATCTCTCAGGTCTCACCTGCACCCATGCCAATTGCATGGACAAGGGTGAGTACCGCCAGCTTGCCGCCGAGTTGGGCTTGATCATCGTTCTGCCGGATACCTCGCCGCGTGGCGAGGATGTGGCCGATGAAAAGGAGAACTGGCAGTTCGGCTCCGGCGCGGGCTTTTACGTCGATGCGACGCAAGCGCCCTATGCGGATCATTACCGCATGTATTCCTATGTCACGCAGGAACTGCCGGCGATCATCGCCGCGCATTTTCCGGCGGATATGAGCCGTCAGGGCATTACCGGCCATTCCATGGGCGGGCACGGCGCGCTCACCATCGCGCTCAACAATCCCGAAACCTATAAGAGCGCCTCGGCGTTTGCGCCGATCGTCAACCCGTCGGTGGCGGGCTGGTCGAAACCGGCCTTCGAGAAGTATCTGGGAACCGACGCGGCCGCATGGCGGCGCTATGATGCGGTGGCGCTGATCGAAGACGGCAAGCGTTTTCCCGAACTGCTGGTCGATCAGGGCACGGCCGACAGCTTCCTTGCGACCGGCCTCATGCCGGAGCGTCTGGTGGACGCCGCGAAGAAGGCGGGCCAGCCGCTCGTTCTCAATATGCGCGACGGCTATGACCACTCCTACAACTTCATCTCCACCTTCATGGATGATCACCTGCGCTGGCATGGTGAACGCCTGATCTGAGGAAGGGTTCAACAGGCCTCGCTACGACCGATCTGCCATCTCTCTTGCGCGACCTTTCGGCTATTTCACCATCGATGCCCTGATGTTGGGGGCCATGCATTACGTATCATACAAACGCAGAACCGACCGGGATCGTCTCCCGGTCGGTCTTGTTCACGGGGCTTGTGCCTTCACATGCCGAGCAGGCGTGGCAGGAATAGCGTGATCTCCGGCACATAGGTGATGATGCCGAGGAAGACGAGGGCCGTGAGCAGCCAGGGAGTGGCGGCCTTGGTCACGGCCGTCAGCCCGAGTTTTGATATCGCCGATCCGACATAGAGGTTGAGACCCACCGGCGGCGTGCACAGGCCGATTTCCATATTGACGACCAGCATGATGCCAAAATGGACGGGATCGACGCCGAGTTTGGCTGCGACCGGATAGAGGATCGGGGCCATGATCAGGACGATGGCCGAGGGTTCCATCACCATGCCGATGAACAGCAGGATGAAGTTGACCATCAGCAGGAAGCCGATCTTGCCGAGGCCGAGATTGACGATCCAGTCCGAAAGTTGCTGCGGAATCTGCTCCGAGGTCATGATGAAGGCAAACATGACGGCATTGGTGATGATGTAGAGCAGCATCGCCGACATGGCCGCAGAACTGAGCAGCACCTTCGGTACGTCGCGCAGCGTGATGTCCCGATAGACCCAGACCGCGACGATAAAGGCATAGACGGCACTGACTGCAGCCGCTTCTGTCGGCGTGAAGATCCCGCCATAGATACCGCCCATGATGATGACGATGAGCATCAACCCCCAGATGCTTTCGCGCAGGGCCTTCCAGCGTTCGCCCCATGTGGCGCGCTGCATACGCGGATAGCCATTCTTCCAGGCGCGATAGAAGGTTGTGGCGCCGAGCATGGTTGCCAGCATCAGGCCGGGTATGACGCCTGCCATGAACAGCGTGCCGATGGACGCGGACATGACGGGCAAATTATCGGGACCTGTGACCACCATGCCCGATGTTGCCACCGCATACATGACCATGACAATGGACGGCGGAATGAGAATGCCGAGACCGCCGGCGGTCACAACCGTGCCGACACCGAACTGCGCCGGATAGCCCTGCCGCACCATGGCGGGGATCAAGATCGATCCGACGGCCATCACGGTTGCCGGGCTCGAGCCGGAGATGGCGGCAAACAGCGCGCAGGAAAGGACCGCCGCAAGACCCATGCCGCCATACCAGTGCCCGACCATGGTCGTGGCGAAGCGGATCATGCGCCGTGCAACACCGCCATGGGTGAGGAAGTTGCCGGCGAGAATGAAGAAGGGGATCGCCATGATCTCGAACTTCTCGATGCCGGTAAAGAGCTTCAGCGCGATGGAATCGAGCGGGATCGTGGTGAAGCCGAACAGGAAGGTAAAGACGGTCAGGCCAAGCGAGATCGATACCGGCATGCCCGTCAGGAGCAGCACTGCCAGAATAGTGAAAATAATCAGAGGGGTCATCCGTGGGCTCCCTTGGCAAGGTCGTCGGCTTCTTCTTCAAGACCGTCCACTGAACCGTGATCGTGATGGGCGATGAAACCCGTCTTCAGGTAGAGATAGAGGGCCTGGATGAAGCGAAAGCACATCAGGGTGGAACCGAGCGGCACGGCCAGATAGACGATCCACATCGGCATTTCGAGGTCCGCGGAGACCTGCTTGCCGAGCCAGATGTGGTAGACGAAATCGGCGCCGATCCAGGCCACAATGGCAGTAAAGAGGATGCCGCCTGACATGGCGATGATCGTGACGACGTTGCGGGTGCGGCCGGTGAGCTTTTCGACAAGAATATCCACGCCCACATGCACGCCGGCGCGCACACCATAGGCGGCGCCGAATTTGGCCATCCATACAAAGAGATAGATACAGGCCTCTTGCGCCCAGGTCAGCTGAACGGCGTTGATTGCCTTGAAGGCCGAACGTGCTGCTGATTGCAGCCAGGGCAGATCGTTGGCACGGCCAACGGCAACGAGATCGGCGGCAAAGCCGATCGAAAAACGGTGGACGACCGCAGCGAAGATCAATGCGACCGCAAGCGCGATCAGCACGGAAATCAGGATTTCTTCGAGACGGTCGAGGATGCGCAACAACATGGCGGACCTCACTGAACCATCGGCCCGGAAAACCTATCGGGATTTTCGCGGAAAGCCGGATGAATGAATTCGGAAACAAGGGCTGGGCTTCGTGTGTCTATTGACGCACGGGGCGTGCCGCCCTGGCCGGGTCTGGATGCGCCGATCAACGGCGCATCCGCTTTTGGGTGTCAGAACCGGAAGATCAGTTTGAGCCGAGCGCGGCGTGGGCCTTGGCGATCAGATCAGCACCAATGCGCGATGCCATTTCTTCCTGCACGGGGCGCAGAGCTTTGATCCATGCCTTGCGTTCGTCATCGCTCAGTTCGTAGAAGGTCGTCTTGCCGGCGGCCTTCATCGCTGCGATGGCTGCTTCGTTTTCCTGCTTGGCGATGGAGTTGGCGTAAGCCGTCGATTCGGCCATGGCCTTTTCAAGCTGCTCGCGCACGTCCGGCGAAAGCTGTTCCCAGAAGGTCTTGTTCACGATCACCGCATAGCCGAGATAGCCGTGATTGGAGAGCGTGGCGTGCTTCTGCACTTCATGCATCTTCTGGGTATACATGTTCGACGGCGGGTTTTCCGTACCGTCGACAACGCCGGTCTGCAGCGCCTGATAGACTTCGGAGAAGGCCATGACCTGCGGAACGGCGCCAAGCGCCTTCATTTCGGCTTCCAGGATCTTCGACGACTGGATGCGCATCTTCAGGCCAAGGAAGTCGTCCGGCGTATGCAACTGCGAATTGGCCGACATGATCTTGAAGCCGTTGTCCCAATAGGCAAGGCCCTTGATGCCTTTGGCTTCAAGCATCGAAAGCAGCGACTTGCCCACCGGGCCATCGGTGATCTTGCGCAGGTCGTCGTAGCTCGTCATCAGGTAGGGCAGGTCAAAAAGCTCGAACTGCTGCACGCCGAGCGGACCGAACTTTGCCAGCGAGGGGGCGAGCATCTGAACCGCGCCGAGCTGGAGAGCTTCAAGCTCCTCCTTGTCCTTGTAGAGCTGAGAGTTCGGGTAGACCTCGACCTTGACGGCGCCCTTGGTGTAGGCTTCGGCCAGTTCCTTGAACTTGGTCGCACCCTTGCCCTTCGGTGTATCGGGCGCGACGACGTGGCTGAACTTGATGACCAGAGGCTCAGCGAGGGCGGGCATTGCGACGGAGAGCGCGATGGCTGCGGCCCCTGCGAGCCGGGTGAAGTTACGACGGGTGAACATGATTATTTCTCCTCCATTTTCGTCGCCCCTCCAGGCGATCGCCATTTTGTTGCCATTTTCTGACCCGCCACGCTATTGTGGAAACCCGCAATAGCGGCGTCGGTCGAAAAGGTGCTGAACGAAGGCCGCAACAGGGCGGAGCGGACAGGGGCATCGTGACGAAGTCAAGCAACGAGGAAAAGTGGCGCGGCAGCGGCGGTGGCGATCCCTGGGAACAGGCACAGGCTTCTGGCGCATGGCAGCGTATTGACCTGCTGTCGCTCGTGCCGCTGGTGGCGATTGCGGCGCTGGCGATCGGCGTGGCCGCGCTTGCCTGGTTCGTCGAGCGCAGCGAAGTAGAGCGTGCGCGCGTCAAGATCGCAACCGATGCGCTCTGGGTGGAACAGACGCTGCGCTTCCAGCTCTCCATTCACGAGGATCTTCTGGTGCGTCTGGCGCTGGAGGGCGTGGAAGGGGTACCGCAGGCCATGTTCGAGGCCCGCGCCCGCCTGCATATCGCGACCAATCCCGAGGTCCAGTCCCTGACTTTTTATGATGCGGCGGGCAAGGTTCTCCAGGCGGTGCCCGACCGCGTCGTGCCTGACGATCCCGAGCTTGCGGCTCTTATGAAGGGTCGGGCTGCACATGCAACGCGCCCGGTCTATGGCAATGTGAGCGCCAACGGCCTTGTGACTATCGGCATGCCGCTTGCCGGGGCCGGGGGGCTGGTCATGGCGACGATATCGATCCCCATCCTGCTGGAGCGCCATATCCCCTGGTGGATTGCCGAGCAGTATGGCGTCAAGGTCATCGATGCCGGCGGCGAAACCATCGCGGCGCGCCAGAGACTGGAGACGAGGGCTGGCAATGCCCGGCATGTCATCGCGTTCGATCCGCCGCTTCGTGGGACCCTGTTGCAGATTTCGGCCTATGATGCGCGGGGCGGGTTTCATTCCACCCTGCTGTTCGGGGCAATCATGGCGCTGGCGGCCTTCTCCGTTGTGGCGCTGGCCGTGCTTTTCCTCAGCACCCGGCGGCGGCGCGATGCCGAATTGCGTCTGCGAGGCGAGACCGCCTTCCGTCGCTCGATGGAGGAGAGCCTGACGGTCGGCTTGCGCGCAAAGGACCACGATGGCCGAATTCTTTACGTCAACGCCGCTTTTTGCAATCTCGTCGGTCTGGGAGCCAACGAAATCGTCGGACGCGCCCCCCCTATGCCCTATTGGGACCCATCCCGTATGGGCGAGGTCGAGGAGCGGCAAAGGCAGCTTAAGGCCAGCGGCGCGGTCAGTCAGAGTTTCGAGACCCGCTTTCGCCATCGCGATGGCCATGAGATCGACGTGCAGGTGTTTGAGGCTCCGCTGATTGATGCTGGCGGCGTGCATCGCGGCTGGATGGGGTCTGTCATCGATATCACGGAAAGCCGCAAGGCGGCCAAGCGCGCCCGTACACAGGACGAGACCATTGCTCGCACGGGCCGGCTGGTGGCGCTGGGCGAAATGGCCTCAACGCTTGCCCACGAACTGAACCAGCCGCTCTCGGCCATCGCATCCTATGCCGCGGGCCTGCTCAACCTTACCGCCAAACCAGACATGGATACGGTCCTTGTGCGCCTGGGAGCAGAAAAACTGTCTCAGCAGGCGGCCCGGGCCGGGCTCGTCATCCAGCGCGTGCAGGATATGGCGCGCAAGCGCGAGCCGCGTTTTTCGCAGACGCATCTGGAGGATGTCATCGCCGGCACGATCTCCCTTCTCTCGGCCGACGCCCGCGAGCATCATGTGCAATTGACGGCCGAGATCGAGCCGACGCCACCCGTTGCCGCCGACCACATTCTCCTCGAACAGTTGCTGATCAACCTGACCCGCAACGGGATGGAAGCGATGGGCGAACACCGGACTGGCGACCTGTTGCGGATCCGGCTTCGTCCACGCGAGACCAGCGCCATTATCGAGGTGGTTGACCAGGGCGGCGGCATTGCCCCCGAGGTCGAGGATCGCCTCTATGATGCCTTCGCGAGCACCAAACCGCAGGGCCTTGGCATGGGGCTGAAGATCTGCCGCTCCATCGTGGAATTGCACGGCGGACAGCTTGGCTTTCGCCCGGGCGAAGGCGGTGGCACGGTGTTCACCGTCAGCCTGCCCTATACCCATCATGAAATGTCGGCAGGCGAGGGGGGACGCATGGTATGATTGGAACCATCCATATCATCGATGACGAGGACGTCATCCGCGATGCCCTGTCCTTTCTGCTGGCATCGCGCGGATTGTCGACGCGGGGATGGGACAGCGGCGAGGCATTCCTGGATGCCCTGCCGCTGAGCGACTGCGCCTGCATTATTCTGGATGTGCGCATGGGCGGGCTGTCCGGACCCGAGGTTTTCGATCGCCTGCAACTGGCGGGCGTGCGGGTGCCGGTGATCTTCCTGACGGGCCATGCCGATGTGCCCGTCGCGGTGCGCGCGCTCAAGGCCGGAGCCTTTGACTTCATCGAGAAACCGTTCAACGACAACCAGATCGTCGATCTGGCGCTGACGGCCATCGCGGCCCATGCACAAGATCAGGCCGCCGCGGCGGCACGCCAGAGTGTGGCGGACCGCAAAGCGACCCTCTCGCAGCGAGAAAAGGAAGTCATGGCTCTGATGGTGACGGGTGCGCTCAACAAGCAGATCGCCGATGCGCTGGGGATTGCGCTGCGCACGGTCGAGGTCCATCGCGGCCGGGTTCTTGCCAAGATGGGCGTTCGTAATGCCATCGAATTGACCAAGCTGATTGCCGACGGGCAGAACTGACAATCAAAGGCAAGGGGACCCAGCCGCCTTTGCTGTCGGGAAAACCTGCCTTCTAAAACAATGAGATGGTGGCCCAGTTGACGAGACAGATCAGGCTTGGTGCCTGCCTTCTCGGTGATGTCGAACGGCCATTGCGCTGCTGCTGCAGGATGCCCTTGCCGCCATCGATTGCGTTGTCGAGGAAGCCTTGGAGCGTCACTCACCTATCGTGACGGGCGATACATCCCTGTCTGAGCCGACCTTGCTGCCTTGGACAAAGGCTTCCAGCGTCATCGTGTCGAGGATTTCAGCCATGGCATCGCGCACCGTGCTCATCGAGCGGCGAACCGGGCAGGCTTCCGGGTCCGCGCAATCGTCACACGCCTCAAAAGCGGTGCGGCTGGCGCAGCGAATGGGGGCCAGCGGTCCATCAAGCGTGCGCACAATCTGCCCGATGAAGATTTCGCTGGCGGGTTTGGAAAGCGCGTAGCCACCCGACGGCCCCTTCTTCGAACGCAGAAAGCCGCCATTGCGCAGTTCCAGAAGGATCGTGTCCAGAAACTTCTTGGGGATGTTGTTGCGCGTCGCAATCTCGGTCACGAAGGCGGTTTCACCGGGGGCAAGCGTCGCCAGATCAGCAATGGCCTTCAGACCGTACTTTCCCTTTTTTGTCAGCATGACGCCCCGCCACTCGAATTGCCTGCATGTCGCTGTGCCATTGAATAGGTGCGGGGTGGCAGGCTGGCAAGGGTTTCGCCATCTCTGGGCAAGCGCGGCGCTCATTTTTGGCGCGTGGAGAGACTGTTTTCGGATGGTGCCCGTCACCGCCTCGCGGGAGGCGAGGCGGTGATTCTTTCGTGGCCCGTCAGACGGCGGCTTCGTGGGATGGCTTCTCCCACAGGTTGATGCCGCCTTCCACCGCGTAACGGTCGATTTCGGCCAGTTCCTCCGCCGTGAAGGTGAGGTTCTTCAGCGCGCCGACATTTTCGATGATCTGCTTGGTCGAGCTGGCGCCGATCAGCGCCGAGGTGACGCGAGGATCGCGCAGCACCCAGGCAATGGCGAGCTGTGCCAGCGACTGGCCCCGGCGGGCGGCAATCTCGTTGAGCGCCCGGGCGCGCGCGATGTTTTCTTCCTTCAGATGCTCGGGGCGAAGCGCCCCGCCACCGGGACGGTTGACGCGGGCATCGTCCGGCACGCCGTTCAGATACTTGTTGGTCAAAAGCCCCTGCGCCAGCGGCGTAAAAGCAATCACCCCCGCGCCCACATCGTCGCTTGCCTTCAACAGGTCCTTTTCCACCCAGCGGTTGAAGAGGTTGTAAGACGGCTGATTGATGAGAAGCGGAACTTTGCGCTCTTCCAGAAGGCGGGCCATTTCGCGGGTCTTGTTGCCGGAATAGGAAGAAATGCCGACGTAAAGCGCCTTGCCCTGCCGGACGGCAGACGCCAGCGCATCGGCGGTTTCTTCGAGCGGCGTGTCCGCATCATAGCGGTGTGAATAGAAGATATCGACGTAATCGAGGTTGAGGCGCTTCAGGCTCTGGTCGAGGCTGGAGAGCAGCGCCTTGCGCGAGCCACCACCGCGACCGTAAGGGCCGGGCCACATATCCCAGCCCGCCTTGGTGGAGATGATCAGCTCGTCGCGGTAGGCGGCGAGATCCTCTTTCAGCACGCGGCCGAAATTGATTTCCGCCGAGCCGGGCGGCGGGCCGTAATTATTGGCAAGGTCGAAATGGGTAATGCCCAGATCAAAGGCCTTGAAGAGAATGGAACGCTGCGCATCGAGCGTCGTCGTATCACCGAAATTGTGCCACAGGCCAAAGGAGATGGCGGGCAGCTTCAGGCCGCTTCGGCCAACGCGGCGAAACAGGGCGCAATCATAACGGTCAGGGGCGGGCGTATAGGTCATGTCATACCTCATGGGAAACCGGCAGCGGGGGGCGCATCCGGCAAACAGGCTGGACCGGCAATCTGGCAGAGCAGGCTCGCGAGCGCCGGTCGCTGGCAATCCAAACAATATGGGGCGAAGCGTTGAAATTTCCACTGACCGCCGCGTGCAGGGCATGATGTTTCGCGCCATCCCGCCCCATGAAATAGCCGGGCAAGATGCAGCGCAACAGGCGCGCGGGCGCCCGTGATCAAGACGGTTCTTGCGCCCCCAGCTATGCCCGAATTCCTTGCTCTATCCGGTCGGCATCGTGTCATTTTGCCGGGGTGTGTTTCAATCAAGGCCATCGCCGTCTTCCGCCACGAAAAAAGCCCGGAGAAACGGGTGTTTCTGCCGGGCGATAGTGCCAGGGGACTGGCGGGGAAAATGGGTTGGTCAGGAGCGCGGGCGCGTCTTTTCCGGGTCGTAATGCGACAGCGGCACGATGACGGCGGGAATACGCTTCTGCTGGCCGTCAAGCTTGCCCACCTCGATTTCCGTGCCCACGGCGGCATGGGTCACGTCGACACGCGCCAGCGCGATGTTCTTGCCGAGGAACGGCGAGTGGGTGGAAGACGTGACGACGCCGATCTGGGCGCGGCCGATATGCAGGCAATCGCCATGGCCAACCGTCTCGTTGGCGGCAATGTCGAGGCCGACGAATTTCCAGCGCGGATGTTCCTTGCGTTTCAAAAGCGCCTCGCGACCGATGAAGTCGTCCTGCTTGGATTTCAGCGGCACGGTAAAGCCGATGCCCGCCTCGAACGGGTCCGTCTGGTCGTCGAAATCGTAACCGGCAAAGATCAGCCCCGCTTCGATGCGCAGCATGTCGAGCGCCTGAAGGCCCATGGGCTTCAGGCCATGCGGTTCGCCCGCCTCGTAAACGGCCTTGAACACCGCCGGAGCATCCTTCGGATGGCAGAAGATTTCATAGCCAAGCTCGCCGGTATAGCCCGTGCGCGAGATGACGACCGGCACGCCTTCAAAGCCGCCGATGCGACCGATGGTGAAGCGGAACCAACCCAGTTCTTCAACGGTTGGCTGGCGCGGAGCGGTCCAGAATAGGTCTTTCAGGATGTCGCGGCTCTTCGGCCCCTGCACGGCGATATTGTGCAGCTGGTCGGTGGAGGAGCGAACCCAGGCGTGAAAACCCTTTTCTTCCGCCACCTTGCGCAACCACACGCCGGAATAGTCGTCGCCGCCGATCCAGCGGAAATTATGGTCGCCAAGGCGAAACAGCGTGCCGTCATCCACCATGCCGCCGTGCTCGTAGCACATGGCCGAATAGACGACCTGACCCGTGGTCAGCTTGCGCATGTCACGCGTCAGGCAATATTGCATCAGCGCTTCGGAATCCGGCCCGGTGATTTCGAATTTGCGCAGCGGCGAAAGGTCGATCACGGCAGCCGCCTCGCGGCACGCCCAATATTCCTCGATCGGCCCGCTGGTGGCAAAGCGGTTGGCCAGCCAGTAGCCGCGATATTCGGTGAAATCGCGCGTCATCGGGGCAAGGCTGGAGTGGAAGGCGGTTTCCCGCGTCAGTTCGGCGTCAGCATCTGGGGTCATGCGATAGGCTACAGCTCTCGTGAACGTCTTTTCAGCGGAATAGGTGCGCACATGGATGTCCGTCGGGTCCCATCCATTGGCGGCGTCGATGTCATCGGGGCAGGACGACGAGACACAGACAATGTCCGTCAGCGCCTTCATCAGCACATAATCGCCCGGCCGTGACCACGGCTCGTCGAGGTAAAGCTGGTTATGATGATCGACATGGGTGTTGTAGAAGAAGTTCAGCGCCTCCCAACCCTTGCGCGGCTTGATGCCGTAGGGGTCGAGTTCGCCGTTGAAATTATCCGTGCAGTTGATGTGGCCCGGATAACCCATGTCGTCATAATAGCGCGCGTTGCAGGCGGTCGCGAAGGCGTCGTGACGGCCCACCGTATCCTGCACGATCTCGACCAGCGGCTCGAAATCCCGGTCAAAGGCCTTGGAGGGCAGGCCGGGCGTCGGGTAGCTGCGCCCGAGCAGCGTGCGCGTGACGGTGGAATCGAGCGCCAGTTCCAGCCCCTTGTCCAGCTTGCGGGCCGAAAAGGCCTGAAAGTCGGTGCACTGGCGGCCCTGAACATCAAGGATCTGGATATATTCACCGGCGCGCACAAAGTAGGCCTTGGCGGTCGCGGCACGAATGCGCATGTCCTGCAGCGGGTCGGCCAGCGGCTCCGGCAGCAGGCTTTCATAGCTGCGCTCGATCTTGGTCCGGCGCACGCGCACTTCGATTTCGGTGAGCGTGGCCTGCTCGTCCGGCGTCATGCTGTTGCCGGGGGCGGCGATGATCAAAAGACCATCGGCCTGAACCGTAAATTCCGCCGTCTCACCCGGGCGTGACTGGCCGCCAAACAGGCGAAGAGCGCGGACGGTTGCCAGATCACCACCGCGCCGGGCAATGGCCAGACGCACGCGGGCCGCACTTTCATCACGGGCGGCCAGAATGGCCTTCAACCCATCGGCGGACGAGGTGAAGGATGTGCCAAGACCATGATCGGAAAAGCGGCCATCCGGCGAAAGGAAGGTCAGCTCACAGGCCTGCATGCCTTCGCTGTCCTTCAGCGTCACATGATCGCCAGCCGCCACAGGAATGGTCAGTGATCCGCCGCCACGCACCTTGTAGCGCTGAACATTGGCGGGCAAAGCCGGGCGGCTCGGATAACGCAGAATACTGCCGGGAACGGGTCGCGCCAGAAGCGCAGACGTCTCTCGATCCTGCATGTCGCCTCCTCTCGGCTATGATGCTCTTTTTCGTGAGCCATACTGGCAAAGCGGTTGCGCTTTGTAAAGAAAAACTTGCCTAAGGTGAAAATAAATTTACTTAAAATAGTTGTGAAGAGGGCCGCTCAACATCGTTTCGCCCATCAAAAAGCCCCCCGACCGTGAAGCCGGGAGGCCAGAATAGCACCGGGTGGGAACTCAGTGCTTCTTCTTGGTGTAATTGTAGCAGGCATTTTCATGCCGGATCATGCTGACCAGCGTGTAGGCACCGGCCAGAACGCCGAGCGCGCAGATGATCATCAGCGTGGCGGGCTTGTCGGCCAGCGTGAAATAGGCTTCCACGCCTTCCCAGGTGGTGATCGGAGCAGTGTTCATCGTGTTCTCCTTGAAAACGTGGCTTATTCGGCAGGCGAAACGTGCGGTTCAGGCTGGGCGAAGGCCGGAATATGCGATTCCGGATAGGCAAGAGCCGGAACTTCCGTCTTGTCGAGACCGACCAGTTCGGCATCCGGGCTGGCGCGCAGCAGGCCGACCATCTTCAGCGCGAAGGAGAAGACGTAACCGGGGATGAAGCCGAGCAGCACGAAGACGATGGCCGAGGCAACCTGACCCATCAGGGAGACGGCAGGACCTTCGATGTTCGGATAACCGGCGGCCAGAACACCCATCGAGACGAGGCCCCAGATGCCGGTGAAACCATGCACGGCAACCGCGCCCACGGCATCATCGATCTTGAACTTGCGGATGATGATGTCGTTGACCTTCGGAATGACGCAACCGGCCAGGAACGAGTTGATGAAGGTTAGTCCCGGATAGTAGACATCAAGGCCCGAGCCGGAGGCAATGACGCCAACGAGCGCGCCGGACATCATCCAGAACGGATCGCGGGTCACGAGGTAGGTGCCGATCATGCCACCCGCCACGCCGAGAAGCGTGTTGAAGGCGAAGGCCGAAAGGTTGGTCGGCGTGTTATAGATCGTCGTCCAGCCGTCAGCCGTGTAGATGATGCAGCCGCCGAGGAAGCCGAAGAAGCCCATGACGATGAGCATCAGGCCGATCAGCGACATCGGCATGGAATGGCCGGTGATTTCGTTGATCGAGCCATCGGCATTGTAGCGACCGATGCGCGGGCCGAGGTTGATCAGAACGCCGAGCGTGAAGAAGCCGGCAACCGTGTGCACGCAACCGGCAGCCGCCGTATCGTGCAGGCCGAACTTGGTCGTCAGCCAGCCCTGCGGATGCCAGCCCCAGGCCGCACCGAGGTTCCACACCACCGAGCCGAGAATGACGGCGAGAATGGTGAAGCCGGAAATACGGATACGCTCGATGGCCGAACCGGACATGATCGAGGCCGTCGTGGCGGCAAAGAGCGTGAAGGCTGCATAGAACACACCCGAGGCGTGGTCGGAGACGTTCGGACCCATATTGGCAGACCACGGAAGGCCAGCGGATGCGGCTTCCGAAATGGTGAGGCCGGTCGGGAAAGCGAGATAAATCCACCAGCCGACATAATAAAAGGTGGGAACGATGAAAGCGAAGGCAAGGATATTCTTGATGCCCGAGGCCAGCGCATTCTTGGAACGCGACGCACCCATTTCATAGGCCAGGAAGCCAGCGTGAATGGCCACCATCAGCGCGGTGCACCACCAGTAAAAGATTTCGGAGTTCAGCGTGTTGGCCATGGCAAGCGACTTTTCCAGCGCTTCTATCTTGGCCGCCACATCCGTGGTCGTTTCATTCATGGCGAGAGTTCCCCAATTTTTTGGTTGGCTCCTCGCAGCATTTCCGCCCAGATATTTTCTTGTCGGGAAAATTATGTGACCCCGAATGAAGTTACAGGCGGTTTTTGAAATTTCATAGCGACGATTTGTCACATCACGCGTTCGTGATTGTGGTATGATCAATTGTGTCCGGTCTGGGCTTAACGCATTGAAATAAAAAGCCCTTCGCAACGAAGCCGTAGGCGAAGGGCGTCATATTGCGCTCTGATGCGTTCCGCAGAGCGGCCTTAGCGGCGGCTGCGCGCTTTTTCCGGATAACAGATGATCGACAGGAAGCGGGCGGGCAGCTTGGTCAGCACTTCCGGGCCGTGCGGTGCATCGGCATCGAAGAACAGGCTGTCGCCCGGCTCCATCGGGTAAAGCTTGTCGCCGTGGCGATACTGCACTTCGCCTTCGAGCATATAGAGGAATTCGAGACCTTCATGCTGGAAGGTCGGGAACACGTCCGAGCCGGTCGAAAGCGTGATCAGGTAGGGCTCCACCACCACGCCTGCGGTGTTGTTGCCGATATGGCCGAGCAGATTGTACTGGTGGCCAGCGCGCGTGCCGCGGCGTTCCAGTTCAATGCCTTCGCCTGCCTTGACGAAAACGGCGTCGTGCTGTTCCTCAAAACGGCGGAAGAAGGCCGTCACCGGCACGCCCAACGCCTGCGCCAGCGATTGCAGCGTGGTGAGAGACGGCGAGGTATTGCCGTTTTCGATCTTGGACAGCATGCCCAGCGAAATGCCGGTGGCCGAGGCAAGGTCTGCGCCGGTAATGCCGAGCTTCTTGCGCAGGGTGCGCACTTCATGGCCGATGGCGCGTTCAAGATTGTTGTCGCGAGCATCGTCGCGCACCGCATGCGGATTCTGGAACGGCAACACTTCGCCCGGCGCAGTCGATTTTGTCATTAAGGCGTCTCCTCAGGCTGTCATCCAAGAAAGCTGTTGTCCGTCGATTTTTCAAGCGGGTTGCCGCGTTTTTGTTCAATTTGCAATCATTTTTCCCGCGCTGGTTCAGCCTTTTGGAAGAATTCGCGCAGAATTGGCGAATTTCAAGCGGCAATGTGCATTCAGGGAAAAATAATTTAATGAGAGGCGGTCTGGTGTTATCTGCGGAAAACGCCGGAGAAGCCACCGGCAATCAGCATGGCCGTGGCTGTGGCGGCCAGATAGGGGCTGGTGCCTGCGGGCACGATGAGGTAGCGCGGCGTCCATTGCGGATCGAACTTGGCCTTGAAATTGTAAAGGCCTTTGAAGCCGTAGAAGCGATTGCCGTGCTCGGAGACGAAGCGCCCGAAGCGATCCCAAAGGCTTGCCCGTTTCAGGCCCGCAAGCGGTGCCATGCCAAGATTGAGCCGCGCATGGCCGCGCGCTTTCAGATCCTCGATGAGGCGCACGATGAGGAAATCCATCACGCCGCGATGCGCACCGGGCAAAAAGCGCATCAGATCGACAAAGACCGAGCGGCTTTGTTCGGCGGTTGGCAGCGTTGCAAAAGCGACGATATGGCCATCCATGCGCGCCACAGCGACCGGGAAGCTCGCCACATAGGCCGGATCGAAAGCGCCCAGCGAAAAGCGCTTTTCGCGCGTGCCGCCATGGGCAAGCCAGGCGTCTGAAATGGCCCGGATCTCCGCCATGATGCCGGGAATGCCCTCGGGGCTCACGAGTTCGTAGGTGAGGCCGTCGCGGGTGGCGCGGTTGATGGCGCGGCGCAGATTGGCCCACTCGCCCCCCTTCATGTCGAAGGTCGCAAGATCAATCTCGGCCAGTTCGCCCAGTTTCACAGCGCGCATACCGCGCATGCCATCGATCGACAGCAGGGCCTCGGAGGCCTGATAGAACACCGGAATGCAGTTGCGTTTGCGTGCCATCTGGCGAAAAGCCCGCACCAGCCCCGGCCAGCTTTCGCGCGGGCCAACGGGATCGAAAAGGGCCACAAGCTTGCCGCCCTGGCGCGCATACATCAGGAACGCCTCGCCATCTTCGGCCCAGAGAATGCGCTTGTCGCCAAGGCGCACGAGTTGCGCGTCGGCCTGCCCGCTCCGGTCGATCACGGCGGTCGCCGCGGCAATCTCGTGAGGATGGGCCGCCCGGTCGAGCGGTGCGCGATCAAGGGAGAGCGGAATTCCGGCAAAAAGCCCGATTTGCCGCTGACGCGCGCTCAAAACCGCAAGGGCGAGGGAGGCAAGTGCCAGCTCGTCAAAAAAGGCTTCGTGAAACAGGCTGAAACTGGCGGCGCTGAGGAAAAGGCCTGCCATGGTGCGCAGGCGCGCAGGCTTTTGCTCGCTGCGGGAGCCATGGGCGTCGAGAAACGAACCGGCCTCAACGGGGGAAAGCCCCGCCTTGAACCACCGGCGAACCGCCATCTCGAGCATGTATTCTCCCTTGTTGCCGCTGCCAACGGGCACTGTCTATCCGCCCGGCGCGTCGATATGATGACGCGACTGACACCTGTCAACCGAACCCGCGGATGTCTTTGCCCGAAAAACCTTACGCTGGCCTTGCCGCTTTGCTTAAAATTACGCCGAAAGGGCTTTGCGAACATTGTCCGGGGCAGGGCAGGCCGAAAGTCTGGCCCGGAATCGGTCGATCAGCCAGCGTCCGGCCGGTCCGGGCGGGCTGGCCATGCGGTGAATGGCGTTGATCGCATATTCGCCGCTCTGATAGGCATCGAGCGGCAGAACCACCAATCGCCCGGCCTTGATATCGCGGGCAACCAGCGGGGCGGGAAGGCCGCCCCAGCCCAACCCGCCAAGTGTCAGCATGTGCTTGGTGTGCAGGTCGCCAACCCGCCAGATATGATAGGACAGGACGTTGAAGTCGCGGCCCTTGGTCAGGCCCGAGGCATCGGTCACGACCAGTTGCACCTCTTCGCGCACATCGGCCAGCGTCAGCGGGCGATCCAGTTTGGCGAGCGGATGATCGGCGGCGGCCACCGGCACCATGAAGGAATGGCCGATCTTTTCGACACTCAACTCGTCGCTGCGGTTGGCGAGCGTTCCTCCGACGCCGATATCGGCCTTGCCGCTCAGCACCATATCCATGACCATGCCAAGCTCGCCGATGGACAGGTTGAGCGATACGGTCGGGAACGCCGCCCGAAAGCTCTTCAGTTCCGTCACCACGATGTCGTTCGGCACCATGACTGACAGGGCAAGCGACACCTCGCCCTCCAGTCCCTGACGGATGGATTTCGCCCGGGAGCGCAACACGTCGAGATCGGCAATCAGGCGGCGCGTATCGGAAAGAAGGGCGCGGCCTGCTTCGGTCAGGTCGGGCTGGCGCGCCGTGCCACGCGAAAAGAGCGTGACTTCAAGCTGGGCCTCCAGATTGGCAATCGCGTAGCTGATGACGGATTGCGCCCGGTTGAGCCGCCGCGCTGCGGCTGAAAAACTTCCCGTTTCGGCAACGGCGAGAAAAACCTGCAACTGGTCGAGCGTGGGTTGGGCTTCCATGGGTATATCCAAAAAATCGATAACTGCCCTCGATATTATCACAGTTTTATCGATGGGTCTTGCGGTTTAGGAAACCTACCAAGCAGTGATCCACCGCTGCAGCCCCCATCAGTCAGTCAGTCAGGAAATTCCCTCATGTCCTCGATCCTTCTCGTCACGTCCAGCCCGCGCGGTGCTGAATCTATCTCCTCCAAGGTCGCAACCGATCTGGCAACGGCGCTGGCCGCTGGCGGCCCGGTCACGCTGCGCGACCTCGGCTCCAACCCGGTGGCCCATCTCGATGGCGTCAGCACCTCGGCCATCCGCAAGGCCCCGGCTGACCGCACGGCGGACGAAGCCGCTGCCGCCGACATCTCCGACAAGCTGGTCGCCGAACTCTTTGCCGCCGACACGATCGTTCTCGCCACCGGCCTCATCAACTTCGGCCTCTATTCCACGCTGAAGAGCTGGGTCGATAACATCGCCCGCGCCGGCGTGACCTTCCGTTACACGGAAGCCGGTCCGGAAGGCCTCGTGAAGGGCAAGAAGGTTTACATCGTGCTGGCTTCGGGTGGCGTTTATTCCGACGGCCCGTTTGCCGCCGCCAACCATGCCGTTCCCTACCTCAAGACGGTTCTCGGGTTCATCGGCATCACTGATATCGAAACCATCTATGTCGAGGGTCTGGCCTACGGTCCGGAAGCCGCTGAAAAGTCGCTGGCCGCTGCCGCTGCCCGCGTGGCTGAACTGGCCAAGGCTGCCTGATTTCGCAGGCACAGCAGAAACGAAAAGGCCCGGTGCGAACCGGGCCTTTGAGGTGGATGATAAACCTTTCCTCCCCACTTCCGTCATCCTCGGGCCTGACCCGAGGATCCATGATATCAATGATTTATGGATGGTCGGGTCAAGCCCGACCATGACGAAAAGAGAGGTTTCTGACCTTTGTCATCGCCATCAAGGCCCGGTGCGAACCGGGCCTTTTTGCGTTCAAAGAAGCGAAATCACATAGTCCGCGACAAGTTTCAGCGACAGAAGAAGCAGGGCGATCTGGATCAGGCGGAAGAACAGCCATTCCGGAATAATGCCGGTCAGCCGTCGTCCGGCGACCGTGCCGAGGATCGAGACCGGAACGAGCCAGAGCATCAGTGTCGTGTCGATCTGCGAGAACTGGCCGAGCTGCCAATAGGGAATGAGTTTCACCGCATTGACGATGGCAAAGAGCACCGTGGTCGTTCCGGCAAAGGTCAGCTTGTCCAGTTGCTGCGGCAGCACATACATCTGGAAGGGCGGCGCGCCGGTGTGCGACACGAAGCTGGTAAAGCCGGTAATCGCCCCCCAGAACAGGCCGCGCGGCACATCCGCTTCCTTCTTCTGCGTGCGAAAACGCCCGCCAAACCAGGCATTCAGCACAAAGAGCAAGCCCACCATGCCGACGATGAAGCCGATGAAGGCGGATGAAAGCGAGGCGGAAAAATACCAGCCGATGCCAACGCCGATGATCGATGCGGGGGTGAGGATGGCGAGATTGCGCCGCGAGAAATGGCGGCGATAGAGATAAAGCCCCACCATGTCACTGGCGACAAAGACCGGCAGAAGCAGGGCCGCTGCCGTGACCGGCGACATCACAAGCGCCAGAAGCGGCACAGCTGCCGCACCCACCGAGGGCAGTCCGCCCTTCGAAAGGCCAACCATGAAGGCGGCAATAATGGCAAGGGCGAGGATGGCGGGCGTGTGATCAAGCATCGTGAAGCTCTAGCAGGGATCAGGCGGCTTCGAAATCGTCAATGACGGGCGCCTGCGTCTAATTGCGCATTGGCCTTGTGCGCTGCAGTTGCGAATATGGCAACGGTGCGCCTTGGGAGGAGGAGGATCAACGCGCGCTGCCCCTTACCCTGAATTCACGGATTGTCCTTTGCCAAAAATCGAAACGTTTCTTGAAACCGTTCATCCTTATGATGGTCTGCCCAAGGCCGTGTTTGCCGATGTCGTGACCCGTCTGCTGCGCTATGACCTCCCGGCGGGCAGCACGATCTTCCATGCGGGTGAGCGGCTGGCGGGCCTCTATATGATCGAAAAGGGCAGGGTGGAAATCCGCAGCCCTTCGGGCGAGGTGATTTCGCAGCTTTCGCGCCGCGATCATTTTGGCGAGCGCGGCCTTTCCGCCGAAGGCAATGCCTTCAGCGATGCCGTGGTGCTCGAAGATGCCGTGCTCTATCTGCTGCCGGCCGAAAACTTCTACCGGCTGATCGAGGACGAGCCGGTCTTTGCCCGCTTCTTCTCCCGTCGCGGCACGCTTGCCACCCCCGCGCGCCCGGCTGATATGAGCACGCGCAAGGTGGCCGACCTCATGTCGAAGCCGCCGGTGATCTGCGCGCCCGATGATACGGTGCGCCGTGCTGCCGAAATCATCCGTGATCGCAAGGTCTCCTGCCTTGGCGTGGTGGATGGCGAACGTTTCGTCGGGATTGTGACGGTGCGCGATCTCGCCGCCCGCGTCGTGGCCGCCGGGCTGGACCCGGAAAAGACCACCGCCGCCGCCATCATGACCCGCGACCCGGTGGGCTTGAGCGAAAATGACCTCGGCTCCGACGTGCTGCACCTGATGATGGAGCGCGGCATTGGCCATCTGCCGGTGGTCGATGGCACGCGCCTTGTCGGCATGATCACCCAGACGGACTTGACCCGTTTTCAGGCGGTGACGTCGGCGCTTCTGATCCGCGATATAGCCGCTGCGAAGGAGATTTCGGCGCTGAAGGCGGCAACGGCGGCCATCCCCAATTTGCTCGTGCAACTGATTGGCGGCCATAACCCGCACGAGGTGGTGACCCGCCTCATCACCGATATTGCCGATGCCGTGACGCGCCGCCTGATTGCCTTTGCCGAGGAAAAGCTCGGGGCTCCGCCGGTGCCCTATCTCTGGCTTGCCTGCGGTTCGCAGGGACGGCAGGAACAGACCGGCACCAGCGATCAGGACAATTGCCTGATCCTCGACAACAGCTATGACGCAGCCCTGCATGGGGCGTGGTTCGAGGGGTTGGCCCGCTTCGTCTGCGATGGTCTCAACGAATGCGGCTATGTCTATTGCCCCGGCGATATGATGGCCACCAATCCGCGCTGGCGTCAGCCGGCCAGCGTCTGGCGGCAATATTTCATCGACTGGATCATGAAGCCCGATCCGACGGCGCAAATGCTGGCGAGCGTGATGTTTGATCTGCGTCCGATTTTCGGGGCGGAAGCGCTGTTTCGCGAGGTGCAGGCCGAAACGCTGGGCCTTGCCGCCAACAGCCCGTTCTTCGTCGCGCACATGGTCGGCAATTCGCTGAAGCACGCGCCACCGCTGGGTCTGTTGCGCGGCTTTGCGACGCTGAAAAGCGGCGAGCATCGCCACCAGATCGATATGAAGATGAACGGCGTCGTGCCGGTGGTCGATCTCGCCCGCGTCTACGCGCTCCTGAAACAGTTGACGCCTGCCAACACCCGCGCCCGCCTGCTGGCGGCGGCCGAGGCGGAACTGATTACCGAGTCCGAAGCGCGCGATCTGATCGCGGCTTACGATCTCATCGCCGAAGACCGCCTGCGCAATCAGGCCGCACAGGTGAAGGCGGGCCACCGCCCCGATAATTATCTGTCCCCCTATGATATGGGCGAATTCGAGCGTTCGCAGCTTCGCGATGCCTTTGTGGTGGTGCGCACCATGCAGGCCGGTCTCGCCCATCGCGGCGCACTGCCGATATGACGTGAGAGGAACAACCGCCCCATGAAAATGAGCCTTCGTCTTCGCATCCAGCTTTTCTTTGCTGCGATCATCGCCGGCGTGATCGGCATGACGGCGGTCGGCCTTGTGCTGGCGAAGGCTGAAATCGCCGACCCGGCGGCGTTTTCAGCGCTCGTTCAGGGGGCGATCATCGCCATCATCGGCGTGTCCGGGCTCGTCGGGCTGATTGCCTTCCTCTTTGACCGCAACGTGGCCAAGCCCATCGAGGCGATTGCCTCCGCCATGCGGGCACGGGTTCACGCCGATGTGGCGCGCGAGATCAACCCGCTCGAAGGTCGCTATCTGGGCGACCTGACGGCAGCCGTGCGCGTCACCACCTCGACGCTTTCCACCGAACGCAATGCGCTCGCCGAAAGCATCGCCCGCGAAACCACTCGCCTTTCCGGCGACAAGAACCGTCTGGAACATCTGCTGGCCGATGTGCCGCCCGCCGTTCTGCTCTGCACGGGGCGTCACCGGCTGGTGTTCTACAACGGTCAGACGCAGCGCCTTCTGGCCGATGCCGAAACGCCGGTCTGTCTTGACCGCAGCCTGTTCGACTATCTCGATGATGGCCCGGTGCGCGCCGCTCATCGCCAGCTGATGGAAACCGGCTCGCCGGAGGCGGTGGTGGAGTTTGTCTGCACCACGCCCACGGGCGCGCGTCGTCTGGCCGGGCGTATGCGCCTTGCCGCCGAAAATGGCGGGGCCGAAGGCGCTTACGTCATGACGCTGCGCGATGTGACGCTGGAACTTTCCGCCTTCGCCCGCCGTGATGCGCTGCTTGAAGAAACCTTCGAGCGCATGCGCGAAGCCGTGGACGACATGAAGGCGGCGGAACCGGACGCCCTGCCGGGCGAACTGAAGCGGCTTTCCCATGAACTGGGCATGCTGGAAGACAAGTTCGAGGCGCAGAAGAGCGAGGCGGATTTCACCTTCTCCATGCGTTTGAAGCCGGGTGAGGTGATGCCCGCCGGTGTGTCCGATCCACTGCACTCGGTGGTCTATGATTTTGATCTGCTGGCCCGTTCGCAGCCCGATGCCATCACCCGTGCGCGGCTTGACGCGCTGTCCTATGTGGTCTTCGATACGGAAACGACGGGTCTTTTGCCGGATCAGGGCGATGAACTGGTGCAGATTGCCGCCGTGCGCATCGTTGCGGGCAAGCGGGTGAAAAGCGAGGTCTTTGAGACGCTCGTCAATCCGGGCCGCCCCATTCCTCCGGCCTCGACCGCTTTCCATGGCGTGACGGATGCCATGGTGGAAAAGGCGCCGCGCATACTGGAAGCCGTGGAACGGTTCCACCGCTTTGCCGAAGGCTCGGTACTGGTGGCGCACAACGCGCCTTTCGATATGGAATTCCTCTATCGACGTGAACGCCAGATCGGCAAAACCTTTGCCAATCCGGTGCTGGATACGGTTTCGCTCTCGGCTGTCGTTTTTGGTGAGTGGGAGGATCATTCGCTCGACGCGCTGACGGATCGCCTCGGCGTGGAACTGCCGGAGAACCTCCGCCATACGGCGCTCGGCGATGCGGTGGCGACCGCCGATACCTTCCTCAAGCTCAAGACCATTCTGGAAGGTAAGGGGCTGGAGCGCTTCGAAGATGTGCTGAGCGAGGCCCGCCGCCACGGCAAACTGGTCAAGGACCTGAATAGCCGCGTGGCGGTGTGAAACTGAAACGCTCCCACTGCTGGATTGATATCACACTCATGAAATGATATCATTGCCATCATGATAGGAGTTTGATGTCAATGGCGTCGATTACCATCCGCAACATTCCAGACGAGGTGCATCGCGCCCTTCGCGTTCGGGCTGCCCGGCACGGTCGGAGCGCCGAGGCCGAAATCCGGCTTATCCTGGAGCAGGCCGCCAAGCCGGAAGACCGGCTGAAACTGGGCACCCTGTTGACATCCATTGCCCGTGAGGCAGGCGGATTGACCGCGCAAGAGGCCGAAACCTTCGACCAGCTTCGTGACAAGGCCCCCGTCGAACCGATGAGTTTCGAGTGATTATCATCGACACCAACGTGATCTCGGAACTCTGGAAGGTCGAGCCTGAACCGGCAGTTTTGGCTTGGATGGACGAGCAGGCCGTCGAAACGCTCTATCTTTCCGCTGTCACCGTTGCCGAACTGCGATACGGTATAGCCGCCATGGCAGAAGGAAAACGTCGGGCGCTCTTCATGGCGCGGCTGGAAAATGATGTGCTGCCGGTTTTCAACGGGCGGGTGTTGCCGTTCGATCTTGAAACGTCGCGAGCCTATGCGGAATTGATGGCGAGAGCAAAGGTCGTTGGCAAGGCCATAGCCATGGCGGATGGTTTCATTGCCGCGACGGCAATCACCCACGGCTTCATCGTAGCAACTCGCGATACCAGCCCTTTTTTGGCGGCAGGTGCCAAAGTCTTCAATCCCTGGATCTCCACCTGAACCGAGCGTCACCCTCGCGCTTACCCTCGTTTGCGGTTATCTTTTGCCAAATCACGCGATGAGAGCGTGAGGCAAAACGCAAAAGGCAGACCGCATGAGTGCTGAAACCGCCGCCCACGCCGCAAGCCACGGTGTTGATATCCTGCCCGTTGTGGTGCTTCTGGGGGCTGCGGTGGTCGCTGTGCCACTCTTCAAGCGGCTGGGGCTTGGCTCCGTGCTTGGCTATCTGGCGGCGGGCCTTGCCATCGGCCCCTTTGGCCTGAAATTCATCGATGATGCCCAGTCCATTCTGCATGTCGCTGAACTCGGCGTCGTCATGTTCCTGTTCATCATTGGCCTTGAAATGCAGCCCTCGCGGTTATGGTCCATGCGCGGGGAAATTTTTGGCCTCGGTCTGGCGCAGGCCGGCGCCTGTGCGGCGCTTCTGACGCTGGTCGGTCTGGCGCTTGGCTATCCCGTGGCGCAAAGCTTCGTGGCAGGCGCGGGCTTCGTGCTGACCTCCACCGCGATTGTGATGCAGATGCTCGAAGAGCGCCATGCGCTCGGAACCCCGAACGGGCGGCGTATTATTTCCATCCTTCTGTTTGAGGATCTGGCGATTGTGCCGCTTCTGGCGCTTGTCGCCTTTCTCGCCCCCGGCGGCGCGGAAACGACGCTGGCCGACCGTCTGACGGGTGTCGCCATCGGTCTTGGCTCCATTCTGGCGCTGGTTCTGGCCGGGCGCTATCTGCTCGACCCGATGTTTCGCCTGCTCGGCAAGGCGCGCGCTCGTGAGGTGATGACGGCGGCCGCTCTCTTTGTGGTACTCGGAGCAGCCCTTGCCATGCAAAAAGGCGGGCTATCCATGGCCATGGGAGCCTTTCTGGCGGGTGTTCTGCTCTCGGAATCCTCCTTCCGTCACCAGTTGGAAGCCGATGTGGAACCGTTTCGCGGCATTCTGCTCGGCCTCTTTTTCCTCGGCGTCGGCATGTCGCTCAATCTATCTGTGATCGCTGATAACTGGCAGCTGATCGCCGTGGCCGTGATCGCTTACATGATCCTGAAAATCGCGGCGATCTACGTCATCGCCCGGCTGTTCAATGCGCCGCATCGCGAGGCGGTGGAGCGCGCGGTGTTGATGGCGCAGGGCGGGGAATTCGCCTTCGTGCTTTATGCGGCGGCCAGCGCGGCGGGGATTATCGACGGGGAGGGGCATGCCATGCTGACGGCGACGATCATCGTCTCCATGGCGCTGACGCCGCTTCTCGTCATGGCGCATGACCGTCTGATGCCGCGTCAGGCCGTTTCCATGGATGGCGTCGAGGTGGTCGATCACGAGCGTGCCTCGGTGCTTCTCATCGGCTTCGGGCGTGTCGGCCAGATCGTCAGCCAGCCTTTGCTTGGGCGGGCCTGCTCCATCACCATCATCGAGACCGATACGGATGGGATTCGCGATGCCAAGGAGTTCGGCTTCAAGGTGCATTATGGTGATGGATCGCGGCTCGACATCCTGCATGCGGCGGGGGCAGGCGAGGCGCGTGTCGTCATAGTGGCCGTGGATGACAAAGAAGCCTCGCTCAAGATCGTGGAACTGATGAAGGCCGAATTCCCGCTGGTGCCGGTCATTGCGCGCGCCTTTGATCGGGCGCACGCGCTGGAACTGACCCATGCGGGGGTGGACTTCCAGCTGCGTGAGACGTTTGAAACCTCGCTGGTTCTGGCGGAAAAAGCGCTGGAACTGATGGATGTGGACGAAGAGGAACGCGCCGCCACCATGGCCGACATTCGCCGCCGCGACAGCGAACGCTTTGCCAATGAACTGGCGGGCGGTCTGGATGCGGGCAGGCCTCTGATCTATGGCAATGCCCCGCGTCGGGCCTCCGATCAGCCGCTTCCGGACGATGCCGAGGGCGTGCCCTCAGTGCAGACGCCACACTAGAACATCGCCTGACGAGGGTTCACCCCTGGAAATATTCTGGCAGTTCAGTCGCGGGTCGTGAGGCAGCGGCGAACGCTGTCGCGCCAACCGGCAATCGCGTCATCGCGCGTGTCCGCATCCATGCCCGGCTCAAACCGCTGGTCGCGCTGCCAGTGCTTCGCAAAGTCCTCGCGCGCGGGCCAGATCCCGGCACGCGAGGCGGCAAGCCAGGCGGCGCCAAGGATTGTGGTTTCCAGGAAGACCGGACGGTCGACGGGCGCGGACAGAATGTCGGCCAGCCGCTGCATCGTCCAGTCGGAGGCGACCATGCCGCCATCGACGCGAAGAACCGTCTGGCCGTTGTCGCCAGCCCAGTCATGGCGCATGGCTTCAAGGAGGTCGAAGGTCTGGTATGCGACGCTTTCGAGGGCCGCGCGGGCAAATTCAGCCGGTCCGGTTCCCCGCGTCAGGCCGAAGATCGCGCCGCGTGCTTCTGTGTCCCACCAGGGTGCGCCAAGGCCGGTAAAGGCCGGCACCAGATAGACACGCT
>JAIUPA010000030.1 GCA_020161665.1 Pseudomonadota bacterium | reverse complement strand
TCCGGAAATGACCTATTTCGAGTGCCTGCACGAAGTGAAGCTCATCGTCGACCTGATCTATGAAGGCGGCATCGCCAACATGAACTACTCGATCTCCAACACGGCCGAGTGGGGCGAATACGTCACCGGCCCGCGCATCATCACGGCTGAAACCAAGGCTGAAATGAAGCGCGTCCTGCACGACATCCAGACCGGCAAGTTCACCTCCGACTGGATGCAGGAATGGAAGGCCGGCGCTGCCCGCTTCAAGGGTATCCGTCGCATGAACGACAGCCACCAGATCGAAGAAGTTGGCGCCAAGCTGCGCGGCATGATGCCGTGGATTGGCAAGAACAAGCTGGTTGACAAGGCCGTCAACTAATCGGCTTCCTGCCGATCCACGTTCCCTGCTTGCATGCCTGCGGCAGTGCGGTGATCGGCAAAAACAGGCTGGTTGACAAGGCCGTCAACTAAAACCCGGACCTCTCCTTCGTCATGCTCGGGCTTGACCCGAGCATCCATGAGCGCTTGCTGAGTGGACCCTCGGGTCAAGCCCGAGGGTGACGATAGAGAAGAGACCGGGGCCGTGTTTCGTTTAGGAATGCGGTTCTGATATCCGAAAGCCGGGGCGGCAATCCCGGCTTTCTTTAGGCCTTTGTCGATAGGTCAGTATTGTTGACATATCGATGCGGCTATGGTCATCTCGCGCATTCAAAAAAAGATCCGAGGAAACGCCCATGCTCGACTGGGAAAAAATCTTTGCAACGCGCTCCGCCCGTATGCGCGCGTCTGAAATCCGCGAACTGCTGAAGCTTCTGGAGCAGCCGGATATCATCTCATTTGCGGGTGGCATTCCTGACCCGGCGCTGTTTCCGGCGGAAGACTTCAAGGCGGCCTATGCCGATATCATGACCGGCCCGCAGGTGGGTTCGGCGCTTCAGTATTCGGTCAGCGAAGGCTATCTGCCGCTGCGCGAATGGCTGCGTGGCGAGATGAACAAGATCGGCATTGAATGCGGCACGGAGAATATCTTCATCGTCTCCGGTTCGCAGCAGGGTCTTGATTATCTCGGCAAGCTGTTCCTGTCGCCGAACGATACGGCGCTGGTGACTTGGCCGACCTATCTCGGCGCGCTGCAGGCTTTCAATGCCTATGAGCCGAATTACGACCAGCTGACGCTGAACGGCAACCGTACGCCGGAGTCCTATCGTCAGATGGCCGAGAGCAAGGGTGGCCGCGCCAAGTTCGCCTATCTCTCGGTCGATTTCGCCAACCCGACCGGCGAAACCGTCGATTTCGAAGGTCGCAAGAAGGTTCTGGCTCTGGCCGAAGAACTCGACATTGCCGTCATCGAAGACGCGGCCTACCAGTCGCTGCGCTTTGACGGGACGCCGGTTCCGCCGATCCTTTCGCTCGAAATCGCCCAGAAGGGCGGCATTGACGAAACCCGCACCATCTATTGTGGCAGCTTCTCCAAGACGCTGGCACCGGGGCTTCGCGTCGGCTGGATCGTGGCAAATTCGGCCGTTATCCGCAAGCTGGTGCTGATGAAGCAGGCGGCAGACCTCCACTCTTCGTCAATCAACCAGATGGCCATTGAACACGTCGCCAAGCGCGGTTTTGATGCGCAGGTGGCGAAGATCAAGGCCGCTTACAGTGCGCGCCGTGATGCCATGCTTTCGGCGCTCGCCCGCTACATGCCGGAAGGCACGACCTGGACGAAGCCCGAAGGCGGCATGTTCATCTGGATCACGCTGCCGGACGGTGCGGACGGGGCCGATCTTCTGGCCAAGGCTATTGTGCAGGAAAAGGTGGCCTTCGTTCCGGGCCGCGCCTTCTTCGCCGATGGCAGTGGCGCGAACCACATCCGCCTCAGCTTCTCCTGCGCCAACGAGGCGATGATCGATGAGGGGATCAAGCGCATCGGTCGCCTGCTGAAAAGCGAGATTGCTGCGGCCTGACCTTGATGATTTCGGTGCGCCCGGTTCTGCCGGGCGCAACTTTTTGCACGGGTTCGCTTAACCATCGCGTGTGGATTTGATTGCCGCTTTCGGCAATTCATGGCTTTCATCCGGCATCGGATGAGGAGCCGGTTCGTTCATGCGTTTGTTGTCCTTTGATGGTTGGCGCGGCATTCTCGCCGCTCTGGTGGTGATTTCACACTTTCCGGGCCGGACCTCGATGTGGGGCACGCGCTTTGACGACAATTTCGCGGCGGTCGTCGATTTCTTCTTCATTCTCAGCGGTTTTGTGATCGTTTCGGCCTTCGAGAAGCCGATGCGTGAAGGCTATGGCCTGCGCCGGTTCCTGACAGAACGCTTTGGCCGCATCTATCCCATTCACCTCTTCATGCTGGTGCTGTTCGTGCTGACGGAGTTCATTCTGTCCGTTCTTCTGCAACGCTTCATGCCGAGCGACCGCGCGCCCTTTTCCGGCATCTATTCGATCCACGCGATCTTCACCAACCTGACGCTGACGCATGCGTGGGGGCTGGAGACGATGACGACGTGGAATTATCCAAGCTGGAGCCTTTCCACCGAATGGGCGGCCTATATCGTCTTTGCGATGGCGATGGTTTTGCCGGGACGCCGCTTCTGGCCCGTCGCGCTGATTGGCGTCATCGGTTCGGCGCTCGTCCTGTTCTTCGTCGCGCCGCGTGGCATGAGTTCGACCGAGGATTATGGTGTCTTCCGCTCGCTGCTTGGTTTTTCGACAGGTGCCTTCTGCTTTTATCTTTTCCGGGCGCTGAAAGCGCGTGGCGTGCTCGGTCGCGCGGGTTTCTGGACGTTTACGGTGCTGGAACTGGCAACGCTCGGGCTGGCGCTTACGGCGCAATTGACGCTGGGGCTGACGCCGTGGGCGGTGTTTATTCCGCTGGCACATGCCTCCTTCCTGCTGGTGCTGGCCTATGAGGGCGGGGCGGTTGCGTGGTTCCTATCGCGCCGACCGCTCGTCTATCTCGGCACGATTTCGCTCTCGGTCTATGTGGTCCATGCATGGTTCGTGCTGCGCCTTTTGAACGGGGCAAAACTTCTCGAAAAGCTGACGGGAAGCGAATGGACCGAAAAGCTCGCCGATCCGACCGGCTGGTCGGTGCAGATCCTCAAAGGCCCGGAATGGGCGATGAACCTGCTGGCCGCAGGGCTTCTGGCGTTGACGATCATCGTCAGCCATTTCACCTTCCGCTTTATCGAAAAGCCGGGGCAGGCCTTCTTTCGCCGTCTGGCGAAGCGGTTCGTTCAGGAGGACGTCACTATAGCCTCACCGAGCGCGCAGGCGGCGAAAGCCTGAACTTCATTTGCCGGGCGACCTGATCCGATCTAACCTCATGCTTCAGAGGAGAGCCGATTCATGTCTGTTCGTATTGCCACCTTCAATGTCGAGAACCTGTTGACGCGGTTCGACTTCACCGGCTTTCGCAACCAGCTGAAGCAGGACCGGGTGCTCAGGCTCTTTGACGTGAAGGGTGAGGGGCAATATCAGGCGCTGGAACAGGCACGCGTCATTGCCGAGACCGACGATACGCGCCAGCTTTCGGCGCTGGCCATTGCCGAGGCCGATGCCGACATCCTCTGCCTGCAGGAAGTGGATAACATGGCGGCGCTCTCCGCCTTCGAATATGGCTATCTTTTCCGCATGATGGGGGCCGGTTATCGCCAGAAATATCTGGTGGAAGGCAATGACAGCCGCGGCATCGACGTGGCGGTGATGATGCGCGAGGAAACGCGCGATGGCGAGCGCATCGAGGTGGTGGATGTCAAAAGCCATGCGGCGCTGACCTATCATGATCTGGCGCTGTTCAGCCCCGGCTTCGCCTTGCCCGGACCGCCCGAGGAGAAAATCTTCAAGCGCGATTGCCTCGAGATCGATCTGAAGATCGGTGGTCGGCCGTTGACGCTCTTTGTCGTGCATTTCAAGTCGATGACGGGGCGCGTCGAGGAGGGCATGGACGGACGCACCTCCACCATGCCAACCCGCGAGGCGGAGGCGCGCACCGTTCGCCATATCATCGAAAACCGCTTCGGGCCCGAGCGTGTGGACCACATGAACTTCGTCATTTGCGGCGACATGAATGATTATCAGGAGAAGGTGGAAATCGGCGGCGATCGTCGCAACGGCTACACCTTCACCCATCGGGAAGAGGATCGCAGCGCGCTGGATGTGTTCAGCCATGACGGCTTTGCTTTCAATCCCATGACGCGGCGCGATCCGCTGGACCGCTGGACGCTCTACCACGCGCGCGGACCGGAGGAGCGCCATCTCTGCCAGCTTGATTACATCTGGCTTTCGCAGCGTCTGGCCAAGAGCAATGCTACCCGCGTGCCGGAGATTGTGCGCGGCGGTCAGCCCTACCGCACCATCTTTCCGCCGGGGCAGGCGGTGGAGCGCTTTCCGCGCACCGGCTGGGATCGTCCCAAGGCCTCGGACCATTGCCCTGTTGTCATGACACTGGATGTTTTATGAGCGCGCCGGTTTTTGATGATCTCAACGGCTGGCCGCCGGAGGGCAAGCTCTTTGCGCTGAAGTCGCTTTCACTGGCGGTCAAGCCGGGGGACCATCCCTATCATCTGGCGCATGCGGCGCAGGCTGCCGAGAACTGGGCGGCGGAACTGGCCGCCAAGCCCGCGCTGTTTGACGGGCGGATCGTGTTTCAACACCGCGTTGGCCTCAACGACGGGCATCTCAGCGGCGAAGCCTATGTCGTTCCCTATTCCACCTTTCTTTACTGGCGCAAACAGCAGGCGCGTCAGGGCGCCGTGCATCTTTTTGCCTTTGCTGTCCTCATTTCTTCCGATGGGGCGCTGATTGCCATACGCATGGGAGGCAAGACGCTGAACGGCGGGCAGATTTATTTCGCGGCCGGGTCGCTTGAACCGGCGGATGTGGTCGACGGGTTTTGCGATATCGATTTCAACATGCGGCGCGAGGTGCTGGAGGAGACGGGCATTGACCTCAACGCGGCGACGGTCGATCCGACACTTTATGCAAGCCATACGGCGCGCAATGTCACGCTTTACCGCCTGTTTCGCTTCGAGCAGACGGCGGACGAGATGGTGGCCGCCATTCGCGCGCACCATGATGAAGATGAAGAGATTGATGATGCCGTCGCCATCCGCTCTGGCGATGTGACGGGCGTGCGCTATGCTACGGCCATGCTGCCTTTGATCGCCTGGTATTTCGGCGACCCGCAGAACGATTGAGAGGGGGAGACAATGGCTCGAAATTACGCGATTTATGACGTGTTTACCGGCACGGCGCTGAAGGGCAATCCTCTGGCCGTGGTCTTTGACGGCGAAGGTTTGAGCGATGCGGCCATGCAGTCCATTGCCCGCGAAATGAACCTTTCCGAAACAGTGTTTTGCCTACCGCCGGAGAACCCCACGCACACGGCACGACTGAGGATTTTCACACCAGCAACAGAGCTTCCCTTTGCCGGTCATCCGACCGTTGGCGCGGCCATCGCGCTGGCAGAGCGCAAATACGGTGCCGGGACCGGGCTTGATCTGGTCAAGGTGCTTGAAGAAACCGTTGGCCCCGTGCGTTGCGCCATCCGTCTTGGCAAGGGCGAGCCGGGCTTTGCCGAATTCGATCTGCCGAAGCTTTCGGCCCGCTCGGATTATTTTGCCGATACGGACGGGCTGGCGGCGATGCTCGGACTTGCGCCGCGCGATATCGGCTTTGAAAACCACCGTCCGAGCCTGTGGAGCGCGGGCGTTCCCTTCCTCTTCGTGCCGCTTCACGATCTCGACGCCGTGCAGCGTATCGCGTTCGACCGACAGATCTGGGCGAAGGTTTCGCCAGCCGACGGGCTGCGCCGCGCTCCGATCTATGTCTATTGCCGGGGCGGTGTGCATCATCAGGCGAGCTTCCACGCCCGCATGTTTTCGCCCCCGATGGGGATTCTCGAAGACCCCGCCACGGGTGGAGCCGTTGCGGCCATGTCGGGCCTGATCCATCACTTCGATGCGCTCAATGATGGCCATCATGCGCTGATGATCGAGCAGGGGGTGGAGATGGGGCGTGCCTCGCATATCCATCTGCATATGGATGTCGAGGGTGGCAAGACAGTGCGGGCGCGCATCGGCGGGCAGGCCGTGCCGGTGGCCACGGGCGTTCTGCATCTCTAATCTGATATGGCGGGCGTTCATCGTCCGGCCTGTCGTTCACGGAGTATCAATCCGCCTGCATTAGCGTGCGGCTATGAGTGGGAACGGGTCTTCGAAATTCATCCATCTGGAATGGGCGCGCGGTATCGCGTCCGTGATCGTCCTGTTTCACCACTTTGCGCTTGCCTTCATTCCGGGGCTCAAGACGCCCTTTCCCCAGGGAGGCCTTGTGTACACGCCGGCCTACGCGCTGATGAATGGCAGCGGCGCCGTCATCTTCTTCTTCGTTCTGTCAGGCTTTGTGTTGTCCCATGGATATTTCCAGAGGCCATGCCTGCAGACGCTGACAGGCTCCGTCATCAAGCGGTTGCCGCGGCTGATGTTGCCCGCCGGACTGACCATTCTGGCCGGTTGCGCCATTTTCACGCTTCTGCCGCACAGTTTTGAAGTGGCAGGACACATGACAGGGTCAGCCTGGCTCAGCCATTTCGGCCATTCCGCCATGCCTGATGGGGTAGAGCCCGGCTTTGCGGACGCGCTGCGGCAGACGTTGATGGTTTTTCTTCATGAGGGGGATGATTATTACAACACGAACCTGCGGACGATGAACTTCGAGTTCTATGGCAGCCTGATCGTGTTTTTCGGCCTCTTGCTCTTTTCGGTGAAGCGGTTCGGGCCTTATTTGATCATGGCCTTCCTGCTTGTCTTCACCTTATGGTTTGCCGTGTTTGATGTGCGCTACACACCCTTTCTGGCGGGAATGATCCTGTCCTATCTGGTTGTCGTTCGCGGCATCAGAATTTCGCTCGGCACGCGGTCTTCGGCTGTCCTGCTGCTGCTCGCCATGATTGGCTTCATGTCCGATGAATTCAGCCTTTGCTGCCTGGCCTCGGTGGCTGTGATGCTTGTTCTTCTGGGCAATGAAGGATTGGCGCGGCGCTTTTCCGGTCGCTGGTCGAATTTTATCGGCGCCTTGTCATTTCCGCTCTATCTGGTGCACACGCTGGTGATCCTTTCGGTGACCAGCCGCTTTTACGTCCTGATGGTGGAGAATGGCTTCAGCCGTGAGGTGGTGCTTGCATCGGCCTTCGCCTTGACGCTTGCCGTTGCGTTTCTCGCCAGTTTGCCCCTCGTTGTTCTGGAAAAGAACTGGGTGCCATTTCTCAACAGATTGACCAAGCACCTGACGGCACGGCTTTTCCAAAAGCCCGCTCAACAGGTTCCGACGACGGTATCGCAATCACGAGAAGAGGAAATGGTGGGTGATGTAGGGCTCGAACCTACGACCCGCTGATTAAGAGTCAGCTGCTCTACCAACTGAGCTAATCACCCACGGAACCAGACTTGCGGGAGAGGGGCCATATGGCGTCCTCGAAGGGAATGGTGGGTGATGTAGGGCTCGAACCTACGACCCGCTGATTAAGAGTCAGCTGCTCTACCAACTGAGCTAATCACCCGTTCATTCCGCCCGCGAGCGGTGTGAGGGGGGCTATAAAAGGCTTCGTTCGTAATGTCCAGCGTCCGTTTGAATTTTTTTCAACAGGGTTGATGATTTAGGGGTGGCGCGCTGAACGTGTTTGCCCTTCCGGTCCGGTCAATCAGGCGTTACCGGGCGTTTCGTCCTTTTCTTTGCCGGAAAGCTGGCCTATCTCTCCGACGAAATCGAATTTCGTGCGGCGTCATCGTTGCACAGCATCAACTGTATCGGGGTCTTTGCCTTGCGAAACATCCGTTTGCGCTTCCGTCTTTCCTGCGTCGCATTTTTGACCGCTTTCCTGATGGTCATGCCGGCCGTGTCCGAGGTCAGCGCGCAAATTCCCTCGACCGATCAGGCGAGTGCCTCGGCCACCTCGATTGCGGCGAAGGCCCATGCTTCGCTGCAAAGTTTTGCTGACCAGCTTGAGGTGTTGCGCAGCAAGGCAAAGGCGGCGGAAAGCGATGACGAAAAGCTGGCGGCGCTGGGTGCGCAGGTCGATGACTTCAGCCGGGATGTGAGCAAGGTTTCGGCGGACCTTCGCGCCCGGATCGACCAGATCAAGGCGCGGCTTGTGGAACTGGGCGAGGCACCGGCAGAGGGACAGCCGCCCGAATCCTCTATCGTGACAGAGGAGCGTCAGCGCCTGACGAGCGAGCGGGCTGAAGTCACCACCGTTTCTGGCGAAGCCGATGCCCTGATTGCGGCGGCTACACAGCTGGGCAACGATATCAAAGCGCAGCGTCGCGGCCTTTTTTCCGAAATGCTGTTCAAGCGGACCGAGGTGTCTGCCGATGTGTTTCGCGATGCCAGCATGACCTTCGTTTCGGAATTGCAGGCCTTGGGCAACCGTCTGCAGGGCTGGGCGGTTTCGGCCTGGAGCACCAAGCGTCTGCCGTTCCTTTCGGCCATTTTTCTGTCGCTCGCGGCCGCGCTTCTCTTTCTTTCGGGCGGTTATCGGCTTCTGGGCCGCATGGTCTGGCGTAATCCGGCGGAGGAAGACCCGCATTACATGAGCCGTCTTTCGGCGGCGTTCTGGCTCACAGTGATGCAATCGCTGTCGCTGGCGGCCTTTCTCGTGTCGTCCTACTTCTTCCTCGATTCCTTCAATGTGCTGCGCAGCGATGTCGCGCCGATCCTGAAGGGCGCGTTCAATTTCATTGGCCTCGTCTATTTCGTCTGGCGGCTGTTGAATGCAGCCTTTGCGCCGCGCTTGTCGAACTGGCGTCTGGCACCGCTTTCGAACCGGGGTGCCCGGTCGCTTTCCAATGCCGTCCTGTTGATGGCGGTGATCAACGGGTTTGACTATTTCCTCGGTGTGATCAGCGAGCAATTGGCCTCGCCCGTCGTTCTGACGGTGGCGCGCAGCTTTGTGGCCGCGATCCTGGTCGGTCTGATCCTGATTGCGATGTCTTTCCTGCGTCCTCGCCTTGCCGAGGATGGAAATCCGGCGGAGGTGGGGCGTCCGTGGCCGCGCTGGGCCAGTTTGTTCCTGCGGGGCTCCGGGGTCGTGCTGATGTTTCTGGCGCTGACGGGTTATGTGGGGCTTGCCCGGTTCATCTCGACGCAAATCGTGCTGACCGGCGCGGTTCTGGCAACGATGTATATCGGCATTCTCTCCGGGCGCGCGGTGTCGCAGCGGGATAATTTTGCCGAGACGGCGGCGGGTCGAAAGCTTGCCGATCGATACAATCTCGGTGCCGTGGCGCTCGACCAGATCGGCCTTGTGGCCGGGCTTTCCATTCATGCCTTTGCCCTGATCATCGGCGTGCCGCTCATTCTTCTGTCCTGGGGCTTCCATGTGGAAGACCTCAAGCAGTGGGCTTTCACGCTCGCGACGGAAATCACCATCGGCAATATCAGCATTTCACTGGTGGCGATCTTCGGCGGCATCCTGCTCTTTGTCGTTGGCCTGATGGTGACGCGCTGGGTGCAGCGCTGGATCGATGGCAACATCATGGAGCGGTCGCATGTCGAATCCGGCCTGCGTAATTCGGTGCGCACGGGGATCGGCTATCTCGGCGTCGGCATTGCCGGTCTGATCGGCATATCGGCGGCGGGCATCAACCTTTCCAGCCTCGCGCTCGTGGCCGGTGCTCTTTCCCTCGGTGTCGGTTTCGGCTTGCAGAATATCGTCTCGAACTTCGTTTCGGGCCTGATCCTTCTTGCCGAACGTCCGTTCAAGGTGGGCGACTGGGTGGTGACGGGCACGACAGAAGGCTTTGTGAAGCGCATTTCCGTGCGCGCGACCGAGATCGAGACGTTCCCGCGCCAGTCGATCATCGTGCCCAATTCGGAACTGATCAATGCGCGCGTGGGCAACTGGACGCATCGCAACAAGATGGGCCGAGCCGATATTGCCGTCGGCGTTGACTACAGCGCCGACCCGCGTCAGGTGATGGAGATACTCCTCGAACTCGGCAAGGCGCATCCGAAGGTGTTGCGCAACCCCGAGCCCATGGTGCTGTTCCAGAACTTTGGCGAGTCATCGCTGGATTTCGAGCTTCGGGTCTTCCTCAGTGACATTCTCAATGGCTCCATGGTCAAGAACGACCTGCGATTGGCCATTTTCGAGCGTTTCCGCGAGCTGGGCATCGGCATTCCATTCCCGCAGCGGAACGTGACGGTGCACATTGATCAGGCACAGGACCTGCTCAAACCAGCCGATACGTCTGCCGAAAAGCCCGCCCAGAAGCCTGCCGATGAGAAAAAGGGCGACGACGCGAAGAAGTGATGTCTTGAATTGTGACAAAACGTCTCTGTTTGTCACAGTTTTAATCAAATTGCTTCGCAGATTAACGGTTCTTAAAAGTGTTGCGCGGAACCTGCTTCTATCAGGAGCAAC
This sequence comes from Pseudomonadota bacterium, assembly GCA_020161665.1. GTDB lineage: Bacteria > Pseudomonadota > Alphaproteobacteria > Rhizobiales > Rhizobiaceae > Ectorhizobium. Next base: position 9,347 of record JAIUPA010000030.1, on the reverse strand, counting down.
TTCCGCACAAAAGGTTTTCGCATGTCCTTCCTCGGCATTTCAGGAATGCACTATACTGGCGAAGCATTGAAGCCCGCCCGGATTATTCTGGCCGAGGATTCCAACATGTTCACTTCCATGATCCGGTCAGCCTTGAAAGAGATGCTGGGTCTTGATGTGGAAATTTGCCGTAACTTCGAGGAACTGCAGCTTCTTTACGAGAAGACCTCCGAGCCGATCACGCTGGCGATCTCCAATATCAACCTGCCGGGTGCCGAAAATGGCGAGGCGCTTGATTATCTGGTCGATCTTTCTGTTCCGGTGATTGTGTTCACCGGCACCATGCAGGACAGCATGCGCGAAAAGATCCTCGCCATGGATATCGTTGACTATGTGCTGAAGGACAATATCTTCGCCGTCGACATGCTGGTGGAGGCGGTCTGTCGCTTCCTGACCAACCATCGCCACCATGTGCTGATCGTCGATGACAGTGCCACGGCCCGCGCGCTGCTTTCCAGCCGTCTCAAGCGTTACAATTTCCGTGTGAGCGTTGCCGAAAACGGTGCCAAGGCGCTGGCCATTCTCAAGGCCAATCCCGACATTCATCTGGTGATCACCGATTACAACATGCCGGACATTGATGGCTTCGAACTCACCCGACGCATTCGCGCGGCGCGTGGTTCGCATGAGTTGCGTGTCATCGGCGTGTCATCGTCGACCGACCGGCTGATTTCGGCCAAGTTCCTCAAGGCCGGTGGCAATGATTTCATGCTGCGCCCCTTCATGGACGAGGAATTCTACTGCCGCGTCAACCAGAACCTCGATACGTTGATGCAAATCCAGGCGGCCGCTGGCAAGCAGAAGCTCGCCAAGGCATCCTGATCGCTTAAGCCCGTCCGGTTACGGTGGAGCAGGGCGCACTTGCGGCCCTGTCCGGCGTCGGCCAGCCGAAATCCTTACGCATGCCGTCGGGCAGTGCCTCGAGCGCCCGCAGCGTTGCGCGCTCCTGATGCCATTGCCGGAATGCCGCCCAGAGACGGACCCCATGGGAGCGCTTTGCCTGCGGACGTGCGCAGGCGAATACGTCGATTCTGTCTTCGCAAGCAGCCATAGTCATGGTCGTTTCCTCCGGTCCGGGGTTTCATGCGCTCAAGGATCGCATGATTTTTCCATCAAACAATTGAATTGATATGATGTGATGTATTCAATTCTGTGGTCGTTTGTGGCGTCTGACCGGACAGTGCCTTTCAATTGACATTCAATCAAACGCAATGATATGTCTTGTCACTTCAATTTTATTGAATTGGAGAAGCCGTGACCCTTTCCTTCCGTCAGCCCTTGCCGCTTCTCGACAACGACGTGTTGCGCACCTTCGTCGCGATTGCCGAGACAGGCAATTTCTCGACCGCGGCCGAGGCTGTCTTTCGCACACCATCGGCGGTTTCCATGCAGATCAAGAAGCTTGAGGAGCAGCTGGGCGCAACGCTCTTCATTCGCGATGCGCGTTCTGTGACGCTGACGGCGCATGGCGAGGTGCTTTTGACCTATGCGCGGCGGATGATCGCCCTTTCCAACGAGGTCGTTGCCCGCTTCATCATGCCGGAGCTTTCCGGCGTGGTGCGTCTTGGTGCGCCGGAGGGGCTGGGAGAACGTTTGCTGCCCAATGTGCTCAAGGCCTTTGCCGCCCATTACCCCGCCGTGATGATCGATGTGACGATTGATACCAGTGCGGGGCTTCGCCGCCGCATGAATGAGCATCGTCTCGATCTGGCGCTCTTCAACAGCACATGCGGTCTGGAGCGGTATGAGGGGCAGGTCGTTTACACCGAAAAGCTGGTCTGGGTCGGGGCGAAGAGCGGCACGGCGCATCTGCGCGAACCGTTGCCCTTGTCGATCTGGGAGGAGGGGTGTGCCTGGCGTGGCGAGGCGCTGGCTCGCCTTGATGCCATGAAGAAGCCCTATCGCGTCGCCTATCTTTCCGGTCACACCATGGCGCAGCATGCGGCGATTATTGCTGATCTCGCCATCGCCCCCTTGCCGCGCTCGTTTGTGCGGGGCGACATGGCGATCCTCGGGGAAAAGGAGGGGCTGCCGGAACTGGGCGGCTTTGATATTCGCCTTGTGATCACCGAACGCCAGACGGGGCCTATTCGCGCCGTTGCCGACTGCATTCGCGATGTATTTTCCGAGTTTGTCCCATCCTCCGCCTAAGGCCTTGAGGACAATTTTCCAGTACGTCTGAAACCTTATTCCGACCCGTGCGTTATGACTCCATATGATGAGCCATAAATCTACGGAGGCGATAATGGTACGACTGGTTACTTCGGCACTTGCGGCACTCTTTCTCGTGGCAGGACTCGCATCCTGCGGCAATACCATTCGCGGAATGGGCAATGATGCCGCCAATGCCATAAATGCGACGCAAGATGCCGGTAAGCGAGTCGAACGGGCCGCCACGCGATAACCGCACGGCTGACACGATTCTGTTTGTACTGCGTCCCTTGTACCTGCGTTCACCTTTCACGTTCTTTCATGTCCGCCCGAACAGGCGGAGGGGGTCCGTCATGACGCTATCGACGCTTGCCAAAATCAGTGCCGCTTATCTCGGCCTTGCCGTGACGTTTGCGACCGCTGCCACGGTTTTTGAAGTGGGTCGTGATCTGGCTGGTGAATATGACATCAAGGGGGCATTCCTGAGCGCCTCGAATGGTGCGTCCGGCTGATTTTCGCCGCTCGCATGCATCATCGCCATTTGCACCCATTCCTTTCACGCCTGCTGCTACTCCTCGCGTTCATCAGCGCGGGGAGTGGTTTCGTGGCCGCTGAAGAGGGGAAGGGTGGCTGTCGGGATGTGCGTTTTCGGGAGGTTGCCTATGTCGTCTGCACCTTCGATCCGGCCAAGGCTGAGCTTCGCCTGTTTCACGCAGATGCGCTGACCGGCGTGGCCTATGGCGGATTTGACGGTGTGAGTGAAGCGCTGTGGCGCACGCACCGCTTTCTCGTCTTTGCGATGAATGCCGGGATGTATCACGCCGATCTTTCGCCAGTCGGGCTTTATGTTGAGAACGGTCTTGAGCGCAAAGGCATCGTGCTCTCGGAAGGGTACGGCAATTTCCATCTGCTGCCGAACGGTGTTTTCTCTTTCGGGGATGGCAAGGCGCAGGTGCGTGAGGCGAAGGCCTTCCTGGCCTCCGGCGAGCGACCGCAGTTTGCCACGCAATCCGGCCCGATGCTGGTGATGGACGGGGTTTTGCATCCCCGCTTTTTGCCCGACAGCGACAGTCTCAAGATCCGCAATGGCGTTGGTGTCAGCGCGGACGGGCGCGTGCATTTCGTGCTTTCCGACGACCGGGTGCGGTTTTACGATTTCGCGCTGTTCTTTCGCGACGAACTTCACTGTCCGAATGCTTTGTATTTCGATGGCACGATTTCTGGCATGCTGATCCCGGAGCGCCAACGCAAGGATGACCTTTATCCGATGGGGCCGATGGTCGGCGTTGTCGAGCGTGTGCCGGAATAGGATCGCTTAAAGCGCCGAGCGCGGATAGGCGCGTTCCAGCCCGCCCGAACGGCGCAGGCCTTCCCGAAACGAGATATAGGCCGGATGCTGGCTGGAACGGGCGGCCTCCAGAAGGCGTACCTGCAGGCGGCCCGGAGCGTTGGTGCCGAGCCATTCCGCGGTCCGGCCGACCTTCATGGAGTTGAGGAAACGGGCGGACGCGGCTTCATCAAGATAGTGATGCAGACCTTCGAGCAGCGCATCATCCATGGCCGGATTGGTGAAAAGCACTTGAAACCATTGCGCTTCTGCTTCGCCAAATGCCGTCAGGCGGGTTGATACCGCTTCCCGATCCATTCTCTTTCCCCGTGGTCACTCATGCTCTTGCTTGCCCGTTTCATCCTGATGGATTTTCCTGACGCGAAGCTTGTTTTGAGAAAATCGGGAAAAAAATGTCGCAGCCCCGTCTTGCTAACACTCCGGTAAGGATGTGCCGCTAATTGTTGTCTCGCGGCGGACATATCGCCCATTCGCTTCCGGATTTTGGTATTGCGTCCCGGAAGCGAGCTACATTCTTCCCCTATGATCCAGCTTGACCTGATGCCGGAATCGGCGTCAAATTCACCTGATTTCGCGATCAGCCGGGCGGACGCCTCCTCATCTACGAATCGTTCGTTCTTCGCAAATCAGGCGGATGTCACGGTGACGCCCGCCTTTTTTATTGCGCGTTTTTCAGGTGGAACAATTCATGACGACAGTAAGGGGCGGTCTGGTTCTGGTGCTGGGCGGTGCGCGTTCGGGAAAGTCGCGGCTGGCGGAAGCCATGGTCAGCGAAAGCGGGCTGGAAGCGCATTACATCGCCACGGCGGAGGCGCTGGATGGCGAAATGACCGAGCGCATCGCGCATCATCGTGCCTCACGTCCGGCCCACTGGACGACGCATGAGGCACCGCTTGATCTGGCCGGAACGCTGAAAGCAATCGACCTGCCGGGACGTGTCGTTCTTGTCGACTGCCTGACGCTTTGGCTCACCAACCTGATGATGGCCGAGCGCGATATTCCGGCGGCGTTTGCGGCGCTTGCCGAGGCCTGCAAGTCGCTTTCGGCGCGGGTGATCTTCGTGTCCAATGAGGTGGGGCTGGGGATCGTGCCGGATAATCGCATGTCACGCGATTTTCGCGATGATGCCGGGCGGCTCAACCAGTTGATCGCCGCACTGAGCGACGAGGTTTATTTCGTTGCCGCCGGTCTGCCGCTCAAGATGAAGGGCTGACGGTCTGCCTTTATTTTATCGCATGTCGTTGTCGCAAAACCGGTTTCCACTTTTGCGCGACATGCTTCAAAATCCTGCCAGCACCCGCAAGGGATTGGCGGGATCGGCCAGAAGGCGGATTGCCATGGCAAAGCAGGAGAGGATGAGCAGCGGGCGAATGAGCCGCGCGCCTTTCTTCATGGCCAGTCGCGAGCCTGCCTGCGCGCCGATGATCTGGCCGATGGCCATGATGATGCCGAGTTTCCACAAAACCGCGCCACTGGCCACAAACACCAGGAAGGCCCCGAAGTTTGAGCCGAGGTTCAGGAGTTTCGTGTGGGCGGTGGCCTTCAGCAGGCCAAAGCCTGCCAGCGTGACGAAAGCCAGCATGAAGAAGGAGCCGGTGCCGGGGCCGAAGATGCCGTCGTAAAAGCCGATGATGGGCACGATGGTGAGACCGAAGACCAGCGGGCGCAGACGCGCCATGCGGTCCGTGTCGTTCAGATGGGGCTTGAATGTGAAGTAGAGTCCGATCAGCATGAGCATGAAGGGCATGGCGATCTTCAGCGCATCGGGGGGCACAAGAGAGGCCACGAGGGCGCCGATGGCGCCACCGCCCACCGCCATCAGCGCCATGGGATATTGCTGCGACAGCCTCATATGACCGGCACGGGCATAGGAGAGGGTGGCCGAGGCGGCTCCGAATTGGGCGCTTAGCTTGTTGGTGCCGAGCGCTTCCAGAGGTGGGATGCCCATGATCAGCATGGCAGGAATGGCGATCAGGCCGCCGCCTGCAATGGAATCAATGAAGCCCGCCAGGACCGAAGCCAGAAACAGCAGGGCGAGGACATGAAAAGCGAGGTCGGTCATTCGGGCTCTGCGGATAAGGGACGGGTCAGCGGTGTGGTGGTGTGCTTCTTAGAGCCGTTTCGGGCGCGCCTGTCCATGGGGTGAGGATGGTGGGTTCCTGCACAAACTCACGTAGAGTCAGGCGAATAGTCATATGAATGATATATTGCTATTCATTCAAAAGGATATAGCTTGCGTTCGAGATAATGATTCAATCGACCGATGATTGATGAGGGCAGGAGGCCCAATATGGAAAAGGTGATTTTCGATACCGATCCCGGCGTGGATGATGCCATGGCGCTGCTCTTTCTGGCGCGGCATTCGGGGATCGAACTGCACGGAATCACCACCGTTTTCGGGAACGCCTCGGTCGAGACCACGACCCGAAACGCGCTTTATTTGGCGCAGCGCTGGGGCATCGATGCGCCGGTGGCGCGTGGCGCGGAACTCCCCTTTGTCGAAGATCGCGCCCAGCGCCATTGGCCGACCTATATTCATGGCGATAACGGGCTCGGCAATATCGACATTCCGGAGACGCTTTCGCGGGATGCCGATCCGCGTCCGGCCTATCGCTTCATCATTGATGAGGTAAAAGCGCATCCCGGTGAGATCACCATCGTGGCCGTGGCACCGCTCACCAATCTGGCGCTGGCGCTTCAGGAAGCGCCGGAGATTGCCGGGCTTGTGAAGCGCGTGGTGCTGATGGGCGGCGCCTTTTCCATGCATGGCAATGTGACGCCCGCGGCGGAGGCTAATATCCACGCCGACCCGGAAGCGGCGGACCGCGTTTTCACCGCGTCCTGGCCGGTGGTGGCGATCGGCCTTGATGTGACCATGCAGACGGTGATGACCCGCGTGGAGATGGCCGAGATTGCGCGCGAGGGCGGCGAGGGGCTTCAGCTTCTGTCAGACCTGTCGCAGTTCTACATGGATTTTTACGGCGAGCGCGTCGGCGACGGTATGGTCGTCCATGATTCCTGTGCCTGCGTTTATGCCGTCGCGCCGGAGCTTTTCGACGTGGAAACGGGTTCCGTGCGCGTCGTGATCGAAGGGATTGCCGATGGGCAGACCATCATGAAACCGGATCGCTTCCGCTTCGGGCCAAGCCCGTGGGATGGCTATCCGAGCCAGACGGTTGCCACGGGCATTCGCGCAGACGAGGTGCTCGCCCTCATTCGCAAGACGCTTCTCGGGCAGGCTTGAACGAAAAGATCGATTCTTTTCCGTGATTTACGGACATCACCGAGAGGGCGGATTCATCATCTTGATGTGATGAGTCCGCGCTTGGCTTACCTTACGGAAATCAGTCGTTTCCGGCGGCGTCACTCAGGCGCTCGAGGCAGGGCACCGTGATGTGGCGATTGTTCTCGATGAGAATCACACCTTCCTTGCGAAGGCGGGTCATCTGACGGCTGACCGTCTCGATGGTCAGGCCGAGGAAATCGGCGATATCGGCGCGCGACAGCGGCAGATCGAAGGTGTTTTGCTCACCGTGATCCGGGTCGATATGTGTTGCGATCATGTGCAGGAAGCTTGCGACTTTCTCCTGTGCCGTCTTGCGGCCCAGCGTCAGCATCCATTCGCGCGCTTCGTCCAGCTCCTTCAGCGACTGCGAATGCAGCTTGCGCTCCAGATCCGGCGTTTCATTGAGCATGCGCTCGATAAGATTGCGCGGGAAGGTGCAGACTTCGGTTTCGGTCGCGGCTTCCGCCGTCATGGTGCTTTCATAGTGAAAGGGACGACCGAGGAAATCTGGGGCAAATTGCAGGCCGACAATCTGCTGGCGGCCATCGGCCATCATCTTGGACAGCTTGATGACGCCCGAAAGAATGTTCGAGTAATGCGAAACGGATTCGCCCTGACCGATCAGTTCATTGCCCGCGTCCACCTTGCGGCGGGTGGCATGTCGATTCAGCTCGAAAAGCTGCGCCGGCGTCAACGTTCCGCAAACGCCGCCATGGCGCGCTTCACAGACGCGGCAAACATGCGGCATTTCACAGGACTGAATGGTTTTGTGCTGGGAATCCATACTCATCCGCCTTGTATCACTCCGGAAACGCCTCCTGCAAAACCGGTTTGTGAACGTAACTCGTTATAGCGTAATTTTTTTCTTTTGCATCTTTGATTTCCGTCAATGGTGCTGATGTTGTCCCCAATTTGATCGGTGTCAAAGTTTTCGCCCTTTTTCGGGGCTATCAAGCATCCTTATCAACTGGCAGTGCGCACGATACAGCGGAGAAAACCATGAGCGAGAGAAGCCTTCTGGCCAAGTATTCCGGGGCTGTTCCGCGCTATACCAGTTATCCGACTGCACCCCACTTTCACGAGGGCATCGGATGCGACATATATGCGCAGTGGCTGGGTGAATTGACCGAGCGCGACACTTTATCGCTCTATGTCCACATTCCCTATTGTGATCGTCTTTGCTGGTTCTGCGCCTGTCATACCAAGCACACACTGAAGTATGAGCCGATTGCGAATTATCTCAAGTCACTGATGAAGGAAATTTCGGCTGTCGGCGCACGGGTTTCCTCTAACGCGAAAGTGACCGCCGTTCACTTCGGTGGCGGGTCACCGACCATGCTCGACCCAGCCGACATGATCATGGTCATGAACGCGCTTCGCACCGCCTTCACCTTCGCAGACGACGCCGAAATCAGCGTGGAAATGGACCCGAACGACCTAGACGAGGCTCGTTATGATGGTCTGGCTGCCATCGGCATGACGCGGGCGAGCCTCGGTGTTCAGGATTTCGATCCCAAAGTGCAAAAGACGATCAACCGCATCCAGACCTTCGAGCAGACGAAATCCGTCGCCGATGCGGTGCGGGCGAGGGGCGTCCACTCGGTCAATTGCGATATTCTCTACGGCTTGCCGTATCAGACGCTCGACACCCTCAAGGAGACGGTCAGCGATATCATCTCGCTGGCACCGGATCGCATCGCGCTCTTTGGTTACGCGCATGTACCGTGGATGAAAAAGCACCAGACGATGATCCCGGAAGAGGCGCTTCCGGGCGTCGAAGAACGTTACACCCAGATGAAGACAGCCGCTGCCATGCTGGTTGAGGCCGGCTATCAGCCGATCGGCATCGACCATTTCGGCAAGCCGGATGACAAGCTGGCGATGGCCGCCCGCAATGGCACGATGCGCCGCAATTTCCAGGGCTATACCGATGATCAGGCGACCGCGCTCATCGGCTTTGGTGCGTCCTCCATCGGGCAATTGCCGCAGGGCTATGTGCAGAACATGGTGGCGACCGGCGAATATGAACGCATGGCTCAGGGGCAGGGGCTGACCGCCATCCGTGGCATTGCACTGAGCGAAGAGGACAAGATGCGCAGCCATGTGATCGAGCGCATCATGTGTGATTTTGCCTTCGACTTCGCCACCGTGAAAGAAAAGTTCGGCGCCATGGCGGATGACGTGATTGCTGAAGCGCGCCAGTTTGCCCGCACCAATCAGGATGGTCTTTGCGTCGTTACCGACGAAGGCTTCGTTCTGACCGAAACCGGCAAGCCTCTGGCCCGCACCATGGCTTCCATTTTCGATGCCTATCTCGGCAACGGCAAGGGTCGCCATTCGATCGCGGTTTGATTTCGGGTCGCCTTTTGAACGCCAGCTTTTTAGCGAAAACCGCTTCACACTTTTCAGGATGCGCGGTCTTTTTGGCGCGCATCTTGTCTGAAAACCGCTTCACACTTTTCAGGATGCGAGGCCTTTTGGCGCGCATCTTGTCTGAAAACCGCTTCACACTTTTCAGGATGC
>JAIUPA010000029.1 GCA_020161665.1 Pseudomonadota bacterium | reverse complement strand
GCCTCCCTCGCGGAGGCGTGGATCGAAACCGCAATATGGCCTTCGCTGGCACCGCATGACGCTGGTCGCCTCCCTCGCGGAGGCGTGGATCGAAACAAAAGCCCCTTCAGCCGGTCAGACATGGCGCCGCGTCGCCTCCCTCGCGGAGGCGTGGATCGAAACAGCGATTGCAGGACTGGCAGTCGAAGGTGCGTTATGTCGCCTCCCTCGCGGAGGCGTGGATCGAAACAGCCCAGCCGCCGCATCTTCGGCCTCGGCCTGCCGCGTCGCCTCCCTCGCGGAGGCGTGGATCGAAACAAATGTGTAACTCTCGCAATCTCTTGGCTGACGGGTCGCCTCCCTCGCGGAGGCGTGGATCGAAACATCGACAAGTGGCGCGATCAAGTTTCCCGCCATTGTCGCCTCCCTCGCGGAGGCGTGGATCGAAACGCGTAGGGATTGGTGAAGGTCAGATCAACCGAGCGTCGCCTCCCTCGCGGAGGCGTGGATCGAAACATCGAACGCCATGCTTTCGACGCCTTCCGGCATCCGTCGCCTCCCTCGCGGAGGCGTGGATCGAAACTCGGGCAGGCCGTTAGAATGATGGGATCGGCGTGTCGCCTCCCTCGCGGAGGCGTGGATCGAAACATCCAGCTTGTCGTAAAGTGCAGATCCGCGAGCGGTCGCCTCCCTCGCGGAGGCGTGGATCGAAACTGAAAGCGCTTGTTGCCGATCTGCACCTTGCCCGCGGTCGCCTCCCTCGCGGAGGCGTGGATCGAAACCTTGATCGCAGAGCAACAATGAAACAGAAAGAGAGTCGCCTCCCTCGCGGAGGCGTGGATCGAAACTTGGGCCTGATGATCTTGTGAAATGGCGCAATCGGTCGCCTCCCTCGCGGAGGCGTGGATCGAAACAACGCCGTCGTGTTCGGCAACAAAGTCGATAAGCCGTCGCCTCCCTCGCGGAGGCGTGGATCGAAACCGCCACCCGAAAGCCCGCTGCCTGCATTGATCGCGCGCGTCGCCTCCCTCGCGGAGGCGTGGATCGAAACGGGGTCAGTGATGAAGAGCAGCGGATCTCGTGCACGGTCGCCTCCCTCGCGGAGGCGTGGATCGAAACCGCATTGGCGGCTTGCAGCTTGAAAAGTCTCCGGCGTCGCCTCCCTCGCGGAGGCGTGGATCGAAACCGTTTTCGATGAGGAGTTTGATGAGGTCGTTACGGTCGCCTCCCTCGCGGAGGCGTGGATCGAAACACCTTGTCGACCGCCCCGGCGATGTAGCCGGCGACGTCGCCTCCCTCGCGGAGGCGTGGATCGAAACTCGACCAACACGGCCACTTTGCCACCACCACACGTCGCCTCCCTCGCGGAGGCGTGGATCGAAACCACATATAAACCTCCAAAGTTTCACCAAACATAAGTCGCCTCCCTCGCGGAGGCGTGGATCGAAACCTCCTATGTGCGATTATTGTCGCATAAGATATGGGTCGCCTCCCTCGCGGAGGCGTGGATCGAAACATTAAGCGTCATAAAGGCCGCGTCTTGTTTGCAAGTCGCCTCCCTCGCGGAGGCGTGGATCGAAACTTCGAAGACGGCGACTGGGATATGGCTTTCCACGAGTCGCCTCCCTCGCGGAGGCGTGGATCGAAACTGTGCGATTTGTGTCGCATAAGATAGAAACAGGAGTCGCCTCCCTCGCGGAGGCGTGGATCGAAACCCGCTTCTGCGCGAAGACACGCTCCGCTCCTCCGTCGCGGAGGCGTGGATCGAAACCTGAAGGACATGAGCCGCCCGCGTCGCCCGTCGCAAGGCCGCCCGCGCCGCGGTGGTGTGATCAGAAGAGTTGCAATCTCACCGTTTCAGGGCACAATGCCTGAAGGGACGGAGGAGGATGCAATAGTGCTGGATCACGCGCTACTGTACGATGTCATGGGAAAGCCACTGCTTGAGGGGCGGCTGAACGGCTCTCGGGAATGGTCCGAGGTGGATGCCTTCTGCCACCGGGTCTACATGCCTCTGGCCGCGCGTCCACTGGTCAAGGGCACGGACCCGAACGCCACTTTGCGAACGCTTTCCATCGGCCGCATTGTTCTCAGCCGCTTCTGCTTTGGCGTTCCGACGCGGGCCGACGAATTTGACCCCGCCTCCGGTAATATCATTGTCGTGAACACCTTACGTGGCAGTGTGCGCCATCCCCTGAACGGGAGTAACAACGTCGATACGGTGATGGGCGACAGCTATGTCGTCGATTGCAGCCGCACCGACTACTGGAATATCGCGGATGGCGATGATCTCCAGTTCAATCTCACCATCCCGCATCAGTTGATGGAGGAAACGGCGGAGCGCTGGTACGGTTTCGTTCCCGGTGACGATCTGTGGAAACAGCGCCTTGTCTTCGGTCATGGTTCGTCGGCGTGGCTCGCCTTGCTGGATTATGCCACGCGTTCGGTCGATGCCCGCAGCAATACCATCGCCGATCCGATGATCGAAAAGCGGATGGAGGAAACGCTCTGCCTTGAGCTTTTGCGCAACTGGGCGGATGCGGCAGGGCTGAACCTTGAAACGGGTGCGCGCGGTGCCGCCCCACGCTATGTCCGTGAGGCCGAACGTTTGATGGATGAGCAGGCCGGGCAAGCCCTCACGGTTGGTGAAATCGCCGTGCAACTCGGCATTTCCGCCCGCAGCCTTTCGCAAGGTTTTCGCCGGTTTCGCGGGATTACGCCGCATGATTATCTGACGGCCCGGCGGCTGGACGGTTTGCGTCAGGCCCTTTTACAGGCACCACCCGGCGAAACCGTCGCGTCGGTTGCCGTTCGTCGCGGCTATGTCAACCTGACGGCCATGGCGGCCAATTTCCGTCAGCGGTTTGGCGAAAGCCCGCTGCAAACGCTCAGAAACCGCCCGAAACGCGGCTGACATCTTTTCCGTCGTTTCCTTCCTGTTTGGATCATGGATTTCCCGAATGGATCAGGGCGCGGTTCGTCTGCGCCCGGGTGTTGCCCTAGGATGACATGAGGTGCCGCAGCGCACCTCTCGAACCGGATGAGGAGACCGGTATGTGCAACCTGTGCAACATGATGCTGAGGGGCATGCCCCAAAGGGAGGTTACAATGAAAGCTCTTGTCTATTACGGGCCAGGCAAGAAGGACTGGGTGGAAAAGCCGAAGCCGGTCGTGCTGGAACCGACGGATGTGATCGTCAAGATTTCCAAGACGACCATCTGCGGCAGCGACCTGCACATTCTGAAGGGCGATGTGCCCACCGTTGCCGAAGGCTGCACGCTCGGCCATGAAGGCGTCGGCATCGTTGATGACGTTGGCAGCGCCGTGCGCAATTTCAAGAAAGGCGATGCGGTTCTGATTTCCTGCATCACCTCCTGCGGTTCGTGCCCGAACTGCAAGCGCCAGCTTTATTCGCATTGTGACGATGGCGGCTGGCAGCTTGGCCACACCATCGACGGCACGCAGGCCGAATATGTGCGTATCCGCCATGGCGACAACTCGCTTTATCCCATCCCGGACGGCGCTGACGAGGAAGCACTGGTGATGCTTTCCGATATTCTGCCCACCGGACTGGAAATCGGCGTGCAGGCCGGGGGCGTGAAGCCCGGTGACACCATCGCCATTGTCGGGGCAGGGCCAGTCGGCATGTCGGCGCTGCTGACGGCGCAATTCTATTCGCCCGGCAAGATCATCATGATCGATATGGACCCCTCTCGACTTGGCCTTGCCCGACAGTTCGGCGCAACCGATACGATCCAGGTCGGGTCTGAAGATGCGGCGGCCAGCGTCATGAGTATGACGGGCGGCCTCGGCGTCGATGTCGCCATCGAGGCTGTCGGCGTTCCGGCAACTTTCGATATTTGCCAGAAGATCGTCTCGAATGGCGGCAAGATCGCCAATGTCGGCGTTCACGGCAAGCCGGTCGATCTTCATATTGAAGACCTCTGGATCAAGAACATCAACATCTCCATGGGGTTGGTGAACACCAACACCACGCCGATGCTGTTGAAGACGGTTCAGGCCGGCAAGTTCGATCCGAGCAAGCTGATCACGCATCGCTTCACGCTGGGCCAGATTCTCGAAGCCTATGAGATCTTCGGCAATGCAGCCCGTGAAAAGGCCATGAAGGTCATTCTGGCCGCCTGACGCGACACGCCCTGCGCCTTAAGCCCCGCCCGGCGGCCCGTTCGTCGGGCGGATGGGGCTTGCCCCTCATCCGAAACAGTCTCGGCACTCCTTTTCGGACACGCATTCCACGTGCTATCGCAAGCGCATGGAAGTCTGGATACCGATCACCATTGCCGCCGCCTTCTTGCAGAATTTGCGCTCGGCTTTGCAAAAACACCTGCGTTCGTCACTTGGCACGCGGGGCGCATCCTTCGTGCGCTTCGGTTTCGGCTTTCCGGTCGCGGTGATCTATGTCACCGGGCTGCACCTTCTGGCCGGTTATGCCTTTCCCGCGTTAAACCCGCGTTTCGCCTTCTGGGCAGTTGTGGGAGGACTGGCGCAAATCTATGCGACGATCCTGCTGGTTCACATGTTCTCGCTGCGCAATTTCGCGGTGGGGACGGCCTATTCGAAGACCGAGCCGGTGCAGGCCGCTCTTTTCGGCTTCCTGCTGCTCGGCGAAAGGCTCACCTCCGGCGCGGTGATCGCCATTATCGTTGGCGTTTTCGGCGTCATGCTCATTTCGATTGCCCGTTCACCGCTTTCGGCCAAAAGCCTCGCCACGGCCATCACGGGGAAAACCGCACTGATCGGCATTGCCTCCGGCAGCGTCTTCGGCATTTCGGCGGTTGCTTATCGCTCTGCATCGCTTGCGCTGGCAGGGCCGAACCCGGTCATGCAGGCAGCCGTGACGCTCGCCTGTGTCACAGGTTTTCAGACGCTCTACATGCTGGTCTGGATGATGGCGACCGACCGCAGCGAAATCATCCGGGTCGCCAAATCCTGGCGCTCGTCCTCGCTCGTCGGTCTTGCCGGTGTGCTCGGCTCGGCCTGCTGGTTCACAGCCATGGCGCTGCAGCCGGTCGCCTATGTGCGGGCCTTGGGGCAGGTGGAACTCATCTTCACCTTCGCCGCCTCATGGTTCCTGTTTCGCGAACGGATGAACCTTCTCGAACTGGCCGGCTGCCTGTTGATCGTCGGCGGCATTCTCGGCCTGTTGTCGGCCTGAACGCCCCCTCACGACCTCAACCGGCGACGCCCAAAATGGCGTCGGCGGCCTTGTCGCCGACCATCATGCAGGGTGCGTTGGTGTTGCCGCCGATCAGCGTCGGCATGATCGAGGCGTCGGCCACGCGCAGGTTGGCAAGGCCGCGAACCTTCAGGCTTTCAGGGTCCACCACGGCCATGTCGTCCGTACCCATCTTGGCGGTGCCGACCGGGTGATAGACGGTCAGCGCCTCGGCACGCAGATAGGCCAGGATTTCCGCGTCGCTGTTGACGCCGGGGCCGGGCAGGATTTCCGGGCCGCGCACCGGATCGAAAACCGGGGAGGCGAGGATGGACCGCGCCACCTTGATGCCTTCGGTGAGCGTCAGTGCATCCTGTTCGTTGGTGAAGAAGCGGTGGTCGATGGCCAGATTGCGCCGCGTGCCGTCATTGACGAGCTTCACCTCGCCGATGCTCTTCGGGCGCAGCACGCAGGTATGCACCGCATAGCCATGGCCATATTCCACCAGACGGCCGCGATGGCTGCGATAACCCGGCACGAAATGGAACTGGATGTCGGCGATCTCGCCCGCATATTTGGTTTTGGCAAAGCCGCCCGCTTCCACATAATTGGTGGTGAGCATGCCCTTGCGCTTGGTGAAATACTGGAACGGAGCCGCCAGAATGGCAGGCAGGTTCGGCACCGACAGACCGAGCGTTTTCGTGCTGTCGGAGCGCATGGTGATCATGCCATCAATATGGTCGCGCAGGTTCTTGCCGACGCCAGCGAGATCAACCATCGGCAAGACGCCAACGGCCTTCAGCTCGTCCGCCGGGCCGATGCCGGACGCCAGCAGGATGCGCGGCGTGCCGATGGCCCCGGCCGAAAGCACCACCTCACCCCGGCAGGCCAGTTGCAGCGGTTCGCCCTCACGCAGCACGTTGACGGCGCTGACGCGGCCTTCGCTCAACACAAGGTTCAGCACTTCCGTCTTTGGCATGACCACCAGATTGGGGCGATTGAGCACCGGCTTGACGAAGGCGGAATAGGCCGAGAAGCGCTCGCCCTTGTTCTGCGTGACGTTGTAAATACCAAGGCCGAACTGGGTTTGCGCATTAAAATCGCGGTTTTCCGGCAGGCCGACACTCTCGCCCGCCGCAACCCACATCTTGGCGACTTCGTTCGGGTCCTGCGGATTGTCGACGAGAAGCGCGCCGTCAAAACCGTGATAGGTCGGGTCCTGCGAAAGCTGGTTGCGCTCCAGCTTGCGGAAGGTCTTCAGCACATCGGCATAGGACCAGCCGGTGCAGCCAAGGGCCGCCCATTCATCGTAATCCTGCGCGGCGCCACGGATATAGACCATGGAGTTGATGATGGACGAACCGCCGAGCGCCTTGCCGCGATTGACCGGAATGCGGCGGTTATTCAGTTCCGGCTGGGGAACGCCGACATAACCATAGTCATAACGCGGGTTGCCATAGAGCGAAAGAATGCCCGCCGGAACCTTCACCTGAAGGCTGTCGGCGCTGCCACCCGCTTCCACAAGACAGACGCGATGGGCCGGATTGGCGCTGAGGCGGTTGGCAAGCACCGAACCCGCCGAACCGGAACCGATGACGATATAGTCGAATTCAACGTTTTCCATGGTCGCGCGTCTCCAGCCTGACTTTATGGATTAATGATCGTCGTCGTCGTTCTTCAGAAGCTCGAGAATGTCGCGCTTCATGGCGATGAAGTCCGGCTCCATCATGATGTCCATCGTGCGGGGGCGGGGAATATCGACGCGGATTTCCTTCTTGATCTGGCCCGGACGCCCCGACATGACCACCACGCGATCGGCCAGAAGAATGGCCTCGTCAATGTCGTGGGTAACGAAGAGAACGGTCTTCTTGGTGTTTTCCCATACCCGCAGCAGAAGCTTCTGCATGGAGTGGCGGGTCTGGCTGTCGAGCGCGCCGAACGGCTCGTCCATCAGAAGCACTTCCGGGTCGTTGGCAAGCGCGCGGGCAATGGCCACGCGCTGCTTCATGCCGCCAGAAAGCTGCGACGGGTAATGGTTGGCGAACTTGGAAAGCCCCACTTCGGCGAGGTAGTGCTCCACCGTATCCTTGCGCGCCGCCGGGGCATAACCCTTGCGCTTCGGGCCGTATTCCACGTTTTGCGCGACGGTCAGCCAGGGGAAAAGCGTATAGCCCTGAAACACCATGCCGCGATCCGGGCCGGGTTCCGTCACCACCTGGCCGCCGACGCTGATCGAACCATCGGTACGGTCTTCCAGACCGGCGATGAGATAGAGCAGGCTCGACTTGCCGCAGCCGGACGGGCCAACGATGACGCAGAATTCGTTACGCTCCACATGGAAGGAGATGCCGTTCAAGGCCAGCACGGCGTTTTCGCCCTTGCCGTAGCGCAGCACCACGTCCTTGATGTCGATATCGGAGCTGGAAGGGTCGTTCGGAAGCTTGAGAGCGGTCATGAGGCAAACTCCTTTACACGGCCCAGGGTGCCACGACGCGGCGGACGATGCGGAACATCTGGTCGGTGGCAAGACCGAGGATGCCGATGAGGGCGATGGCCATGAAAATCACATCCACCTGGAAACCGCGCATGGCCTTGAGCGAGATATAGCCAAGGCCGGAACGGGCAGCGACGAGTTCGGCCACCACCAGATAGGTCCAGGCCCAGCCCATGGTGACGCGCAGCACATCGAGAACATTCGGCAGCGTGGCGGGCAGAACGATGTGGAACACCGTATCGACGCGGCGGGTGCCGAGCGTATAGGCAGCGTTGACGAGATCGCGCGGCACAGAGCGGGCATTATCGGCAATCATCACCAGCTGCTGGAAGAAAATGCCGAAGATAATGACGGCGATGCGCTGTTCGATGCCAATGCCAATCCACAGGATGAAGAGCGGCACGAAAGACGTGACCGGCAGGTAGCGGATGAAATTGACGAGCGGATCGAAAAACGCCTGAACGATGCGGTAGGTGCCCATCATCAGACCGAGCGGCACAGCCACGACCGACGAGACGATGAAGCCGATCAGCACCACCTGAACACTGGCCAGCATGTGCTCCCACAGCGTGCCATCGGCCATCATCTTGATGGTGGTCGTCACCACAGCTTCGGGCTTCGGCAGGAACATGTCCTTCACCGTGCCGGAATAGGCCAGCGCAAACCAGCCGGCGATGACGATGACCCAGATGAGGACGCTGGCAGACAGCGCCACACTGCGGGGAATGGGCTTGAAGGGAATGGTGACGGTCTTGAAAAGAGACTGTTCGCTCACGTCTTTCTCCACGCCTGCGGCAGCACGCGGCAGGCTTGCGGGGGTGCGGCAAAGGCGGTTGCCGCTTCACGTGTGGGAAGGGGCATGGAGGAACCCATGCCCCGGACCATGCTTACTTGGCGAGGAAGGACGGATCGACGAGGTCGTCGTACTTGATGTCCATCTTGAGCTTGCCGAAGCCGCCCCAGATTTCCGTGCCGAGCTTGATCAGCTTGCCAGCTTCGCCTTCATCGCCGCCCTTGAAGAATTCGGCGTTGCGGTCCTTGCCGTAGAAGTTCACGCCAGCTGCCGAAGAAGCGAAGTCCTTCGGGTCGGAAAGCCAGCCGCCCACGCCCTTGGCCATGACTTCATAGGCCTTTTCCGGGTTGGACTTGATGAACTCGTTGGCCTTGTAGAGACCGGCGACGAGCGCTTCCACATCCTTCTTGTTCTTGGCGATGTAGTCGCAGTTCAGCGCCACCACGTCGACAATCAGGCCCGGCGTTTTGGAGGAATCGACCAGAACCTGACCCTTGTTTTCCTTCTTGGCGAGTGTCAGGTGCGGCTCCCAGGTCACAGCCACCGGCACGCGGTCGGCCATGAAGGCGGCAGCGGCATCGTCAGCCGTCATGTTGGTGATCTTCACGTCCTTCTCGGTCAGGCCAGCCTGCTTCAAAAGAATGTTGAACCAGAACTGCGAGACGGAGCCCTCGTTCATGGCCACTTCCTTACCCTTCAGATCGGCCACGGACGCCACATCCTTCGGAGCCAGAACGCCGTCGCCACCATGGCTGTCGTCCAGCGCGTAAACGCCCTTGAAGCAGACATCCTTGGAGCGGTACTTCATGATTTCATCGATGGTGGAGGCGCTGCCATCCAGCTCGCCAGCGGCGGCGGCGGCCATGTAAAGCGCCGATTCCTCGATGATTTCGAGCTTCACATCCAGGCCGTTTTCCTTGAAGTAGCCCATGTCGCGGGCCAGAAACAGCGGGCCGTAGCCGACCCAGGTGGTCATGCCGAGTTTCATTTCACCGGCATGGGCAGAGCCGGCAGCCACGAGGGCCACACCGGCAGCAAGAGCGGCCTTGCGAAGCTTGGAAAAGGTCATTTTCATTATGTTCCCCTTTTTCTTTGTTGAGGCGGCGCGCCCTTGGGGTGCGCACTCGTCGAAATCCGCCGGGGACAGCGGTCAAGTTCGGCCTGCCCCCTTGCCGTCGCCCGCATCCGGGCCGCGACCAGAAAAGGAAAGCATGCTTCCTTCGTCGGGAAAATAATCATTTTCGGTTTATCTGCTTAGGCAGAACCTAAGCAATCGTCAAACCGGCTCCCACGTTTGCGCGACATGCTTTAGCGCCGCTTGCGCGTCATCGCCGGTGCGACCATGCCGGGTATATAGGCATCGGAAATAAAGGCCCGTGCGTGGCCTTCAAACGCGCTCATCAGGCGTGATTTTCTAAGCGATTTCAACGTCGCAAGGCCGATGGTCATGGGGCGATGATCACCGGAGAGACGAACACGCACCACTTTTCGACCGTCGAGCGCCGTATCCGAGCGCGGCGTGACATTGGCCAGCGTATAGCCGTAGCCGTTCGCCACCATGGTGCGGATCACATCCGGGTGAGAAATGCGAAAGGCAATATTCGGCTGAAGCCCTTCCTTCATGAAGAGCGCCAGAAAATACTCCGCCGACAGCGGCAGATCGAGGAAGATCAGCGGCTCCTGCACCAGCTCCTGAAGCGTGACCGCCGAGTGACGGGCGAGCGGGTGGCTTTCCCCGACCAGCGCATGAACCGGCAGGTCCACCAGTGGCGCGAAGTCCACATCATCGGGGATCTGCAGATCGTAGGTAATGGCGACATCAATCGTCGCGCGGCGAAGACCCGACAGCAGCACTTCCTGATGATCGGCGTGAGGGCGCACATTGGCCCTCGGGAAGCCTGAGGTAAAGGAAAGCGCCAGTTCCGGCAGGATCATCGGGGCCAGCGTCGTCAGGCAGCCGACATTCAACTGCCCGCGCACTTCCTCGCTGGCTTCCGAAGCGACGCCATAGAGCGATTCCGCCTGTTCCACCAGACGCTTGGCTTCCAGAAGCAGGGTGCGGCCCGGAGCCGTCAGCGACAAGCCCTGCGCGTGGTGGCGCACGAACAGCTGCACGTCCAGTTCCTGCTCAAGCTGAGAGATCGCGGTCGAGATCGACGGCTGCGAAATGTTGATCCGCTCGGAGGCCTGCGTGATCGAGCCGGTCTCCCCGGCTGCGATGAAGTATTCGAGTTGTCTGAGCGTGAAGCGCATGGACGCAATGCCTCTGGTTCCGATTTTCGGAACCTAACCCGTTTCAGCATCGGATGAAATGGGAGGTTAACGACAAACCCCTGCCTTCGCCACTTCCGTCATCCTCGGGCTTGACCCGAGGATCCATCGTTTCAATGACTTATGGATGGTCGGGTCAAGCCCGACCATGACGAACAGAGAGGTTGGCGACCTTTTTCAGGGGCCGATGGATCAATGCGCGATCCCCCGATCTTGATGCATCCCGGTGGTTCCGCAAACGTGGCAGCGGTGCCGCTTTTTCCTTCTCCCCACCGGGGAGAAGGTGGCCCGAAGGGTCGGATGAGGGGGCAGAAAGTTCTCGTTATTCCCCCTCAACCCGCTGCCGCGACCTTCTCCCCACAGGGGAGAAGGATGAACGCCGCAAACGCGTACGCTTGCGTCAGGGCCTGCTCAATACTTGATCCACGTCGTTTTGAGGCCGGAGAACTTGTCGAGCGCGTGGAGCGACAGGTCACGCCCGATGCCCGACTGCTTGAAGCCGCCAAACGGCGTCATCGGCGAAAGCGCGTCCACCGTATTGACCGAAACCGTGCCCGCTTTCAGCTTGTCTGACACGCGGTGGGCGCGTGACAGGTTCGAGGTCCACACCGAGGCGGCCAGACCGTAAATCGTGTCATTGGCGCGGAAAATCGCCTCCTCCTCCTTCTCGAAGGTGGAGACGGCCAGAACCGGCCCGAAAATCTCCTCGCGCGACAGGCGGTCATCGGCATCCACATCGGCAAAGATCGTCGGCTGCACGAAGCAGCCCTTGCCGTTGACGCTCACACGTTCGCCGCCCGTCACCAGACGGCTCGTATTCTTGCCGTCCTCAATGAAGGACATGATGCGGGCCGTCTGCGCTTCATCGACAATCGCGCCCATGGTCGAGCCCGTATCGAGCGGATTGCCCGGCGTATAGCGGGCGGCGCGCTCCACCATCTTTTCGAGGAAGGCGTCGGCAATCGACTTTTCGACCAGCAGGCGGGAGTTAGCCGAGCAGATTTCGCCCTGATTGAAGAAGATGCCGAAGGCGGCCATATCGGCGGCGGCATCGAGATCGTCACAATCGGCAAAGATCAGGTTCGGGCTCTTGCCGCCGCATTCCAGCCAGACCTGCTTCATGTTCGACTGGGCGGAATAGCCGAGAAAATACTTGCCGACCTGCGTCGAGCCGGTAAACGTGATGCAATCGACATCCGGGTGGAGGCCAAGCGCCTTGCCGGTGATTTCGCCAAGACCCGTGACGACGTTCAGGACGCCTTCCGGCAGACCGGCTTCGAGCGCCAGTTCCGCCAGACGAAGGGCCGAAAGCGGCGACTGTTCGGCAGGTTTCAGCACCACGGAATTGCCCATGGCAAGGGCCGGCGCACATTTCCAAGTGGCCATATCGAGCGGGAAATTCCACGGCACGACAGCGCCGACGACGCCCAGCGGCTCGCGGCGCACCAGCGCCACATTGCCGGGGCCAACCGGGGCCACTTCGTCATAAATCTTGTCGATGGCCTCGCCATACCACTGGAAGATGGCGGCGGACCCCGGCACGTCGATGGTGGCAGCGTCGAGCACCAGCTTGCCCATGTCGATACTGTCGAGAAGGGCGAGTTCCGTGCGGTGTTCGCGGATGAGATCGGCAAGCTTCAAAAGCACCGCCTTGCGCTCGGCCGGGGCCTTGCCAGACCAGCGACCATCCTCGAACGCGGCGCGGGCGGCCTTGACGGCACGGTCCACATCGACCTCGCCACAGGCGGCGACGCGGGCAATCACCTCGCCGGTGGCCGGGTTGATGCAGTCAAACGTCTCGCCGGAAAGGGCTTCAACCGGCTTGCCATTGATAAATGCCTTGTCACGGAACCGGATACTTGCCGCATCCTTCATCCAGTCATATCGGGCCAGTTCAGTCATTGCCGTTTCCTTTGAGAATTACAGATCGCCCGGCACGCCGTAGCTCGGCGCAGCGGTCGGGTTGATGGCCCGGGTTACATAGTCTTCCAATTGCGGCTTGTAGAGGGTCCAAAGCGCGCCAAGTTCGCCAATCGGGTCGTCCTCGGCCCAGTCGACGCGCAGATCGGCCACCGGCCAGCTGACATTGCGCACAATGATCAGGCCCGCCGAATGAACCGGACCGGCCTCGCCACCGGCGGCAAGGGCGGCCTGCATGGCGGTCAGAAGCCGTTCGGCAAAGTGGCCTTCGGCCGCCTCAAACGCCGCGACCATGGCCGCCGGAACGCCGGTATTGGCCAGCAGATTGCCCGCCGCCGCGCAATCCTTGCCGGTGGCAAAGGCGTAGGTGCCGAGCGTATGCTCACCCGAATGGATCGCGGCGCGGCCTTCGGCATCGAGGATCACCACCTGACGCCACGGCGCGGTCGGGTAATCCTCAAGCAGCGTGGAAAGGGCCTCATCCGCGCTCAGGCAGTCCGCCAGAAGGTCAAGTCCCTTCGGCCCGAGCGACGGATCGGTGATGTTTTGCGTCGCCACCACGCCAACACCGGCCCGCGCATGGGCGCAGCGCGCCGCCACCGCTGGCGACGACGAGGAGATGGCCATGCCCATCATGCCGGTCTTTTCACACCGCGCCACGATCGAAAACGTCATGGCCTTACTCCGGAATGACAGCGGTGACGTCGATTTCGACCAACCATTCGGGGCGGGCAAGGGCGGAAACCACAATGCCGGTCGAGACCGGGAAGACACCCTTCAGCCACTTGCCGACCACCAGATAGACCTGTTCGCGGTAGCGCGGATCGACGATGTAGATAACAATCTTGGTGATGTGGGCGAGCTCGGAGCCGGACTCTTCCAACAGCATCTTGATGTTAGCCATGGCCTGTTCAGCCTGCGCCGTCACATCGCCCACGCCGACATTTTCCGACGTATCGAGGTTCTGGCCGATCTGGCCGCGCACGAACACCATGGTGCCCCGGGCCACGACCGCCTGGCAGAGGTCGTTGTCGAGCTTCTGCTCGGGATAGGTTGCCTTGGTGTTGAACATGCGAATACGCTTGTGAACGGGCATTGTCTGCGTCTCCTTATTCGGCAGCGGATTTAAGGGTGGTGCCGGTGTCAAACCACTGGCTGACATCGCTTTCGCCGGGCGTGCGGGTGCGCTCACCCATCACAGCATCGGACAGACCGGCGGCCTTTTGCACCATGTCCAGCGGGCCATCCCAACCGAAGTTGCGATAGACGGCGGCGAGATGCGCGAAAGGCGGTGACTGGGCAAAAAGCTGGAAGGTCAGGCGGTGCCCGGCATAATCGGAATTCAAGAGATCGCGGGCAAAGGCCAAAAGCTTGCGCCGGTCTTCCGCCATCCAGTCTTCGTTGATCGTGTAGAATTTTTCGAGCCAGGGCCGCGTCGCCTCGGCGTCAAAAGCGGCCTTGTCCGGTGTCACGCAAATCTGCCCGCCGCACAGCTCGCGGGCAATGTGCATCATCTCGTGGAGCTGAGACGAGGCCAGCACGCGCCCGGTGTAAAGCAGCGACTGGTTGGGCATGAGAAGCCCGCCCGGCGACCGTTCGCCCAGCGTGATCGCCGCCGTCAGATGGGCGTTGATGCCTTCGCGATAAACGGCAAGGCGCGCGAGCTTTTCCTGAACCGGCTGAAGCTTGTCGAGGCCCGTCTGGCGCAGGTTGAAAAGGGCGGCCCCGATCATCAGGTCGGCCAGCTTCAAATTGCGCTGCATGAAGGCAAAGGCCGAATAGCGATGCAGCGTGGCGCGCATGAACATGGCGGCGCGCGTGTGGCGGTAAAACAGCACGTTCTCCCACGGCACCAGCACATCGTCGAAGATTACCAGCGTGTCGATCTCGTCGAACTTGTTGGACAGCGGATAATCGTCGGCGGGCGCACGTCCGGCAAAGCCGGTGCGGCAGATGAATTTCAGCCCCGGCGTCGAGAGGTCACAGATGAAGCCGACGGCGTAATCGGAGTAAGCCGCATCGCCCCAATTGGCGATGGTCGGCTTGGTGAAGGCCTGATTGGCATAGGCCGCCGCCGTTTCATATTTCGCGCCGCGCACCACAATGCCCGCATCGGTTTCGCGCACCACCCGCAACAGCATGTCGGGGTCCTGCTCCTGCGGCAGGCGCGAGCGATCCCCCTTCGGATCGGTATTGGCCGAGACGTGGAAGGGGTCGCTCTGGAGTACGCGGGAAATATGGTTGCGGATATTGGCAGAGAACTGGTGATCGACCTCGTTCAGCACGTCCTGAGCGTCAAACAGCGACCACATCTCGCCGACCGTCTCATCGCCTACGCGGGTCACGATGCCGCCGATCTCGTTCATGATCGTATCGGTGGCGCGGCGCTTGTCCCACCAGTCGCTCTGCGTGTGCGGCAGCCGGTTGCCGATGGCGTTCCACTCACCATCCTCTGCATAGGCCATGATGTGGCGCGTCTTCGCCTCATGCTGCATGTCATAGATGCGGGCGCGGATATCGACCAGCGGCTTGAACATGGGGTGCGTGGTGACATCGCGCACCCGCTCGCCGCCCATATAGATCTCGCGGCCATCCCTGATCGAATCGAGATATTCGGCTCCGGTGCGGATCATGTTCCTTCCCCCGCCGCTTCGGGCCAAAGGGCCTGACTGCTGATGATGCGGCACCATCACTTTGGCAGGGAAGACGGGTTCCGGATATTATTTCTTTTGGAAATTCTGCTTCGGCTTTTCCTAAGCCGTGATGCGGGCCAGCATGGCACGGCAGGTTTCCATCTGCTCTCGGGAAACGAATTCATCGGCCTTGTGGCCCTGATCCATGCTGCCCGGACCGCAGACGATGACCGGCGCAGACAGCGTCTGAACAAAGAGCCCGCCTTCCGTGCCAAAGGCCACCTTGATCGGGCGGCTGGTGCCGGAAAGGGCAAGCGCCCTGTGTACCGCCTCGCCATTGCCGCTAACGCCAAGGCCCGGATAGGTGTTGAACACCTCAATCGAAATGCCGCTTTGCGGAAAACGCTTTTGCGCCGTGTGCGAAATCGCCTCGGCCTTTTCAAAGAGCCGGGCAAAGAGCGCGTCGATATTGTCTTCCGCCACATTGCGGATCTCGAAATCAAGGCGGCACTGTTCCGGCACGATATTGAGCGCCGTGCCGCCGCTGATTACCCCCGCATGGACGGTGGAATAGGGAATGTCGTAATCGCCGTCGCGCGGGCCGGTTTCGGCAAGCTCCCCCTGAAGCGCGCGGATTTCGGAAAGAAAATCGGCGGCGAGATGAATGGCATTGAGGCCCGTGGGCGCAAGGGCCGAATGGGCGGCAACGCCGCAGCAGGTGGCGCGCGCGCCAAGCTTGCCTTTGTGGCCGGAAGCGACCTGCATGCCGGTCGGCTCGCCAATCAGCACCCAGTCGGGGGAAACACCTGCCTTGGCGAGTTCGGCGAGCATCGGGCGAACGCCGACGCAGCCGATTTCCTCGTCATAGGACAGCGCGAGATGGAGCGGCGCGGAAAGTGTCTTGCCCTTGGCTTCGAGCATGGCCTCGATGGCGCAGGCGACAAAGCCCTTCATATCCGCCGTGCCGCGTCCGTAAAGCTTGCCCTCCCGCTCTGCGAGGCGGAAGGGGTCGCTGGTCCAGGCCTGACCATCCACCGGTACGACATCCGTATGGCCGGACAGCACCGTGCCGCCGCGAACCGCCGGTCCCACCGTCGCAAACAGCGAGGCGCGGTCGCCGGTCTCGTTCGGGTAAAGACGGCATTCGATCCCCGCATCCGCCAGAAGCTTGGCGACGTAGCGGATGAGGTCGATATTGCCATCACGGCTGACCGAAGGAAACGCGATCAGCCGTTCGAGGATGTCATAGGCGTTGGTCATGCTGGAAATGCATCACAGCGAAGCGGTGGTGGCAAGATAGCTCTTGGCGATCATCGCGGAGCGGATGTCCCAAAGAACCGTGGTGCCCATGGCGATGATCCAGCTGTCGCCCGGCCCGTAAACGGTGGTGACGCCGGTCGTCTCGTCCGTGATCGCCAGTTCGCCGTCGAGCAGCGTGGCATGTTCATGGAACGGGTAGGTGACGCGGTATTTGCCCTTGGTGGCGCTGTAAAGCCCGCCGGAAACGGCGCTTTCGAACGTGCCGAACAGCAGCTTTCCGGCGCAGGCAATCGGGCCTTCCACCGTTGTGGCACCAATATCTTCCGGCGCGCCCCAGCTGTCGAGGGCTTCACGCGGCATGTCGAGTTTAAAGGAAAGCATGGTTTTCAGTGTCCTTGTCAAAGGGGAAGAAGTTCGGTGATTTCGCGCTTGAAGGGCAGGGCGCCGTCCGGCAACGGGTCGCCGTCGAGTTCCTCGGCGTAGCGACGCCCGGCATAAGTCGCGTGGGCAATGGTGGCGGGTGCCAGCGCATCGCCAATGGCGGTGACGCTTTCAATGCCCGCATCGGCCCATTCCGCCTCGCGCGCCTTCAGATCAAGGAACAGCGCCTCATTCGGCAGGCGGGCGGTCACGAGCAGAACGGCATCCGCCTCCAACTTTTCCTGTCGCCCGGTGAACATGCAGGACACGGTGACCTCGCCCACGCCGATTTCATCGACGCCGGTGAAGGAGCGGATTTTCACGCCCTTTTCGATCAGCCGCTTCTGAATGAAGTGCTGCTCCATCGTGTTGCGGGTCCAGGTGGAGGCTTCCGATGCCGGGGTGATATAGAGCGTGTCATAGCCCTTTTCGGCCATAAGCTCGGCCATCACGCCGCCCATGTAATAATGGTCATCATCCCAGACGACGACGCGCTTGCCCTTGGGCAGATAGCCGTTCATTGCCTCGCTCGGGCCAAACACATCCGCGCCCTCGGCAATCTTGATCGGCTGGATGTGCAGATGGCCGACGCCATCCTTGCGCCAGGTCGCCCCCGTGGCAATCGCGATGCGCGGAATGCCAAAGGCCAGCACATCGTCTGCTGTCAGGCGGCTGTCGAAATAGGTCTCGACATTGGCAAGCTGGTGAAGCTGCATCTTGCGATAATCAGCCACGCGCACCCAGGCCGAAAGGCCGGGCAGACGAGCTTCGGATAGCGCCCTGCCACCGAGTTCGGTTCCGGCTTCGGCGAGCGTCACGGCATAGCCGCGCTTGCCGAGCGTCTGCGCCGCTTCAAGGCCCGCCGGGCCGCCGCCAACGATCAGCACCGGCTTTTCGGAGCGCGCCTTCTTCACTTTTTCCGGGTGCCAGCCCTTGCGCCATTCCTCGGCCATGGTCGGGTTTTGCGTACAGCGCACCGGCGACATGGTGAAATCGCCCGACACGCAGATATTGCAGCCGATACATTCGCGAATGTCATCGAAACGGCCTTCCTCGATCTTCTTCGGCAGGAAAGGATCGGCAATCGAAGGCCGCGCCGCACCGATGAAGTCGAGAATGCCCTTGTTGACGAGGCTGACCATGCGGTCGACCGACGTATAACGGCCAACGCCCACCACCGGCTTGGAAGTGAGGCGTTTCACGCCCATGATGAAGGGTTCCTGCGCGCCTTCCTCGGCAAAGCGCGAGGTGCGGCTGTCGTTTTCCCAACCGGCCAGCGTCACGTCCCACAGGTCCGGCAGATCGGCCATGATGCCGATCATGTCTTCCACTTCCTCCTTGTAGAGGCCGCCTTCGCCCAGAAGTTCATCGGTCGAAATCCGGATCGGCACGCCGCAGGTGTCACCCACCGCCGCCTTCGTATCCTCGGTGATTTCGCGCAGCAGACGGATGCGGTTTTCAATCGGGCCGCCATATTCATCCGTGCGCGTATTGTAACGGCGCGACAGGAAGTGATGCAGGAAGCCAAGCGCATGCGCGGCATAGACATAAATGAGGTCGAAGCCTGCGCGCTTGGCCCGCTTTACGGCATCCAGATGCCATTTGCGGATGTTGCGGATGTCCTGCATATCCATGCGCCGCGCCTGCACCGGATCATAGGTAAAGGTGGCAACCGGCAGATGGGCGGGACCCATCGGCACTTCGCGGGTGTAGAGGTTCGGGCCGTTCATGCCGTTATAGGCAAGCTCGATGCCGGCGAGCGATCCACCCTCATGGATCTTGTCGACCATGCGCGACAGGGCCGGAATATCACGGTCATCCCACAGGCGCAGTTCGATGAAGGGCGTGATTTCCGAGGTGTGATGAAACTCCACCTGCTCCGTACAGACAACACCCCAGCCGCCTTCGGCCTTGATGCCGCGCATATGGGCGAGCGCTGTCGGGTCGCGGTAGCCCATGCCGTTGCAATGCGGCACCTGATAGAAACGGTTGCGCGCTGTCACCGGGCCGATCTTCACCGGCTCGAACAGCACATCATAGCGGCTGGGCCGCGTCTGCGGCGTTCCCCAATCCACCCATTCAGTCATGAACGTCACTCCTCGCATTTTCGCATGTCAGCATAGGCAGACTTCGGCTTCAGGAAAACGAGTCTTTTCGGAGATCAGGCTTCAGAAATTCCGATGCAAAAACAGACGCAGCACAGAATGCTGGAATTTTCTCTCGAATCCGTGCCATAACTTGCGCAACAAAAGAGGAGCGATGGTGCAAGCCGTGGGTGAAAGCGAGCGTGTGAACGACGTGCCGGGCGTGGTGCAGGCACTTCTGGATTCGCAAACGCCGCATGCGGCGCATTTCATCGTCACCGTTTATGGCGATATCGTCGAACCACGCGGCGGCACGCTATGGATGGGCACACTGATCGAGGTCTGTTCTGCCCACGGAATCAGCGAAAGCCTTGTGCGCACCGCCGTTTCACGGCTTGTCGCATCGGGACGTCTGATCGGGGAACGCAATGGAAGGCGCAGCTTTTATCGCCTGACGGCGGCGGCGCGGCGCGAGTTCACGGCGGCTGCGCGTGTTCTTTTCTTTCCGGTGGCGGCGGCCAGTGGCTGGTTGCTTTGGGCAAACACACCGGACGATCTGGACGACCGCATCTGGGTTCGGATCGGAGAAGGCGTTGCCATGGCCCCGGATCGTGCTGATCTGAAACGGCCGGAAGGCCTGTTGTTTCGAATGGAAGCCGAGCAGGGTCTGGAGCGCTTGCCCGACTTTGCCGCGCGCCTGTGGAACCTGGACGCGATTGCTGAAGGCTACAGTCAGGTCATCACACGCTTTACGCCTGTGCTTCAGGGGCTGGAACAGGGGCAGGGGCTGAACGGAGCGGATGCGCTGGCGCTCCGATTGATGCTGGTCGATCAGTATCGCGCCGTGGCGCTTCGCGATCCGCGCCTGCCGTTGCCCGCACTGCCGGACGATTGGACCGGAGGTCCGTGCCGCCAGCTTTTCACTCGCCTTTATCGCTTGCTTTCCACCGCCGCCGAAACCCATATCGGCCTGCATTTTCGCGACGCCGGTGGTTTCCTGCTCGCTCATACCGAAGGCAGCCAGTTGCGCCTTCAGCGTCTTGCGCAGGATGAATTAGCCTAAACCACTGACATTTAAAGCGAATGTTTTCGCTTGCTCTACTTTGCATACAAACATCACAAAAAAATATAAATTCGCTATTGCGTGTGACGTGATTGCGGATAATATCTTGACCGATCGGTCAGCTAATTCTGGGAGGGAAAGCGGGCCGCGACATATCGGGAGGAGAAAATTGCATGACGGATGCATTCATTTGTGATGCCGTACGCACGCCCATCGGACGTTATGGCGGCGCCCTGGCTTCGGTTCGCGCCGATGATCTGGCAGCTTTGCCAATCAAGGCGTTGATGGATCGCAATCCCGACGTCGACTGGAACTCCCTTGATGATCTGATCTACGGCTGCGCCAATCAGGCAGGCGAAGATAACCGCAATGTGGGCCGCATGGCTGCCCTTCTGGCCGGTCTGCCGATCGCCACGCCGGGCACCACCGTCAATCGCCTGTGCGGCTCGGGCATGGATGCCATCGGCATGGCGGCGCGCGCCATTCGCGCCAGGGACTGTGATTTCGTGATTGCCGGAGGCGTGGAAAGTATGTCGCGCGCACCGTTCGTCATGCCGAAGGCTGATAGCGCCTTCTCGCGTTCCAATACCGTTTACGACACCACCATCGGCTGGCGTTTTCCCAATCCGAAGCTGAAAGCGGCCTTTGGCACGGACAGCATGCCGGAGACCGCCGATAATGTGGCCGAGGATTACAAGATCGGCCGCGCCGATCAGGATGCTTTTGCCGCCCGCAGTCAGCAACGCTGGGCAGATGCCAATGCCAAGGGCCTGTTTCGCGACGAGATCATTCCGGTCGTCATTCCTCAGCGCAAGGGCGAACCGCTCGTCGTCGATACGGATGAGCATCCGCGCCCCGGCACAACAGCAGAGCAGCTTGCCAGATTGAAGGGCGTCAATGCGCCGGAAAAGACCGTAACGGCGGGCAATGCCTCAGGCGTCAATGATGGCGCGGCGGCCCTTGCCATCCTTTCGGGTGATGCCGCCGCGAAACAGGGGTTGATCCCCAAGGCCCGCATCGTCGGCATGGTGGCGGCAGGTGTCGAACCCCGCATCATGGGCATTGGTCCGGTTCCGGCAGTGCGTCGTGTTCTGGAGCGCACGGGCCTGACGCTGGCCCAGATGGATGTCATCGAACTCAACGAGGCCTTTGCCGCACAGTCGCTCGCCGTCCTGCGCGCGCTTGGCCTGCCCGATGACGCAGCCCATGTGAACCCGAACGGCGGTGCCATCGCGATTGGCCATCCGCTCGGCATGTCCGGTGCCCGGCTCGTGACGACGGCCATGTACCAGCTTCATCGCAGCGGCGGGCGCTACGCGCTGTGCACCATGTGCATCGGCGTCGGTCAGGGCATCGCCATCATCATCGAACGTGTCTGATATTGGGAGAGAGCAGATATGTATGCGCAGCTTGTGAAAACCGAGGGCACGAAATCCCTTGAGGAAATGACCGCAGAAGAGCGCGCCTTTCAGGAGCGTATCGACCGGGGCGAGAAGATCGAGCCGAAGGAATGGATGCCGGAAGGCTATCGCAAGACGCTGATCCGCCAGATCGGCCAGCACGCCCATTCCGAAATCGTCGGTCAATTGCCGGAAGGCAACTGGATTACCCGCGCCCCGACCCTGGAGCGCAAGGCAATCCTGCTTGCCAAGGTTCAGGACGAAGCCGGCCACGGCCTCTATCTTTACTGTGCCGCCGAAACGCTCGGCGTCAGCCGCGATGAACTCATGGAAAAGCTGCACAACGGCACCATGAAATACTCCTCAATCTTCAACTATCCGACGCTGAACTGGGCCGATATCGGCGCGGTCGGCTGGCTGGTTGATGGTGCGGCCATCATGAATCAGGTGCCGCTGCAGCGCACCTCGTTCGGCCCCTACAGCCGCGCGATGATCCGCATCTGCAAGGAGGAAAGCTTCCACCAGCGCCAAGGCTACGACATCATGATGAAGATGGCCGCTGGCACGCCGGAGCAAAAGGCCATGGCGCAGGATGCCCTGAACCGCTTCTGGTATCCGTCGCTGATGATGTTCGGCCCGTCCGACAAGGACTCGGTCCACTCCACCCAGTCCATGGCGTGGAAGATCAAGATCAACACCAATGACGAGTTGCGCCAGAAGTTCGTCGACCAGACCGTGCCGCAGGCCGAATATCTGGGCCTGACCATTCCCGATGCGAACCTCAAATGGAACGAGGAAAAGGGCGGTTACGATTTCTCCGAGCCGGACTGGAGCGAGTTTTTTGACGTGATCGCCGGAAACGGCCCCTGCAACAAGGAACGGCTCGGTGCGCGCGTCAAGGCGTGGGAGGACGGCACCTGGTTCCGCGAGGCTCTCGTGGCGCATGCCGAAAAGGCGCAAGCCCGCCGCATGGCATCGAAGGTTGCTGCCGAATAAGCGCTTGAAACCATGACACTCAGGACGCCGGGAGGGCGTCCGGTCAAACTCTTGGGAGGAACATCAATGTCCAGCGAATGGCCCCTTTGGGAAGTCTTCATCCGTGGCCAGCACGGCCTCAATCACCGCCATGTCGGCAGCCTGCATGCGCCCGACGCCGAAATGGCAATCAAGAACGCCCGCGACGTCTACACGCGCCGCAATGAAGGCGTGTCGATCTGGGTGGTGCGCTCGTCCGAAATCGCCGCCTCCAGCCCCTCCGACAAGGGACCGCTGTTCGAGCCGTCTAACTCGAAGGTCTATCGTCACCCGACCTTCTTCGACATTCCGGAAGAAGTGGGGCACATGTGATGGCGACGCTCGATCTTGCGGTCGATCAGGCCGCCCTGTTTGAATGTCTCTTGCGGCTGGGTGACAATACGCTCGTGCTCGGCCACCGCGTATCGGAATGGTGCGGCCATTCGCCCGTTCTCGAAGAGGACATCGCGCTCGCCAACACCGCGCTCGACCTGATCGGCCAGACTCAGCTCTGGCTGGGCCTTGCAGGCGAGGTCGAAGGCAAGGGGCGCACCGCCGACAACCTGGCCTATCTGCGCGACGCCGCCGCGTTCCGCAACCTTCTTTTGGTGGAGCGCCCGAACGGCGACTTCGGCCAGACGTTGATGCGTCAGTTCCTGTTCGATGCCTGGCATTTCGAAATGCTCACCGCGCTCACCCGTTCCGCGGACAAGCGCGTCGCCGAAATCGCCGCCAAGGCGCTGAAGGAAGTGGCCTATCATCTGGAACGCTCGAGCGATCTCGTCATCCGCCTGGGCGACGGCACAGCGGAAAGCCACCGCCGCATGCAGCGCGCGCTCGATGATCTCTGGTCCTATACGGGTGAGATGTTCGTGACCGACGACGCCGATAAGGCCATGGCTGAGGCGGGCATCATGCCCGATCCGGCGAGCCTTCGCGGCCCGTGGGAAGCACGCATCCGTGACGTTCTGGCCGAAGCAACGCTTGCCGTGCCCACCGGAACCTATGTTCACAAGGGCGGCCGCAAGGGCGTTCACACCGAA
Source organism: Pseudomonadota bacterium (assembly GCA_020161665.1). Classification (GTDB taxonomy): domain Bacteria; phylum Pseudomonadota; class Alphaproteobacteria; order Rhizobiales; family Rhizobiaceae; genus Ectorhizobium. Next base: position 92,646 of record JAIUPA010000029.1, on the reverse strand, counting down.
CATCTCGGGTTCATTCTGGCCGACATGCAGTTCCTGCAGCGCGCCTATCCCGGCGCAACCTGGTAGGGGAGGCCGGTCATGACCGCCATCGCGAAACCGTCCATCACGGAAATCCGGCAATGGCTGTCTGAGGTGCCGGACCCGGAGATCCCCGTCATCTCGCTGACCGATCTTGGCATTATCCGCGACGTGACGTGGGACGACGAGACCTTGGTGGTGACCGTAACCCCGACCTATTCGGGCTGCCCGGCCACCTCGATCATCAATCTCGATATCGAGGCCGCGCTGCGCCAGCGGGGCATCGACCGGCTACGCCTTGAACGCAGCCTGTCACCCCCGTGGACGACGGACTGGATCAGTCCGGAAGGTCGCGACAAGCTGAGGAATTACGGGATTGCCCCACCCATTGATGGAACCGCCGCCGACGGGCGCATGCGGGAAAGGGCGCGGCAGCTTGCCGATGGCTCCAATCTCGCCGTCGCCTGCCCGCGCTGCGGTTCCCACCTGACCGAAAAGGTCAGCCAGTTCGGCTCCACACCCTGCAAAGCCAGTTACCGCTGCCGCGAATGCCTGGAGCCGTTCGACTATTTCAAGTGCATCTGAAGGATGTGGAGGAGCACCCCTATGGCACGTTTTCATTCTCTTGACGTTATTGATGTGCGCCGTGAAACGCGCGATGCCGTCGTTGTCACCCTTAAGCCGCGCGCCGAAGATGCGGAGGCTTTCGATTTCACGCAGGGCCAGTACCTGACCTTCCGTCGCGATTTCGAGGGCGAGGAGCTGCGCCGCAGCTACTCGATCTGCGCGGGTAAGGACGAAGGCTGCCTCAAGGTCGGCATCAAGCGCGTGCCGGGTGGAGCATTCTCCACCTGGGCCAACGAAAATCTGGCACCTGGCGATACGCTGGAAGCCATGCCGCCCATGGGCCGGTTCCACGTGCCACTCGATTCGGCAGCAGAGCGCCACTATCTCGGATTTGCCGGTGGGTCCGGAATCACGCCGCTGCTGTCGATCATCAAGACGACGCTGGCCCGCGAGCCGAAGTCGCGCTTCACGCTGGTCTACGCCAACCGCCAGATCAGCTCGATCATGTTCCGCGAGGAACTGGAAGACCTGAAGAACCTTTACCTCAACCGCCTGTCGGTGCTGCACATCCTTGATGCCGAGGCGCAGGAGATCGACCTTTTCACCGGCCAGATCGATGCGGACAAGATGACCGGCCTCTTCACGCACTGGATCGATGCAAAGTCGGTCGATACCGCCTTCATCTGCGGGCCGGAACCGATGATGCTGACGATTGCCGCTTCGCTGCGTGACCATGGACTGACCGATGCGCAGATCAAGTTCGAACTGTTTGCGTCCAGCCAGCCGGGCCGCACCGCCCGCAAGATTGAGACCGTGAAAGCCGCGTGCGAAAGTGCCGGTGTACAGGCCACCGTCACTCTGGATGGGGCAACGCGCACCTTCACCATGCCGCGCCAGGGGCAGAGCCTTCTCGAAGCCGCTCTCGCCGCCCACATGGACGCGCCTTACTCGTGCAAGGCCGGCGTATGCTCAACCTGCCGCGCCAAGGTGCTCGAGGGCGAGACTGAAATGGCCGTCAACCATGCCCTCGAAGACTACGAAGTGCGCGCCGGTTATGTGCTCTCGTGCCAGTGCTACCCGCTGAGCGACCGCGTTGTCGTCAGCTACGACGCTTAAGCGGAGGAAGAACCATGTCTGATACGATGAATATCGACGACTATCTGGCAAGTGGCGGCGTCTTGACCTCGCCGGATAATGTTCCGGCCCGCTATCGCGGCGAACTGATGCGCCTCATGTCCTCCTTCGTGGACAGCGAACTGGCAGCCTCTGCGGGCTTCGCCGCCTCGATCAACTTCGCGCCCGGCATTCGCGAGCGCATTGCCGCAAGCCGGATCACACTCGAAAAGGCCGATCATGCCGAGCGCGTGCTGAATGTCATGGGGGCCTTTGGCACGGACATAGCCCGTTATCAGAGCCAGCATGATTGGGCAGCCCGGCTGGCGCGTGACGCTGATCTCGGCACGGCCCGGCGTGAAGGTGACATGCGCCTTTCGGTCTTTCACTATCCGATCAACAGCTGGACCGACGCTGTGGTCATGAACGTGCTGATGGGTCTTGCCACCGACGTTCAGATGACGGAACTGACACGGATTTCCTACGGGCCGCTGGCGGAAGTCTTTCGCGAGATCGCCCCGCGCGAGGCGGCTCATGCCGAACTGGGTCTGGAAGGGCTAAAGGCCATTCTCGAAACTGAAAACGGTCGCCGGGATGCCGAAGAGGCGCTCGCCTACTGGATGCCTCGGGTTGCCGCCACGTTCGGCGTGTCAGGCTCCGGGCGCCATGAGACGCTGGCCCGCTTCGGGCTTCGCCACAGCACCAATGCAACGCTTCTCGCCCGTTGGCAGGCTCTCCTCGCCGACTGGCTTGCACCACTCGGCCTTGCCCGGGCCGCTACCTGATAACATAAAGGAAGAACTGATGACACTTGCGGCCCGCCAGACGCGTCGTCTCGAAAGCTATCTTTGTGGAGGCTGGATTTCCGGTCAAGGTGAGGGACAGATCCTTTGCAATGCGGCAACGGGTGAGGCCGTTGCCCACATCGATTCCACCGGGATCGATTTTGCTGCGGCTCTCGACTATGGCCGGGGGCGGGCCGGAAAGGCCCTGCGCGCCATGTCCTTCCATGATCGCGCCGCCATGCTCAAGGCCCTTGGCCTGGCGCTGATGGAGCGCAAGGAAGAATTTTACACCGAAAGTTACCCGACCGGGGCGACCCGCTCGGATGGCTGGGTCGATATTGAAGGCGGCATCGGTACACTTCTTTCCTATGCGTCGAAGGCGCGGCGTGAACTGCCTAACACGCGCATCCTCACTGATGGCGATGTCGAGGTCCTGTCGAAGGATAACAGCTTTTCCGCCCAGCATATTCTGACACCGCTTGAAGGCGTCGCCATCCATATCAACGCTTTCAACTTCCCGGTCTGGGGCATGTTGGAAAAGATCGCGCCTTCGCTTATTGCGGGCGTGCCCTGCATCGTCAAACCGGCCAGCCAGACCGCTTACCTGACCGAACTCGTCGTGCGCCGCATCGTCGAGACCGGAATTCTGCCGGATGGCGCGTTGCAGTTGATCTGCGGCGGGGTGGGCGACCTGCTGGATCATGTGACGGGACAGGATGTCGTCACCTTCACCGGCTCGGCCTCAACGGGGCGCCGTCTGAAATCGCACCCGGCCATTATTGGCAATTCCGTGCGCTTCACCATGGAAGCCGACAGCCTGAACGCCTCGATCCTCGGCCCGGATGCCGTGCCCGGAACGCCGGAGTTTGACCTGTTCGTCAAGGAAGTTGCTCGCGAAATGACCGCTAAAGCCGGGCAGAAATGCACAGCCATCCGCCGTGTCATAGCGACGCGCGCCCTGGTTCAGCCGCTCGTCGAGGCGCTCGGCAAACGACTTCAAGGAACGACTGTTGGCCTGCCGGATGCAGAAGGAACCCGCATGGGTCCGCTCGCCTCGCTGGCGCAGCGCCAGGAAGTGCGCGAGCGTATCCGCGACCTGATGGCGGACGCGGAAATCGTCTCAGGCAACATCGATGCGATCAGCACCACCTCAGGCGACGCGGACAAGGGCGCCTTCCTCAACCCCGTCCTGCTTTACTGCGACCGTCCCTTCGAGGCCAGCGCCGTGCATGACGTGGAGGCCTTCGGCCCAGTCTCAACCGTTATGCCCTATGATACGATCGAGGAAGCGGTGGCGCTGTCGCGTCGTGGCAAGGGCTCGCTCGTGGCCTCCGTCTTCACCAATGATCCGGCGGTGGCCGAAGAAGCTGTCATTGGCGTTGCGCCCTATCATGGCCGCGTCATGATCGGAAACCGCGCTTCGGTCAAAAGCTCCACCGGCCATGGCTCGCCGTTGCCGGGCCTCGTGCATGGCGGTCCGGGCCGCGCCGGTGGCGGCGAGGAAATGGGCGGCATGCGAGGCGTCAAGCATTACATGCAGCGTACCGCCGTGCAGGGCGTGCCGCGCCTTCTGTCCGCTGTGACAGGGCGCTATATCGAGGGGGCCGACACGCAGTCTGGCGTTCACCCCTTCCGCAAATCACTCGCCGAATTGAAGATCGGTGATCAACTGATCACGCAAAGCCGCACGGTAACGCGTGAGGATGTAGAGCATTTCGCTGAATTCACTGGCGATACTTTCTACGCCCACATGGATGAGGCCGCCGCCAAGGCCAATCCGTTCTTTGATGATCGCGTTGCTCACGGCTATCTGATTGCATCCTTCGCGGCCGGTCTCTTTGTCGATCCGGCTCCAGGTCCGGTGCTGGCCAATTACGGCGTCGACAACATGCGTTTTCTCAGCCCCGTCTATTTCGGCGATACGCTGACGGTTCGCCTGACCTGCAAGGAGATCAACCCGCGCGCCGGGGCCGATTACGGTGAGGTTCGCTGGGATTGCCGCGTCACCAACCAGAATGACGCCGTTGTCGCACAATATGACGTGCTGACCATGGTTGCGAAGACATGGCCCTGATCCCCTCCATGTCCGCCGGTGTCTGGAGCTATGACGGGGTGATCCCCGTTATAGCGCCGACCGCCTTTGTCCACCCCGCCGCCGTACTGATCGGCGATGTGATTGTCGGCGAGGGCTGCTATGTCGGCCCGGGTGCCGTGCTGCGCGGGGATTTCGGTCGCATTATCATGAAGACCGGGTCCAACGTGCAGGAGACCTGCGTTGTCCATTCCTTCCCGAACCTCGAGGTGGTGATCGAGGAGGAAGGCCATATCGGCCACGGCGCCGTGCTGCATGGCTGCCGGGTTGGCCGCAATGCCATGGTGGGCATGAATGCCGTGATCATGGATGAGGCGGTGGTCGGCGAAAACACCATCGTCGCGGCCATGGCTTTTGTGAAGGCGGGAGCCGTTCTTCCCGACAACAGCCTGGTGGTCGGAGCCCCGGCCAAGGTCGTGCGCACGCTTTCAGCCGAAGAAATCGAATGGAAACGCAAAGGAACCGGCGTTTACCGGATGCTGGCCATCGAAGCCCGCGACAAGCTGAAACCGGCAACGGCACTGAGTGCGGTCGAGCCGGACCGCCGACGCGTCAAGGCGCCGGAATACGATCCGCTGGTGCTCGAAAAGCGCAATTTCAGCGAACGGCCTTGATGCCTTCGAGGATGAGCGTTGTCGCCACATCCGCGTAATCTTCACGGCTGATGCGACCGCCATCGCGAAACCACATATAGACCCAGTTCATCATGCCAAAGAGCGACATGGTGACAGGTGTCAAAAGGGGGCGCTCCGGACTTTCAAGCTCCGGATTAATGGCGCGCAGCACGATCGCGAAGCGTTTGACGATGCGTCGCTCGATAGCCATGATCTCGGCCTTCTGCTCGTCGGAAAGGGCAGAGGAGGCATTGAGCTGAACCTTGTGCTGGTTATCGGCCCCGCGATATTCCTCAAGAACGGCCCCCACAAGCTGGCGCAGGCGCTGGGCCGGCGGCAGGTCGGGATTGTCCGCCTCCTCGATCGCATCTTCCAGTTCCTCAAGATGCGTCATGATGATCGCGAAGATCAGCGCATCCTTGCCCGGATAATAGTGGTATAGCAGCCCCTTGGAGACATTCGCGTGCGCGGCGATCTGGGCCATGGAGGCTTTCTCCATGCCTTGTTCCGCAAAGACGGCCGCAGCATTGTCCAGAATGCCACGCTGTTTTTCCTCGAAATCCGCTGCCCGGGTTCGCGCCATAGTCATTTGTTCCTGATCAAAGGCATGGCGGGAAGATGCCGTGGCCTCTCCCCGCCTGCTTTATTAATTTCGTGGTCGCCTGTCACTAGAGCATCGGGCCGAAAATGGGTTCCGCTTTCGGGATTTCCGATGCTCGCTGATAAATGTCAGGTCTGACCGCCCCTTTCCGTCTTACTCGCGCGGGCGATTGTCGATCACGCGCTTGGCCTTACCTTCCGAACGGGCAATCGCGTTCGGATCACAGACCTCGATTTTCGTCGTCACACCCACAATGCTCTTGATGTGATGGGCCAGTTCCTTGGCGGATTTCATCCGCGCATCGGCGGCCACCATGTCCTGCGTGCACTCCACATGCACTGTCATATTATCCATGCGACCGGAGCGGGTCAGCTCGATCTGGAAATGCGGAGCAAGGCCGGCGCATTTCAGGATCTGTTCCTCAATCTGGGTCGGAAAGACATTGACGCCACGCAGAATGATCATGTCATCGCTGCGGCCCGTGATCTTCTCGATACGTCGCATAGAGCGCGCCGTACCCGGAAGAAGACGGGTGAGGTCACGGGTGCGGTAGCGCACCATCGGCAGACCTTCCTTGGTCAGCGTGGTGAACACCAGTTCGCCCATCTCGCCATCGGGAAGAACCTCGCCCGTCGTCGGGTTGATGATTTCCGGGTAGAAATGGTCTTCCCAGATATGCAGGCCATCCTTGGTTTCCACGCACTCCTGCGCCACGCCCGGACCCATGACCTCGGAGAGGCCATAAATATCCACCGCATGCATGTCGAAGGCTTCCTCGATTTCCTGACGCATGGCATTGGTCCACGGTTCGGCCCCAAAAATACCGACCGAAAGCGAGCTTTGGCGCGGATCAAGGCCCTGGCGGCGGAACTCGTCGAGGATCGATAGCATGTAGGACGGCGTGACCATGATGATGTCCGGGCGGAAATCGTTGATCAGCGTCACCTGACGTTCCGTCATGCCGCCGGAAATCGGCACGACGGTACAGCCGAGACGTTCTGCGCCGTAATGCGCGCCAAGACCGCCGGTGAACAGGCCGTAGCCATAGGCATTGTGCAACATGTCGCCGGGGCGACCGCCTGCCGCACGGATCGAGCGGGCGATCAGGTTCGACCAATGATCAATGTCGGCAGCGGTGTAACCGACGACGGTCGGCTTGCCTGTCGTGCCCGAAGAGCCATGGACACGCACCAGCTTGGAACGTGGAACGGCAAACATGCCAAAGGGGTACGTATCGCGCAGATCCTGCTTCGTCGTGAACGGGAATTTGGCGATGTCGGCCAGCGTCTTCAACTCTTCCGGATGCACGTCGGCCTCGATGAAGCGCTTGCGGTAGAAGGGTGAATTCTCGAAGGCATGCTTCAGCGACCGCTTCATGCGGTGAAACTGCAGGGCTTCGATTTCGTCGCGGGATGCAATCTCAATCGGGTCGAGATCGGCGCGCTTGGGGGACAGGTCTTTCATTTTCTCCTCCAGAAATGAAAATGCGGGGGGGGTGTCGTCAGACACCCTCAGGCAGCAACGTGCCTTTGATGGTTCGGGAATGGCCGCGGAATTCAGCGATCTGCTCGCCAGCCGCATTGGTGATGCGCACATCGTAGATGCCGCCACGACCCCGACGCGAAACCTCCCTCGCGTCGGCTGTCAGCCGGTCTCCGACAAAAGCCGGAGCGATATAGGTGATTGATGCCTGCTGGCCCACCGTGCGCTGGTTATAGCCGTTGCAGGCAAAGGCGAAGGCGCTGTCGGCCAGCGTGAAGATGTAACCGCCGTGACAGGTGGCATGGCCGTTGGTCATCTGGTCGGTAATCGTCATGGTCAGCGTGGCTTCACCAGGCGCAATGTGCTCCAGAGACATGCCAAGACGCTGGCTGGCGCTGTCATCGTTCCACATGGCGCGTGCACAGGCTTCCGACAGTTCCTGCGGGTTCATTCGGGGCATGTCGGTCATTGTCCCTTGAACTCCGGCTGGCGCTTTTCGAGAAAGGCGAGAACACCTTCGGCGTAATCGGCAGAGCGTCCGGCCTGACGCTGGAGATCGCGCTCCATGTCAAGCTGTTCGTCAAGCGAGTGCGTAGCCGCAGCCTGCATGAGGCGCTTTGTCAGACCAAGGCCAAGGGTCGGCCCGGCGGCGAGGCGGCTTGCCAGCTCAGAGGCTTCCTCCATCAGCGAAGCATCCTCAACAGCCTTCCAGATCAGGCCCCATTCGGCAGCTTTTGCCGCGCCCAGCGGTTCTGCTGTCATGGCCAGCGCCTTGGCACGCGGCTCTCCCAGAATTCGCGTCAGGCTCCAGGTGCCACCGGCATCGGGAACGAGACCGATCTTGGAAAAGGCCTGAATGAAGCGCGCCGATTCGGCAGCCAGCACGATATCGCAGGCAAAAGCGATGTTGGCGCCAGCCCCGGCGGCAACACCATTGACAGCACAAATGACAGGCTTTTCCAGCGACCGGATCAATCGCAGGGAAGGGTTATAAAACGTCTCGAGCGTATGGCCGAGATCAGGAACCTCACCGCTTCGCGGATCACGATCACCCAGATCCTGACCGGCGCAAAAGCCGCGGCCGGAACCCGTGAGAAGAACCGCCCGGACTGTCGGGTCATCATGCGCCGTCTGCAACGCCGCACGAAACGCAATATGCATCTCTTCGTTGAATGAATTCAGTTTTTCCGGGCGGTTCAGCGTAATGCCAAGCACGCCCTGACCCCGTGTTACCAACACGGTTTCAGACTTCGTCATGTGTCTCCTCCACATTCCTCCGCACTATCATGAGCAGTTTTCACAACAAATCGATAGCGCCTGAAAAAATCAGTTGCATAAACCGAACGGTCGGTCAATTATAAAAGAAATTCGGGAGGAGACCGAAATGGAAAATTTGTTTGACCGCCATCGCGGCCTGCTTGAGGACGCCCTCAAGGCATTGGACGCGCGCGGTTTTTGGAGCCCATACCCGGAAGCGCCGAGCGGTCGCATCTATGGTGAGACGGCCCGGGCGGACGCAGACGCGGCATTTGCGAGCCTGTGCCAATCTGTCTTTTTGCTGCCCGGCCACCCGCAGACGGGAACCGCTGGCAAGGAGGTTTCGCCTTTCGGCCCGGTGCTTTCTATCTCTTATCCGACAGCTGACGTGAAGACGCTGATTGCCGCCTCAAAGGCTGCGGCAGAAGGATGGGCTCATTCCTCGCCGCAGAGCCGCGTTGGGCTTTGCCTTGAGGTTCTCGCACGCCTGAACCGGATGAGTTTCCTCATGGCGAATGCCGTGATGCACACCACCGGGCAGGCTTTTGCCATGGCCTTTCAGGCCGGCGGGCCGCATGCACAGGATCGCGGTCTAGAAGCTGTTGCCACGGCTTATCGCGAAATGACCCGCACGCCGCAAAGCGCCATCTGGGAAAAGCCGCAGGGCAAAGCCCCTTCAATCGTCATGGAAAAGCACTGGCGCATCGTGCCGCGAGGCATTTCGCTTGTGATCGGCTGCAATACCTTCCCGACCTGGAATTCCTATCCGGGACTTTTCGCAAGCCTTGCGACCGGCAATACGGTGATCGCCAAGCCACATCCCGGCGCTATTCTGCCGGTGGCGCTGACCGTGCGTGTCATCCGGGAGGTGCTGGCTGAACAGGGTTATGATCCGAACGTCGTGCTGCTGGCCGCAGACGAAGCCGGCGCGGAAATCACCACCGATCTCGCCCGCACCCCGGACGTTGCCATTATCGATTACACGGGCTCGAATGCCTTTGCCGACTGGTTGCGCACCCACGCAGGCCATGCGCGCCTTTATACGGAAGAGGCGGGCGTCAATTCCATCGTGATTTCTGTGACCGATGATTTTGCTGGCATGTGCGCCAATATCGCCTTCTCGTTGTCGCTCTATAGCGGGCAGATGTGCACCTCGCCGCAGGATATTTTCGTTCCGGCCGCTGGGATTGAAACCAATGAGGGCCACAAGAGCTTCGATGATGTGGCAAACGGCATCGCCACCGCCATCGATGCGCTTCTGTTCGATCCGGCCCGCGCCGCCAATATCTGCGGTACGATCGCCAATCCGGCCACCCTTGCCCGTGTTAAAAATGCTCGTGTGCTGGGTCGCGTGGTGCGTGACAGCGCGCCTGCAGGCGAGGGGCGCAGCGCCAGCCCGCTTCTGATTGCCGTCGATGCCGACGCGACGAAAGCCCATGAAAGCGAATGTTTCGGCCCTGTCGCCTTTATCGTGAAGGTGAAGAATGCCGATGCCGGGATTGCCGCGGCAAGCCGTCTTGCTCGCGAAAAGGGGGCGATCACCGCCGCCCTTTATGAAACCGACGAGGCGCGCATTCTTGCCGCCGCCGAAGCCTTTGCACAGGCGGGCGTCAATCTGTCCGTCAACCTGATCGGCGGCATTTTCGTCAATCAGAGTGCTGCGTTCAGTGACTTCCATGTCACCGGCGCCAATCCGGCTGGCAATGCCAGCCTGACCGATGCCGCCTTCGTGGTGGAGCGGTTCCGTACCGTCATGTGGAGGAGGCTCAAGACCGCATGATGCTTCGCGGACGGGGAGGTCCGTTCGCATTCAATCCATCTGTTCATCAGTCTCTTGGGAGGAGAGCAATATGAAACTGATCCATAAGTTCGCACTCGGCGCGATGACCGCCATGGCTTTTGCCGCAACCCCGGTTCTGGCGGAAATCCGCCTCGGGGCCACTGTTTCGGAAACGGGTCCGGCGGCATTCCTCGGCGATCCGGAAGCCAAGACGCTGAAGCTTCTCGTCGAGAAGATCAATGCTGCTGGCGGCCTCAATGGCGAGAAGATCGAGCTGTTCCTCTATGACGATGGCGGCGATCCGAACAAGGCCCGTACCTTCGCAACACGTCTGGTCGAGGATGACGAGGTGCAGGCCATCATCGGCGGCACCACCACCGGCACCACCATGTCGATTATCCCGGTTGCCGAAGAAGCCAAGATCCCGTTCATTTCGCTGGCCGGTGCCATCGAAATCGTCAAGCCGGTCAAGGAATGGGTCTTCAAGACGCCGCACACCGACCGCATGGCCTGCGAGAAAATCTTCACCGACATGAAGAAGCAGGGCTACACCAAGATCGGCCTGATTTCCGGCACGGATGGCTTCGGTGCCTCCATGCGCAAACAGTGCCTGGATGTGGTGGCAAGCTATGGCATCGAGATCGTCGGCGACGAAAGCTATGGTCCGCAGGATGCTGATATGACCCCGCAGCTGACCAACCTCAAGGGCAAGCCGGGCATTCAGGCCATCATGAACCCGGGCTTCGGCCAGGGCCCATCCATCGTGACGCGCAACTACGCCCAGCTTGGCATTACACTTCCGTTCTACCAGTCGCATGGCGTTGCCTCGAACGGCTTTATCGATCTCGCTGGCAAGAAGGCGGCTGAAGGCGTTCGCCTTCCGGGCACGGCGCTTCTGGTGGAAAGCATCCTGGCTGACAGCGATCCGCAGAAGCCGGTCGTTGCCGCTTATGTCGCCGACTATAAGGCCAAGTACAACATCGCTCCGACCACGTTTGGCGGCTATGCCCATGACGCACTGGCGATCTATGCCGATGCCGTCAAGCGTGCCGGTTCCACCGAACCGAAGGCCGTTCGCGATGCTATCGAGGCCACCAAGGGGCTGATCGGCACCACCGGTATCGTCACCATGTCGAAGGATGACCATCTTGGTCTCGATCTCTCGGCCTTCCGCATGCTCGAAATCCGGGATGGCGGCTGGAAGCTGGCTGAATAATGCGGGTCCGGGCGTTTCGACGCCCGGTCTGTCCCCGGCCTGAAAGGGCCGGGGACACATTCCCAGCGATGCCTTCCCCGTTCTTGTCTTGATCGTCGGAGACGTGGCCATGCCCGAACTTATGCAATTTCTGCTGTCAGGGGTGACTGTCGGCGCTGTTTATGCGCTCGTCGCACTTGGCTTCACCATTATCTATAACGCCTCCGATGTCGTGAATTTCGCCCAGGGCGAATTTGTGATGCTGGGCGGGATGATTACCGTCTTTGCCCATATGGCAGGCCTGCCCCTGCCGCTTTCAGCGCTGATTGCCGTGGGCGCGACTGCCGCTTTCGGCGTAGCGCTCAACAAGCTGGCCATCGAGCCTGCACGCGGTGCTCCCGTCGTTTCTCTGATCATTATCACCATCGGCGCGTCAATCTTCATCAGAGGTGCAACGCAGTTGGTATTCGACAAGCAGATCCACCGCTTTCCGGCCATTTCCGGCGATGATCCGATTCACGTTCTGGGCGCGACCATTTTGCCGCAAAGCCTCTGGATCATCGCGGGCGCTGTCGCTATTTTTATCGGCCTTTGGCTCTTCTTCACGCGCACTCTGATTGGCCGCGCGGTTCTCGCCACATCGAACAACCGTTTGGCGGCCCAGCTTGTGGGTATCAACACCAACTGGATCATGACGCTGTCCTTCGCAGTCTCGGCAGCCATTGGTGCCATTGCGGGTGTTCTGGTTACACCCGTGACAATGATCGGCTACGATTTCGGCATCAGCCTTGCGCTAAAAGGTTTTGCCGCTGCCATGCTCGGCGGCATGGGAAATCCCAAGGGTGCGTTTGCGGGTGGCATTCTTCTTGGCCTGATCGAGGCCCTGACCGCCGGTTACATCAGCTCTCAATACAAGGATGCGGCCGCCTTCATCATCATCCTCGCCGTGCTCTTCGCCATGCCGCAGGGCCTGTTCGGCAAAAAATCGACGGATCGGGTGTAACCATGCGGCTTTCCGAAAAACACTGGACCCTCCTGATCCTTATCGTGCTCGTTGCACTGACACCGTTTTTCTTTCCCTCGAGCTATTACTTTCGCGTCGGTTCGCTGATCTTCATTAACGGCATTGCCGTTACCGGCATTGTCATTCTCACCGGATATGCCGGGCAGATCAGTCTTGGACATGCGGGCTTTGCAGGGATCGGCGCCTATACCTGCGCACTGGCCCCCGTTCATCTCGGCATTCACCCGGCGCTGGCCGTCGTGTTGGGAGCTGCCATTTCCGGCGCGCTGGCCTGGCTGGTCGGCCGCCCGATCCTGCGGCTCAAGGGCTATTATCTGGCCGTGGCAAGCCTTGGCCTTGGCATTCTGGTCTCCATGCTCCTGACCAACGAAGCCTGGCTGACGCGTGGCCCGGACGGCATCGATGTGCCAGACCCCGGCCTGCGCGATCTCTTCCGTGCCATGGGCCTTGGGTTTTCGGCAACCGAAGCCTGGTACGTCTTCAACGGCTTCATGCTGATCGTCGGCGCGTGGCTGGCGCTCAATCTCTATGACAGCCCGACGGGCCGGGCGCTTCGGGCGTTGCACGGTTCTGAAATCGCCGCGCGCACCGTGGGTGTGGACGTGGCGGGAGCCAAGCTGACAGCGCTCGTGATTTCAGCCGTTTACGCCTCCGTTTCAGGCTCGTTGCTCGCCCTGCAGAACAAATTCATTACACCGGATGTGTCGGGTTACATGCATTCCATCGAGATCGTCACGATGGCCGTTCTCGGCGGGGCGGGATCGGTGCTTGGCGCGATTTTCGGCGCGGGCATTCTCACCATGCTGCCGCAGGTTCTGACCGTCTTTGCCGAGTATGAGCAGATCCTGCTCGGCCTCGTCATGATGCTGGTGATGATCTTCATGCGCGAGGGTCTTCTGCCCTCGGTTCTGCGTCTTGTCCGCGGGAGGGGCGAATGACTGCATTGCTTGAAATCGAAGGGCTTGGCATCCGTTTCGGCGGCCTGAAGGCCGTGCAGGATGTGAGCTTCAGCGTCAAACCCGGCGAGATCGTTTCGGTCATCGGCCCGAACGGCGCTGGCAAGACCACGCTTTTCAACATGATCTCCGGTGTTTACCAGCCGGGGCAAGGCAAAGTTCGGCTGATGGGCGAGGATGTGACTGGCATGTCACCCCATCTTCTGGCGCGGCGCGGCATGTCGCGCACCTTCCAGAATCTGCAGATCTTCCAGTCGATGACCGTTCTCGAAAACGCCATCGCCGGCTTCCACCTTCAGGAACGCGGTTCGGTGATCGGCGATCTTCTCGGCTTGCCGGGGTCGCGCCGCCGGGCGCGTGCTGCCAAGGAGGGTGCAGAGGCGCTTCTCGCCCGTGTCGATCTTTCGCGCGCGGCTGAACGGGAGGCGGGCGGCCTATCCTATGGCGCTTTGAAGCGGCTGGAAATTGCCCGTGCACTCGCTCTGAAGCCTAAAGTGCTGCTTCTCGACGAGCCTGCCGCCGGCTGCAACGCGGTGGAGACGGAAGAGGTGGACCACCTGATTGCCGAGGTTGCGGCGTCGGGCATCGCCATTCTTCTGGTCGAGCACGACATGAAGATGGTCATGCGCATTTCCAACCACATTGTGGTTCTCGATCACGGCGAGAAGATTGCCGAGGGCCTTCCGGTCGATATCAGCCGCAACCCAAAGGTCATCGAAGCCTATCTCGGTACGCAGGCGGAGGAAAACCATGCTGAACGTTGAGGGTCTGCGCTCACGCTATGGGCGCATCGAGGTTTTGCACGGTATCGATCTCCACGTCGATTCCGGCGAGATTGTCACGGTGGTGGGCGCAAACGGAGCGGGCAAAACGACGCTTCTGCGCTGCTTGTCCGGCATCCAGCCGGTCAGCGGCGGCTCCATCACCTTTCGCGGTGAAATACTCACAGAAGTTCCCGCTTTTCGCCGCCTGAAACGCGGCCTGGCACAATCGCCAGAAGGACGCCAGATTTTCACCAGCCTGACGGTCGAGGAAAACCTCAGGCTTGGCGCGTTCCTTTACAGCGATGAACGTGTTGATCGCGACATGGAAGACGCCTTCCAGATGTTCCCGATCCTGCGCGAGAAACGCAATCTGGCGGCAGGTGGCCTTTCCGGCGGTCAGCAGCAGATGCTTGCCATTGCCCGCGCCCTGATGGGGCGGCCCTCGTGCCTTCTCTTGGACGAGCCGTCCATGGGGCTAGCCCCCATTCTGGTACAGCAGATCTTTGATGTGGTGAAAGGCCTGAAAGCCCTTTCCGTGACCGTACTTCTTGTCGAGCAGAACGCGTTTGGAGCGCTGAAGATTGCCGATCGCGGCTATGTCATGGAAACCGGCCAGATCACCATGGAAGGGGCGGCGGCGGAACTGATCGCCGACCCACGTGTGCGTGAAGCCTATCTGGGGATTTGAGAATGACTGTCGTCACCATTGCCCGCGAGGGCGCCTTTGCCATCGTTACCATCAACAACCCGCCCGTGAATGCTTTGTCGCGCGCCGTGCGCGAAGGGCTGATGGATGCCGCCGAAGCGTTGGACGCCGACCCCTCCGTCAAAGGCGTGGTGCTGACCTGTGCCGGCAATACCTTCATTGCCGGGGCCGATGTCAACGAGTTTGGACAGCCGCCCCTGCCGCCGCATCTCCCCGACGTGGTGGCCCGCATCGAGGCAGCGGACAAGCCATGGATTGCCGCGATCCATGGATCGGCGCTGGGCGGCGGGCTGGAAATAGCACTCGGTTGCCGTTTCCGCATCGCCGCGCCCGGTTCGTCTCTCGGCCTGCCGGAAGTAACCCTTGGATTGATCCCCGGTGCGGGCGGCACGGTGCGTACGCCTCGCCTTGTGGGAGCGTCCGCAGCGGTTGATCTGGTGACCACCGGCAAGCCCGTCAATGCGGCGCGCGCCTTCGCGATGGGCCTGATCGATGCCATCGCCCGTGACGGCGACCTGATCGCCTCTGCCATCGATGCGCTGACCGAGCGCTTGCAGTCACCGCTGCCGCCGACGCTGGCATCGCGCTCACCGCTGCCGGTTGACGCGACCTTCTGGGCCGAGGCGGAGAAGAAGGTGAAAGCCGCAGCCAAGGGGGAGGCGGCGCCTATGAAGGCGCTCGCTTCCATCCGTACCTCCGTGGAAAAAGACTTTGCGACGGCCATGGCTTTCGAGCGCGAGACCTTTCTCGAGCGCCGTGCCAGCCGCGAGGCTGCCGCTTTACGCATGGCTTTCTTTGCTGAGCGCGAAGCCCTGCGCCCCGTAGCACTGCGTGCCATTGAAGCGCCGAAGCTTGAAACGGCGGGCGTGATTGGCGGCGGCACCATGGGCGCTGGCATTGCCATGGCGTTGCTCGATGCCGGGTTAACCGTCACGCTGATTGAGCGCGATGGCGAAGCCGCCGCGCGCGGCCATGCCAATGTCGCGGCCCTTGTTGAGGCTTCGCTCAAGCGTGGGCGCCTTGATACGGCTGGGGCGGCGGCGCTATTATCCCGTCTCAGTGCCTCATCAGATTACGCCGCACTCGCGGGTGCCGATCTGGTGATTGAGGCCGTATTCGAGGATATGGCCGTCAAGCAGGCGGTGTTCGCGCAACTGGAGGCGGTGTGCCGCGCCGATGCCATTCTCGCCACCAATACGTCCTATCTCGACCCACGCGAGGTAGGCTCGCCCGTGGCGGACAAGCGCCGTTACATCGGCCTGCATTTCTTCAGCCCGGCCCATGTCATGCGGCTTCTGGAAATCGTGCCCGTACCGGAGACGGCGCCCGTGACGCTCGCTGCCGCCTTCGCACTGGCCAAACGTCTGCGCAAAGTGCCTGTGGAAGCGGGCATTTGTGATGGCTTTATCGGCAACCGCATTTTGAAACGCTATCGTGCCGAAGCCGAAAATCTGGTGCGCGAGGGCATTGCTATTGCCGATGTGGATGCAGCCATGCGTGCCTTCGGTTTCCCCATGGGGCCATTCGAGGCGCAGGACCTTGGTGGTCTCGACATCGCCTTCCTGCAACGCGAGGGCGCAAGGGCCAGCGGCACGCTGGAGGCGGAAGCACTGGCCGATATACTGGTGCGTGCAGGCCGCAAGGGTCAGAAAACGGCAGGTGGCTGGTATGATTACCAACCGGGCGAGCGCCGTCCACTCGTTTCCGCTGAAGCCGCGCGCCTGTTGGCACCCCATGTTTCCGCGACGGCTTCGACATTGGATGGCGAGGTGATCGCGGATCGTCTGGTTCAGGCCATGGCAGAGGAGGGGCGGAGCATTCTCGCGGAAGGCATTGCCAAACGTGCTGTCGATATCGATCTGGTCGAGATCCATGGCTATGGCTTCCCACGCCGCAAAGGCGGCCCGATGTTCCATTCGGGGCTATCGGCTTGATACGCATTTGATGCAGGGCAAGCTCCTTTTGCCATGCGTTTCGCGGGAGCCAGACCCGGCGGATCATCATTGGTCGCGCGCCATGCAAGCGACTATATTGAGCATCGGGAGGTCGAACGAAAGAGGTTTCCCGATGTTGAAGCAGATCAGACATTTTATCGGCGCCCTGCGCCCCGTCAGCGTTGAAGAACGCGAACACGCTTATCTGAGCGCCGCCTGTGATCGCTACGATCTGGAATATCGCCAGCGTCAGGTTGAGCGCGGCATGTTCCGCAGAGCGTTCTGATCCGAACCATTCTCATTTGACCAAAGGCGTCCGCGGCAAAGGCTGCGGACGTCTTTTTCATTTCGGTGTGCATCGCAGGCACAGCCGCCGTTACCGTCGACCTCTACTTAGGGATAGCCTAAGCAGATCAAAATGAAATCATAATTTTCCCGAAACAGGCTTTCTACTAGGGTCTTCTCAAGGCGGCGGCCAATCCGGCTCAAAGCCCAGAAATCCCTTAAAAGGAAGCCGAGCATGTCCGTGAAAGAAGTCGATACATTAATCATCGGGGGCGGTCAGGCCGGTATCGCCATGAGCGAGCATCTGAGCGCCAACGGCGTGCCGCACCTTGTGGTCGAGCGCAAGCGCATTGCCGAACGCTGGCGTTCGGAGCGCTGGGATTCGCTGGTGGCCAATGGCCCGGCCTGGCATGACCGTTTCCCCAACAAGACCTTTGATGCCGATCATCCGGACAGTTTCGTAACGGCTGGCGGCATTGTCGACTATCTCGTGGCCTATGCCGATCAGGTGAAGGCACCGATCCAGACCGGCTGCGAAGTCAAGACGCTGACGAAGAAGGATGATGGCTCGGGCTTCATCGCCGAAACCTCGGATGGCATCATTGAGGCGAAAAATGTTGTGGCCGCTACCGGCCCCTTCCAGCGCGCCGTCATTCCGCCGCTCGTCCCCGTCGAGACCGGCATCACCCAGATTCACTCCGCTGATTACCGCAATCCGGCCCAACTGCCGGAAGGCGCGGTGCTGGTCATCGGCGCCGGTTCCTCCGGTGTGCAGATTGCCGACGAACTGCGCCGCGCTGGTC
The DNA here is from genome assembly GCA_020161665.1 of Pseudomonadota bacterium. Classification (GTDB taxonomy): domain Bacteria; phylum Pseudomonadota; class Alphaproteobacteria; order Rhizobiales; family Rhizobiaceae; genus Ectorhizobium. The sequence continues at coordinate 74,670 of JAIUPA010000029.1, read as the reverse complement.
GTCAGGTGTTCCTCGCCGTCGGCCCGCATGACCGCCCGCCGCGCCGTTACCGTGGCCACGACTTCGTCTGGTGGCTGGGTGCGCTCGGCCTTTGGAACGCTGAAGCCATTACGCCCGGCATGGAGCATGTGACGATTGCCGTCAGCGGTGCACAGGGCGGCCACACGGTTGATTTCCGCGCCCTTGCTGCCGATGGCATCACGCTCGTCGGTCGCGCTGAAGGCTATAGCGACGGCATGATCCGCTTTGCACCGGATCTCGCCAAGAACATCGCCATGGGCGACGACAATTATTTCTCGATGCTGGATGCGGCAGACGCCTACATTGCCCGCGAAGGTCTCGACCTGCCGGAAGAGCCGGAAGCCCGCCGCGTTCTGCCCGATCCGGATTGCATGACCAACCCGCTTCTGGAACTGGACCTTGCCAAGGCAGGCATCACCTCGATCGTCTGGGCCACGGGTTATGCCCTCGATTTCGGCTGGATCAAGCTGGATGTCTTCGACGAAAAGGGCCAGCCGGTCCACAAGCGTGGCGTTTCCACCGTGCCGGGCCTCTATTTCCTCGGCCTTGCCTGGCTGTCGCGTCGCGCCTCTCCCTTCATCTGGGGTGTGTGGCACGATGCGGCCTATCTGGCCGGTGAGATTGCCGCCAAGCGCTGATCCCCACCTTGAAAAAGGCCCCTTGAAGCCCGTCGGGTTTAACCAGCCTGGCGGGCGTCTTCTTTTTCAGGCGCGACAAGCAGCTTGTCGAGCATCGCCAGTTGCGTGTGATGCAGCAACAAAACATCGAGTTTTGTTGCCAGTTGCCGCGCCCCGCGGGTGTAATTGGCCGGGCTGACGACGGCCGCATGGGTGGCGTCGACAAAGGCCGCTGCCGCATGCACCTCCTGAATGGCCTTGTTGCCCACGGCATTGTTATGCAGCTTGCATTGTAGCGCGACTTTCAAGGCCCCCTTGCTCGCCACCACATCCACGCCCTGATCGCCCGACGCCTGCGTTGCCTCCGCCTGCCAGCCGCATTTACGCAACTGGCTGGCGCACCAGCGTTCATATTCATAAGGATCGGTGGAGGCAAAGCGCCCACCAGCCGCCGTATCGTCTTCCTCCCCTGCCCAGAGTTGCACCTGAAGCGTCAGTTCCTCGTCATAGCGGGCCATCAGCGCCGCATCACCATCAATGCCGGTGCTGACGCGAAAGCGCTCCAGTTCCTTGGCCCAGGATTTGAGTTCCAGCCCACCATAGGGATTGCGACTGACCAGTTGCCGATAGCGCAGCGTCAGCGCCTCGCGATGGTCACGCGCCGTGCGATGCCAACCGGCCAGCCGGGCGTGGTCGCGCGCCTTGTCGGCCAGTAGGGCAAGCCCCCACCAGACCAGCGCCACCGCCATCGGCAGCACGACACCACCCATAAAGAACAGCGGAAAGTGCTGCCATCCATAAAACCACGACAGGCCGGTGGCCAGACCAACACAGAAGACCAAAAGATACACGGGCGGCTTATCCTCGTGACAAGGGCATTATGTTGCTAAAATGTTCTCATTTTGATGGCCTGTCAATGCCGCCGCGTGAGAAGTCAAGTGGCGTTTGGCACCGCATCTTGCCGGGATTGGAAACATGAGGAAGATTCATGTAGTCATTCGTCTGCCCCCAACCGAACTGGATTTTCAGTATGCGCGCGACCAAAAGAACGAACCTTCGGGCCTTGCAGGCCTTTGAATCCGTCTCGCGTCACCTGTCGGTCTCGAAAGCTGCCGACGAATTGGGCATTACCCAGAGTGCCGTCAGCCACCAGATCCGCCACCTGACGGATGAGGTGGGCGAGAAACTCGTCGACAAGAACGGGCGCGGCATTTCGCTGACCCATGCGGGCGAGCGTCTGGCACTATCCCTTCAGGCGGCGTTCAACCACATTGACCGTTCGGTGGCCGAAGCGATCGGCACAGAGCGCGCTGCGATCCGCATCGCCATTTGTTCAAGCTTCGCGCCGGGCTGGCTGATCCCCCGCCTGTCGCGTTTGATGAAGGCCTGTCCAGGGTTCGATTACCAGCTTTGCATGTATGCCCGCGATCCCGAATTGACAGACGCTGTGGCCGACGCCTTTGTGACGGTAAAGCCAAAACAGGCCGGATTTCATTCGCTTTTTATCATCCCGGAATGTCTGGTTCCGGTTGCGCGCGCCGATCTCGCCGACCTGCCGCCTCAGGATATCCCGTTGATCACCACCGATCTCGAGCGCAACCGCACCGGTAATGACTGGAAGACATTCCTGCCAATGCTACCGCCAAAGGAACGATTCCCCGTGCCCGACAGTTGGCTCTTTGCCACGCATTATGTCGTGGCACGCGACATGGTACAGGCGGGTCTTGGTGCAGCACTGGTGCCCGATTTTCTGGTGGCAGCGGATGTGGCAGCGGGCAAACTCAAGCTCCTGTGGGAGACATCCCTTGCCACGCAGGAAGATTACTATCTGTCGATCAAGGACAGCCGCAAGACGGAACCGGGCCTTGCCGCCCTTCTACGCTGGTTCCGTCAGGAAGTGGCGCAGGATCGAATCCGGGTCGAAAAGCCGACCGCGCCCAATGCATGAATTCAATTCATTCATTACGTACACAACTCATTAGTCATGACTAAAATGCCATGGAATAGATGCACGCGAAAAGTGCGTGACGCTTTGGGCTGAAATGCTGTTTCTGGGGACGAAAATGGCAATATTCACGAGGGCAAAGCTTGGCACTCTGGCGCTTGCCGCTTGCCTCAGCCTACCGATGGGGTTTGCGGGCCTGCCCGGTTTGAGTGACGGCTCCGCTTATGCTCAATCGCGCATCGCTTTTGCGCCAGGAACATCGTCCAAAACCATTCGTGGGGCAATGACGGGACGAGAAGGGCAGACCTACCGCATTCGTGTCAACGCTGGTCAACGCCTTTCAATCAGTCTGCGCGCCAGTAATGGCAGCACCTATTTCAACGTCAGCCAGGCCGGCTCACCGCAAGCCATCTTCATTGGCTCCACCGAAGGCAATCAATTCAATGGGATTGTTCCGGCCTCAGGTGATTACGTGATCGATGTTTATCTGATGAGAAATGCGGCGCGGCGCGGTGAAACCTCGCGCTTTGTGCTGAATGTCGAAGTGACCGGACGTGGTAATGCCATGCCCGCAAGACCGCCCCAACCAGATTATGCTGACGGAATGTCTGGCGGACCGGACTATTGGCGCGTGGCGAATGTGCCGCCCGGCGATACGCTCAATGTCCGCACGCGCCCCAACTCGCAGGCCCCGATCGTGACGCAGGCCTATAACGGCCAGATGTTAATCAATAGCGGCTGTCAGTTCATCGGCGCAACGCGCTGGTGCCGTGTTGCGCGGCCGGACGGCAGCGAAGCAGGCTGGGCCAATGGACGGTTCCTTCGCGAATGAGAGAATCCTTTTTCCACACTTCACCGACCATTACGAACGGGAAAAGGCAGGTCATGAACTATTCCATGTTCGCCTCGATTCTGGCTCTCCCGCTCCTTCTGTCAGGCTGCGAGACGCAGACATCCGTCCCTCCTAGTGTAGCGACCCCTGCTGCACCCCCGTTGATGGATGAAAGTGTTCCGCAGGTTGCGCGCGCAGCCTGCCTGCGTGAAGTCGGTCGCGTTACCAACGCCGTGCCACTCACAATCACCGCAATGGTGGATTCGCAAGCCAATTCCCAGATCACCGTCGCGGTTGGCCCGCAGCGCGCACACTGGCTGTGCCTCGTGTCACGCACCGGCATCGTTCAAAACGTGATGTCGCAAACCGATGAGGGACGCCTCTGAGTTGAAGATGATCGCGAAGCTGCAAGGCATCGCGCACGAAGCAGGCATCGCTGCAAAAAGGCCTTCTGTAGCGAATGCTCTGGCCAACCCGGTGCGCCTCCCTTTGGGGAAGCGTGCCGGGTCAGGTCAGGAAACAACAAGAGTGAGCGGCCAAAATAGGGGATATGCATGGCGCCGAAATGGAATTTGCTGGCTTCCGTAGCGCTGGCCTCAATGTTGTTGAGCCCCGCCTCTGCATCCGATCCGACCGTCTTCGACAAGGTCGGGCCTGATCAGCTTTCCTTCTCCGTCGATAACATGGATATGAAGGCCGACCCTCGCAAGGATTTCTACAGATATGCTGCGGGTGGCTGGCTGGACCGCATTGAGCGTCCCGAGCGTATGGTGGCGCTCGGCATGTTTGACTTCGTTCTGGAGCATCTGAAAAGACAGATGAATGCGGTTCTGGAAGAAGCGCGTGAGAAATCCCGAACGGCTGCGCCCGGCACGCCGCTGCAACAGGTCGGCGACTTCTATGCCGCTTACATGGACATTGATCGCATTAACGCCCGCGGCATGGAGCCGCTGAAACCGTTCCTGGCGAAAATCGACACCATTCAGTCCAATGACGATCTCGCGCGCTATCTGGGGACGTATGTGATGAACAGCGGCGACATCGCGCTCGCTGGTATTGTGCCGTCACAGGATCTGGTGGATTCGAACAAACTCGTTCTGACACTGGTCAGCGGTCGCCTGGGCCTTGCCCAGAGAGACATCTACAAGGAAAAAGACGGTAGTCCGCGCATTGAGGCCTATCGCACCTTCCTCAATGAAACGCTCGTCTTCGCCGAGTATTCCAAGGAAAAGGCCGCAGGCATTGCAGACCTGACCATCGCCATCGAGCGGCGTATCGAAGCCGCAAGGCTGCCCGATGCGGAAGCGGTTGATCCGCGCAAGGGTTACAATCCGCAGCCTTTCTCGGAAATCCAGACGGAAATTCCCGAACTTGACCTGAAGCTTATGCTCAAGGCCGCGAATGTGGAGGCGCCCGAAATTCTGGTGAAGGGCGACCCGCAGTACTTTCCCGCGCTTTCGGGCATCCTCAAGGATTACTCACTGGCCGAAATCCGCGAGTATCTCAAGACGCGCCTGATCCTGCGTTTTGTGCCTTATCTTGGCACCGCTTTCGACGCACCGGCGGAGAAACTCAATAAGGCGATCTATGGCGGAGGGACGCAACCACCGCGCAGTGAAATGGCGCAATCCCTGCTTCGTCAGTATCTCGGACAGCCGCTTTCACAGCTTTATGTCGAGCGCTCCTTTACGGACGAGACCCGCATGAAGGCCGCCGAAATGGTGGGCCGAATTCATGACACTTTTCTGGCTCGCATCAAGACGCGAGGCTGGCTGACAGACGAGACGCGTAAGGCAGCGCTGGAAAAGCTGGAGCGCCTGAGCTTCGAAATCGGGTATCCGCAAAAGTGGATCGATTTTTCTGGCGCCAAGGTGGTGCGTGACGATGCGCTCGCCAACGCCATGAACCTGATCGCCTTCGATACGGCTCGAACCTATGCAAAGCTTGGCAAGCCGGTTGAACATGAATCCTTCAGCGATGCACATTCCACTCTGCCGATCATCGTCAATGCGGCCTATGATTCCCAAATCAATGGCTTTGAAGTTCCCGCCGCCATCCTCCAGCCGGCAGCCTTCGATGAGACCAAGGACGCTCCGGTCTATTTCTGCCGACTGGGCGCGATCATCGGCCACGAAATGACGCATGGCTTCGATAGTGGAGGCCGCCTCTTTGATGCCCATGGAAATTTGCGCGACTGGTGGACGCCTGCCGATGCCGCTGCTTTCGAGAAGGAAGCGCAAAAGCTGATTGATCAGGCGAATGCGACCGAAGTTCTGCCGGGGCTTCATGCCAATGGCCCCTTTAACGTGCGCGAAAACATGGCGGATGTCGGGGGAATCAATCTCGCTTTCGATGCGCTGAACTCCTATCTTGCGGCGCATCCGCAGGAAAACATAAGCGTGGAAGGGTTTTCCCCGCAGCAACGCTGCTTCCTGGCATGGGCGCAGATGTGGACCAACAAGGTCACGGATAAAGCCCTTCGCGCGCAGGTAACCTCCGATGCGCATCCGCCGAACAAGTATCGCACCTTCGCCCCCCTGCAGCATGTCGACGGATTTTACGAAGCCTTCGGCATCCAGGAAGGTGATCCGATGTGGCTGCCGCCCGAGCGGCGCGTTCACGCCTGGTAACGGGCGCTCCTGCCGGAACGAGGCCGGCTTTAAGCGGATGAACGCGCCATCCAGCACGACCGCCTCGGGCGGTGCCACAACGGAAAAGGCCCGGAAGCTTGACGCTTCCGGGCCTTTCCTCGCGTTTTCCGGCGCGTTGACGATACTCGCCGGAGGGGTTTGATGGGTCGGACCTCTTAGGCCGCGCGACCGTTGCCCGTCACGCCGTCGCGGCGATGACCGGAATTCAACCCGGCGGCATAGGAGCCGGGCTCGCGCACCACCTTGCGACGGTTGAGCTTGAAGTTACCGACGAGCGTGGAAAGCTTCGAGGCCCCTTCGGCAATCGTATGGCTGATGGCATTGGTTTCTTCAACCATAGCTGCGTTTTGCTGGGTCATCTGATCGATTTGGTTGACGGCGGAACTGATCTCGGCAAGGCCGGTCGACTGTTCAGCAGCCGCTGTGGTGATGGCGCCGATGTTCTGGTCGATGGAGGCGACGAAGGTACCAATACGGGTCAGCGCCTTGCCAGTTTCATCCACCAGCACCACGCCCTGATTGACTTCAACGGCAGAGTTGTTGATCAGCGTCTTGATTTCCTTGGCAGCAGCAGCGGATCGTTGTGCCAGTTCACGCACTTCAGTGGCGACCACCGCGAAACCCTTGCCCGCATCACCGGCACGGGCGGCTTCAACACCGGCGTTGAGTGCCAGAAGGTTGGTCTGGAAGGCGATTTCGTCAATGACGCCAATGATCTGGCCGATTTCACCAGATGCCTTTTCGATGCGCTGCATGGCGGTGATGGCATCACGCACCACGTCACCGGAATGGGTTGCGCATTCGCGCGCTTCCTGCACCAGTCGGCGGGTTTCCTGCGTGCGCTCCGAGGAATGGCGAACCGTGGCCGTGACCTGCTCCAGAGCGGCAGAGGTTTCTTCCAGCGCCGCGGCCTGCTGTTCCGTGCGATGGGCGAGATTATCGGCGGCTTCGCGCATCTCCAGGCTGTTGTCTGACAGAACACGGGTTTCGGCCAGCACCTTTTCCAGCGTTTCCTGGAAGGTGCCGATGGCGTTGTTGAAATCATGGCGCAGCTGGTCGAGTTCGCCTTCGAAGGGCTCGTCGATGGTCATGCGAATGTTGCATTCGGCAAGGCGGTTCATGCCACCGCCCAGTTTTTCCAGCACAATCTGCAGGTTGGCAGCAGCGGCAAGCGTTTCCTGTTCGCGACGGGCACGCTCCACATCCGAACGGTCACGCTCTTCAGCGGCTTCTTCTTCAAGATGGATCTTTTCAAGACCGGCCTGACGGAACACTTCCAGCGCGCTGGCCATCTGGCCCACTTCGTCGGTGCGTTCTGCCATCGGAACCGGCGTCACGAGATCGCCATTGGCCATCTCGGTCATGTGCGTCGTCATGCGGCGCACGGCAAGCACCACGCGACGGTGAATGTAGTAGACGCCGCCGAGGAACATGAAGATCGAGATGATGCCGACGGCAAGCGCGATCATCTGCGAGCTGGCCAGCGTCTTTTCCGTGCGGGTCTGCAGGTCCGCCGTGTAGTCATTGGCCATGGTCACCAGCTCGTTGACAGCGGTCTCATGGGTATGGAAGTCGGTTTTCAGCGTTTCGAGCGCCTTCTTGGCGGCCGTCTCATCCTTTGCCTTCAGCGCCGGAAGATACTGTTCCAGCATATGGCGCCAGAACACATCACCCTTCAGGAGCACGTCTTCATGCAGCTTGGTGTTGAGGCTCGCCAGTAGGTCGCTGTCCTTCCAGTAGGCGCGACGTGCTTCGTAGTCGCTCTTCAATGCCGTAATACGGGCAATATTCTTTTCGGCATAGTCCGGCTGAAGCATCGCTTCATTGGCCAGCATATAGGTTTCCACCAGATAGAGCGGCGGCGGCAGAATGTCGGCCACAAGATCCTTGCCATAGATGATCTCGTTGTAGATCGGCCCGTTGACCTTGACGCGATTGAGGATCAGCGTCTGGTAGGTGAGGGCGGCCACTAGTCCGACAGTGACAAGAAAAGCGAAGACAGTCAGCGTGCGGGCAATCGTAAGCTTCATCGAGTGCTCTCCTGAGCGGAAAAGGACGGTCTGATGTCCCGATCCCCCCTGAATCAACGCACGCACTTCTCACTTCGGGCATCAGAGGCCAGAAGGGGTGCGATGTTCATCAATAAACAGGGTGGCTAAATCGTCGGATTCATTCCGGGACGCGTTAATTGGTACGCCCAATTTCTAAATGCGATCTTAAAAAGGAATATTCCTGACAGGAAATTAGCTACACTTGGAATTTTTTCCCTAACCACTCGCCCCATAATTGTTATCTGACAATTTTGCAGAGAAATCATAATGATGACCGTTTCCTTCAGGAAACAACGAGTGCGGCAATCTCGAATTGTATTATTGATGGAGAGCCACCTCAAGCTGCCATATGTATCAAAATGAAACAACTTTTGCGCTAGTAGAATGAAATTAACGGTTGAGCTGGCCTTAAGACTCGTTTATTTTCCGTTAAAGTTGGGTACGTGTGTGATGGTGGCGTTGTATGAGTGTAAAATTCACAGGCGTAAATCTTGCGGGTCTGGAATTCGGCGGCCGCGTCGGGGGCGAACCCTTGACGCATTACGTCGCCAACGGCGCTGACCACTACAATTTCTGGGCCGATCAGGGCGCCAACACCATCCGTCTGCCATTTACGTGGGAGCGTCTCCAGCCGGTTGCCGGTGGCGCGCTTGACCCGGCCTATCTTGAACTGCTGCATGATGCGGTCGCAACCGCTGAGGTCAATGGCCAGCTTCTCATCCTCGACCTTCACAATTACGGCGAATATTACAACGAGCTTCTGTCGAGCGGAACACCGGAACTGACGGCAGCCTTTGCCGATGTGTGGGGACGTATCGCCGCCGAGTTCAAGTCCGCGCCGAATGTCTGGTTCGGTCTGATGAATGAACCGCACGACATCGACCCCGATTTGTGGATGAACACCGCGCAGGTGGCAACGGACGCCATCCGCGCGGCCGACGCCGATAACAAGATTCTCGTTTCCACCGTCAACTGGTCCAGCGCCGACGCCTTTAATGACGCCGCCTATCAGCAGGCGCTCGACGCCTATGGCCGCTACAGCGACCCGGACGGTAATTTCGCCTTCGAGGTACACCAGTATCTCGATGAGGACAGCTCCGGTTCCGGCCATGCCGTCGAAGGCAAGGGCGCGACCGTTCTCGAAGGCGTCACCGAATGGGCGCGTGCCCATGGCTATGAACTTTTCGTCGGTGAATTCGGCGTTCATGCCGATGGCGAAAATGCCGGGGAATATGTCGATTTCCTCAATTTCATGGATGCCAATGCCGATGTCATTCTGGGCTGGACGGCCTGGGGCGCTGGCGAATGGTGGTCGACCGATTACGGCTATTATCTCGGCGCGAAGGAAAGCGGCGGCACGGATCTCATCAAGGGTTACTTCAACCCGGAAGATGTCGATTTCGGCTATGACGCGGCGGAAAACACCACAGGCATCACCCGCGTCATCGGCTCGGCCGATGGCGATATTCTCGATGGTACCGCCGGTGTCGATGTCCTTTATGGCGGGGAGGGCAATGATCGCCTGCAGGGCAGCGCGGGCAGCGACGCCTATATCTATTCGCGCGGTGATGGCACCGACGTCATCGATGACGAAGCGGGCTTTACCGACGACACGGACGTTCTGCGCTTCACCAACATCGTTGAAGGCGACGTTTCGTCGGCCCGCGACGGCCAGCATCTGGTGCTGACCATCCTGTCCACGGGCGAGACGATCACCATTGACGAGCAGTACCGCTCCGACAGTGAATTCTGGGGTCTGGAAAAGATCATCTTTGCCGATGGCAAAAGCTGGGATCGGGCGAAGCTCGACACCATCGGCTCGCCCTATGGCGCCCCCTTCGCCGCCATCATCGGCACGGCGGGCGCCGATACGCTGGACGGCACGTGGGGCGATGACATTCTTCGCGGCGCCAAGGGTGACGACCGCCTGCAAGGCAGCGCGGGCAGCGATCTCTACATCTACGCCGCCGGCGACGGTAACGACTGGCTGGATGACGAGGCGGGCTTTAGCGACAACACGGATGTGTTGCGCCTGACCAACCTGACCTTTGACGATGTGGCCTTCTCACGCGATGGCGTGCATCTGAAGATCACGATTCTGCCGACCGGCGAAGTGCTGACGGTGGACGAGCAGTTTTACTCCGAGGTCGATTACTGGGGCATCGAGCGCATCGAGTTTTCCGACGGCTTCACCATGAACCGCGACGACATTCTCGACGCCGTCACCTTCCCGCGCGCCACGGCCAATGGCACCGATGGCGACGAGACGGTGGATGGCACGGGCGGTGATGACGTGCTGCGCGGTCGCCTTGGCGATGATCGCCTGCAGGGCGGCGGCGGCTCCGACACCTATGTCTACAAGCTCGGCGACGGCAACGACTATATCGATGACGAGTCCGGCCGCCTAGACGAGACGGATACGCTATGGCTTGGCGGCATTCATGCCGATGATATCAGCGCCGTGCGCGACGGCCTCAATCTGGTCATCACCGTGCTTTCAACCGGCGAGACGATCACGCTCGACGGGCAATATTTCTCCAATGATGGCAATTGGGGTATCGAGCGCATCCGCTTTGCCGATGGTTCCGAATGGAACCGTCAGGTGCTGGATGCCATCGGCTCACCCTATGGCGATCCCTTTTCGGCGATCATCGGCAGCAACGAGGGCGAAACGCTCGACGGCGGCTGGGGCGATGACATGATTCGCGGTGCGAAGGGCGATGACCGCCTGCAGGGCAGCGGCGGTTCGGATACCTATCTCTACCGTTCCGGCGATGGCAGCGATTACATCGATGACGAATCCGGGCGCGGTGACGAGACCGACATCCTGCGCCTTGAAGACCTGAACGCCATCGACATCAAGCTTGAGCGCGACGGTCTTCATGTTCTGCTCACCGACCTGAAGACCGGGTCCGTCATCACCATCGACGAGCAGTTCTTCTCCGATACCGGCTATTGGGGCATTGAGCAGATCATCTTTGCCGATGGCACGGCGATGGACCGCGATGCGATCCTTGATGCTGTCACCTTCCCGGCGGTCACCACGTGGAGCACGACCGGCAACGAAACGGTCGACGGCACATCCGGCGACGATGTGCTGCGCGGCGGGCTCGGCGACGACCGCCTGCAGGGTGGGGCGGGCAGCGACCTCTATCTCTACGCCTCCGGCGACGGCAACGACTACCTCGATGACGAGGCGGGCTTCACCGACAATATCGATACGCTGCGCTTCACCAATCTGAATATGGAAGACATTTCCGCCGCGCGCGATGGCCTGCATCTGCTGCTCACCGATCTGAAGACCGGCCAGACCATCACCGTTGACGAGCAATATTATTCGAACACCGAATATTGGGGCCTCGAGCGCATCGTCTTTGCCGATGGTTCCGAGTGGGACCGCAGCGATCTCGACGCCATCGGCTCGCCCCATGGCGATCCTTTCGCGGCCATTGTCGGCACGCCAGCCAGCGAAACGATTGACGGCACCTGGGGTGACGACATCATTCGCGGCGGCCTTGGCGATGACCGCCTTCAGGGCAGCGCGGGCAGCGATCTTTATCTCTACGCTAGCGGCGACGGGAATGACTATCTCGACGACGAGGCAGGCTTTACCGACAACACCGACATTCTGCGCTTTAGCGATCTCAACGCCAACGATGTGAGCCTTGCTCGCAACGGCGTTCATCTCGAAATCACCATCCACGCCACCGGCGAGGTGGTGACGGTCGATGAACAGTTCTACTCGGATGTGGATTACTGGGGCATCGAGCGCATCGAGTTTGCCGATGGCACCTCGATGGATCGCGACGCCATTCTTCAGGCGGTCGCAGAACCCTCTGCCGCCCGACAGGTCGCCATGGCCCCGAGCCTTGCAGGCCCGCTTGCCGTGGATGAGGCCCAGGTGCAGTCTTTCGAGACAACAGACGCCCCGGCGTTTGACTTTGCCGCCTTCAATGGGGATTTCGACGCCGATTATACCGCGCCGCTCGAAGCCCTGACCGACAGCGATACGCCGGTTGTCGAGGCGCATTCGGCGGATGTTCTAGCCCTTGCCGATTATCTCGGTCTGGCCCACGCCGACACCCCGGCGGATGGGTTGTGGTTCGATCCCGAACCCGTCGGCGCGGTCGTCTGACCGCGCTATCCTCCCGATCCCTCGCAAAACAATCGAAATCTTGTGGACGCACTGCCCCACAAGACACAAATGCGTCGTTTCAGACGAAAGTCACGTGGCCATCGAGAAAGCATCTCGGCTAAACTCAAGGTTGCCGATAATTTGATGAATCATCAGAGGCAGAGCTTTCCTAGCAAGCCCCTGCTTGTTGAACGATGGAAATGAAACGCCATAAACATTTGTTTTGGCGTTGTTTTTTTGAACTTTTCAGACGGTTTACGTTTTGACATTCATCGCTTTGTCGTCGCTGCACCTTGATAAAACACAGAAAAATTCAGCGGAGAAAAATTGAAATGGCATTGGGGGCACACATGATTTCGAACTTTTACCCGACTTACAATCGCATGAAGCAGTCGATCAAGACCGTTGCCGCGGTGGCTTTTGCCGCCTTCGTCCTGACGGGATGCGTCACGCAAGACCCTCGTCTGACGGAAACCCTGAAAGGGGTTCAGGTTGCAGCCGTTCAGGTCGAAGCAACCCCGGACGTTGCAACCGGCGCACCGATGCTCAACAACATGACGCCGCAGCAGCAGGTTGCTCTTGTGGTGTCCTCGCTGCAGAATGTCGCAACGCGCGAACTCAAGGGGTATCCGGGCGGCAAAAAGCCGGTTCGCCTTGTCATCACGCTGCAATCGGCCGACCTTGCCTCCATGCAGGGGCGCGTTCTGCTCTCCAGTGACAGCTACATTTCCGGAACGGTTCGACTGGAAGACATCGCAACGGGTCAGCTGGTCGCCCAGAACCCGCAGATTCGCGGCGAAAACACCGCTGTGAAGGGTGGCGATCTCGGCGGCATGGCCATCGCGCTGGCCGTGAATGCCATGATGACGAAGAGCCAGGATCAGCTGGCCGAAAAGCTCGCCATCAACTTCACCAAGAACATCAAGACCTGGCTGACGCCGAAGAAGTAACGGCCAGCACCCTGCGCTCGCCGAAGCTCAATTCATCGCGTTTCGGCGAGCGACACGACCACATCGTGACAATCGATAAAACCCCGCAGATTAAGCTTAATACCCGCATTTGTGTGACATGAACGGGCCGGTATGGCATGGGTTCAGCCTGTCAAAGGTCTGCGCCCATGGGGGTTGCGAGGCCGCAACCCGAACGGCGAGTTGTCCATGACCCAGCGTTCTGCCGCAGCACTTTCCTGGACTGGCGTCTTGCGCAAGAGCATCGTGCCGCTCGGCCTGTTCTCGTTCGTCCTGAACGTGACGCTGCTCGTTCCCTCGCTCTATATGCTGCAGGTCTATGACCGCGTGCTGCCCTCAAACAGCGGCGAGACGCTCATCTATATCACCCTGATGGCGGTGGCTGCCCTTGGCCTGATGGCCGTTCTCGAGGTGGTCCGTTCGCTCTTCAGCCAGCGCATTGCCGCAGGCCTTGATCGTTCCTACGCCGCACTTGCCTTCAAGGCGGCCCTTTCGGGACCGCGCGCCGGCTTTGGCGATATCCAGCCGCTGCGCGATCTGGCAACGCTTCGCGGCTTCATCGCCTCGCGCGGGCTGGCCAATCTTCTGGACCTGCCGTTCCTGCCTTTCTTTCTGCTGGTGCTCTACACCATCCATCCGGTGCTGTTCGTGCTCACCGTGTTCGGTGCGGCGCTGCTCATCAGCGTGGTCGTCCTGAACCAGATGACCGGGCGCAGGGACAGCCAGTCTGCCACCGAACAGGCAACGCTTGCGAACCTCACGGCGCAGGCCTTCGTCAAATCGGCGGAATCCGTGCGGGCCATGGGCATGAAGGACAACGCCGTGGAGTCCTGGGGCGAGAAATTCGCCGCAGCGACCGTCTACAGCGACCGCGTGGGTGAACGCAATGCCATTTTCACCAGCCTGTCACGAGTGCTGCGCATGGTGCTGCAACTCGCCATTCTGGGAACCGGCGCCTATCTCGTTCTCAAAGGACAGATGACGGCGGGCATGATCTTCGCGTCCTCGCTGATTTCGGGGCGCGCCCTGCAGCCTATCGACCAGTTGATCGGCGGCTGGAAGCAGACGGTGGAAGCCCACCGCGCGCTTTTGCGCCTTGACCGGGCCATCATGACGCAGCGCGATCTGAAGCCGCGTATCGAGCTTCCGACCCCGCGCGGCGATGTGGCGGTGCGTGATCTCATGTGGCTGCCGCCTTACCGCCCGGCCGGGGCACCGCCGGTCATCAAGCGGCTCAATTTCGAAATTCCGGCGGGCTGCATGCTGGCTGTGATGGGGCCGAGCGGGGCGGGGAAATCCACCCTCGTGCGCATGATCGCGGGGGCGCTTACCCCCTCCGGCGGGCATGTGAGCCTCGATGGCGCGGATTACCGCACATGGAACGAGGCCCAGCTTGGCCGCAGCATCGGCTATCTGGCGCAGGACGTGGACCTTCTGCCCGGCACGATTGCCGAGAACATCGCCCGTTTCGATCCCGACAGCACCGACGCGAAGGTGGTGGACGCCGCCCAGCGGGCACAGGCGCATGATCTCGTCATGGGGCTTGCCGATGGCTACCAGACGGTCGTCGGCGGCACGAGCGGTATCGGCCTTTCCGGCGGCATGCGCCAGCGCATTGCACTCGCCCGCGCCTTTTACGGCCAGCCGAAGCTTTTGATCCTTGACGAGCCGAACGCCAATCTCGACGCCGAGGGTGACATGGCGCTGGAACGGGCGCTCGACGGTGCCCGCGAGGCGGGCACGACCGTCATCATCGTCACCCATCGACTGGCCATGGCCAGCCGCTGCGATCAGGTGATGGTGCTGCGCAACGGCTCGATTGAGGATTTCGGCCCGGCGGTTGAGACCTTGAAAAAACTTCGCCGCACATCGGGTACTAACGCCCCGGCGATCGTGCGCTCCATGCGCGCTGACCCGGCCCGGCGGGTGACCATCACCGCCGCTGCCAATGCAGAAACGCCGCGTGAACCGGCAAGCCTGACGGAGATCGGCCATGAGTGAGTCGCAATTTGCCTGGCAGCGCCTTATCCGCTCGGAAACCGCACTCCTGAAACTGTTCGGCCTGTCGATGACGCTGGTCTTTGCCGGTGGATTTGCCGCTTGGGCGAGCTTTGCACCCCTGCAAGGGGCAGCCGTTGCCTCCGGCACCGTCGCCGCCGCTGGCCGCAACATCCAGATCCAGCATCTGGAAGGCGGTATCCTGCGCCAGTTCATGGTGCGCGAGGGCGACCATGTTTCGCGCGACCAGACCGTGATGGTGCTGGACGATACGACGGCGCGCACCGAATATCAGCGCCTCGTCAAACAGGCGATGATCCTTCAGACCCGCATTGCTCGCCTCTCCGCCGAGCGTGACGGACGCGATGCCTTCGAGGTGAGCTTTACGGACGAGCAGAAGCCCTTTGCGTCGGAGATCGCCTCGGTGCTCGACGAGGAGCGCAAGGAATTTGCCGCCCGTCTCGCCCGCTTCCAGTCCGAACGGCTGATCCTTGGCCAGCGCGTCACACGCATCAATGAAAGCCTCGACGGGCTGAAAGCCCAGAAGAAGGCCGTCTCCGAGCAGATCGCCGTGATCGAGGACGAGGCCAGCCGCATCAAGGCGCTACTGGATCGTGGCCTTGCGGTGCGTTCCGACCATGCCAATCTGGTGCGCATTCTGGCTGATCTTCTCGGGCAGCGCGGCTCGCTTGATGCCGAGATTGCCGGTTCCGCCACCCAGATCGCCGAGGCGCAAGAACAGATCGAACGGCAGATGACGCAGCGCATCGAAGAAGCCGTGACGCGGCTCAACGAAACGCGCGTCGCTTTTGCCGATACCGAGGAGAAGATGCGCGCCGCCGCCGCTGTGCTGGAGCGCACCATCATTCGCTCGCCTGTCGATGGCGTCGTCGTCAACTCGATCTACAACATCGCCGGAAACGTCATCGCTCCAGGCGAAAAGATCATGGAAATCCTGCCCACCTCCGAAACGCCGCTGGTGGAAGCCCGTCTTCGCCCGACCGACATCGACGCGGTGAAAAAGGGGCAGGAAGCGCGCCTGCGCTTCGTGGCGCTGAATACACGGCTGACGCCCGAGGTAGGCGCGCGCGTCGAAACCATTTCGGCTGATCGCCTGATCGATCCGGCCACGCATGAGCCCTATTACCGTGCCGTGCTGCGCATCGACGGCGATCTGCCGCCGGGCCTGACGGTGGCGGAGCTTCACCCCGGCATGCCGGTGGAAGCCTTCATCGGCACGGGCGAGCGCACCTTCTTCGAATATCTGGTGAAGCCCATCAGCGATTCAGCCAGCCGCGCCTTCCGCGAAGAGTGATCAATTCGCGCAAGGCGTTTTCAAATGTTACAGGAAGTTAACTGGCGCCTGTGGTAAAGTCGCCTTAAAGATGACACGTTTCCTCCTACCGAGACGTGTCATGAAATCCATTCTTTATCGTTATGCAACGCCCCTCACCACGGGGCTTTTCCTTGTTTCGCTGGTTTCCGGCGTAGCGCTCTTTTTCCATGTTGGACCGGCGGCCTTTCACGGCATCCATGAATGGCTGAGCATGGTGCTCATCCTGCCTTTCGTGCTGCACATGTGGCGCAACTGGCGTCCGATGCTCTCCTATTTCAAGCATCTGCCGATGGCGATTGCCCTTGTGCTGTCGCTGGTGGCGGCTGGCATCTTCTTCATCCCGACGGGTGAGGGGGCAGGCGGCCCACCGCAAATGGTGTTCCTGCAGACCGTTCTGAAGGGCAAGGTCAGCGATGTGGCACCCTTGCTCGGCTCCACCCCGGAGGCGATCGTCGCCAAGCTTAACGAAGGTGGTCTGCCGGCTACCGCCGACGACAGGCTGCATGATGTGGCCGTTAAGGCAGGCCGGAGCGACATGCATCTTCTGGAAGTGCTGAACGCCGCCAAGGCGCCCGCACAATAAAACCATCCGTTTGGCGGCGCGTGCAGACCCTGCTTGCATGCGCTTGCCGCCGCCGGGAAAGAGTCAGTTCCCGGCGGCCTCGCGCTTTTTTAACGGGAAACGGATTTCCTCACGCTGCCTTGTCGCTATTGGCCGGGCTACTGACCTCGAAAAGCAATTCCGGGTGCCTGTCGAGAAGCGCGAGTAACTTGATCAGGGCAACGGGCGGCTTGGCCCGGCCCCTTTCGTATCTTGAAAAAGCATTATCCCCGCCACCGAAAACACGGCCCGCTTCTTTCTGGTCGAGATCGAGCTTCTTGCGCACTCGCGCAATGAATTCCGGATCGACGCCAATCTCTTCATTCACTTGCCGCTTGAAATCCCGGATCGCGGCTGCATAACGATCACCGTTCAACCGATCTAGAACGACTTCCGCGCAAGCGGGGCAGTAATTTCCTTCGACTGCAGTAATCGTCGTCGTTCTGCCTTTGTAAGTATAGGACAGATCCCTCGCTTCATGAACAAGTTCAGCACCGGCACAGATCGGGCACTTCATATTCATTTCTCCTTGAACGACACGATCAACAGTCCTTCCAGAATGGTCAATTTGACATAGGCCTGTCGACCAGAGGCGAGGAAGGGACGATAAACATCTTGCCAGATCGTGTTGTCGTTGTATGTGGTCATGGACTTGAAAAAATCCTTGACGGTCAAGCGCTTGATGACCGAACACATTTCGTCAAGCGTTTCAATCCCGAGATCACTCGCCCAGTCGTAAGCGACACGCGTCGCACGAACAGCGTCAGCATCTATACAGGCACATACATCCGCCAGAGCATAATGTGCCCGTCTCTTTTCATTCATACCGAAATAACCTATTAGGTTAATTTGTCAATAAGGTTGCCTATCAATCGAACTGGGCGTCGCTGCATACCTTGTTGCGGCCGCTGTTCTTAGCCATGTAGAGCAGCTGATCGGCGGCATTCATGAAGTTTTCCGGCGGTTCGTCTGGATAAACGCGCGAAATGCCTATCGAGGCCGTGACCTTGATCGTGCGGGTACGGATCGGAATGTCCATCCCGGCAATGGCGGCGCGCAATTCCTCGAAATCCGCGTCAATGCCTGCCGCACTTTCCGAGAATGCCAGAAAGCCGAATTCCTCGCCGCCAAGGCGCGCCACGGTGAAATTGTGGCGTTCACCAAAGGCATCGATCTGCCCGGCAATCGCCTTGATGACGGCATCTCCACTGTCATGACCGAAATTGTCGTTGACCGCTTTGAAGTGGTCGATGTCGAGAATGCCGACAAATTTCGGCCCGGCCAGAACCTTGCTGGTCAGGCGCTCGAAGAACACACGGCGGTTATAAAGCCCGGTCAGCGCGTCGCGCTCGGCCAGATGCTTCAGCCGCCCCATGGATTTCAGCGTCTCGACATTGTGCTCAATACGGCATTGCAATTCTTCCGCCAGAAAGGGCCGATAGACAAAATCGGACGCCCCGGCCTTGAGGAAGGACACGGACAGAAAACGGTCGGTTGATGAGGACACGCCGACAATGCGCAGATGCTCGGCGTTCGGGCGGGCAAGAATGCGCTTCGTCAGCTCATATCCGTCCATATCCGGCATGTTGTAATCGGTGACGACCAGTTGCACGTTCGGATTTTCATTGAGCGCGGTCAGCGCCGTTTCACCCGAAACCGCCTCGATGACCCGGTAATTTTGCCGCCGCAGGATTTCCACCAAGGTAGAACGTGCCGAGCGCGTATCGTCCACCACCAGAACGGTGACGCCCTTGTTTTCAATGAAGCGCTGCGCCGCCCGGATCACATGCTCGACAGAGGAGGGAGCATCCTTGACGATATAGTCGATCAAGGGGCGCGACGCATATTCTTCCCGAAGGTGGCGATCAAAAGTGGCCGTATAGAGAAGCGTCGGCACGCTCTCGTCGTGCAACAGGTCCAGAACCTCGCCACGCGGCGCATCGGGCAGGTTCAGACCCGCAATCGCCAGATCAAAAGTGTGGCCTGCCGCCAGACAATCCTCGGCCTCCTGCTTGGAATGGCAGCGATGGATGTCGCACGCCATGTGCAGTTTCAATCCTTCTTCGAGCACCGTTGCCACGGCGCGCGAATCCTCAACGATCAGGATCGAGGGCTTGCTCGATTCATCCTCTTCAAGAGGAGTACGTTCATTTTGCCGGAAGCGGTGCAATGTCGTGCCTTGGTCCGATGAGAGAATGTCAGTGAAAGGGTGGCGCGCCGGAATCAGTGCTGAGCGCGAATACGCATGATTGCTAACGCAAGAAAGCGCTGATGCACAAGCACCCAATTGCCGCGCTCTTCACACGGATCAAGCCTCAGGAAAGCCAGAGGACCTATTCCTACAGAATACGCCAGTGAAAGTGCCATGAGGCCGGGAAATCCATGATGCCGAACCACGATATTCTGATTTCGATTTGCGTTCCGACCTTCAACCGCCTGTTTCTGCTCGAAAGAAACGTGAATTTCCATCTGGAGCATTTCCGGCGGCTGGGCGTATCCTTCGAAATCGTGGTGGTGGACGACTGCTCCACCGATGGAACGGATGCCTTTCTGGCAAGCCATGCGGCAACGCCCGAACTTCGTGCCTACAAGCGCGTCAAGAATTCGGGCTTCTTGAGCAACTATGCCTTTGCCATGCGCCGCGCCCGTGGCCGCTATGCCGTGTTCCTTGGCGATGACGATCTGCTGATCCCGGAAAAGGTCATCGAATACGTCAACCTCATGGAAGCGGATGCCTCCATCGGCGTCGTGCAAGCGCCGTGGCTTCTGGTCGATGGCCGCGCAGGCGGCGGGGATATTGGCCCCTTCTACAAGATCCCGGCCCCGGTGCGCATTCGCAAGAGCGCCTATGTCGATCTGGTGGAATTCATTCTCAACGATCACATCTTCCCGGAATTCATGATCATCCGCCGCGATGTGCTGGCGCAATCGATTTCCGGAACGGCACCCTTCATCTTCTGGGCCTTCCTCTTTACCGGACGCGCCCTCGACAAGGCCGATATTCTTTTCATGCCAGAACCCTTTGCCCGCGTGACCGCCGTTTCGGACGATCCGCGCCAGCAGCAGGGCAATAGCGAATGCATGTTCCAGTGGGACACTTATCGTGGCGGCCTCGAGTATCTGGCGTCCAATGCCTGGCGCGTCATGCCCGGACCGAGCGAGCTGCGCGAATCCTTCTACAGCCGCCTTATGCGCTTCATGCTGATCCGCCAAAGTGTGGCGCTTAAACTGCACGTGCAGACGAAGAACTGGGCTGAGGCCTATATTCTTTATCACCGGATGGCGGCCTATCAGGACGAGCCGCTTTCGCCCGCCACCATGGAAACCGTGCGCAAGCTGGCAGGTGTGACGGTCGCCGCCAACGAGGCGATCAACTATGCCGACGGCGCCGTGGTCGTTGATCCGATGCTCGGTGACGACATCATCAACCTGCTGCCGGATACGATGCGCGAAAAGCTGACCCGCACGCTGCCGTCCGCCGATGATCCGCGCCCGACGGCCTGGCTTCGCCTTGACATTCACTTCGGCGAGCCGGTGAAGGACCGCGACGGCATTTTCGACGTGCGCGAATACATCGCCCAGTTCATCTGACACAAGAAGGCGAGGTTGATGACAAACCTTGCCTCCCCACTGCCGTCATCCTCGGGCCTGACCCGAGGATCCATGATTTCAATGGGTTATGGATGGTCGGGTCAAGCCCGACCATGACGATAAGAAAGGTTTTCGACCTTTGTCAACAGTCTGAGGCAAAGCCGGTCGCTTACTTCAGCTTGATGCAGAAGTGCTTGCGTACCGGCTTTTCGATTTTCCACGTGCCCTTGAAATCGGCCTCGACGACGAAGGCGTCGCCCGGCACAAGCGTCACGGGCGCGCCGCCTTCCGGGGTGATGGTGATCTGGCCTTCCATCAGGTGGACGAATTCATAGGTCTTGTAGGTGGCATAATAGGTGCCGGGCGTTGCCTCCCACGTGCCGCTGATCATGCTGCCATCGGCAGAGGTGTGCTGCACCCAGGTCTTCATGGTGGGCTCGCCTTCCACCTTCGTCCAGCCGTCGAGATCGGCCGTGATCGGCTCCGGGCCGGGGGCGGGAAAGCGGAAAACGGTCTCGGTCATGCTTGCAGCTCCTTCAATTTTAATTACGGGGAAGAAATTTCCACCGTGATTAAATCAACGAAGGGGATGGCGCGCAAGTCACTTGTTGCCGATTGTCAGTTTCATACTCGAACATGACAGGAGGATCACTTCACCCCGGCAATCTTGGCATAGGTGAAGCCATAGGTGCGGAAGATGTGTGATTGCTCCACCACGGCGGATTGGACCGAGTAGGTCGCGCCAATCGGGCGGGTATGATCCACCGAAACAGCATCGATGATGCCCATGCGGTTTGGCGGGCTACCCAGAAAGGCGGGCCAGAGGTAATCAAGGCCATAGCCCGATTCCGTGTCACGCATGGTTTCAAAGCAGATCTTGAGCGCCCGCATGGAGAAGATCGGGCACATGATTTCCACGAACTTCTCGTAGCGCAGGATGCTGCCCGGCCGCTGCACCGTGACCGGGTGGTTCGGGTAAGAGCCTTCCCCCTCCCGCAGCGAAGGTTGGGCAAGATCCAGCCCGTATTTGCTGAAAATATGGAACATGCGGTTGATGCTCTGGCCGTCGGTCAGAAGGTCATCATCCGGAAACCAGATGTTCTGGTAGTTCCACAAGGGGCTGCCCTCATAGAGCACGTCGTAGAGAATGCGGAATTTCTTGGTGGCTGGAATATGGGCGAGATATTCCGGCGAGACGGAAAGCTCCGGCTCCTCCTTGCCATACCAGCCAACGCACAGATCCCAGTTACGGTTGGTGGGCTTCATGTCGCGCAGCCACTCGAAATGCAGTGAATTCTTGCCCGCCGGAACGATAACAAGATTGGGCCGGGTGGCTGAAGGCGCGGAGAGGAAATGGGCGCGGCGCGGCACATCCTTCGACGTGGCATAAAGCGGATGTGGCGGATGCTCCGTTACCGTCAGCATGTAAAGGCCCTGCACACCGCCAATCGTGCCGCGACCGGCCAGCGCCACCAGCTTGCCATCCTCATTCAGCGCCGCATTGAAGTTGGCTGTTGGCAGACCATCGCTTCCCACAAAGTAGAGAGAGCCGTTCACGACCTGCCACATTTCCGCGGTCGGGTGGTTGTAGTTCCCCACATAACCGCCGGGAGCCAGAACCACAAAAGGGGCGATCAGACTACTGCCCAGGAACGACAACTGCCAAAACGTCCCTTCAAGCACTTCTGCAGAAATAGCTGGCGTGGGCAGCCAATTGTCATTGTCGGCCCTGGACGGGATGGCAAATATGGGGCTGGCAGTTTCTGAAGAAGCTCGCATGGGGGCCTCACTGGACAGAGTTGAAGGGATCAGGCCGCCATCACGACAAAGGTGGAGCCAATATTATTCCGGCATTTCAGACTCATCATATCAGGAGCAAGCTCAGCCATATCCAGCCACTCGCTCCCGTGCCACGAAATCATGATAGCGCTTCGTCGACCGGCAAGTTGACGCCAGGAGCCACAATAGCGTCCCGCCTTCATAACCTTGCCACCCGGCGCCAGAACCACTTCAGCCCCATCCGGCCAGCGCCAGGAGCGAAGAAAGGCTGTGTTGACGTCACTATCAGTCGCGTTCGCTTCCTGACCGACCATCGAAAAGAGAAGATCCGTCAAACCCTGAAGCTTGGTGATCTTCTCCTGCAATTCACGCGTCTGGGAACGCGTAAAATCATTGGCTCGACCTTTGTGCGGGGCATAGCCCCACCAGACATTATGCAACTCGCGAAGATGGTTTTGGCGCATATGGCGCGGCGTGTCCCGGCGTTCGGGAACCTGCTGCGTGAACATGCTCGCCCAGAATTTGTCGCTGAGGAAAGTGTCGAAAGTAATCTGGAAATACTCCCCCGCCGTCGGTTCGCCATTCTCCGGGAAGAAGAGCGGGCAAACAGGCGGGATGAGCGAGGTCGATGGCTTGCCGAAGAACCAGCATTCCTGAAGGAGGCCGGACGAAATTCCCAGAAACTCGGCGGGACGCTCCGAGCAGAGAATGTCGTAGCTCGCCTCCTCGGAGACCTTCAGGCTGCCTGCGAGCTGTCTGAGAATGTGGATTTCGCGGTTGGAATGCTCTTCATTGGCCGAAGGGTGGCGCAGATAGACGACATCGCGCCCCTGGATTCTGGGAAGAAGCGACGGCAAGGCATTTTCCAACCTGAAATAGCCCTGATCCACGATGATGCTTGCATCCGTCGCAGTCTGCCCAACAAAATAAACAGGCGGCTGGCCAGAGGGCGCCGGGAGCGTTTCATATCGTTCAAGATGACGATATGACGCCATCAGCATCATCGCTTCGCACTCAATATCCGTGCGGGTCATAGAGGCCAGCGAAAGAACGGCATTGATACCCGGCGAATTGCTGCGAAGCGCAAGGACAATATCCTGCATAAACCGAAGCGGTGAAATGCGGATGTCGATATAGGTTACGCCCACTTCATCCAGCAAATCGAGAAGGGCGGGCGAGGCTTCATAGCAAAGATAGACAATATCCGGCTTCACATAACGCTTCAGCAACGCCTTCGAAGGTGCATCCATCTTGAGGTAATGCTGTAGCCAGAGACTCTCGTCGCGCCCCGGCCCCGCAAAGACGGTCGGAGGCGTCAGGAAGCCATCCTTCCACATTTGGCGACGGACACTTGGCTGCGGCGGGCGCTGAAGGATTTTGCAAAACGGGACGTTCAGAAGGTCGTAGAAAAACTCCTTTGCAGGCCAGAATGCGTGACGAAAAACGTCATCAATAAACCCGACCTCCCGATCGATCACAATCCGCGGCTCCGTCCAGTCATATTGAATTGTTTCTACCATGCGACCCTCGTTTCATTGCGTCCGGAACATAGGCAAGGCAACTTGCGCGAGGCTTGGTATTGGGAAAGTTTGAGGCAAGACAGCACCGCTAAGCTGGAGAGATGGCGTCATGCGCTCATCCAGCGCACGCCATCAGGGGAGGGGTGCGTGACCGATTTCGACAATATCGATCTCCTTGTCGTGGGGGCCGGATTCTTCGGCGCAACGATTGCAGAACGGGTCGCCAATGAGCTGGGCAAGAGGGTGCTCGTCATTGATCGGCGCGATCATATCGGCGGCAATGCCTATAGCGAGACGGACCCGGAAACGGGGATCGAGGTGCATCGCTATGGCGCGCATCTCTTCCACACTCAGAGCGAGACGGTGTGGAACTACGTCAACCGCTTCAGTGCCTTTACCGATTATCGTCACCGCGTCTTTTCAAGCTATCGCGATCGCGTTTACCCGATGCCGATCAATCTGGCGACGATCTGCCAGTTTTTCGAAAAGCGTTTCTCGCCCGACGAGGCACGCGCCCTGATTGCCGGGCAGGCGGCGGAACTCAAAGGAGCCGAGCCGAAAAACCTTGAGGAGAAGGCGATTTCCCTCATCGGCAGGCCGCTTTATGAGGCCTTCATTCGCGGCTATACGGCCAAGCAATGGCAGACCGATCCGCGTGATCTTTCGGCCAGCATCATCACGCGCCTGCCGGTGCGCTATAATTTCGACAACCGCTATTTCAACGACCGCTATGAAGGCCTGCCGGTTGACGGTTATGCAGAAATCTTCAAACGCATGCTGGACCATGAAAATATCCGCATCGCGTTCAATACGGATTTCTTCCAGATCCGCGACCGGCTGCCGAAGGGCGCGCCGGTCATCTATACCGGGCCGATTGATCGCTACTTCGACTATGCCGCGGGCGAGCTTAAATGGCGCACGCTGGATTTTGAACGTTCCGTGGAGTCAACAGGCGATTTTCAAGGCACGTCGGTGATGAACTACGCCGATGAGGATGTACCGTTCACCCGCATCCTGGAATTCCGTCATCTGCACCCCGAGCGCGCCTATCAGCAGGAAAAGACGGTGATCGTGCGGGAATATTCGCGCTTTGCCCGCCGCGAGGACGAACCCTATTATCCGGTCGATACGCCCGCCGACAAGAAGCTGTTCCTCGCCTACAAGGCGCGCGCGAACGCCGAGACCGACGTCTATTTTGGCGGACGTCTGGGCACCTATCGCTATCTCGACATGCATCAGGCCATTGGTGCAGCCTTGAAAGCCTATGAGAATGTCATCGGCCCGCGCTTGCGCTCAGGTATCTCAAACGTGCTGGCGGACGAGTAGGTGCGAAAGCCCGGCGGCGCTTGTGCCACCGCCGGGCGCAATCGGGTCTTATTCCTCGATCGTGTATTCGCCGAGTTCGCAGAGGTTCTGCGTGTCGGTGGTCGTCGTCAGGTCATTGCCCTGGAATTCGAATTTCATGTCGTAGGTGCAGACCTTGCGGCCGTCAGCGATGACGATCTTCATCGACTCGCCCGGGCCGAGCGTGCGCGAACCGAAAATGTCTTCTTCCCAATCGTCGACGCCTTCCGGCGAAGCGTGGAAATTGTTGAGAACGGAGTTGGTGCCATTGGTCAGCGTGAACACCAGATCTTCGGCATGAGCAACACCGGCAATGCCGGCGACCACGGCTGCGAGCGCGGCAATCTTCAGGCTCTTCATTGTTTAAATCCCCTCGGGTCAGTTTACGCCGCAAAACACGCGGCGCAGCATTTAATAGAGCATATTTGGCAATGCTTACAATCACCACTGTTCGGTATAGTGGCGAAGCCCGATAAAATACGCATTTCAGGAAGTATTCCGACCAGAGATACACGGAAAAGACGCGCCCCACCGTCGATCAGCGGGCGCGCCGTGCCGTTCACATCTTGATGGCGAGGCGCACGCCGCCCCAATGGCGACCGTTGACGAAAACGGGTGCTGAAATATCCTTCATCATGACAAACTTTCCGCCCATATCACGGCGATAGGTCTGGACGAGGAAGGCTTGCGTGTTGCGACCGGCGGCGATGCCAGTGCGGTCGTTGAAAATGCGACGGTTGCGGCTGTTGGCGGCGTTCCATTCCACATCGCCGGGGCGCTGTGGCTGCGAGAACTTGGCATTATGCACCGGCAGATAACCGTTTTCATCCACCGTCGCGCAATAGACGATGGCCGGATCGCTGGCCGCCACCGGCTCCTGGATCGGCGGCAGAAGCTCGTCGAGCAGGCGAAGCGAGCGCGTTGCCAGCTGCACCGGGTTGGTGTTGGCCAGCTCACGATATTCGCGGTCAAAAAGATCCTTCATGCTGATGCGACCGGATTGCACGGCACTTTCCATGGCTTGCGAAACGGCGGCTGCCACATCCTGAACCTGGGTGATCCAGCGGTGGTCCGGCGTTTCAATCCCCGCCGTCGCCGTGACCTGAATGATCTTTTCCGAGAGATCAACC
The DNA here is from genome assembly GCA_020161665.1 of Pseudomonadota bacterium. Classification (GTDB taxonomy): domain Bacteria; phylum Pseudomonadota; class Alphaproteobacteria; order Rhizobiales; family Rhizobiaceae; genus Ectorhizobium. The sequence continues at coordinate 48,151 of JAIUPA010000029.1, read as the reverse complement.
AGCCCGTCGACACGCTTGGCAGCGCCCTGAAGATGGGCGTTGGAATCGAGAATTTCGTGCATCACGCCATTCAGATCGGTCACGAAATGACCGCACTGGTCTTCGACCCGGGCGGTGGTCTGGGCAAGCCCCTGCGAATTGTCGAGGATCGAGGAGAAAACTTCCTCCATGACGCGGAAGGAATCCTGCATGGTCGCGGCAACGCCCTGCACCTCGGCGGCCGAACGCGTGGCGCTTTCGCCCGATTGCGCCAGCCGCACGATACGGCCGCGAATATCCTGAAGCGTTTGCTGGATGGTAGAGGTGACGGCAGAGGTCTGCAGTGACAGGCTGCGGATTTCGGTGGCAACAACGGCAAAGCCCTTGCCTGCATCACCGGCGCGTGCGGCCTCGATGGCGGCATTCAGCGCCAGAAGGTTGGTCTGGCGCGCGATGGAGCCGATTTCGCTGGCAAACTTGTCCACTTCACTAAGCGACACGGCAAACTGCGAGATTTCGCCGGTCATTTCGGAATTGACAGAGACCATGTGATCGATGCCGGTGCTTGAGCGTTCCAACTCATCGGTCGAGCGCTGCAAGGCGTTGCGCGCATCTCCCGCCATCACATCGGTGTTGCGAAGGGCACTGGCAATGGTGCGGTTGGCTTCAGCAATTTCGCGCGCCGTGCCGGACAGTCCGGAAAACACCTGCGCGTGGCGACCGGACGCGGCAGCAACCGTCTGGATCGCGCCGGCAATGTCCACAAGATCGATGCCAAGGCTCGAAGTCGCCTGACTGAGGTGAACGATGATCTGGCGCAGCACATCCGGTGACGGGCCGGATATTTGCGGGCGCGTCGGCGCATGATCGTCGTTGAAATTAGCTTCGTCTTCGCTTCCGGAGATTGGAAGCGCTGCCTGCTGTACCATAACCACTCCCCGTATATTTGCGCAGAGTAGTTTGACCTGCTTCGATTAAGAAAAGGATAAGACATTTCTGTCTCAGCGGCCTCCCCTTGAAGGTTGAGGCAGCCCGTGAAATGTTTGGAATGAATGGCGAGGCACCGCTTCGCGCCACCCGAAACAGCAAGGAGACTGTCCGATGAGACGTGCCGCCCTTTTCGCCCTTCTGTCCCTTGGCGCTGTGCCTGCTGAGGCTGCCCTTTCCGGCTATTATGACAGCGCTGAACAGATCAATATGATCCTGTCCAACGCTGCCATTGCCGATGCCGTGCATCAGGCGCCGATTGACGGATTAACGCGCGGCAAAGCTCGCAAGGACGGTGCTGTTGAATGGATCGTGCGCACCGGGCGTTGCACGCTGAAGGTCTATCTGACCCCGGTCGTTCCGGACTATCCGGGCAAAACCACCTATCGGGTGGACCCGCCCGGCGCCTGCAAGTAAACCCGGCGCTCAGACCGAGCGCATCAGACCGCCATCGACGCGGATGTTCTGGCCGGTAATATAGCCCGCGCCCTCGGACGCGAGGAAGGACACGGTCGCGGCCACTTCATCCGCCTTGCCATAACGGCCCATCGGTACCGACTGGCGGCGTTCTTCGGTGGCCGGAAGGCTGTCGATCCAGCCGGGCAGAACATTGTTCATGCGCACATTGTCCGGCGCATAGGTATCGGCAAACAGCTTCGTGAAACTTGCCAGACCAGCGCGGAAGATGGCTGATGTCGGGAACATCGGCGAGGGTTCAAACACCCAGGCGGTGGAGATGTTGATGATTGCGCCGCCCTTCTGCTTCTGCATGACCGGCGTCACAAGGCGGGTCGGGCGTACCACGTTGAGGAAATAGGTCTCCATGCCCTTGGTCCAATCCTCGTCGGTAATTTCGAGGAGCGGCGCGCGCGGGCCATGACCGGCGGAGTTGACCAGCACATCGATGCGGCCATAGGCGGCGAGCGTCTCGTCCACCAGCCGCTTCAGGTCGTCATTCGACTGGTTGGAGCCGGTGACGCCGAGGCCGCCCAGATCCCTAGCGAGCGCTTCGCCCTTGCCCGACGAGGAGAGGATCGCAACCTTGAAGCCATCGGCGGCGAGCCTGCGGGCGGCAGCCGCCCCCATGCCGCTCCCGCCTGCGGTGATGATGGCAACCTTTGTCTCGCTCATGTTCGGGTCCTTCCCCATTTTTTGAATTGGTCGGGACAAATCTAGGGGCCACATCGAAGCCTGCCAAGGGGTGGATCAAGCGATTGCGAATTGTCGCGCCGCGCCCCATCCTGTAGGAGCGAGGCATCGCATGGCACGGGAAACGGAACAGATGAGAGCAAAAGCACTGGAGCTTCAGGGGGTTGGCAAGGCCTTTGATGGCGTGGCGGCGCTTGAGGCCGTGTCGCTGACGCTGGAAAAAGGCCAGATTGCCTGCCTGCTCGGCCAGTCCGGATGCGGAAAATCGACCCTGCTGCGTCTGATTGCCGGTGTCGAGCGCCCCGACGCCGGATCGATTTTTCTGGATGGAGCGCAAGTTGTTGGTCCGTCGCGCTTTGTCGAGCCTGAGGCGCGCAAGATCGGTTTCATGTTTCAGGATTACGCGCTGTTTCCGCATCTGACGGTGCGCGAAAACATCGCCTTTGGTCTCAAGGGCCTGCCACGCGTCGAGATTGAAGCGCGGGTGGGCGAGATGATGGCCCGTATCGGCATCGAAGTGCTGGCGGATCGTCATCCGCATACGCTTTCGGGTGGGGAACAGCAGCGCGTGGCACTGGCCCGGGCGCTCGCACCGAAGCCCGTCCTTCTGCTGATGGATGAGCCGTTTTCCAATCTTGACCGCGGCCTTCGCGAAAAGCTGCGCCACGAAACGCTGACGCATCTGCGCGCTCTTGAGACCACGACGGTGATGGTGACGCATGACCCGGAAGAAGCGCTCGCCGTGGGTGACAAGGTGGTGCTGTTGCGCGCTGGTCTGGTGGAGCAGGAGGGTACGGCGCACGCCCTGTTCGACAATCCCGAAACGCTTTACGCCGCCGAGTTTCTGTCCCCCGGCACCCGTGTTCCAGGCCGCGTGGTGAAGGGCGCGGTCGAGACGGCCCTTGGCCGCTTTGATGCGCCGCAGGGCATGCAGGAAGGGCAGGCGGCCATTCTGTTTCTTCGCCCGCACGCCCTTTCGCTCGCCGCTGCTGACCAGCCGCTCGCCGTCTTTGGCAAGTTGGTCGGGCGCGTCTTCATGGGTGATCGTGACAGCATGACCGTGGCGGTCGATGGGCTTTCCGAACCGTTACAGTTCTATATGCGCGGTTTCCCGCAATTTGCGCAGGGCGATCAGGTGCGCATTTCCATTGATCCGGCGGGCGCGTTGGTCTATCCGGCCTGATCTCCTCACGCGAATGTTATGTTGATTATTTTTCTCATGTATGATTGAAGACCTCATCACATTTTGGAGGTCTTGATCTTGAGCGTTACCCTTTCCTTCTCGCGCCTTGCCCTGGCAACGGCTTCCCTGTCGGTCGCGGCTCCGGCATTTGCCGCTGAGGTGAACATCTACACCACGCGCGAAGCCGGTCTCGTTCAGCCGCTTCTGGATGCCTACACCGCCAAGACGGGCATCAAGGTCAACACGGTGTTCATGAAGGATGGTCTGGCCGAGCGCGTGGCCTCGGAAGGCGAAAGCTCGCCCGCCGACATTCTGATGGCCGTTGATGCGGGCAACCTGCTCGATCTCGTTGACAAGGGCGTGACGCAGCCGATCAAGTCGGCCACGCTGGAAGCGGCTATCCCTGCTGAACTGCGCGATGCCAACGGCAACTGGTTTGCCCTGTCGTCCCGCGCCCGCGTTCTTTACGCCGCCAAGGACATCGACCTGACGGCCTTCAACTATGAAGACCTTTCCGACCCGAAGTGGAAGGGCAAGGTGTGCATTCGCTCCGGCCAGCACCCCTATAACACCGCGCTTTTTGCCGATTACATCGCCCATCACGGCGCTGAAAAGGCCGAAAGCTGGCTGAAGGGCGTGAAGGACAATCTCGCCCGCAAGGCAGGTGGCGGCGACCGCGACGTGGCCAAGGATATTCTCGGCGGCATTTGCGATATCGGGATCGCCAACTCCTACTATGTCGGCCTGATGCGCTCCGGCAAGGGCGGTGAGGAACAGGTGAAGTGGGGCGATGCCATCAAGGTCATCCTGCCGACCTTTACCGATGGCGGCACGCAGGTGAACATCTCCGGCGCAGCCATTGCCAAGAACGCCAAGAACAAGGACGAGGCGGTCAAGCTTCTCGAATATCTCGTCTCCGACGAAGCCCAGAAGATCTACGCCGAAGCCAACTTCGAATATCCGGTGAAGGCCGGCGCGCCGATCGACCCGATCATTGCCTCGTTCGGTGAACTGAAGATTGACCGCGTGCCCTTGACCGAGATCGTCAAGTACCGCAAGCAGGCCAGCGAACTGGCTGAAAAGGTCGGCTTCGACAACTAACCTTTTTAAGGCTCATGACGACAACCCTGATCAACAGGTTGAAACCATCCTCCGCCGCCTCGATCTCCTCGGGGCGGCTTTGGTTCGTTATGGGCCTGCTTGTCGCGCTCGCCGTCATGGTGCCGGTGGCCGCCCTCGGGTTTGAGGCGCTGGGCGGCTCGATGGCCCTCTGGCAGCATCTGGCGGCTTATGTCTTGCCGCAGGCGCTGATCGAAACGCTGATCCTGCTTTGTGGCGTCGGCCTTGTCGTCATGGTGGTGGGAACCGGGTCCGCCTGGCTGGTGACGGCATACGAGTTTCCGGGCCGTCGTGTGCTGGAATGGGCGCTGCTCTTGCCGCTTGCCGTGCCTACTTACATCATCGCCTATGCCTATCTCGACCTTCTGCATCCACTCGGACCAGTTCAGGGCCTGATCCGCGCGATCCTTGGGTATGACAGCCCACGCCAGTTCCGCCTGCCGGATATCCGCTCGATGGCGGGCTGCATCTTGCTTCTCGGCTTTGTGCTCTACCCTTACGTCTACATCACCACCCGCGCCATGTTCATGACGCAGGCCGCCAATCTGGTGGAGGCCGCGCGGATGCTCGGCGTCAGCCGCAGCGGCATCTTCTTTCGCATTGCCCTGCCGCTTGCCCGCCCGGCGATTGCTGTCGGCGTCAGCCTCGCGCTGATGGAAAGCCTGAACGACATCGGCGCTTCGGAATTCCTCGGCGTGCGCACGCTGACCATTTCCGTCTACACGACCTGGGTCACGCGCTCTGATCTGGCCGGTGCGGCGCAGATCGCACTCGCCATGCTTATGATCGTCGTCGCCGTCGTTGCCATCGAGCGGCTGGCCCGCCGCCGCCAGCGTTACTTTTCCGCTGCAAAGCAAGCACGCCGCTTTGCGCCTTTGCCGCTTTCGCGCGGGGCCGGCATTGCCGCCCTCGGCTTCGGTCTTGTGCCGGTTCTCATCGGCTTTGCAGCCCCGGCGATCTATCTCGCGGTTGAAGCGATGAAACGCATCGAGACCAATGGCCTTTCGACCCGCCTCATTGGCGAACTCGGCAATACGCTTGGCCTTGCTAGCGCCGCCACGCTCGTCGTTCTCGTTCTCGGCACGACGGTCGCCTATATGGCGCGCGCCTTGCCGGGTTCGCTGACGCAGCTTCTCATGCGGCTTTCAACCCTTGGCTATGCCATGCCGGGAACGGTGGTGGCGCTTGGCGTCCTCATTCCGCTGGCCACGCTCGACGGAATGATTGACCGGCAGGCGCAGGCGTTGTTCGGCGTTTCCACCGGCCTGCTTTTGATCGGTTCGGGAGCAGCGCTTATCTTCGCCTATGCGGTGCGCTTCATGGCGATTGCCGCAGGCTCGGCCGAAACGGGCTTTGCCCGCATTCCCACCTCGCTCGATCAGGCGGCCCGCAGTTTAGGCCGCAACGTCAACGGCACCTTCTTTGCGATCTGCCTGCCGTTGTCGCGCCCGGCACTTGCGGCGGCAGGACTGCTCGTCTTCGTGGATTGCATGAAGGAACTGCCCGCCACGCTGCTTCTTCGCCCGCTCAACGTCGAAACGCTCGCCACCCATCTTTATGCCGAAGCCGCCCGTGGCACCTATGAGGAGGCCGCCGTTGCGGCACTCGCCATCGTGCTGGCCGGGCTGTTGCCGGTCATTCTGCTTGCCCGCATCGGTCGGCGTTGATCCACAGCACGCCCCGCCGCGTAATGTTTTTCATCAACCTCGCGGGAGAAAGACATGCAAAGCGTATGGATGGGACTGGCGGTTTTTTCCGTAATGACGTTCGGGCTGATGCGCCCGACGCTCGCCGAACCGCTGAAGCTTGAAGATTATTTTGCCGGAGAGACCAAGGCGACCGGCTCTTTCAGCGCCATCAACGGGCTGAAACGCAGCTTCAAGGTCGATCTACACGGGCGCTTCGACGGCAAGGTGCTCACACTTGTCGAAGACTTCCATTATGCCGATGGTGAACGCGACCGCAAAACCTGGCGCTTCGTGAAAACATCGCCGACCACCTATCGCGGCACCCGCGAGGATGTGGTGGGTGAAACGACCGTGCGCATTGATGGCGCGGTCGCGACCTTCACCTATCTCGTGGATCTGCCGGGCAAGACGAAGCCGATGCGGGTGCGCTTCCACGACCGTATGGAACTCAAAGAGGGCGGGCGGCTCGAAAACACCGCCATCGTCACCAAATGGGGCTTTCCTGTCGCCTTGACCCGCGTCTCTTTCACTCGTCCAAAGTGACGAGGATCGATCCACAAGGTTTCAAGGAAATGCCCGCCTGCCGCAACCTGATCTTCATTCTGGGCGACCAGTTGAGCCCCGCCATCTCCAGCCTTGAGGGTGCCAACCCGGCCCGCGACATCATCCTCATGGTCGAGGTGGCGGAAGAGACGACCTATGTGCGCCACCACAGGAAGAAGCTGGTGCTCATTCTCTCAGCCATGCGCCACTTTGCCGACGAGTTGCGCGGGTTAGGCTATCGTGTGGATTACATCCGCCTCGATACACCGGACAATAACGGCTCCTTCACCGGCGAGTTGCTGCGCGCCGTCGACCGGCACCAGCCGGAGCGGATCATCGTCACCGAGGCCGGTGAGTGGCGGGTATTGGAGGCGATGCGCGGCTGGGCCGAACAGACCGCGCTGCCGGTCGAGATCAGCACGGACACACGTTTTCTGGCCTCTCACACCGAGTTTCGCCAATGGGCCGAGGGGCGGCGCGACCTGACGATGGAGTTTTTCTATCGCCAGATGCGCCGCAAAACCGGGCTTTTGATGGAGGGCGACCAGCCGGTGGGTGGGCGCTGGAATTTCGACGCCGAGAACCGCAAGGCCGCCAAGCCCGACCTCTTCCGCCCGGCCCATCCGCGCTTTGCGCCCGACGCGATCACACTAGAGGTCATGACGCTTGTCGATCAGCGTTTTGCCGGCCACATGGGCCATGCGTCCGGCTTTTCATGGGGCGTGACGCGGGCGGATGCCGAGCGTGCTGCCGACACCTTCATCGCGGACTTTCTGCCGGGCTTTGGCGAGACGCAGGACGCCATGCTGAAGGATGATCCCTTCCTCAACCATTCACTTTTGTCCTTCTATATCAATATCGGCCTTCTCGATCCTCTGGCGCTCTGCCGCGCGGCGGAACGCGCTTACTTTGAAGGGCGCGCGCCGCTCAATGCCGTCGAAGGGTTTATCCGCCAGATCATCGGCTGGCGCGAATATGTGCGCGGCATCTACTGGCTTTTGATGCCGGGATACGAGACACGGAATTTTCTGGAGGCCAAGCGTCCGCTGCCCGCGTTTTTCTGGACGGGCGAAACCCGCATGGCCTGCCTTGCCACGGTGATCGGCGAAACCATCGAAAATGCCTATGCCCATCACATTCAACGGCTGATGATCACCGGCAATTTTGCCCTGCTGGCGGGCCTTGATCCCCATGCGGTGCATGAATGGTATCTCGAGGTCTATGCCGATGCCTTTGAATGGGTGGAACTGCCCAACGTCATCGGCATGAGCCAATTTGCCGATGGCGGCGTTCTCGCCACAAAACCCTATGCGGCAAGCGGTGCCTATATCGACCGTATGTCCGATTATTGCCACGGCTGCCATTACGATGTGAAGCGCAAGACCGGCGAGGGGGCCTGCCCCTTCAACGCGCTTTATTGGGATTTTCTCGACCGCCATCAGGCCAGGCTTTCGCGCAATCACAGACTTGCGCAACCCTATGCGACATGGCGGCGAATGGAGGAGGCGCAGCGTCAGACCTACCGCCAGTCCGCCGCGCAATTCCTGCAAAAACTCGATGCCGGTGAACCGGTTTGATCAGGAGGAACAATCATGGCCATGACATCCTTGCCGAAGAGCTATCGCGCGATTGTTCTTGGGGCCAGTGGCGGCATTGGCTCGGCCATTTTGCGCGCGCTTGAAGCTGATGGCGATTGCGGCGAAGCGGTCGGCCTGTCGCGCAGTGGCACGGGCCTCGACATGACCGACGAGAGGGCGGTTGCCGAGGCTGCCGCGACGCTTTCCGGCGATTTTCACCTGATTTTCTGCGCCACCGGCGCGCTGACCATCGAAGGCATCGGCCCGGAAAAGTCGCTGCGCCAGATCAGCCCGGATGCGATGTTGAAACAGTTTGCCCTGAATGCGGTTGGCCCGGCGCTGGTACTCAAGCATTTTGCGCCAAAACTCGCCCGCAAGGAACGGGCCTTGATGGGCTTTCTCTCAGCCCGCGTCGGCTCGATTGGTGACAACCGTCTGGGCGGCTGGATCTCCTACCGCGCCGCCAAGGCGGCTCTCAACCAGATCGTTCATACGGCATCCATCGAGCTTTCCCGCACCCATCCACAGGCGGTGCTGGCAGCGCTTCATCCGGGCACCGTCGCCACCTCCCTGACCGCTGCTTATGCGGCTGGCCACACAGCCATGGCACCGGACGAAAGCGCGAGCCTGCTGCTTGCCGTTCTCGACAATCTCGACCCCTCGCAAACCGGAGGGTTCCACGCCTATGATGGCAGCCTGATTGTCTGGTAGCGCTGTTGCCAAGACATGGCAGCAAACGAGCGGTTGCCGACGAATTTGATGCGCGCAGACGCAGATCTCAGCGACGCAGGAAATATCTAGGATAGCCATCAAACCAAACCAGAAGGGCTACAAACCGAAAACCGAGACGCAAGAGCTTTCCTGCAAATTACAGCAATCTACAAAATCAACCGATTACATACACTCAATTGATGAGTGGACTGCGGGGTAGAGGCGTGGAAGCCAACGCTCGATTTTATCGGCAGGGAAGCCTAGGCGAACTTTGCCCTTGGAGCTATCAGATTTCAGGACACCTACATTGAACAAACTCGACAGAACAGTCCGCGCCTGCCGCTCTTGGTAGCCCGTCAGTCCTTGGATTTGCGATCGCGAGTACTCACCGCTGATGACGGCTTCACGAAGAAGCGGCCAGCTTCCCTTGGGAAGCCGCTGCATCTGGACCTCCTCGTTGCACCAGATCTCGATGCGGTTCAGCAACTCCTCAGGTTTGAGGAGTTGCCCCATGAACGTGACTTGGTCCAGACAGCACGAAAGGAAGAAAGAGGTAAACTCCGTGAGGCCTGCTTGCGTCAGATTGCCTCGTCCATCTAGATCACCGCGCCGTGGCTGGTCCGCTTGGGACAAGAGACGTTTGTAATCAGACACATTCCTGGCAAGCCCCCGAGAAACAGACCACAGTTCAGAGCCAATGCCGAGGTCGCGCAGAAGGGCGTGCGAAAACAGCCGAGATACACGTCCGTTTCCATCAAAAACGGATGGATCCATGCCAGTCGATGGTGAGAAGCACCCACACTGATGATCCGCTGTAGCTTTGAAAGCATCTTCATGCCGTATCCTTCAACGAACCGCCCAAGGAGCGGTTCAATCATGTCGGGCTCTGGCGCGATGTGCCTACCTATCTTTACATATCGTGTCCTAAGCTGGCCGGGAACCATATGGATTTCCTCACCCGTGTCGGGATGATGAACAATCAACAGATCCTCAGGCAGTCGTCGGCAAAACGCCTCGTGAATCCAGCAGATTCCGTCGATCGACAACACCGGAAACGGCATCTCACCTCGATCAACGAGTTGCTGAACTTCGATATGAGCGCGCGCCTCAAGTTGAAGGTTGCGCTTTTCAGGATCATCGGAAAAATCACCAACCATAACGCAATCGATATCAACCGGGAGGGTATTATGTCCCTCTATGAGGTTTGGATAGTAGCAGTTCATCGAGCAAACCAAATCGCCAACAGAAGTCCGCATAACGGAGTGCAAGCGCGCAGCGAAGCGGCTGGCCGCTGACGCCAGCTCGATCGTGAGATCTTCAAACTCCCGATTACTTTCGGGAAGAAGTGGTTCAATGCTCGCAAGAGCTGACATTTTTGCCGATCTTTACGCTGATAAATTCATGTTTTTTATCATAATGATAGGCACCATTTGGTGCAATCAATTTGCCGGTCTTACTGCCGATCCATCTATAGCAATGTTTCCGGGCGCTTTTCTCCAACCAACACGTTCACACCGCATCAATTGAGCTATCTTGCTTCCATATGCGGGCAGCGCTTATCGCTCTTCATCATGGAACGGTCGCCACGTCGCTGTATATTCATAGGCTAACGATCTAGGTTTTGTTATTCAAATGAATTACGATTCCTTGTCGATCGAAGGAGATTTTGATGGCTGCTAACGCTCTCGTTCAGACCCGCATCGATAAGGATGTTCGCGACCGTGCTTCCCTTGTGCTTGAAGGTATGGGGCTGACCGTATCGGATGCTGTTCGTATTTTGCTGACCCGCACGGCGAATGAAGGTGCCCTGCCGATCGAGCTGCTTTCGAGCGGCCCGGCACATGATGCTTGGTTTAAAATGAAAGTTCTGGAAGCGCTGGATGACAGCCGTCCCGATGTCTCTGACGAAGAGGTTGGAGCGCATTTTACCAAACGGCGGGAAGCTGCGCGCAGCAAAGTTGACCAACCTTCATGAGGCTTGTCTGGTCTACCTTTGCGCTTTCGGAACCGGACGGGATCTTTACCAACATTGAAGCCGAAAACCCGGCCGGCGCCATTGCCACTGACGAGCGCATAGACTTTGCCGTTCGTCGTCTTGTCGATTTCCCGGAAAGCGGGCGCGCGGGACGGGTGGATGGCACGCGGGAATTGCCTGTAACGGTGACGCCCTACATCGCCACTTATATCGCCACCGAGCAAACGGTTCGGATTTTTAGAATTCTTCACGGCGCCCAGCGATGGCCGGAAACGATGCGTGAAGAGAAAGCTGATCGACCGAGAAAACAAAAAAGCCGCCCCGGCGATCCGGAGCGGCTTTTTCTTTGCGGTTGAGACCGTCAGTTCTCCTTGGCGAGCAGGGCCGCCATCTTCTTCTTCGAGCGGCGGGCGAGGAACCAAGGCAGGAAGGCCACGCCAATCGCCATGCACCACAAGACGATGGAAATGGTGCTTTCAAAGAGGATCGACGGATCGCCACCGCTGATCGCCAGCGCGTTCCTGAGGTTCACTTCCATGACGCGCCCCAGCACGAAGCCGAGGATGATCGGGGCCATGTCGAAGCCTGCCTTTCTCAGCAGCCATCCGGTAAAGCCGATGCCAAGCATAAGGAAGATCGAGAACACCGAGGCGTGAGTGGAATAGACGCCGATCACCGACAGAACCAGCATGCCGGGCACCAGCATCCAGTTTGGCACGGTCAGCACACGGGCGAAGATGTTGACGAGCGGCAGGTTGAGCGCGAGCAGGATGACATTGCCGACAAAGAGCGAGGCAATGAGACCGCCGACCACTTCCGGACGTTCGGCCAGAAGCATCGGGCCGGGCTGGATGTTGTAGAGCATCAGCGCGCCGAGCATGACGGCGGTGGTGCCGGAGCCCGGAACACCCAGCGTCAGCATGGGCACGAAGGCACCGGCGGCGGTGGCGTTGTTGGCAGCTTCCGGCGCGGCGAGGCCACGCACATCCCCCTTGCCGAACGTGCCTTCCGTATCCGAAATGCGCTTTTCCGTGGTGTAGGAAACGGCCGACGAGACCGATGCACCCGTACCCGGCAAAACACCAACGACGAAGCCGATGAGCGAGCCGCGAATGGTCGCGCCAAAGGTCTTCACGATATCGCTCCAGCGCGCCGTCATACGGCCCAGTTCGCGGATGACGGTGATGCCCTGGCCCTGATTCTCCAGAATGATCATGGCTTCCGACACCGAGAACAGGCCGATGACGAGCACGACGAATTCAATGCCATCACCCAATTCCGGCTCGGCAAAGGTGAAGCGGTAAGCGCCCGACGTGGCATCCAGACCGACCGTTGCCAGCATGAGGCCGAGCGTGCAGCCGATCAGCGTCTTGGCGGGCTGCGAGCCGACCATGGAGCCAAGCGTGGCAAAGGCAAAGACCATCAGCACGAAATATTCCGCCGGGCCGAAGCCGATGGCAAGCCCCGACAGCACGGGCGCGAAAAGCGCGAGCCCCAGCGTACCCAGGATGCCGCCGACGAAAGAGGAGATGCCGGACAGCGCCAGCGCTTCACCGGCGCGGCCCTGCTTGGCCATGGGATAACCATCCATGGCCGTCATCACTGCGCCCGCATCGCCCGGCACGTTGAGGAGGATCGAGGAAATACGCCCGCCATATTCCGCGCCGCAATAGACAGCGGCGAGCAGGATCATGGTGCTTTCAGCGGGCAGGCCCATCGTATAGGCAATCGGCATCAGAAGCGCGATGCCGTTGATCGGGCCGATGGCGGGCAACGCTCCAACCAGCGTGCCGATGAAGCAGCCGATGAACCCGATCAACAGGTTCTGCCAGGTGAGCGCGACGGCAAAGCCGTGCCAGAGATAATCGAGGCTCATGGAAATGACCTTTCCGGTAAGACCGCTCAGCCGCCAAACAGCGAGCCGGTGGGGAGATAGACTTCAAGCGCGAACCCGAACACGAACCACCAGAGCGCCGCATGGCCGATGGCGCCGAGAAGCGCCTTCTTGACCGGCGCTTCGAAAATCAGCGCGGTACCGAACGTCATGACGAAGATGGAAACGACGAAGCCGAGCGGTTCAAACAACAGCACCGAGAAGACGAGAAGGGCCGGAATGCCCAGCACCCGCGCCAGAAGCGCGCCCTTGGGGAAACCCTCGGCACTGCCCGGCGAAAAGAAATAGAGGACGGCCAGCAAGCCCAGAATGACGGCAAGACCAATGGGGAAAACCCGCGGGCCCAGAGGATCGGACGAGAAGGCGTATTCGATGACGCTGCCGCCGAAACCATAGGCCAGTGCCAGCACCAGAAAGATGATCGCGGTAATGCGGCCGATAAGATGCGCGGTTCGCGCCGAAATGGGTGAGTGCTCAGACATGATCGCCTCGCAAAGGAAAACCGTCGGCACGGCGAAAACGCCGTCCGGGCCATTCAGTCAGACATGGGGGTGAAGAGGGCTTGCGCCGGTCTCGATGGAACCGGCGCAAGGGTCGGATCGCCGGGATCAGTCGGCGAGCCGGGGAATGAGATTACATGCCAGCTTCCTTGGCGAGGATCTTGAAGCGGGCCACATCGGCCTTCACGCGGTCTTCGAAATCCTTGCCGAGCAGGGTGAAGTCGAACAGGCCGCGGGATTCACGTTCCTTGGCGAATTCCGGCGTGGCCGTGGTCTTCTTGAAGGCCTCAACCCACCAGTTGTAATCCTCGTCGGACACGTCCTTGCCGACATAAAAGCCGCGCCAGACCGGCCAATCGATATCATAGCCCTGTTCCTTGGCGGTCGGCACACCGGCAAGCTCGCCCGTCAGGCGCTCCGGCGCCATCACGGCCAGAATGCGAACCTTGCCGGCGACATGGTGCTTGACCATTTCGGCAGCATCGCCCGAACCGACCTTCACATGGCCGCCTTCAAGCGCCGTCAACACGGCACCGCCGCCTTCCAGCGCCACATAGCGCATTTTCTTCGGGTCCTGACCCGCAGCCTTGGACAGAAGCGAACCCTTCATCCAGTCCTGCGAGCCAACGGCACCGCCACCGGCAATGGGGAAATCGGTCGGGTTGGCCTTGTAGGCCTCGATCAGCTCGCCAAGCGTCTTATAGGGCGAGTTGGCGGCTACGACGAGAACGCCATAGTCCGCACCGACAGCGCCCAGCCAGCGCACGGCGGTTTCGTCATACTGGCCGAACTTACCCTGCGCGATCAAAAGGGCCGAGCCGGAGGACGCGGCGGTGATGAGATTGCCATCCTTGCCGCGCTTGCCGATCACGTGGTTATAGGCCACCGCGCCCACGCCGCCTTCCATATAGGTGACGGTCATCGGCTGCGAAATCTGCTTGGTTTCCAGAAGCGAATTGGCCGCGAGGCGGCAGGTCAGGTCAAAGCCGCCGCCGGGCTTGGCACCGGCCAGGCATTCCGGCTTGGCGGGCTCGGCAACAGCCACCGCCGTCATGGCCATGGTGGCGAGCGCTGCACCGGCAAGCGCCTTCGTGAAAATGCGGATCATCATCTCTCTCCCGTTGTTCGATTGAACGGGAAGGGCCAATGGAAAGCACGCGAAAGACCATCCGCCGCGAACACACCGCGCCGCTTCAAAGGGTCCATAATGCTGTCTGGCGGTCTCCTCCCGCGCCGGGCGAATACTCTCTCCCTCGTCCGGCGATCCTGTCATAGACCGTTAACCTGTCACCATCCTGTCAAAGGGAGTGGGGGACAAAAGGCAGAAAGCAGGCCGATCGTTACTGCGAAGAAACTGGCCGGGATGGGAATTGAGCCTAGTCGGCCTTGATGTTGAGCAAGATGTGAGGACAACGCGCAACGAGGGTCTTCGCCCAGGCTTCGTATCGTCTGGGCAACAGGGCTTCGGTAAAGCCGGGCACAGCCCTGCCGTCCAAGTCTATGAGACGCACCGTCGTATTGTCGGAGGTCAAATCCACCTCAATGCGGGCGACGCTTTTCATCGAAATGCGACCACTGCCAAACCTGGAATCGGCCTTGCTATCGCTCCACCAGACAAGTTCCTGAGTGTCGGGCAAGAACCGCACACCGTGCGTCGCGTTTTGCAAGAGGGCATACAAGGCCCCAAGCCCCAACAGACTGCCCAAAGCCCGCCCGATCCAGACAAAATAGGGATAGCAATGGCCCGCTTCATCGCAATTTTCACCCGGCGCCAGCGAAAAGGAGGCGACGGCCATGCCCACACCCGCCACCAACGCAAGCCAGACCGTGAAGTCACGGCGCGAATGAAGCGCAAAATCGAGATCGTTCTTTTCGGTCATTCGTGTTTGAGCAATCCTGCCTGCAAGGTCCTGGGTTGCACTTTATGATACGTAGTTCCTCAAAGCGTTAATCGAGACATTCAATCTTGCCTCAAGTTGATGCGCCCACTGCACCCGCGACGACTTTTATCAAGGTCGCATCTTCTAGCCGTGCCTCCTCACATCTGCTAAAGGCAGGGGCAGACAGTCGTTTGGACATTTCTGAGGGCTAAGACCCCATCAGGCTTTCGATGGAACTGCCCCATGCGCATCTTTCTCGTTGAAGACACCCATGATGTGGGCGAAGCGATCTGCCGACGCTTCCAGCAGGCGGGTCATACCGTGGATTGGGAGACCGACGGGCAGGCGGCGTCCGACATCCTCTCCTTCACCGAGTATGATCTTGTGGTGCTGGATGTGATGCTGCCGGGGCGGGATGGCTTTTCCATTCTGAAAAAAATGCGCCAGTCGGGCAGCGGCGTGCCGGTGCTCATCCTCACCGCGCGCTCGGAAATCGATGACCGTGTTGGCGCGCTGGACCTCGGGGCGGATGACTATCTCGTCAAGCCCTTCGACTTTCGCGAACTTGAGGCACGGGCCCGTGTTTTGCTAAGGCGTCGGGCCGGGGGCGAGGCCACCAATCTCATCACCTGCGGCGATGTGGTGCTCGATCTTTCGAACCGCTCCGTCACCGTGGGTCGGCGCGAAGTGCAATTGAAACGGCGGGAAATGGCATTACTGGAAATTCTGGCCTCGCGGCCCGGCAAGGTCTTCTCCAAGGAAGAGCTTCTCGACCGTCTTTTCGGCTTTGACGAGGAAGTGGGCGAAAACGCCGTGGAGCTTTATGTCGGGCGGCTGCGCAAGAAGCTTGAAGGGGCCACAGCCCGCATCGTCACCCAGCGTGGCATCGGTTATCAGCTGGTGGCCGATGGCGCATAAGGGTTCTCTTTTTTCCCGCCTCATGTGGCGCATGGCTCTTCTGCTCGGCCTGGGGGCTGCGGCGCTGATCACCGCCGCGTGGTTTTATGCCCGCACCGCCGCCGACGAGGCCTATGACCGGCTGCTTCTGGGCGCGGCCTTCCAGATGAGCGAAAATCTCACGGTGCAGGATGGTGTGATAAAGTTCGACCTTCCGGCCTCGGCCTTCGAACTGCTCGGCCTTGCCGATAGCGACCGCATCTTCTACCGCGTTGTGACCCCCGATGGCAAAACGCTCACCGGCTACAATGATCTCGACACGGGCGTTGACCTGACCGCCCACCAGTCGCAGCCTGTGATCGGCAACAGCACCTATCGCGGCGTTGACCTGCGCCATGTTACGGTCTCGCGCGTTCTGACGCAGAAATCCGGTGTTGTCTGGGCGCATGTCATCGTGGCGCAAACGCTGGAATCGCGCCGGGCGCTGGCGGCGGAGCTGACCACCCGCGCCACCATTCTCGTCGCCATCATGTGTCTTCTGGCGCTGGCCGGTAGCGCGATTGCCGTGCGTTATTCGCTGCATCCGGTCGATCGGCTGGGCCGGGTTCTGGCGCGGCGCGAACCGCAGGACCTGACGCCGCTTGATCTTGATGTGCCGCGCGAGTTGACGCCCTTCGTTGATTCCATCAACCGCTTCATCACCCGCCTTTCCGAGCGCATGACGCTGATGCAGCGCTATATTGCCGACAGCGCCCACCAGATCCGCACGCCCTTGACGGCGCTCAATGCGCAGGTGAGCCTCATCGATGACGAGAAGCTGGCCCCCGCGGATCGCCGCCACATGGAGCGGGTGCGCCGCCGCGCGTCTGAGCTTTCGCGGTTCACCAATCAGTTGCTGAACCACGCGATGGTCATTCACCGCTTCGATTCCGTCCAGCTGGCGCCGGTGAAACTCAATGATGTGGCCCGCAAGGCGTTTCGCGCCGCCGTGCCGATGACCGTCGATCCCGACCTCGTCGTCTCCTTCGAGGCGTCGCCCGAAGAGCTGATGGTGACGGGCGACGAATTGAGCCTGCGCGAGGCCATCGTCAACATCATCGACAATGCCCTTCGCCACGGCGCGAAGGGGCGGCTTGATGTCAAAGTGGGGCGCGACGGCGACAACGGCTTTGTGGAAGTCAGCGATGACGGGCCGGGTATCCCGCCGGAAGAATGGGGCAATGTCGTAAAGCGGTTCTACTCGTCGCGCAGCGAAGATCAGGTGAGCGGCCTTGGCTTTGCCATTGCGGCAGAGGTGGCGCTGGCGCTTAACGGGCGCATCGGGTTTCGCGAGAAGACAGAGGAGCGGCCCTTTGCCATCCACATCGCCTTGCCGTTGATCGAGGGAGGTCAGGCATGATCCGCCGTCTGGTTACGGGCATCACCTTCAGCCTTGTCGCAGCGTTGCCCGCCTTGGCCATCGAGGGTGCGCGCGAGGTTTTCCCGGCGCCAGGGCCTCAGGCTGGCCGGCTCGTCATCCACGGCGCGACCGATCTTGAAACCATGCGCCCGCTCATTCTCGATTTCCAGCAGGTGGCAACGGGCGTCACGGTGGAGTTTGTCGATTACGTCACCAATGACCTCTACCGGCAGGCGGAGAAGGCTTGCGCGGGAGAGGCCGAGAGCGGCGACATTCTGCTGTCCTCGGCCGTCGACCAGCTTGTCAGGCTGGCCAATGACGGCTGCGCCCAGCCGCACCGATCTGCCGAGACCTTGACGGTCGCCGATTGGGCCAACTGGCGTGACGAGGTGTTTGGCTTCACCTTCGAGCCGGTCGTCTTCGTTTACGACAAGCGTGCCGTGCCCGTGGAAGACGTGCCGAAGAGCCACGAGGACCTCGCCGATCTGCTGCGCCTGAAGCCAACCGTCTACAGCGGGCGCATCGGCACCTATGACATCGAGGCGTCAGGTGTCGGCTATCTTCTGGCCTTTTATGATGCCCGCCACGCCCCGACCGCCTATGGACGCCTGATCGAGGGCTTAAGTCGCATCGACACCGTCACCCGCTGCTGCAACAGCGAGGTTCTGGGCGAGATCGCCTCGGGGCGCGTGCGCCTTGCCTATAATGTGCTCGGCTCCTACGCCTATCGTGCGGCCAGTGAAAACCCCGATCTCGGCATAGTCGTTCCCAATGACTATGCGCTGGTGCTGTCGCGCGGGGCGATGATCCCGAAGGATGCGGAACACCCGCAGATCGGCAAGGAATTCATGAACTACCTTCTTTCGCCGCGCGGGCGTGAAGTGGCGCGCCAGAAGGCCTTCTTCTTCGATGATGGCAAACCCTTGCCGCCCGGTGTCGAAGGACCGGAAGCGCTGATGGAATCGGGCGTTGGCCGCCCCATCCGCATCGGCCCGGCGCTCTTGGCCGCGCAGGATGAAAGCCAGCGCTCAAGCTTTATCGCGAACTGGAAGCACCTCGTCTCGGGCGAATGATCCTCATCTGATCACACCAGCGCGAAATCGGGAAAATTCTTCTGGCAACGGCGATTTGACTGGGGTTATGGATTTTCGTGTGGCGTTGATATCTTTTAGCGTTGAAAATACTCAAGCGGTAGTTCGAGGGCCGTAACATTGCGGTCCCGGATGACAATCAGGTGATGCGATGGCAACGTCAGCAACAGTTGGAATTCTCGGAGGTATGGGTCCCCATGCCACATCTGAGTTCTTTAACAAGATCATCCGGCTGACCCCTGCCCAAAAGGACTGGGATCATCTTCATCTGGTGATCGACAACAACACAAAAATTCCCAGCCGGACGAGACACGTCCTGTTCGATGAGGCGTCACCAGTTCCTGGAATGATTGATGCCTGTCGCCGTCTGGCTTCATATCCGGTGGATTTCATTGCCGTTCCTTGCAACTCCGCCTTTTTTTCCTCGATCAGATCACACCGCACGTTAACGTTCCGGTGATGAATATCATGAGTGAAACCGTCGCATCGATTGTCGCGGGGGAGCGTAAAGTTCGGCGAGCCACAGTTCTGGGCGGGCGCGTGACTTGGCTCGGAGAGACCTATCGGCCTTTTCTCAATACCGCTGGAATCGATTACGTTCATCTGGATATTGAGCGTCAAGTGGCGGTCGAACGTCTCATAGAGGAGATCAAGTTATGCGGAGCGGCCGATCCAGGCCGCGTCAGCGATATGATCATTGATGCCGCTCGTCAGAGTGATGCCGATTGCGTCATTCTTGGATGTACGGAATTTGGATGTGTTGATGTCAATGATTTCAATTTCAAGGTTGCGGATTCCAGTCATGAGCTGGCGCTTTCGGTAGTAAAAAGGGCCGCAAATTTTCGTTGTGACGTTGTCCAGAATTAATTTTCGTGTTTCCTGTGAAATTTACTGACAATCAATACTGATTATACATGATTAAAATGTTCACTTGACGCTCTTTGAAGCGTAATAAAGTTCGTTCCATCTTGGTTTTATTAAGATTTCGTCATCACCGAAGGGGTAGCGACGGTGACCTGACGCGAAATTCCCAGGGACGCGGTAGCGCGCCACAGAGAATTCATCCTGATCGCCAGCGCCTTCTGCATGATGGTTTGAACCGAGTGATCCTTGATGATCGCAAAGCAAGCAACAACTGCTTCAGCATGCGCAATGAAGGCGCCGTGGCAGAAATAGATGGGTGATATCAATTGAACCATTATAGTGGATTGATTACCTCAAAGAAGTGAGTTATTTAGACCATTAAAAGGGTCAGTTAATGCGCCTATCGCTCCAAACCCATTCTGATAGCGCGTGGCACACCGCCGCGACGCTCGAACTGAAGGACGACGCGGCCGGCTTTCAGGGCGCGTCGATCCTCGACTACGATCTCGACTATTTCATCACCGTGGCATCGGCGGAATTTGCTGCTGGAAAAACGGTCCGGGACCATCGCGCCTTATCCGTCCGTTACCCCGTCGATCTCGAAAATCGTTATAGCCTCAGCTGGCCGCCCTTCCTCCTGGATCTTATGCCCCAAGGGCATGCAAGGCGAAAGCTTGCCGAGCACCTTGGCCTTACTGAAGGCTCGCGCGCTTCTGATCTGCCATTGCTTCTTCGATCGGCGACTGGCGGCATAGGCAATATCCGCATCAAAGAGGCGGCGGACGCCGAAGTGGAACGGCTGCGCGGTGTCGAGCGCCAAGGGGTGACAGAAGCGGAAATCCTTGAGCGTTCGGATCGCTTCATGGAAGTCGCCGACCGCTTTGGAATGCTCGGCTCCAGCGGCCTGCAGGGCGAATGGCCTAAGGTCTCTATGACGCAGGCGAATGACGGGCTCTACTATCCCGACAGCTTCGTAACCGATGATGAGGCCGTGCGCCACGTCATCGTCAAGCTGGTCCGCAGTAACGAGCCTGCGGACCGCCTGATCCTAGAAGGCGAAGCCCTCTATTCGCGGATCGCTCAAGAGGTCGGTTTGAATGTCAGCGAACCTTCGACCTATGCCGAAGGCGTCCTGATCATTCCCCGTTTCGATCGGAAGAAGAGAGAAGGCGGCAGAACCGTCCGACTGGGGCAGGAAAGTCTCGTGTCCGCGATCGGCGTTGCTGATTTCGGCCATGTCGGCACGCATGAGGGTTATATCGACGTTCTGCGCCGATATTCGGCCGATCCCTTCGCGGACATTGTCGAATACCTGAAGCGCGATATTGCCAACCTGGCGCTTGGTAATCCCGACAATCACGGCCGGAATTCTGCACTCAGCAAGCATCAGGACGGCGCGATCCGCCTCTCTCCGCTCTTTGATTTCGCACCCATGCGGCTCGCCAAGGAGGGGATTGTTCGCTCTACCCGCTGGGCCATGATGCGTGACGGTGGCCGCGATCATCTTCCCGATTGGAAGCACATATGTCGCGAACTGATGCCTGATCCTGCCGAGCAGCGTGCGCTCGCATTTATGCTTGCCGAGTTTGCCGAACACCTGCGCCAGGCCCCGGCCATGGCGAAAGATTTAGGGGCGTCTCCGGACATTCTGGAGCGTGCGATGGAGCGATGCCAGGAAATCGCAGACAGTGTCCTGACGGGGTGTCTATGATTGCAAAGGACCGATGAATGGCACGCTGGAAAAAACCGTCCAAAGAAGAAGCCCTTGAAAACCGGCGAGCCCTTGCCGAGCGTGCTCGAACCGGGGACCTCAGACTGCCCGACGCTGTAGTCGATATCCGTAAAGGGTTCGGCATGACGCAAGACGAGTTCGCGAGGACACTGTCACTGACGAGGCGGCAGGTTGCAGAGATCGAAGCAGGAACGGCCAACCCGACATTGGAAACTTTGGAGAAAATTGGCCGCTTATTCGGGTTCAGGGTGGGATTTGTTCCAAAAGGTAACTGAGGCAAACGGTCAACACAGGACGTTGGCGGCACTACCCCCGCTCAGAAGCTGAAAAGGGCCGCGTGAATTCTACAGATGAACCCCATCAATCAGGGGAGGCTTACCAAATCGCTTTGTCGATTGACGCGTGAACTTCAGGCCGAAGAAACGACAGCATCCAAAACTCGGTTAAGGTGACGCCGCCCTTTTGGCCAATAATTCATGTTTTTTCAGTTACTTGAAGAGTGTAGCTGATCAGTTGGTTCGCATCCCACAAAATCAGTTGAGCTTTGGGATCTCAGCATATCGTATGATCTCGCCCCCAATTTTCCGGATAATGCGTGATATCCATCTTGTCGAGGGGGAGTTCGTTTGCCGGCTGATAGCGCCGCTCCTGCTCTGAATACTCAAATGTGACCTGTTTTCCATGGATGCGCGAACACAGAACACGATATCCATTTTTGTAACGGTCCAGATACTCGATCTCTTCACCCCAGACCCAGCCGCCATAAAACGTCGCTAAATCTGAGCGCAAAACAATCTCAAAAAAATGCCCCCCCTCGGCCTTCGGCATCTGGAAAATCAGGTCACAGTTGTCTTCGGCCTCGGACCCTCCCTCCGAGAATGAAAGAGCTACTTGGCTCACTTTCGCGTGCGCCAGGGCTGATGCGGGATAAAAGGGTTTTCCGTCGAACCATAGAAACTCTGTGATTACGAACCCGACATCATCTGCCCGTTGATAGGGCACACTGCTTTGGTCAAAAAGTAGGAGCGGGTTGCTGAATTTGATCATCATGTTTGTCTCGCAGCGTCGCTTTGCTGTCGTGGCGTTTGGTTTCGCTCCCTGTATGGATTTTCTGCCGTCACATCCACGTTAAACGAAGCCTGGTAATCGTCAGTGGCAGGTCAGCAGCATTCCATCTGGCATCAATCGCACACAGTTTAATGCGTGGCACCGTGATTATTGGATAAATCGAGCAAACGACTTTTAAGGGGTAGAAATGGCTGAGGAAATCAACGCAATCATCGCTGACATTAATAATTTAGATGAACCATCCAGCAGGCGATTGCCGTTACCAGATGATGCGTTGATTGAACGTTATGAGGAGATCGTTGGAATTAAATTTTCTGATGATTACATTGTTTTATTAAAAAATGTTAGTAATGCATTTGTCGGAAGCATTTCATTGCTAACTTTGAACAATGAAATGGGAGGTATATACGGAGAGCTGTACTCCGCAGTTAAACAGGCTAGGGATGCTGGCGTACCTGTTAGTTGGCTACCCATATGCGAAGATAATGGTGATTACTATTGTATAGTTCCTGACGGGAAAGTGTGCTTTTGGGACCATAATGGCGCAACCAACGAGTTGTGGCCGGATTTGGCGACTTGGGCTAGAGAGGTCTGGCTTTCAGGTAAATAATCTTCGTGATGTCTAGCTAGTCGGGCTTCACCGTTGGCGGTGATATGTCCCGCAACAGTTCCGACGCGGTCACGCAAAGGATGTTTCAAATACATGGATTTGTATAAAGCATCTGCTTCATGGGAGGCGGGATTTGGCACCGTTTCAGTTTCATATCGGGAACGGTGCCCTTGGCGAGATTGAAAGGGTCACCTGGAATGAAGCTAACAACACTCATGTCGCCTGTAAACATTTTGCGGCATTCCCATTTTCCGCCACGGGTACCGGTTATGGCGTCACGTGTGTTCGGGCCATAGCGGAAGCAAAGCTCGCGAGCGAAGCCATCCTGGGTGACTTTCCATTCGCCTGGAACTGATCGCTTATTTCCTCTGAACCAAAGGTAACTCTTTCCATCGGGCGCGAAATACTCAACCTGCACACCGTAAAAAAGGTCGGATGTAGCATAAGTGAAGCCAGGGCGAGGGTATTTGGGATCCGCTCCCTCGATCGAGAATATTCGCTTTTCCGCGTACTCACTACCGTTCAAGGGATCAAAACGACGCGCTGCATGGTCCTGGGTGCAAGACGCCATAATGATCGTCGTGACGATGAGGGGGAGTAATGGTCTCACGAAGATTCACTCCGATGCGCATTAAGTATGACTGTTAGGTCGAGCATTCTCTTTTGTGACGTGTTTATGGCATTGGCACCATTAGCATAGGCTATCCGCAAAATGTCACTGCCTTCCCTAGGGCGTAAGAACCGTGAGCCACGATAATATCTGATTAACGCCGGGCGTCACGCGAGCGTCAAACCGTCTGATGTGCTGACTTTTCATTCCAGCCGAAGCATTGTTAAATCAGTCGGAACTGGGAGCAATTTATTGACTGAGTGCGCGGACCGACTTCCACTTCGGCTCTTCGGATTGCCGTCCTGCGGGGCGGCTGATGGTTCGTTTTTCCCATCTAAAGGCTTTGCCCTTATTGCGGCGTTGCTGCTCGCCCCGCGTCAGTCCCTTTCCCGGCAAGTCACGGCTTCGCTTCTCTGGGGGGAGGTGGAACAAAAGAGAGCATTGGGGAACCTGCGCCAACTCATCTTGAGACTACAAAAATTGACCGGTGAGCCTGAAGGCTTCGTCGTGATCGCCGGAAGCGAGCTAAGGGCAGGAGAGTTGTCCCGGCGTTCTGATCTGGGGCTTTTCCTTATAGCCATGAAATCCGAAAGTGTTCCTGAACGGCTTTCAGCAATGAAGGATTTAAATGGGGAATTGCTGGACGGGATCGAGGCAGGGGATGAAAGCTACTATCTCTGGCTGCTTGCCGAACGACGTCGTCTCAAGGACATGTTCTATTCGGGCTATGTACAGCTTCTGGAAGATCTGTCACGTTATGGTCGCGCTAGAACCTCTGATATCAAGGACCTGTGCGAATGCGCATTTCGGCTTGATCCGGATCGTGAGGAGATTTACCGGGCGGCAATGGCCGCCTATGCGCGTGTTGGCAACGTCGATGAGAGCAATCGCGTTTTCCGGTTGTTATCCCGACAGCTGAGTGTTGAGGGTCGAGCCCCCGAGGCGGCAACGCTTGCCCTTCATCGAAGAGTTGAAAGCCTTTCAAAGGGTCTGTCAGACGTCGAGCACGGCGTCGACAACCTGCCTCGCAAGTCATCGTCAAAGCCGCGCGTTGCGTTCCTGAAGCCCACGTATCTTGATGGCCTTCCCACAGGACCGATCGTTCAGGCATTTGTCGAAGATATCGCCAATAGTCTCGTCAGGTTTCGAACGTTTTGCGTCCTCGCGCCTCATAGCACTTTCTTGGTGGAGGATAACGTTCCGGAAAAGCGATACGCGCGGTTACGCGCCGATTATCATGTTGTCTCACGTGTGTTCGACCAGTCAAAATTGACCGTCGCGCTCGTCGAAGATGCCAGCGGTGAGATTATCTGGTCACTCGAGATCCTTCTGAGCGAGCGGAGAATGCACGCAGCGTTTCGCATGCTTTCCAAGCAGGTTGCAGCCTCTCTTGCCCGTGAAATCGAGAGACTGCAACTTGATCCCGAGCGCAGCCACCAAGGTGAGGCTTACAGCCAATTGCTCGAGGGGCAACAGCTGTTGAACGGCACATGCGAGCTTCCCCGATTGCGCAGAGCCAGATCCCTATTCCGCAAGGCTATTGATCTTGATCGGGGCCTTGCAACAGCAAGGGCACGGATTGCCCAGACCCTCCAACTGGAGTGGCTTATGCTGGGAGGAGGGGATCCCCACCTCTTGCACCGGGCAAAAGCCGAAGCAGACGCCTCCATCGACATTGATCCGGCGCTTGGAGCGGGCCATTGGATGTGCGCGGTTATCGCCCTCTACCAGAGAGATTTTGACAGGTCGGCCGAGAAGTTTTTCGAGGCTGAGGCTTTGGCGCCCAACTCCGCTGATCTGTTACTTCAGCACGCCGATGCGCTTGCTCATTTCGGGGATTGTGAAACCGCCTGGAGCAAGTTTCAGGAGGCTATCGATTTAAACCCGCTTGCCCCCGACATTTATTGGTGGGCCGGCGCAAGCATCGCGTTCAAGCGCGAGGACTACGGTGAAGCGGTGCAACTTTGCCAGCGAATGGACAATGACGAACCCGCTCTTCGCGTTC
The DNA here is from genome assembly GCA_020161665.1 of Pseudomonadota bacterium. GTDB lineage: Bacteria > Pseudomonadota > Alphaproteobacteria > Rhizobiales > Rhizobiaceae > Ectorhizobium. The sequence goes on along the minus strand of JAIUPA010000029.1, from coordinate 22,690 downwards.
TGACTGCAAGTCACGCACTTCATGGCGACCTGAAGTCCGCACATGCATGTGGTGCGAGATTGCAGGAAATCTATCCGGGAATGTCAGCGAAAGAGATCAGTGGCTTGTCTCCTGATCGAGATACTCAGGCAACTGAACGGTTCTGTCATGCACTTCGCCTGGCAGGTTTAAGGTAGGGGATATTATGTCAAAATCTCAGTTTTATGTGATCGGCAAACGTGGATCTGGCGTCTTGTTCATCAGGACGGATCCCTTGAGGGCTGCCGCAGTCTCTCATGACGTCATCTTGAAATACGAGGCGGAACATCCCGGCGTTGACGGGTATGCAAAAGTCGCGGCCTCAGCCAAAGCTATGCTCGTCGGCCAAAACGGGCAACCGGACATGTCGCTCGATCCAGTTCAGGTTCAGGGCATCGAAACGTTGATTGCCGGAGGAGCCGTCGTTTCGGAAGCGGATTTTGCATTCATTGGCGAGGTCGTGGATGCCGGATGGGACTTCAATCGAATGATCCAGACCCCGATCGAAGCGGCCTTGAAGGCGGTGGGGCCCGGAAGCTTGTCGAGCGGTGAACTCTTTAATGCGGTGCTGTCTGATAAGCCGAACTCGGCGCCGTAATGGTTTCTCCGCCTTTCGGCAAAGATTGCCCGGTGTGCGTCGAGACGTCAGTTGAAAGTCTGGACGTGCGCTTGCAACAGGATCCCGAGCTGCTCAGGCGGTTCGGGATTACACGCCTTGGGGATGTGACAGGTCTGGATATTGTTGGGATTCCAGTCTGGTTTGCGTCGAGGCCGAACTCACGCGGATTGTCTGTCTCTCAAGGAAAGGGGCTGACGACGGAAATGGCACGAACTTCCGCCTTCATGGAGGCAGTTGAAGGTGCTGTCGCAGAAGACGCGAAAAGACATGTTTCCCGGTTCGGCTCGATTGCAGATATGGCGGCGAGGAACGAGCCGGTTGTACCCTTGGACAAGGTAGGTCGCGTCGATTTAAGCCAGCTTTCGCTTCATGAGGAACATGCATGGGTTCGGGGTGTTTCATTGCGGACAGACCACGAGGTCCTGGCGCCCTTCGAGTTGATTGGTCTCGATTTCAGAGCAGACTTTCCTTGGGACCGGCGAGCCTTCCATATGAGCTCGCAAGGCATTGCAGCCGGTTTTGATTTTGACAAAACCGTTCTTCACGCATTGCTCGAACTTGTCGAAAACGATGCTTGCGCATTGATTGATACCTTTCAGACGCGAAATCTGACCCGCTTTCCGGTTGAATTACCTGAACATGTAAATAGCGCATTCGATGACCTCGTCCGGCATGTGTCAGGGCTTGGGCTGCCCCCCAGATTTTATAATCTGACAAATGAGCTGAACGTACCCGTCATTATGGCAGGCATCGAAAGATCGGTCGTCTCGTTGAGCGGACCTGGAATTCGGCACTCGGCAGGGATTGCCTGCCGGCTCGATATCCATGACGCTGCACTGGCCGCTCTTCTGGAGGCGATCCAATCGCGACTGACAGATATCAGCGGTGCTCGCGATGACCTTCAACCGGAACGTTATATGGGTGACGTTTCGATGCCAGAGGGCTCCAAACGCTATGGACCGTCAAAGATCGGCTCGCTTTCGGTCGAGTTCACGGGCGACATCAAGACCCCTTTGTGGAAGCGTCTTGCAACTCATCTTTTCAAACGCGGGATCGATGACGTCTTTGTTTTCCGACTGGAAACAGGTGTCCCGGGGCTTCATGTCGTGCGGGTTCTTGCAAGCGGACTTGGCATCTCATGTTCCGGACTTCAACAGATAATGCCTCAATGCTTTCACGGGTTCATCAATGGTTGGGTGAATGCATGAGGCCTGTGGTCTTTGGAGGTCCCACGATATACGGGCTTGAAGCCTTCGCTCGCTCCAATGTGGATTTGCGCCCCCCGGCTTCATCAGGTGACCTTTTTAGGGCTGTGAGCGAGGGATGCAGGATTATTGGTTTGATTGATGGGCTCTACGGTGATTGTGCGGCAGTCTGGCACAAGGAAATTCTCTTCGCTCTTTCGCAAGGTGTCATCGTTGTCGGTGCAGCCAGTATGGGCGCCCTGCGTGCTGCAGAGTGCGCAACATTTGGCATGATCGGGGTCGGCGCCGTTTTTGAAGCGTATCGTGACGGGATACGTGTTTCTGATGCTGATGTCGCTGTCACGCATGCGCCGTCCGACCTCGAATTCAAACCGCTGACGGTCGCACTTGTGGATGTCGAGGAAACCCTCAAGGAATGCCCCGAAAACTTGAGTTTGTTCGAAAAGACCAAACTTCTGGATGCAGCACGCCGACTCCATTTCTCGAAACGGACCTGGCGCGCCATCGTTTCGTGTGCAGGTCTTGAAAACTCCTACGCAGCGATTTTGCGGGATGGAGAAGTTTCGGTGAAGCGCAAAGACGCGATGCTTCTTCTGGAGAAACTGGTGTCAGGCAACGTTCGTTCACCCAGTGAGAGCTTTACATGGACATTTCAGAATACGGTCTTTTTTGAGGGGCTTCGCAACCGCGCGGAAACTTTTAAAAAGGCCTGACAGAAATGGATCAGGGTTTGTTGACAGACTGCGGGGGGCTTATTCAGGCCATAGCGTTTGTTATTCCCTCTGCCTTTTTCTCTGAGACAGGAGCCGAAGTCTGCAGCTGCAAGCCGTTACTTCCTTTTGAGAATCTGATCTCGCGCTTGCCTCCAGAGATTGCTGTTTATGCGATCATCGATCATGGCCACGCGTCTCGTGCCAAACTTTGGGTTCAGAGCTCTCTTGCCGGCCGTGATGTCGCGTTAGTTCCTTTGGACGAGCATTCTTCGCCTGTACCAAGCCCATGGGCCCAGGATCTATTCCACGTTCGATTGTCCTACGATAACGGCTGCCACGTCCGTCAAGGCATCATAGCCGACGCGGATTGTGTGGTCGCGCGCGCGCTGGCGCACCACCTCGGCTACCAATTTCTGCCATCTGGTCTTGTGCTTCCGGGAGGAAATCAACTGGTCGGTCCAGACTTCCGTTTGATTGGTCACTCGAGTTTGGAAGACAATCCCGTAGGCCGCGACGCGGACGTCAGATCGCAGGAGCAGCGCCGAAAGGTCATTGAGCTTGATACTCGCCCCGCTTCGGTTTTCGGCTATCACCATGACCAGATCAGGCCTGAGGGTTCACTCATGTCTGATGATGATCTGCGTTCGATGATGCGTGATCCAACGGGGGCTACGGGTATTCATCAATGCGGCTTCCACGTGGATCAATTCGTCTCTGTGACAGGAATTCGCCTATGCGATCGGCCATTGCTTCTTGTTGCGAAACCGACCTGGGAGCTCGGGCAAAGAAATGTGCTGGCTGAAAATTTGAAACAGCAACTCGATGCGTGCGTCCGGTTACTGGAGTGCCAGGGATTTCGAGTGGTGCGCAACCCGATCCCGATGGAAGTGACGACCGACTCGGGAAAGCGTCTCCCTCGTCTCTACAATAATGTCCTGCTGGAGAATGCAATTCGTCCCGGCAAAAGCAGACCGCTCGTATGGGTTCCGCAGTTTGGCGATGTTGAGCCTCTGGAGAAATATGATCGGTTGAACCTGGATATCTGGCACCAATTGGGTTTCGAGCCTGTTTCCGTTCCGGGATGGAGCCATTTTGCCAGCCGAAATGGCGCGGTCCGATGTGCTACGAAAGTGCTCGCACGTAACTCGTTTCCGTAAAAGAATATAAAGCCCGCCCTCGCGACAGCAACCATAAAGCGTATTGCGCGCGTGTTTCGCTGGGATGTAGCTTGTCTCAGTTCATTCTTGTGAGACGAGGGAAACACATGCGGCGCAGCAGCCCTGATCCAATCGATATCCATGTTGGAAGCCAAATCAAGATTCGGCGAAAATCAATGGGAATGAGCCAGAGCGCGCTGGCTGACCGATTGGATATTACGTTTCAGCAGGTGCAGAAATATGAACGTGGCTCAAATCGTGTCGGCGCGTCACGATTGCAGGCGATAGCGGCAATTCTGGGCGTTGAGGTCGGAGCCCTGTTTCATGGGGCCGACGCGATTGAGGAAAACGTGGCAGACGATGCTGCGGAAGATATCGGGGCAATGCGAAACTTTCTGATGAGCAATGAGGGTATTGAGCTCAACAAGGCATTTTCCAAGATCAGGAACTCGAATGTGCGCAAAAAAATTATCGCTTTGGTGGCATCTCTCGAATCTGAAGGCGAATAATAATCCATTTAAGTTGCATGTTTCGTTTATTTGATTCTGGATTCCCTAAAGTGACGCTCGAATAACGCACGACTTGCTTCAATCTTCCGGTGCCAACGAGCGTTGGCAAGAGATTCAACCCGGACATTATTGAGGCGAGAATGGCGGTTATCGAAGAAAATGTAACGGAAGAGGGCCAGGTCGAAGAAATTTTGGCCCTTGGTCGGATGGTCTCCTACGTGTGTCAGCGAGCCAAGAAATTGAACCTTGAAATGTCGACCTATTTCATCGAGATGGCTTTAATGTCGCTAATGGAAGATGCCGAGCAAGAGAGCTCATACTCGTCGCCTGTGAGTGACGGCCCGGCTGTTGGGAACGAACTTCACCCGAGTGTGCAGTAGGCTGTTTCCGTTTTGATTGGGGTTTGACGGGCGCCGATGCAGTTTTCACAAATTCTGGGACAGTCCTGGAGTTGGAAACCAAGTCGATTTTCGCAAGCGCCGTTCTGGCAAATTGCCCCTCATCATCGGTGTAAATCGGGTTCCCTGACATAGCCCGCAGACAACCGCAAACAACTTGGCAATTCCGTTCCGGCATTGCAGTTGACCCCACCCATCGGCGCCGAAGACTGACCCCCGCAACGCCGAAGAAACGGCGAATTGATCAGGGTGCGGACCTGTACCTGTCAATCGAGGCGGATCCCATACCGGTGTATCTTGTCGCTTAAGGTTCGGCGCGCCATGCCGAGAACCTGTGCCGCGCGTTCGGTATTGCCCCGGCAACGTTCAAGGGTCGTGCGGATTTCCCGGGCCTCGAAGGCCGCTACGCGGTCCGCAAGGCTTTCCTGGCTGACAGGCGGGGCCGCGGCAATGTCGGGCTGCTCGATGTTCAGCGCATAGCGCTCGGCCACCGCTCGCAACTCGCGCATATTGCCGGGCCATGGACGGCGCATCAGGCGTTGGCGCAATGCATAATCAATGGGCGGCACCGGCAGATTGGCGCGCCGCGCCGCCTGCGTCACGAAATGCGTGAAGATCAGCGCAATGTCGTTTCCGGTCTCGCGCAGCGCCGGCATCTGGATGCCGCTTCCGGCAATCCGGAAATAAAGCTCGGGCCGGAAGGTGCCATCAAGCGTCAGTTCTTTCAGATCGACGCGACTGAGTGCAATCAGCCGCAAATCGAGCGGGCGCATCTGATGTTCGCCGAGACGCACGACGCCGCGCTCTTCCAGAACGCGCAACAGCTTGGCCTGAAGGGTATGCGGCATGGCCTCGATCTCATCAAGCACGAGGGTTCCGCCCGTCGCAGCCTCGAGCTTGCCCGGCTTGTCACCCGCCCCGGGGAAGGCCCCCGCCACATGGCCAAACATCTCGATCTCAAAGAGCGCTTCAGGAAGTGCCGCGCAATTGATGGCGATGAACGGCCCGTCCCGGCGGGGGCTTGCCTCATGCAAAGCGCGAGCGGCCAGTTCCTTGCCGGTGCCCGTCTCTCCGGTCACGACGATATCAACCGTCAAGGGCGCAAGCGCCGCGATCCGTTCGCGCAATTCCTGAATGGCCGCCGACTGGCCGAGAAGGGCGGCCTGTGACTTTTGATTGAGCTCCGCACGCAATCGGGTCACTTCGGCGCGCGTCGCCACATTGCGAAGCGCACGGTCAATGACGGCAATCAGATGCGCGCCGTCATAGGGCTTTTCCAGAAAATCCTCGGCCCCAAGCCGCATGGCGCTTACGGCATGGGGCACATCGCCATGACCTGTCAGGAGAATGACAGCAAGGTCTGGATGGCGAACGCGCAAATGCCCGAGAAGATCAAGCCCGTCCCAGCCTGGCATCCGCAGGTCCGAAATCACAAGGTCGGGCGTCACGGGGCTATCATAGGCACTTTCGGCGGAGGAAAACCCTTCCACCGTGTAACCGCGCGCCTCCAGAAGATCGCACAGAGCGGCCAGGTGATCGCCGTCATCATCCACGACATGGATCAACGGCGGCGACAGCGTGGCCTGAGGCTCATCCTTCATGGGTCTTTTCCTTCCAGCCGGGGCAGGCGAACGCTGGCGCGAAGCCCGCCGCCTTCACGCGGTTCAAGATCGATCTTCCCGCCGAAGGATTCAATGATCTCGTTGGAAATCGCCAGACCAAGGCCCAGCCCCTCGCTTTTGGATTTCGTCGTGAAGAACGGCTCGCTCACTCTCGGCATGACATCCGGGTCAATGCCCGGACCATTATCCTCGACCGTGATACGGGCCTCGTCCGGGGTGAGCGTCAACGCGACCTCGACTTTCGCGCCGTCGCGGCCTTCCACGGCATCAAGTGCATTGACCAGCAGGTTCACAACCACCTGTTCCAGACGCACGCGACCGGCCTCTACCCGGCATGATGCGGCGATGGGCCTTAGTTCGGGCATCACACCCGCAGCCTTGGCCCGCGGCTGTATCACTTCCATCGCCCCCTCGATCACCGGTACAAGGTCGACGGGTTCGGTCTCGGTGACTTCTTTCTGGGCAAAAGACTTCAAGCGCCGTGTGGTGCGCTGCATTCGCTTCACCAGTCCGCGGGCCGTTTCGACGCGCTGTAAGGCCTCCGGAACGGCGCCCTCGGCTAGAAGCGTCGCCGTCAGCAAGGTCGCCTCCATGGCTGCGAGCGGCTGACTGATCTCGTGTACGATAGCGGTCGACATGCGCCCGAGTGCGGCCATTTTCTCAGCCTGGATCAGGCTTTCCTGAGCCGAACGTAATTCATCCTCGGTCTTGCGCCGAACATCAATCTCACGGTTCAGTTCTGCCGTGCGCTCGTTGACGCGCTGCTCCAGCAAGGTCGCATGATGGCGCTCCATTTCCAGAAGTGCCTGACGCTGACGCCTGATTTTTCCCCAGCCGAGCGTCAGGGCCGCCAGCAAGGCTCCCACCAGTGCGCCGAGCGTAGCAATACCAAACGCTGGCGCCAGCGGTGCTGCCGCAAGCACGCGCCAGTTCGGACCAAAGTCGGTCAGGCGGCTTGCCAACAGCCGGTTACCCTTGCCGTGGATCAGCCCGAAGGGAGTTTGTGTCAGCGGCCGAGCCGCCGCGATATTGGTGCCCGCATAGGTCTGCACCGTCTCGAGGCGGGCCAGAACCTCCGGTGACAACGGTTCCAGCGGGCGATAAAGCCAGGCGGGATCCGAGGCCAGAAAGATCACGCCGTCCGCGTCGGTCACAGCCGTGTCCTGCCCCACCCGGCTCCACGTATCACGCAGCGAGGTGAGATCGATCTTGACGACCACGACGCCCGCGATCCCGTCGGGCAGAACAACGCGGGCCGCCAGAAAATAACCCGGCAGCCGCGTCGTCACACCAATCGCATAAAAGGCCCCGCTGCCGCCGGCCAGCGCATCCTTGAAATAGGGGCGAAAGCTGTAATCCTGCCCCATGAAGCTTTCCGGCTGCTTCCAGTTTGACGCAGCGATGGTCACGCCGTTGGCATCCAGAAGATAGAGATGCGTTGCACCCGAAGTCTCGACCAATGTCTGGAGATAGCCGTTGGCGCCGAGGATCGCCGAAGCGTCATCGGGTGCGCGCAGTGCCGCCTGAATACGGGCATCTTCGCCCGCCACGGCAGGAAGATAACGAAACCGTTCGATTTCGACGGTCAGGGCATGTCCTGACAGGATCAGGCTCTGGTCGAGCCGACGGATCAGGGACGAGTAGGAGACCTGCCAACTCAGTGCACCGCAAATCAGCGCAGCCACAATGATGACCTGCCAATGGATCGTCCTGCGGCCCAATTTCAACACGGTTTTGCTCTCCCACGCATCAAGCTTGTCGCGATTTGTGGCCATCGCCTTGGCTTGAAATGCCTCATTTCTGGCAGGGGCGCAGTGTGATGGCCTCCCCCGCCTTTTCCCCCAGCACCCTGCACGTCTCACCCGCACACAGTGTCCAGCCCGAGACAGTCATACCCGAGGACGCAATGACAAGGGAGGGTAAAGGTCGAATCTGAGGAGACCATACAAGCCAGCCATCGACAAGGCGAGCATCGGGGCCGGGCTCCATGCCTGCTCCCGATCCCTTGATGGCGGCCCGCTCCAACGTCAAACCATCCGGCGTCTGCTGCCACTCCTCCCGCCACTTTACCTTTTCGACCGAGTGGGTCCATTCAAGGCGAAAGCGACCATCGGAGGGGAGGGCGAAGATCAGCCCTCCCGCGATGAGGCAAAGCGCTGCACTCATGCAGGCGCCTTGCGGGTCTGGCGCCATATCATCCCGGCAAACAGCACGAAGAGAACGAAGCCGATCTCATCGGTCAGGGGCAGGGCCGCCACCAGACTGAACGAGGCCAACATGGCGAAAACCCGCTGCCAGGGTGCCAGTGGACGGCCAAGCCAGCCGATCACCGCGACGCCCCACAGGGCCAGAGCCAGGGCCGCCTTGAACGCGACGTAGGCAACGGCCGGCCAATAGCCAATGGCAAGCGCCATCGCTCCACCATCCTGCAACATGAGCGCCGGGCTGTAGACCGCCATGAAGGGCACGACGAACCCCGCAGCCGCAATCTTGACGGCCTCAAGGCTGATCTTCAGTCCGCTTTCGCGGGCAATGGGTGCGGCTGCAAAGCAGGCCAAAGCCACCGGCGGCGTCAGATCGGCGAGAATGCCGAAGTAGAAAACGAACATGTGGCTGACGATCAGCGGTACGCCGAGCGCCAGAAGGGCCGGACCGGCAATCGACGAGGTGATGATGTAGTTCGGGATCGTCGGGATGCCCATGCCCAGGATCAGGCAGGTGACCATGGTCAGGATGAGCGACAGGAACAGCGAGCTTTCCCCGACGCCGACGATGAACTGGCCAAAGGTGTTGGCCGCCCCGGTCAGCGTCATGACACCGATGATCACACCGACCAGCGCGCAGGCAATGCCGACGGGAAGCGCCGTGCGGGCACCATCGGCTAGACTGTCACGGCAGATGCCAAGCGTTTCACGTCCACCCTTGCTGGCAAGCGCAATCGCACCCAGAACGATCAGGGCCGACAGGATGACCCACAGGCCAAGCGCGAAGAAGGCGGCTGCGATCAGACCAAGACCGAGCCAGAAGATGATCCGCAGCACGCCCTCGGGCAATCCGAGCACCGCCGAGCCGCCCAGAATCAGCAGAAGGGTCAGCGCAAGACCCACCGTTCCGGCATAAAGCGGGGTAAAGCCCGAAAAGAGCAGCCAGACAAGCGCCGCCAGCGGCAGAAGCAGGTACCAGCCTTCACGCAAGGCCTTGCGCGCGGACGGCAACGCGTCCTTGGCAAGACCGCGAAGCCCGCGTTTGCCGGCCTCGAGATGAACCATCCAGAACACACCGAGGAAATAGAGGATGGCCGGGATGAGCGCTGCCTTGACGATCTCGATATACTGGACGCCGAGTGTTTCGGCCATGATGAAGGCCACCGCGCCCATGACAGGGGGCATGATCTGCCCGCCCATGCTGGCTGTCGCCTCGACACCGCCCGCAAAGGCCGGGCTGTAACCGAAACGCTTCATCAAGGGGATGGTGAATTGCCCGGTGGTGACCACATTCGCCACCCCCGAACCGGAAATCGTTCCCATCAGGGCGGATGACAGTACCGACACCTTGGCCGGGCCACCCGTCATGTGGCCAACCGCTGCCAGCGAAACATCCGTGAAAAGCTTGATCATGCCGGCCTTTTCGAGGAAGGCCCCGAACAGGATGAACAGGAAGATGTAGGTCGACGAGACATAGACCGGAATGCCGTAGATGCCTTCGGTCCCGTAGGTCAGATGTTCGACCACCTGAGCGAAATCATAACCGCGGTGGTTAAGCGGCGCGGGCAGATATTGGCCAAGCAATGCATAGGTCAGGAAAAAGCCGGTTATGATGGGCAAGGCGCCGCCCATCAACAGCCATGCGGCGGCAAATACGGCCACCAGCGCGCCCACGCCGAACCAGATATCGCGGGGCAGGGGATCACCCGCCCGCAGCAGCAATTCGGTGTAGTCGAAGGACTGATAGAGTGCGACGGCAACCCCGATGGCGGCCAGCGCATAGATGGCGATCTTAGCCACCGCGCTTCGCTTTTTCACCAGCGCCAGAAGCGGAAAGCCGAGCGCCATCAGGAAGCCGACATGCAGCGCACGGGCAATCTGGCTCGGCATATCGATGAGATGTGCCGCAGTTGAAATCTGAAACAGGGAAAAGACGACGGCCAGCCAGAACAGAATGCGCCCGACGAGATGCGACGGGAAGCCGTCGCCCAGAGGATCATGCGCGGCCTCGGTCGTTTGTGCCACGGATATTTCGGTCATTTTTTGTTTTTCCTCTCCCACAGGATCAAAAAGGGGCGGCACCTGAAGAACCGCCCTCTTTCATCGCTTGGTCTGATCAATGGGTTAGAGCTTGCCCTGTTCGCGGTAAAAGCGCTCGGCACCCGGATGCAGCGGGATCGGCGGGTTCTTGGCCGCTTCATCGAGCGAAATGCTGGCACCGGCGCTATGGGCCGCCTTCAGCGTGTCCAGATGATCAAAGATCAGCTTGGTCATCTTGTAGACAACCTCTTCCGGGACATCCTCATTCGTCACGAGATAGTTGCCGACCGCAACCGTTGACACGTCGCTGTCCTGCCCCTTGTAGGTGCCGGCCGGAATTTTGGCGGCCATGTAGGGCGCACCCATGGCTTTGGCCACAGCTTCCGGAATCGCCACGACACTGATCTCCTGGCTGGAGGCCAGATCCTTGATCGCCGCATTGCCAAGACCCGAAGACTGCAAGGTCGCCTGAAGCTGGCGGTTCTTCATCAGTTCAACCGATTCCGAGAAAGGCAGGTATTCCACCTTGCCCAGATCGGGGTAGCTCAGGCCTGCGGCACCCAGGATGGCGCGCGCATTCAACTCGGTGCCGGACTTCGCCGCACCGACCGAAAGCGTCTTGCCCTTCATGTCGGCAATGGTCGTGATGCCCGCTTCCTTCAGCGCCGCAATCTGCACGTAGTTCGGATAGATGGCAGCAATGATCCGCAGCTTCTTGAGCGGCGCCTTGAAGCCCGCTTCCGCGTTGCCGTCCCAGGCCATGGTCAGGGCATCGCCAAGGGTGAAGGCGATTTCACCCTTGCCCTGCTGGATCAGGTTGAGGTTCTCGACGGAGGCCTTGGTGGCCTGCACCTGGGTGCGCGAACCTTCAATGCCCTTGGCATAAATGTCCGACAGGGCAACGCCCAGCGGATAGTAGACGCCGGACGTTCCGCCGGTCAGCACGTTGATGAACTGCTCGGCGTTTGCCTTAGGCGCGCCGATGGCAAGCGCGCACGCAAAAGCCATCGCAAAACTGGTGCGAATTTTCATATCTTCCTCCCGAATGCATTTTCACCCGCCTCCTCGCGGGGGATGGCAAGTTATGCGAAGTGATGTGAGTTGCGTCAATTCTACGCACCCGGAAACAGCCCAATTTCGCGGCAATCCCCCGCCAGCAGCAAGGCAGATTTCCGCCGCACAAAATTTAAATCATTGATTTGAATATAATATTAGTCGGCACTGGCAGATTGCGGGACGGAGCGAAGTCCCCGCGGTCATCGGCGTGCACACCGTCCTTACACCGGGTTATCCTGCCAGAATTTCGGAGATTGACGATTTGCTGTCCCGTTCGTGTTGGCCCGGCATATTTGGCCACCCAGGATGAAAGCCAGCACTCAAGCTTGATCGCGAACTGAAAGCACCTGATGGAAATGCCGCTTCAGACCCTCACGCGGCGCGGGTCGAGGCGATCTTTTCGATTTGCATGGGATTCAGATTCTCAAGCCCGAAATGACAGTTCGAACAGGCGCCGGGCTTTTTATCGAAGCTGAGCATGGCGCGGCGGAAGTCGGCGGACTGCGGGCTGGCATAGCTCAGGAAAATATCGGGCTGTTCGTTGAGGTCATTCAGGACGTAAGGTTCGTGCGCCTCGATGTCAGAGCGGTAGTTGCAGCACGGCACCATCTTGCCGTTGTAGTCCACATACACATTCCAGAAGGGAATGTTGCACGGCATGGTGCGGACATAATCCTTCTTGATGTCGACCTGATCGCCGCGGCTGGTGCCGTTAATCTCGAAATTACGGCCATAAAGACGGATCTTCATATCCTTGAATTCCAGCTTCATCTCGTACCACACGCCCGGCTGGTTGACGGTCATGACATGCGGAATTTTGAGGCGTCGCAGGGTCTGCTCGCCACGCTTGATAATCTTGTTATGGTCGTATCGTTCGTGGTTTTTCAGGTAGATCTGGATGTTCAGCGAGCGCATACCGGCGTCGTAAAGCTCGTTGAGGTAGTCCCAATCGAGATAATCGCCATTCGTATTGGTATGCAGCAATGCGTTGGGCAGCCCGGCCCGGGCTTCCCGAAGACGATCAAGAATGATCCTGTCCGCCAGCGGCTCGTTATACCGGCTGTAGGTGATCATTCCGGAATACTGGATCGAGGAAAGCTGAGAAATGATCGAGGAATAAAGCTCGGGCCGCATGTATATGTTTTGCGTGATGCGATCGATGTGATCGTTTGGACAGAACCAGCAACGGCGATTGCAATAGGAAAAGATTTCGATCTCGACCTGTGAAACGGACCGCCTGAACATTTCCCGTGCCAGGTCCAGCTCATCCGTTGGATAGACGTGGTAAGGCTGCAATCTGTCAAAAAAGCTCACGAAAGCACCTTTCGCTGATCCGGGATCGTGTCGGGATAGTGCCCGTCATGGGCAAGCGATAGGCTGAAATCAGCCGCACCGCACATTTGACAAAGCGCTCTTCCATGCAGCGCTACCTAGGATGATCTTGCGGCAGCAAGGTTTCTCGAAGCTGACCTCGCTTTTACATTCACCACGCGTGACGCAAGGCTTGGGCAAAATTCGAATGGTAACATCCCCCGCAGGATGATGACGATGCACGGCATGTGGCCGCGCCGTGATCAGCCATTGAGCGAAGGTGATGGCGCATTATGGACATTAAACTCATCATTTGGGATCTGGACGATACGCTGTGGACGGGCACATTGGCCGAAAGCTCTGATGTGCATCTCAATGCCAGCCGCGCCGATTACATTCGCCAATTGAACCAGCGGGGCGTCGTCTCCGCGATCTGCTCCAAGAATGATCACGAAACGGCCCGGCAGAAGCTCATGGAATTCGGCCTGTGGGACGAGTTCGTCTTTCCGCGCATTTCCTTTTCGCCCAAGGCGCCGGCGGTGAAGCAGATCATTCAGGATATGCAGCTGCGGCCCGAAAACGTGCTCTTCATCGATGACAACATGGTCAACCTGCGGGAAGTCAAGTTCCTGATCCCCGAAGTCCTCGTGGTGGATGCCACAACCGAACTGTGCGACCAGTGTCTGGAAGCCCTGCTGGAACAGTACCAGAATGTACGTAAAAGCCGCGTACAGGAATATCGAATGCTGGAAGCGAGGGTGACGGACAGTCAGTCCTCGAACATGCCGCGGGAGGACTTCCTGCGAACATGCGACATTCGGGTCAGCATGGTGCATCGCATGGACAATCTCGATTTCGCCTCGCGAATCGAGCAGTTGATCAATCGCAGCAATCAATTGAACTACACGAAGTCACGGGTTGCGGCGGGTTCCATCCCTGACCTCGTTTCTTCCATCCTCACCTATGACTGCTTCAGCATCTTCGTCTGGGACCGTTACGGCTATCACGGGCTGGTCGGGTTTGTAGCGCTGGAGAAGGAACGTCATCTGGTTCATTTCGTTTTTTCGTGCCGCATCATGCACATGGGCGTGGAAAATTGGGTCATGAACGAGGTCAGGCGTCTGTTCCCGCAGGCCGATTTTTCACAGATCGCTCTTGCGCTGCGGCCCGTTGACTGGATCCGCAATGGCAGCTTCCACGATGCGGATGTCCGCAAGATGATCTATGAAAATGAGTTTGCCGAGGCGGCCCGCTCACCCAATCTTCGAATCATGGCCAATTGTCAGTCAGGCGCCATCGCGCATTTCAGCGGCCTTGCCAAGGACGCGGTTTTCGACAATGCGCCGCAAGCTTTCGACCCCAAGAATATTATCGACCGGGTTTTTTATCTCCGGTTTTTCCTCAATGAGGATTTCAAGGGCCAGTTCTTCCCCGATCATCTCGTTTACGGTGCCTTTGTTGATTACGCGAATGGCTACTGGCCGGGCATCAGCGAAGCCGATCTCATGACATCGGTCTACGCCCTTTGTGTCGAGCGGTTTTGCCGCTTCGTGGAGACGACGGGGCGCAACGCTTTGGTCATCATTCCGTTCGAGGACGCCCCCGACGCCAAGCTGCCACAACATTTTGGCGTGACCCGCAAGCGTCTTGCCCACTTCAACCAGATTTGGCGAAGCGCTGTCGAAGCCCATCCGCGCGTCAAACTTCTGGACCTCAACAGGATTGCCAGCGAAGAGGAAGCCATCGATGTCAGGCATTATGGCGTTCCTCTTTTGAAGAAGATCGCTGACAATACGAGATCCTGGTATGATAAAGTTTCGGCTTAAGAGCATGATGCAGCCGGAATGAAGCGAAAAGGGCAGCCTTGGAAATGAAGAAGAAAGTTCTCGTTGTCGGCGGTGCCGGCTATATCGGTTCCCACACCTGTCTTCTTCTGGCCGAGCGCGGCTATGAACCGGTTGTGTTCGACAATTTCTCCAATGGGCACCGGGAATTCGTGAAATGGGGCCCGGTAGAAGAGGGCGATATTCGCAACCGTACCCGTCTGGACGAGGTTTTCGACCTGCACAAGCCGGTCGCTGTCATGCATTTCGCAGCCCTGATCGAGGTCGGGGAATCGGTCAAGAACCCCGTCGGTTTCTACGAAAACAACGTCATCGGATCGCTGACGCTTCTGGCCGCGGCCATGGCCGCCGGTGTCGGGGCTTTTGTCTTCTCTTCAACCTGCGCAACCTACGGCCTGCCGCAGCGCATGCCACTTGATGAACTCCATCCGCAGGAGCCCATCAACCCCTATGGCCGCACCAAGTGGATCGTGGAGCAGGCGCTCAAGGACTATACCACCTATAGCGGCCTGCGGTCTGTGATCCTTCGCTATTTCAATGCCGCAGGGGCTGATTTCGAAGGTCGAATCGGCGAATGGCACGAACCGGAAACGCACGCCATTCCGCTGGCGATCGATGCGGCCCTTGGCCGCCGCGCCGGGTTCAAGGTGTTCGGTAACGATTACGAGACGCGCGACGGCACCTGCGTACGCGACTATATTCACGTGCTCGATCTCGCCGACGCCCATGTGCGCGCCGTTGATTATCTGCTGTCAGGCGGCGAGACGGTGGCGCTGAACCTCGGAACGGGTGAGGGGACAACGGTCAAGGAATTGCTGGATGCCGTCAACCATGCGTCCGGCCGCACCATGCCGGTGGAAATCACCGGACGACGCGAGGGCGATTCCACGGTTCTGGTCGCCGACAATGCCAAGGCGGCTGAAGTGCTGGGCTGGAAACCGCAATATGATCTAGCCGATATCATCGGCTCGGCCTGGAAATGGCATTCCGGTCGCAATCATTGAAGAACAGCCCGTTTAAGCCTTGAATGCGACCGGCATTTTCCGATACCAGATCAACAGCTTTATAGTTGTTGTCCTCACCATCGGAAGAACGCCATGCATTATCTGATCACCGGCACCGCAGGTTTTATCGGTTTTCACCTGGCCCGTCGGCTGCTGTCGGAAGGCCATACGGTAACCGGCTATGACGCGGTGACGGATTATTATGATGTGACGCTGAAGGAAAAGCGTCTTTCCATGTTGAAGACCTTCGAGGGCTTTACGGAAGTGCGCGCGTTGCTTGAAGACAAAGCCGCACTGGATGCCGCAGCAGCCGCGAACAAGCCGGATGTCATCGTCCACCTCGCAGCCCAGGCCGGTGTTCGCTACAGCCTTGAAAACCCGGGTGCTTACGTGTCCTCAAACCTTGTTGGTTCGTGGAATGTCATGGAAGTCGCCCGCCAGATCAATGTAGGGCACCTGCTGATCGCCTCCACCTCGTCGGTCTATGGCGGCAACGACAAGTTCCCCTTTGCCGAAAACGACAATACCGACCAGCCGCTGACGCTTTATGCCGCCACGAAGAAGGCAATGGAAGTGATGGCGCATTCCTATTCGCACCTTTACAAGGTGCCGACGACGACCTTCCGCTTCTTCACGGTCTATGGCCCGTGGGGCCGTCCGGATATGGCGCTTTTCAAGTTCACCGAAGCCATGCTCAACGGTCGCCCGATCGAGGTCTATGGCGAAGGCAAGATGAGCCGCGACTTCACCTATGTCAGCGATCTCGTCGAATCCATCGTGCGCCTTTGCAATCTGCCGCCGTCTGAGGAAAACCGCATCATATCGACGGAATTCGAGGACTCGCTTTCGAAGACGGCACCGTTCCGCGTCGTCAATATTGGCGGCGGCCAGCCGGTGGAACTCATTCGCTTCGTGGAAACGGTCGAGGAAACGCTTGGCCTGCCGCCGAACCGCACGCTTCTGCCCATGCAGAAGGGCGACGTGCCGCGCACCTTTGCGGCGCCGGACCTTTTGAAAGCACTGACCGGCTATGTGCCGGAAACGCCCGTCGAAACCGGCATTCGTGAATTCGTGCGCTGGTATCGCGAGTGGAAGGGCTTCCCCAACGCCCCGAGCGAATAAGGCAAGGGGAGAGCAGGGAAATGGGTAAGCTTTTCCTATTGAAGCCGAAGCGTTTCGGCGATGCGCGCGGCTGGTTCATGGAAACCTATAGCGAGAAGGCCTTTGCCGCGCTCGGCCTCCATCATGGCTTTGTACAGGACAACCATTCCTTCTCGGCAGAGAGTGGCACCTTGCGCGGCTTGCATTTCCAGACGCCGCCCTTTGCCCAGGCAAAACTCGTGCGCTGCACGCGCGGGGCGATGTTTGATGTGGCGGTTGATGTGCAACGCGGCTCGCCAACCTATGGCCAATGGATCGGCTGCGAACTGTCGGCGCAAAACGGCCATCAGCTTTATATTCCGGTCGGCTTTGCGCATGGCTTCGTGACGCTGACAGCCGATTGCGAGGTGCAATACAAGGTTTCCGCACCGTATGCGCCGGCCAACGATGGCGGCATCCTGTGGAGCGATCCGGATATTGCCGTGACGTGGCCGCTTGCTGAAGACGTTAAGCCCACCTTGAGCGGCAAGGATGAGGTTCTGCCGTTGCTTTCCGGTTTTGAAAGCCCGTTTGATTATGACGGTGTTCCCATGGAACTTCTCGAGGTTTGAAGGGGCACGCCATGCGCATTCTGGTGACCGGAGGAACAGGCCAAGTCGGAACGGAACTGAGGCAGTTCAACTGGCCTCAAGGCGTTGAAATCATCGCGCCGAACCGCGCCGAACTCGATCTTGCCGATCAAGAGGCCGTTCAGGCTTACGTGATGGCGGGCGGGTTTGCCGCCGTGATCAATCCGGCGGCCTATACCGCGGTTGACCGTGCCGAAAGCGAGCCGCTTGCCGCCTTCCGCATCAATGCGCTGGCTCCGGCAGCCCTTGCAGCAGCCACTCGCGAGGCAGGCATTCCGCTTCTCCATGTCTCGACCGATTACGTCTTCGATGGCCACAAGACGGGTGCCTATGTCGAAAGCGATCCGGTTTCGCCGGTCAGTGTCTATGGTGCCTCGAAAGAGGCGGGCGAACAGGCGGTGCGCAGCATCAACCCGCGCCACGTGATCATGCGCACGGCCTGGGTGTTTTCACCGCACGGTGCGAACTTCGTCAAAACCATGCTGCGGCTTGGCGCAACGCGGCCAGAACTCGGCGTTGTCGATGACCAGCGCGGTTGTCCGACACCGGCCAAAGCGATTGCCGAGGCCCTTGGCGTTATCGCCCTTCGCCTGATTGCCGATCAGGATGCGCCTTGCGGCATCTATCATCTGGCCGGCGACGAAGAGACAAGCTGGCACGGCTTTGCCCGCGAGATTTTCCGGCAAGCGGCGGAGCGGGGCCTGCAAACGCCACGCCTCAACGCCATCACCACGGCGGATTACCCGACACCGGCACGCCGTCCCGCCAATTCCGTTCTGGCATCGGCGCATCTTGCCAAGGACTATGCCATACTGCCGCCGGACTGGCGCGCCGGGCTGACACAAACGCTGGACGCCCTTGAAATTGCACGCGTGGAGGAGACACGATGAAGGGGATCATTCTGGCCGGAGGTTCCGGCACGCGGCTTCACCCGGCAACGCTTGCGGTCAACAAGCAGCTTTTGCCGGTCTATGACAAGCCGATGATCTACTATCCGCTGTCGGTGCTGATGCTGGCCGGCATTCGCGAAATTCTCATCATTTCCGCGCCCGAGTATATTGCCAATTACGAGCGCCTGTTCGGTGACGGCTCCAAATGGGGCATCGACATTTGCTATGCGATCCAGCCAAGCCCGGACGGTCTGGCGCAGGCCTTCACCATCGGTGAAGACTTCCTCGACGGCGAACCTGCCGCCCTCGTGCTCGGCGATAACATCTTCTTCGGCGCGGGCCTGACGCAGCAGCTGAAGCGCGCCCGCGAACGCACGCAAGGTGCGACCGTCTTTGCCTATGAGGTGGAAGACCCGGAACGTTACGGCGTGGTGGAACTGGGGCCGGATGGAACGGCCCTCAGCCTTGAGGAAAAGCCTGCCAAGCCGCGCTCGCACTTTGCCGTCACCGGGCTTTATTTCTACGATGAAACGGTTGTTGCCAAGGCTAAATCGCTCAAGCCCTCGGCCCGTGGTGAGTATGAGATTACCGACCTCAATCGTCTTTACATGGAGGAAGGCGCGCTCCATGTCGAGCGCATGTCGCGCGGCTATGCCTGGCTCGATACCGGCACGCATGACAGCCTGCTTGAAGCCTCCGAATTCGTGCGCACCATTCAAAAGCGCACAGGCGCCTTCATTGCCTGCCTTGAGGAAATCGCCTGGCAGAAGGGCTGGATCGACCGCGACAAACTGATCGAGCATGGGCGGGCTTTTTCCAAGACGAGCTACGGGACCTATCTCCTGAAGCTCGCGGACGCCTGAAGCAGGATCGGGGAGAGACAAGCATATGCGTATTCTGGTCACAGGCGGTGCGGGCTCTATCGGTTCGGCCCTGGTGCGTCATCTCGTGGGAGACCTCGGCGCGGCGGTTCTGACCGTCGACAAGCTCACCTATGCGGGCAATCTTGCCTCGCTCCGGGTCGTTGAAAACGCCCCCAACCATCGTTTCCTCATGGCCGATATTTGCGACAGGGCCGCGATGAACGAGGCCTTTTCGACCTTCCAGCCCGATCTTGTCATGCATCTCGCCGCTGAAAGCCATGTGGATCGCTCGATTACGGGCTCGGCGGATTTCATTCAAACCAATGTGGTCGGCACCTTCACGCTGCTGGAAGCCGCCCGCCAGTACTGGAACGGGCTTGAGAGCGAGGCCAAAAAGGCTTTCCGCTTCCTGCATGTCTCGACCGATGAAGTCTATGGTTCGCTTGGTGACGACGGCCTCTTCGAGGAAGAAACGGCTTATGATCCGTCCTCGCCCTATTCGGCATCGAAGGCGGCGAGCGATCATCTGGCGATTGCTTGGTATCGCACCTACGGGCTGCCGGTGGTTGTCTCCAACTGCTCGAACAATTACGGCCCCTATCACTTCCCGGAAAAGCTCATTCCGCTCGTCATCCTCAATGCGCTCGAGGGCAAGCCGCTGCCGATCTACGGCAATGGCGCGAATATTCGCGACTGGCTTTATGTGGAAGACCACGCCCGCGCGCTGCATCTTGTGGCAACGAAGGGTCGGCTTGGCGAGAAATACAATATCGGTGGGCGCAACGAGCGCCGCAATATCGATGTCGTCAAACGCATATGCGCACTGATGGACGAAATGCACCCGACCACGGCACCCCATGAACGGTTGATTACCTATGTGACCGACCGGCCCGGCCATGATGCGCGCTATGCCATCGACGCCACGAAGCTCGAAACCGAACTGGGCTGGAAGGCACAGGAGGATTTCGACAGCGGCATTGCGAAAACCGTGCGCTGGTATCTCGAAAACGATTGGTGGTGGCGTCCCTTGCGCGACGGCGTTTACAAGGGCGAACGTCTGGGGATCTAGAAAACCTCTTCAGCAAATAACTATGGTTTCCAGTAATTTTGAGCCCGAGAGGCAGATGAGCCACGAGTTCAAAACGTCATCAAGCGATGCAATAATGGCGCATCTGGAAATACTATGCTGTCAATTTAACCACAGTCAGGTTTATGCCTTGAAAGTGGTTTGGTTTTCACGATACCAAATTGGTTGTGAGATCGGTAAGAATAAAGGGGACCTGCTTTGAAGATTGTGATGATTGGTTCGGGGTATGTAGGCCTTGTTTCCGGTGCCTGCTTCGCTGATTTCGGCCATGACGTTGTGTGCGTCGACAAGGTGGAAGCCAAGGTTAATGCGCTGAAGCGCGGTGAAATCCCGATCTTTGAACCCGGTCTTGACCAGCTTGTTTCCTCCAATGCCAAATCTGGCCGCCTGACCTTTACGACGGACCTTGAAGGTCCGGTAGCGGACGCCGATGTGGTGTTCATCGCGGTGGGTACGCCCTCGCGTCGTGGTGATGGCCATGCCGATCTCGGTTACGTCTATGCCGCCGCCCGCGAAATCGCCCGCGCCATGAAAGGTTTTACCGTCGTTGTCACCAAATCCACCGTTCCGGTTGGCACGGGCGACGAAGTGGAACGCATCATCCGCGAAGAGCGCCCGGACGCCGATTTCGCCGTGGTTTCCAACCCGGAATTCCTGCGCGAAGGGGCTGCCATCGACGACTTCAAGCGCCCCGACCGTATCGTGGTCGGCATTGAGGATGAGCGCGCCCGTGGCGTGATGACCGAAGTCTACCGTCCACTCTATCTCAACCAGGCCCCGCTGATGTTTACCGAGCGCCGCACCTCGGAACTGATCAAGTACGCGGCCAACGCCTTCCTCGCCATGAAGATCACCTTCATCAACGAAATGGCTGACCTTTGCGAAAAAGTGGGCGCTAACGTTCAGGATGTCTCGCGCGGAATCGGTCTTGATGGCCGCATCGGCGCGAAGTTCCTGCATGCCGGCCCCGGCTATGGCGGCTCGTGCTTCCCGAAGGATACGCTGGCGCTTGCCAAGACCGCACAGGATTACGACAGCCCGGTACGCCTCATCGAGACCACCATTGCTATCAACGATAACCGCAAGCGCGCCATGGGCCGCAAGGTGATCACGGCGGCGGGTGGCGATGTGCGCGGCAAGAAGATTGCTGTTCTCGGCCTCACCTTCAAGCCGAACACCGACGACATGCGCGACAGCCCGGCGATTGCCGTAGTTCAGACGCTGAAGGATGCCGGTGCGATCGTGATGGGTTATGACCCGGAAGGTATGGAAAACGCCAAACAGGTGATCGATGGTATGGAATATGCCACCGGCCCCTATGAGGCGGCCAAGGATGCTGATGCCGTGGTGATTGTTACCGAGTGGAACCAGTTCCGCGCGCTCGACCTCGACCGTCTGAAGTCGATCATGACCGCTCCGGTTCTGGTTGACCTTCGCAACATTTACCGACGCGATGAAGTCGAAGCTCATGGCTTCAGCTATTCCAGCATCGGGCGCGCCTGAAAGATGCGACCTTCAGGCCGGTTTTCTGAAGCCTATTCTATGCGCTGACCTGAATCCACATTCGGCCACACCTCAACAGCGAGATAGTAGACGCCCCCCCAAAACAGGAGGCTCAAAACAATACCGAAAGTCATGACCTTAAGTCGCATATTAGCTCTCACATAGCTCAACGAGCATAACCGGTTGAAACAGGTGCGAAGCTTGTGTTGCTTGAATCTCCAGCTACGTTCCCATCTGCGCCTTCGAACTGACCGTTCGAAATAGCAGGTAGCCAGAAAACTGTTTTAAAATCGGCAAGTGTCTAACAGCCGGGAGTCCCTCGCAATGCCGTTGAAATCTTCCCGAGAGTCGGCGGCCTCTGTCCTTTCGGGGAACATCAAAAATTTGCCTACGCTTCCAAAGCCGCCTTGATGAAGCTGATATGACGCTTGAAGGTGAATTGGCGACCGACTTAAAAGTCGTCATGGGCGCTCATGAAGCTTCGGAAGTTTACGTGTGCGGCGCTGAACCAAGGGAGTGCAATTCAGGCCCCGCTCAATCAGAGACCCATTCCCCGCGTTTCGGTGAAACCGGCTTTGACCGAAACCTCATTGAAAGTCCACTTCTCGGTCGAATTTGCCTCCGGTGACGAGACAAGCAACCGTTACGCGCCCCTCTCATCCCGACA
Source organism: Pseudomonadota bacterium (assembly GCA_020161665.1). Taxonomy (GTDB): domain Bacteria; phylum Pseudomonadota; class Alphaproteobacteria; order Rhizobiales; family Rhizobiaceae; genus Ectorhizobium. The sequence continues at coordinate 250 of JAIUPA010000029.1, read as the reverse complement.
TCATCGCCGCTTAACATTTCATGATGGCTTGGCGCAAAAACGAGCCTGAAATCGCAGGACGCACGTTAAAGACTTTTCGACAACTCTCGATTAGCATTCTGGGCTGGCTCTGTTGACCTGAGCCCCATAAATTCCTCCAAAATTTGGTAGAGTCCGTCGCAATTGAGGAGACGGACGAATGAAGCGTTCACGGTTCACGGAAGAACAGGTCATCGGGATATTGAAGGAGCAGGAGGCGGGCGCGAAGACG
>JAIUPA010000028.1 GCA_020161665.1 Pseudomonadota bacterium | reverse complement strand
GACCGGTTTCTCGACGGCGACGATTTCGAGCACGTCTTCCAGCGTCAGCGGCTCGAAATAGAGGCGGTCGGAGGTGTCGTAATCGGTGGACACGGTTTCCGGATTACAGTTGACCATGATGGTCTCGTAACCGTCTTCGCGCATCGCCAGCGCGGCATGCACGCAGCAGTAATCGAATTCGATACCCTGCCCAATGCGGTTCGGACCGCCGCCGAGCACCATGATCTTCTTCTTGTCACTCGGGTTGGATTCGCACTCCTCCTCGTAGGTCGAGTACATGTAGGCGGTGCTGGTCGAAAATTCGGCAGCGCAGGTATCGACGCGCTTGTAGACCGGGCGCACCCCAAGTTCGTGGCGACGGGCACGGAAATCGGCTTCCTTGACCTTGGTCAGGTAGGCCAGGCGGCGGTCGGAAAAACCCTTGCGCTTCAGGTAACGCAGTTCGTCGGCAGACAGCGAGGCCAATTCGCGTTTTTCGATCTGCAATTCGAGATCTACGATTTCCTTGATCTGCGCCAGGAACCACGGGTCGATCTTGGTCAGCTCGAAGACCTTTTCCTGCGACATGCCGACGCCGAAGGCATCGGCCACGTACCACAGGCGATCCGGCGACGGACGGGCCAGGAATTCGTCGATGGTTTCCGGATCGACCGACTTCAGGTTGAAGCCGTCGACGCCGACTTCCAGCCCGCGCAAAGCCTTTTGCAGCGATTCCTGGAAGGTGCGGCCGATGGCCATCACCTCGCCCACCGACTTCATCTGGGTGGTCAGGGTCGAATCGGCCTGCGGGAATTTCTCAAAGGCGAAACGCGGCACCTTGGTCACGACGTAGTCGATCGAAGGTTCGAACGAGGCCGGGGTCTTGCCGCCGGTGATTTCGTTGGCCAGCTCGTCGAGGGTGTAGCCGACCGCCAGCTTGGCGGCGACCTTGGCGATCGGGAAGCCGGTGGCCTTGGAAGCCAGCGCGGACGAGCGCGACACGCGTGGGTTCATTTCGATGACGATCATCCGGCCATCGACCGGGTTGATCGAGAACTGGACGTTGGAACCGCCCGTATCGACGCCGATCTCGCGCAGCACCGCAATCGAGGCGTTACGCATGATCTGGTATTCCTTGTCGGTCAGCGTGAGCGCCGGCGCGACGGTGATGGAATCGCCCGTGTGGACGCCCATCGGGTCGATGTTTTCAATCGAGCAGATGATGATGCAGTTGTCCGCCTTGTCGCGGACCACTTCCATTTCATATTCCTTCCAGCCCAGAACCGACTCTTCGACGAGGACTTCGGTGGTGGGGGAGGCGTCGAGGCCGTAGCCGACGATTTCGAAGAATTCCGAACGGTTGTAGGCAATGCCGCCGCCGGTGCCGCCCATGGTGAAGGACGGGCGAATGATGGCGGGCAGGCCGACCACATCAATCGCCTGCGCGGCAATGGCCATGGCGTGGCTGATGTAGCGCTGCTTGCGGTCAGTTTCGCCGAGGTTCCACTGGTTTTCCAGTTCATCCAGCGCCTTGTCGAGTTCGGCACCGGAAAGCTTGGCCTTCAGTTCGGAGCGGGCGATCTCGTGCTTCTTGCGGTCGGCATCCTTGATCTCGGTGGCGTTGGCCAGCATGGAGCGCGGCGTTTCCAGGCCGATCTTGGCCATGGCTTCGCGGAAGAGGGCGCGGTCTTCGGCCTTGTCGATGGCTTCCGGCTTGGCACCGATCATTTCGACATTGTAGCGGTCGAGCACGCCCATGCGCTTCAGGGAAAGCGCGGTGTTGAGCGCTGTCTGGCCGCCCATCGTCGGCAGCAGCGCGTCCGGGCGCTCCTTGGCGATGATCTTGGCCACCACTTCCGGGGTGATCGGCTCCACGTAGGTGGCGTCAGCCAGGTTCGGATCGGTCATGATCGTTGCCGGGTTGGAGTTCACCAGAATGACCCGGTAGCCTTCTTCCTTCAGCGCCTTACATGCCTGTGTGCCCGAATAGTCAAATTCACATGCCTGACCGATGACAATCGGCCCTGCGCCGATGATGAGGATGGACTTGATATCTTGGCGCTTCGGCATGGCGTTTCATTTCCCGTCTTTATTCGTGCGGAAACCAGCCGTTGCGGGCAAACCGCAGGCCGGGCACGAATTTTTCTACTTTCAGGCTAGAAGGGGCTTATAGGCAAATGTGGCCGCGAACGGAACCCCGTAAAACAAGTTTTTCAGTCAAATTGAACAACGAAAAACGGCGGGCCAAGCCCGCCGTCCTTCAACCTGTCATTTTGCAGGGATCAGAACTCCTGCCAGTCGCCCTCGGCAGAGGCTGCGGGCGCAAAAGCGTTTGCCACGCGGCTGCCCAGAGCGCGGGCCGGTGAGGGGGCCGGACGCGGCGTGCTGTCTGCGGAGACGGCGGCCGGAGCGGCGGCTGCGGGACGGGAGACCGGGCGCGATACGACCGGGCGGGAGGAGGCGGAAACCTGTGCTGCGGCCAGCGTATTGCGCGTCGAGCCGCCCAGATTGAACTGGCCGAGCCGGTTCGACAGCGCGTTCACTTCGCTGGCGAGGCTATGCGAGGCGGCGTTCGATTCTTCCACCATGGCCGCATTCTGCTGGGTAGCCTGATCCATCTGGTTCACGGCCTGATTGATCTCCTGCAGGCCCGTCGACTGTTCGCGGGCAGCCTGAACGACCGCCTGAACGTGGCGGTTGATTTCCTGCACTTCGGAGACGATGGACTGGAGTGCATCGCCGGCCTGATCGACGAGGCTGACGCCGCGCTTGACCTGATCGCCGGACGAGTTGATGAGCGCCTTGATTTCCTTGGCGGCATTGGCCGAGCGCTGGGCCAGTTCGCGCACTTCCTGTGCCACGACGGCAAAGCCCTTGCCAGCATCACCGGCGCGGGCGGCTTCAACGCCAGCGTTCAGGGCCAGAAGGTTGGTCTGGAAGGCAATTTCGTCAATCACGCCAATGATGTTGGAGATGGCGCGCGAGGATTCCTCGATCGCATCCATGGCTTCGACGGCATGGCGAACCACTTCACCGGACTTTTCCGCGCCATCCTTGGTGCGGGCCACAAGGCGACCGGCTTCGTCGGCGCGAACGGTCGAATCCCTTACGGAGGTGGTGATCTGTTCCAGTGCGGCGGCGGTCTGCTCGACCGAAGCGGCCTGCTGTTCGGTGCGGCGGGCCAGCTGGTCGGCACCGTTGCGGATTTCTTCAGTGCCGCTGTGAATGGTGGCTGCGTTTTCGGAGAAGGCCACCATGGCATCCTGCAGCTTGGCAACGGAATTGTTGAAGTTGCTGCGGATTTCATCCAGTGCCCGGGTGAATGGCTGGTCCAGACGCACCGTCATGTCGCCAGCGGCGAGACGGGCAAGACCGCCAGCCAGTTCGCCAACGGCAAACTTCACTTCTTCTTCCTGCGTGCTGGCGATGCGGGCCCGTTCAGCGCGCTCGGCTTCCTGGGCCTGACGGTTCAGGGTCGCCTCATGCTCCAGCTGCATTTTGTGGCGGTTGTTTTCGAGCAGAATGCCGAGCGAACGCGACAGATCACCGATTTCGTCCTGACGGTCGCGGTTCGTGAGGTTCACGTCCAGACGGCCATCGGCAATCGCCTTCGTTTCGCCGATGACATTGGCGACGCGGCCGATGAAGCGGCGGGCAATCAGCCAGCCTGCAAGGCTGAGCAAGATGGCGGCGATCAGGATGATCGAGGCGGAGGTCAGGATGTCCTTTTGCAGATGGGCAAAAATCGTTGCCTTCGGCACGGAAACGACGGCCAGCCAGGTTGCGCCGGGGAAGGGGGTCACTGGCATGGCCACGGCGAGGTTCGTTTCGCCGTTCGGTTCGACGATCTCGACCGACTGGCCGGGCGTCGCAATCAGGGATTTCCAGGCGGCGATATCCAGTTTGCCGTCTTCGAGCTTCTTGCCCATGAGGCTGGCATCGGGATGGGAAACGACCGCCCCCTTGGAGGAGACAAGGGCTATGTAGCCGGTATCAAACGGCTTCAGGCGGGCCAGATCGCTGGCCGTGGCGTTGAGGTCGATGTCGGCGCCGGTATAGCCAACCACCTTGCCATCGACGCGCGTGGGTACGGAAATGGTGGTCATCAACACGGTCTTGCCGTCGACCGGATAGGTGTAGGGCTCGATCATCACCGGCTTTCCGGTGTCATGCGGCAGGATGTAATAGTCACCAAGGCCCGGCTTGTCGTAATCGACCAGAACGGCTTCTTCGATGGCGTTGCCGTTGCGGTAGACGTAGGGCAGGAAACGGCCCGTCGCATCATGGATCGGCTTGTTCACATAGTCTGCGTCCTTGCCGTCAAACGTGTTTTCATCCCAGCCGGTCGAGATGCCGAAAATCATGGGAGAGCGCGACAGCGTGTCATGGAACAGTGCGGTTGCGGCTTCGCGGGTAATGGTGCCCGTCGCCTTGCCGGAGATCAGCGTCGTGTTGAGGCCTTCGACCATGTCATAGGCGCTGCGAAGATCAGACGCGATATTGCCAGCGGTCATCGTGGCAACGCTTTTCATGCGGTCCAGTTCGGCATCGCGGATCTTGGTGTAGCTCGTGGCAACCTGAATTCCCGAGGCAGCAATGGTCGTGACCAGGCCAAGGGCGACGATGGAGAAAATATTGCGGCTCGTGGCCGAACGCAGCAGCATGAGACATTCCTTCAGGCGGATTGGACCTGGTTCGGCTGTCATTGCCGGTACACAGACGAGACACCGCAGCGATCACCCCGGCTCAAGACGGGAAATGCCGGAATCGTACGGTCTATTCATGACGCTAGCGATGCATGGTAAATTTTGGGTTTAGCGCTTCCGCGTGCCCGGCTGTGCGTTCTTGCGGGCATGTTCTTGGGGTCAAGGGCGGGGAAGGCCACACTCGAATTTGAGTGTTGTCGCGATATCTGTTTAATAGGGCGACAGGGCGAAGCACCGGAGAATGACACATGAAGTGGGAAGGCCGCAGGCAATCGGACAATATCGAGGACCGGCGCGAGGATGTTGCGAGCAATGGCGGGTCAGGCAATGATCCCTTTGGCCGTAGCGGTTTCCGGGTGCCCGTCGGGCGCGGGCGTGGCGGCGGTCTCGGCATCGGCGGCATTGTCGTCATTCTGATCATCAGCTGGCTGCTTGGCATCAATCCGTTGACGCTTCTGTCCGGCAACATGGGCTTCGACAGCGACTCCAGCAGCTATGAACAGTCCGGCAGCGGCTCATCCGGGCAGGCGTCTGCCCCGGCCAATGACAAGATGACCCAGTTTGTGCGCACGGTTCTCGCCGAAACCGAGGATACCTGGAATGGCATCTTCAAGGCGGCGGGCGAGCAGTATAAGGACCCGACACTGGTTCTTTTCAGTGGTGCCACCCGTTCGGCCTGCGGCTCGGCCTCGTCGGCCACGGGGCCGTTCTATTGCCCCGGCGACCAGAAGGTTTACCTCGATACGGACTTCTTTACGGAACTGGATCGCCGCTTCGGCGCTTCCGGTGATTTCGCGCAAGCCTATGTGGTGGCGCATGAGGTGGGCCATCATGTGCAGAACCTCACCGGCATCCTGCCGCAGTTTAACCGCGCCCGTCAGTCGATGAGCGAAGTGGACGCCAACCGTATGTCGGTGCGCGTCGAGCTTCAGGCCGACTGCTTTGCCGGGATCTGGGGCAAGTTCACCGACCAGAAGGGACTTCTGGAAAGCGGTGACATCGAAGAAGCGCTCAATGCCGCCAAGCAGATCGGTGACGATACGCTCCAGAAGAAGACGCAGGGCTATGCCGTGCCGGACAGCTTCAACCACGGTTCTTCGGCCCAGCGCATGCGCTGGTTCAAGCGCGGTTTCGAAACGGGCAAGGTTTCAGCCTGCAACACCTTCGACGGCCCCTATGAGCAGCTTTGACGCCATCATTCGGCGTGAAGGATCGATCAATAATTTTGCTTGATTCCCTTTGAGACTTGCTTGGCCTCAAAGGCTTCGGTATCCCTTTTCCCAAGGCCGCTCACCCTTTCAGGGAGCGGCCTTTTGTCGTCTGGAGAATGGATCATGCAGGTACTGTCGGAGCAAAAAGCGGTCTTGAAGGACAATAGCTGGTGGTCTCATGTTCGCGCCACCATGTCGCTTGGCATTCCGCTGATCGGCGCACAGCTGGCCCAGCTTGGCATTCACACGACAGACGTTCTGATCGTCGGACGACTGGGCGCTGAGTATCTGGCGACCATCACGCTGGCCGGGCAGTATCTCTATACATTCTTCATTTTCGGGATGGGCTTTTCCATCGCCGTCGTTCCGCTGGTCGCGCAAGCCTATGGGCGAGGCGATGTGACCTCCGTGCGGCGGTCGCTGCGCATGGGGCTTTGGGTTGCGATCGGCTATTGGCTGCTGATGCAGCCGGTTTTCTTCTTCACCGAAGAAATTCTCCTTCTGCTTGGCCAGCAGCCCGAGATTGCCGCCATGACCGGGCGCTATGTGATGATTGCCCAGATCGGCCTTCTGCCGGGGCTTTTGTTCATCGCGCTGCGCTCGCTGGTTTCGGCCATCAATAGGGCAGGCATCGTCTTGTGGGCCACGATCCTGATGCTGGTTTTCAACGCGATCTTTGCCTATGCTCTGGTGCTTGGTCATTTCGGCCTTCCGGCACTTGGCATGGACGGAGCGGCCATCGTTGCCGTTCTTGTTCAGGTCGTCGGCTTCCTGGCCGTTGTTCTTTACGTTGAACTGGTTCCCGAGACGCGGGCTTATGCGATTTTTGCCCGCTTCTGGCGACCGGACTGGTCGGCCCTTTGGGACGTGGTGCGGCTTGGCATGCCCATCAGCATCACGCTTTTGGCCGAAGTCACGCTGTTTGCCGCCTGCTCGCTGATCATCGGGGCGATTGGAACCGTCGAGCTGGCGGCGCACGGCATCGCCATGCAATTGGCCTCGATCTCCTTCATGATCCCGCTCGGCTTGAGCCAGGGAGCGACGGTGCGCATCGGGGTTGAACACGGACGTCGTGATTATGCGGCGCTGCGCCGGGCCGCGATCACCGCGGTCGTGATTGCCGCTGCCATGTCGTCTACGGCCGGGCTCCTGTTCCTTGTCCTTCCGCTGCCGCTCGCCGCGATCTTTCTCGACCCGCAGACGGTGGATGCTTCCGATGTGCTGAGCGTATCGGCGGGGTTGATCGTCACGGCGGGCTTCTTCCAGCTTTTCGACGGACAGCAGGCCGTTTTCAGCGGGCTTTTGCGCGGGTTGAAAGATGCGCGTGTGCCGATGATTTTGGCGCTGACCTCCTATTGGGGCATCGGCTTCGTGTGCTCCTGGGTGCTTGCCATGCCGCTTGGCATGGGGGCCACCGGCGTGTGGATCGGCATCGGCATAGGCTTGGTGTCGGCCTCCAGCATGTTGTGCCTTCGCTTCATTATGCTCATGCGCCGGGAGCGTCTGGTGCTTCTGGCCGTTGCGTGAGGCCTGAAACGAAAAAGGCCCGCGCGAGGCGGGCCTTTTGATTTCGAATTTTCGTGAGTCTTCTCAGCGCTCTGCAAGCGCCGGTTCACCCTTCTTCTCGCGCACCATGTTGATGAAGCGGCGGAAGAGATAGTGGCTGTCCTGCGGGCCGGGCGAGGCTTCCGGGTGATGCTGGACGGAGAAGACCGGCTTGCCGACGAGACGCAGGCCGCAGTTCGAACCGTCAAACAGCGAAACGTGAGTCTCCTCAACGCCTTCCGGCAGGCTCTTCGCATCCACCGCGAAGCCGTGGTTCATGGACACGATCTCCACCTTGTTGGTGGTGTAGTCCTTGACGGGATGGTTGGCACCGTGGTGGCCCTGATGCATCTTGACCGTGGTGGCACCGAGCGCCAGCGCCAGCATCTGGTGGCCGAGGCAGATGCCGAAAACCGGCAGGCCGCTTTCCACGAGCTTCTGGATGGTCGGAACCGAATAGGTGCCGGTGGCAGCCGGGTCGCCCGGGCCGTTCGACAGGAACACGCCATCGGGGTTCAGCGCCAGAACATCTTCAGCGGAGGTCTTGGCGGGCATGACGGTGACGCGGCAATCAAGGCCGGCAAAGAGGCGCAGGATGTTGCGCTTCACGCCGTAGTCGAGGCAGACGATGTGATACTTCGCATCCTTGGCGTCGAGTTCGCTGAAGCCTTCGTTCCACACCCACGGCTTTTCCGTCCATTCGGACGACTGGCCGGAGGTGGCTTCAATGGCGAGGTCGAGGCCAACGAGGCCGCTCCAGGCCTTGGCTTCGGCCTTCAGCGCTTCCACGTCGAACACACCGTTCGGGTCGTGGGCGATAACGGCATTCGGCGCGCCATGCTCGCGGATCCAGGCGGTGAGCGCGCGGGTGTCGATGCCCGAAAGGCCGATGACGCCGCGTGCCTTCAGCCACTGGTCGAGGTGCTTGGCCGAGCGGAAGTTCGACGGATCGGTGATCGATGCCTTGAAGATGACGCCAACGGCACCGCGACGGGCGGCTGGCGTCAGGTCTTCGATGTCTTCCTCGTTCGTGCCGATGTTGCCGATATGCGGGAAGGTGAAGGTGACGATCTGGCCGAGATAGGACGGGTCGGTCAGGATTTCCTGATAGCCGGTGAGAGCCGTGTTGAAGCAGACTTCGGCCTGAACCTTGCCGGTGGCGCCGATGCCGAAGCCTTCGATGACCGTGCCATCGGCCAGAACGAGGAGTGCGGTAGGCTTCGTGGTGGTCCAACCTTGTGTCGCGGTCATTTCTCTCGCCTTTCCGGTTCTTGCGGGCACGCACGAACGCACCCGGAAAACCTTGTGTTCTTGCAGCGGCGCGCGCAGGCGTAATGCCCGTCAGGCCGCAGGACTTTTCAAATTTCGTGCTAGGTGCGGGAAAATAGACAAGCGCGCCTTTGCGGTCAATCGCATGGGAGCAGATTCCACGGAAAAGGATTCTTTTCTTTTCAATGCCTTGTCTTAACGCCATTGCATCGCGTCATTGGCCTCGCTATGACAGGTCTGTTTGACACGAAAAAGCCGCAATTCTGACCGCTCGAGCCGGGCAAGGGGACGAAATATCATGATGCGCGAAACGCTATCCAACGCCATGAAGGATGCGATGAAAGCAAAGGATGCCTTGCGTCTTTCCGCTGTCCGTCTGATCCAGACCGCCATCAAGGACCGTGACATCGCGCATCGTGGTGCGGGCAAGGACCCGGTCAGTGACGATGAAATCCTGCAGATCCTGACCAAAATGATCAAGCAGCGCGAAGAATCCGCCAAGATGTACACCGAGGGTGGTCGTGCCGAGCTTGCCGAGCAGGAAAAGGCGGAAATCGAGGTTATTCGGGGTTTCATGCCCAAGCAGCTGGGCGATGATGAAGTGCGCGCCATTATCGCGGGCCTGATCACCGAAACCGGCGCTCAAGGGTTGCGCGACATGGGCAAGGTCATCGGCCTGCTTAAGGAGCGTTATCCGGGTCAGCTCGATTTCGCCAAGGCATCGGGCGTCGTCAAGGACCTGTTGAAGTAAGAGGCCTTTCGCCGATCCTTCGCGATATTTTGCGGTTTCATCCGCATTCCATCTGGTTCCGTTTTGCTCTGCTGCTTATATTCAAGCGGCAGACCAGAGGTTTTGATGCGCTTTTCCCCTTCCTTTCTCGATGAGATACGCGACCGCGTGCCGATCTCCCAGGTGATCGCGCGCCGTGTGGCGTGGGATCGGAAGAAGACCAATGTGTCGCGCGGCGATTACTGGGCCTGCTGCCCGTTCCATGGCGAGAAAAGCCCGAGCTTTCACTGCGAGGACCGCAAGGGGCGCTACCATTGTTTTGGTTGCGGGGTGACGGGCGATCATTTCCGCTTTCTGACCGATCTCGAAGGCTTGAGCTTTCCTGAAGCCGTGCAGCAGATTGCCGACATGGCCGGCGTGCCGATGCCGCTGCCGGATGCGCAGGCGGAGAAACGCGAGAAGGAGCGGGCCACCCTCATCGATGTGATGGAGATGGCCACGGGCTTCTTTCAGGAGCAGTTGCAGACGGCAGCCGGCGCAAAAGCGCGCGCTTACTTGCGTGAGCGCGGGCTAACGGGGCGCACGATTGAAACTTTCCGGTTGGGCTATGCGCCGGAAAGCCGCTCGGCGCTCAAGAATTTTCTGGCGGGCAAGGGCGTCGGCAAGGAAGAGATCGAGGCCTGCGGGCTGGTGGTGCATGGGCCGGATATTCCCGTTTCCTATGACCGTTTCCGCGACCGCATCATGTTCCCCATTCTCTCCTCGCGGGAGAAGGTGATTGCCTTTGGCGGCCGCGCGCTCTCACCCGATGCGCAGGCCAAGTATCTCAACTCCAACGAGACCGAACTTTTTCACAAGGGCAATGTCCTTTATAACTTCACCCGTGCACGACGGGCGGCGCAGGCCATTGGCGGGCGCAGCGAACCGGGCACGGTGATTGCCGTTGAAGGCTATATGGACGTGATCGCGCTGGCGCAGGCCGGCGTTGAAAACGCCGTCGCGCCGCTCGGTACGGCGCTCACGGAAAACCAGCTGGAACTCTTGTGGAAGATGACGCCGGAGCCGGTGCTGTGCTTCGATGGTGATGGCGCCGGTTTGCGGGCTGCGGCGCGCGCGGCCGATCTCGCCCTGCCGCATATCAAGCCGGGCCGCACGGTGCGCTTTGCGCTTCTGCCCGATGGCAAGGACCCGGACGATCTCGTCAAGCATGAGGGCCGTGCGCCTTTTGACCGGGTGCTTGCCGAAGCCAAGCCGCTTGCCGACATGATCTGGGCACGCGAAGCATCTGGCAGCTACGACACGCCGGAAAAGCGCGCCGAGCTTGAGGCGCGGCTGAAGCAGATCGTGGCGGTGATTGCCGACGAAAATGTGCGCCGCCATTACCAGCAGGATATGCGCGAGCGGCTGAACGCCTTCTTTGCCCCGGCGCGCCAGCAGCCTCGCGGGGAGGGTGGTTTTCAGCGCGGTGGCGGTGGTCGTGGCAATTTCCGCGGCGGCAATGGTGGTCGCGGCGGTCCGGCATCGCCATCGGGCATGACGGGGGCCATTTCAGACCGGCTGACCCGCTCGGCGCTGGTCAAGGGGGCCTATGAAAGCCCCGGCCTGCGCGAAAGCGTGCTGGCGCTGACCGTCGTCAACCATCCCGGCCTGATGCAGGAAGCCTATGACGAGATTGCCGGGATCGAATATGAAAACCGCGAACTTTCGCGCTTCTGGTCGTCGCTGCTGTCGGCTTCGGCGATGCTGGGCGCGAAGCTGAATGGCGAGACGCTGCGCGAGGCGCTGACGCTTGAAGGGTTTGGCGCGCTGATTGCCGCGATGGAACAGCAGGTGCGTAATGCGCGGCTGTGGACGGCAACCGCGGATGCGGCGTTTGAGGATGCACGCGAGGGCTATCTGCAGGCGCATGCACTGCACAAGCGTGCCAGCGGACTGCGCCGCCAGCGCCAGGAACTGGAGCGCGAGATTGCCGAAGCGACGGAAGCGGAAGATGCCGAGCGGCTGACCCCGCTTTATCACGCCCTTCAGGAGGTTATTCTCGAGATCAGCCGTATGGAAAATCAGGAAGCCATTATCGATGGTTTCGGGGTGCTTTCGGGCCGCATCAAGGGTCCGGCGACCAGTAACAGCTAAGATGTCCTGACCCTTGTTTTGCGGCGGGGCATGCCTAAATATAGGTCATGTTTTGTGGCTCCTGTGGCGCTTTCGCTCCGGTTCTTGCGATTCCTTTGATTTTTCATGGGAATTTCCGGCCGGGAGACTTGACGGGGCGGGAAAATCTGGGAATCACCAATTGAGTCAAAAATGCCGGACTGCGCGCGCCATCGCCGCGTGTCTGGTTAAACGAGAATTAAAGATCGATCCGTTAGGTTCGAAGGCGTGATTCGGAACACAGGCCCGGCAATGTGAAATGCCGAGGCCTGTATTTTGTGAGTTGCGAGCAGACAATCGAGTGGAGTGTCCAGCCTCATGCCCCGCATGTGCGGCGGATGGCTCCGGCTTCAGGGAAAGCGACGAAATGGCGACCAAAGTCAAAGAAAACGAAGAAGCCGACAACGAACGCGAAGGTTCAAACGACGGTCCGCTTCTCGACCTTTCCGATGACGCCGTCAAGAAAATGATCAAGGCCGCCAAGAAGCGCGGCTATGTGACCATGGACGAGCTGAACTCCGTTCTGCCTTCGGAAGAGGTGACTTCCGAGCAGATCGAAGACATCCTTGCCATGCTTTCCGACATGGGTATTAATGTCGTTGAGGATGAAGACGTCGAGGAAGCCTCCAACGAAGAGGAATCCGACGACGAGGAATCCGAAGGCGGCGAGATTGCGCCGGCTGCCAGCACGGCGCTTGCGACTGCCAAGAAGAAAGAGCCGACGGACCGTACCGATGACCCGGTGCGTATGTATCTGCGCGAAATGGGCTCGGTAGAGCTTTTGTCGCGCGAAGGCGAAATCGCCATTGCCAAGCGCATCGAGGCTGGTCGCGAGACCATGATCTCGGGCCTGTGCGAAAGCCCGCTGACCTTCCAGGCACTGATCATCTGGCGCGACGAACTGAATGAAGGTTCGACGCTTCTGCGCGAAATCATCGACCTTGAAACCACTTATTCCGGTCCGGAAGCCAAGGCTGCACCGCAGTTCCAGAGCCCGGAAAAGATCGAGGCTGACCGCAAGGCTGCCGAGGAAAAGGAAAAGACGCGCCGTCCGCGTCCGTCCGCTGCCAATGATGATGATGACATCACGGCGGTCGGCGGTGACGGGCTGCCGATGGAAGAAGAGGAAGAGGACGAGGACGAATCCAACCTGTCGCTGGCCGCTATGGAAGCGGAACTGCGCCCGCAGGTCATGGAAACGCTCGACCTGATTGCCGACACCTACAAGAAGCTGCGCAAACTGCAGGACCAGCAGGTGGAAGCCCGCCTGGCCGCCACCGGCACGCTGTCCTCCGCTCAGGAGCGCCGCTACAAGGAACTGAAGGATCAGCTGGTTACGGCGGTGAAGTCGCTGTCGCTCAACCAGAACCGCATCGATCTGCTCGTCGAGCAGCTTTACGACATCAACAAGCGCCTCGTGCAGAACGAAGGCCGCCTGCTGCGTCTGGCCGAATCCTACGGCGTGAAGCGTGACTCCTTCCTTGAGCAGTATCACGGCGCTGAACTTGATCCGAACTGGATGAAGTCGATTGCCAATCTGGCCGGTCGCGGCTGGAAGGAATTTGCCAAGTCGGAAAACCAGACGATCCGCGATATCCGTCAGGAGATCCAGAATCTGGCGACCGAAACGGGCATTTCCATCGGTGAATTCCGCCGCATCGTGCATATGGTGCAGAAGGGTGAGCGCGAGGCGCGCATCGCCAAGAAGGAAATGGTCGAGGCCAACCTGCGTCTCGTGATTTCCATCGCCAAGAAGTACACGAACCGTGGTCTGCAGTTCCTCGATCTCATTCAGGAAGGCAATATCGGCCTGATGAAGGCGGTCGACAAGTTCGAGTACCGTCG